>MKTN01000023.1 GCA_001898235.1 Gammaproteobacteria bacterium 39-13
ACGAGCTACTAGAGATATGAGTTATAATACTGGACATGATAAGCAAGATCGTCTTTCAAATGAGTTAAATTCAAATCTTTCTAAAATGCATCATCATGAAAAGCAATTCCAATCTTCTATGCAAAAAATGTACAGCACCCAGCACTCTAAGGAATTTAGTGAAGCAAATAGTGCAAATATTGAATGTAATCTTAATCAAGATTTTGTTGCATGGGCAAAAGATCAAAGAATGTCTAATGGTGAACAGCTTGGAATTCAAGGCGTTGATAGCCTGCTCAGAGATCCAATTTATGCAGAAGAATATGCTCAAGCGTTTCTAGATGAACGCATCGAATCGTTAAAGAATTCAATAGAACTGCGTCAAACAATTCCCCAAGAATATCAAGAATTTTCAAAATCCCTAGAGAGAAGGAATGATATTATAAATCTTGACAAAAGTAACAAGCATGCAGTATCAAACCACTCTGAAATGAATGGCATTACGGAAATTGGAAAGTTCGATATTGATACATCTTCAGAAACCATGTTCAATAAACTTAAAGAAGATAATAATGATCGCTTACTTAAAGCGCATGATAGGCTAGAAAAAGCAGGACAAAATATTACTAGAAAAGTTGGAAATAAAGTAAAAATTAAAGATAAATTAGAAAAAGAAACAACGTAAACACCCTAAATATATCTTGCATTTTTCATGCATAATCGAAATACTACAACCCTTATTATATAAATGGAGATGGGACAATCCCGTGTTATACCATGGATGATTTATTACCTCTAAACTTAGCCCCTTTAGGTCGATTTTCAGATTTTTATTCCAAGCATTTACATTCAAAAATCGATTCGTACCATAGAAGCATCAAAGAAATTAGTTCTGAGAAAAACTCTGTTTTACTTAAACAACTTAGAAATGATCAATTTTGGGAAAATCTAAATTCTTTAGTGATTGACAAAGATGCTTTTGAAGAATGTCAAAATTTGTGGAAAAAAATAAAGCCATTTGCTCATCTTAATACTCGAGATCTGTTATCACTTCTAACTGATAAAATTTTGCCTCTTGAGCAGTTATACCTTCAGGCGCTTCAGCAACTAAATGTTGAAAAGAAAAATCGTGAAAATAATGGATTTTGGCCCACACATTGGTTTAACGCTTCGATTGAAAAACAAATATCTGCTCTTCAAGAAAATCAAAAACGTATTAATTCCTTAAAAGCACATATACATGAGGGCTTATTACAACGTTGTGATATTCATAACACCTTAGGATCGCCTCGAAATGTAGATGATGTTGTGGCTGCGCTATGCAAAAAAGTCAATGTGCTAAATATTTTAAAAGAACCTCTTACAATTGAGGGCACGCTTTCTGCAACTCTTGATGATGATAGAAGATTAGCCATTTACGATCATTTAGAATCAACAGCTCAAGATAAAGATAAATTAAAAGAATTAGTATTATCTTCTATACCTAAAAGACAAAATATCTCATTTAAATCCAAAAATGAAATTAAAGCTAACTTGAGAGGGATGAGAAAATTCCGTAATAACGTGCTGGATAAGTTGAGCTTTGAAAAATCGCAAGGGAATAATCTAGCTTCAAGATTAGTTCCATCATCAGTTCGTAAGGCTGGTAAAGAAACAGCTTTAGCAATCCAGGGCACACTGGATAATATTGGCTTATATTCTCCATTATCTCATCTTTGGCATCTTAGATTTATCCTCTATCTTGGATTAAGTTACATTGCTTATCATTACTTAGTAATGACATTGCTACCTATAGCGCCTCTTTTTCTCAGTGTTGCTACTACTGCGATGCTTTCAAGTGTCTTGTTTTATACTGTTGCCTTGGCACCTGTTTGGTGGTTAAGCTGGATATGCTTAAAATCTTTAAAAGAAGGTGTTCGAGAATACCTTTTACATTGGAAGAAGAGTGAAGTATGCGATTCCCTGCTTGCCTTGACTCAATCTCAAGAATTTATTGCCAATCATCTTAGTCAAAAAATTGTTGATTTACCTCATTTTGATATTGGAAAACTGACAGGTGAGGTTTGCCATCATCAACATCTTTTGGAAGAGAGTCTTAAGAAATTACAGCGTTATTCATTTGGTGAAAAGCGTTTGTGTAGAGGGTATACGCAACTAGCAGTTGATGAAACTATAGAAAAAATTAAATCACAACAAAAATATATCGAATCACAACTTCAAGATCTTGCTTGTCATATCGCACTGCGTATCGGTCAAGAAATAGATTTACTTGAAAGAACCTCATCAAAATTAAAATTTGAACCCTTGTTGCCTCCTAAGCAAGTGCAAAAATTGAAAACATTTATATGGTCCTATGGGGATGAAACTGCTCTTCATCAATTTAAGAAAAATGTTAATCCTATTAATAAATGGGTGAACAAAACAAATAGATTTTTCACTCCACAAGACGAAGCTGAAGCGTCTTCATTAAATCAGCCTTGGGGTGGAAATTCTATTCGGAAAGACGCCTTAAACGGATGGAATATCATATTAAATGCGTTTGTTTTGGACCCCACTCAAAAAGAAGCTGCTTTACAATTGAATGGAGTGCTTGCTGGAAAAATATATCCAACTCCGCGGCAGTTCCATGAAATGATTCGAAAGCTTGAAACTGGAGAACAGGTTAGTCGTGTATTGCAAAATATCCAAGTTTATATATTTGCAACCTTAAATTCAAAATCCCTTCAAAATGCTCGCCTATTATCTTCTCATCATAAAAATCTTATTGCGCAGTGGTATCATCAAAATGAAGAGAATATAAAGAAAGCAGAAAGAGATATATCCATCTTTTTTGATAAAATTAAGCGTAATTCTCACGATGTTGAGAAATTTGATGATGATTACTTAAATAATATATTTGAACTCCTTGAAGGATCTGAAATTTACCATCATTCCAAGGGGATAATTAACACCTCTAATAAAAGATATCAAACCATAAGAAAATATTTCGAAGAATATTCTGGAGAGACTAGTCGCGTTATCCGTTTTTTAAGATTTGTACCGTCTCCCGATGCGGATAAACTTCTTATGGATGTAGCTAAAAAAAGATTAGGGTGGATTTTACGACAGATAAGAAGAGACGATAAACATACGAAGCGCTTAACTGAATCGGATATTGAACTATTTCAAGATTGTACATTGATAAGTTCTAAAGATAAATTTGATTTTTCTGAGTTCATTTCCCACTCAATGCAATTTAATCAACCATGGGATCCCAAGATGGAAAGATTTTTGCGTGAATGTCAAAGAAATGGCTTAGATTCAGGAAAGCTTCTAAAAAATTATCAAATGAATAATCAAAGGATTAAACCATTTTTACTTTCGAAAATTGATAACCCGATCAGGGACGGAGCCAAGAAAATATCCAATTCTTCTGAAGTTATAGGAAGGAGAACTCATCGTGTCAAACATTAAATCCCTTTGCAAAAGAGTTAAAAATACGTTTTCTGATACTTTATCAGAAAAACCTTTGTCTGCTATCTTAATGTTGGGTAATTTGTACGTCTCTTTAAAACACGCTAATCCAGAGGAAGAATCACTTTTAATTCAAACATTGTCAAAATTAAAAGCTAGCTTAACGGAAAAGCAAGTTAATCGTTTATGGGGTAGTATTTTATCGATTTCTCCAAAGCGTTTGGGATTAATGACATCATCAAACAGAAAGTCTATTAACAAACTCAAATATGAAATGGCATGTGATATTGAATACTTGCAACACATTGATATAGATGATCTTATCAAAGCCGGACAAAGTGTTAAATTTTACCGTTTCATTCTTATTGCTGTTATTCGACATAATTTACAATCAAAAGGTTTATCAGATCCCTTTGAAGAGGAAAAATTCGATTTTGATGCATTGAAAGCTGTTAGCGCTGAACAATCTGAATGTCTAGCAGAAGTTATCAAAAAATGTCCTTTACCTTCATTGAAGGTTTTCCAAGCTTTGGGACAAAAGAGTGAAATTGCAGAGTTATTACTAATTGATCTGAAAGATTGTGATGATATATTTGAAATATCTACTGCATTTGCACAACAGCATCCTTCATTAAGAGAAGAAATAGCAGAAAATTGGAAATCCTACTTAGAAACTTATGAGTTAACCTCAGCTCAAGAAAAATTCCTGACCGAAGAATTGCCAAAACTTAAGAAGAAATTTCCCGAATTTAAAATTGTTGAACTGGATAGTCGCATAAGAAGAGATAATCAGATTGAGATCCCACATCCTGACAGGTCATATTATCGTGCAGTTTGCGAAGGTGGACTTAGCGGGGTAGCGTCTTCATTTGGAATAACTTCCGGTCTAGCCCAACTAGGTTTTGTGTTAAGTGTTCCCGCTTATGCCGTTTCATTACCAGTTTGTGTAGGTATGCACCTTGGATTAAATTGGATGTTTCAACGTTCCAAGGAAAATAAGCGCGAGACTATGGCCCCTGAAAAGGAATCCACAAAAAGAGAAAAAATGTCTAGTCAATATAGTCCTTAATCATTTGTCACTCATTGCATTTCTTTTTACTTATGCTAAATTAAATTAGTTATTTAATTTAAAAGGATTTGATATGGTTACTAAAAAAGGAACTTCCTCTACTCGTGGTCGTAAGGTAGCAAAATCTTCAGCAGCTAAAGGTCTAAAAAAATCTGCTGCTAAAACAAAAAAACCTACCGTAGCATCTACCAAAGTAGCTAGAACACGCACAAAAGCTAAAACTCCTTCTGAAATCGCTAAAGCCAAGAAGCCCGCAGCAAAAAAATTGACTAAAAAAGCTGCCAAAAAAACTACAACGACAAAATCGGCAAAGAAACCAGTCAAAAAACCTGCAAAAAAGCTTCCTGGTAAAACTAAACCTAAAATGTTGGTATCTTCTGGCAAAAAACGTGGAAGACCCAGTAAATCAAATATCGAAGTATTAAGTTCTGAAATTTAAGTAAATGAAATTGGCTACGTGGTTTGTAGCCAATTCCCATACGAAATTTGTTACCTAACTAGCATTTCTTTGTCTTATAAGATGATTCTAGAATTACCATTGTGTAAGATTGCGGATCTTTTTTGATATTATTTTTCTAGTATGACAAACCTAAAAAAACCCTTTCTAAACTTTCGAGAAGCAAAATCCTTTGCTCATTCTCTTCAGCTGAAGAGCCGGGAAGATTGGTTACTTTATTGCAAATCCGGGCGAAGACCAATGAAAATTCCTGCTTCTCCTCATCTGGCTTACAAAGAGAAGGGATGGGTGTCATGGGGAGAATGGTTAGGAACAGGAATTATTGCCCCTCAAAATCGGAAATTTAGGTCATACAAACAGGCTCGACAATTTGCACGGTCGTTAAGGCTAAACGGCGTGTCTGATTGGCAGATGTTTTGTAAATCAGGTAATAGGCCTGACGACATACCTTCCAGACCGAATAGCACTTATTTAGGACAGGGGTGGATTTCTTGGGCGGATTGGCTAGGCACCAAGAACGTTGCGCCACAAAATAGAGTCTTTAGAGATTTTAAAAAAGCCCGAGCTTTTGCTCGAGCTCTTAAACTAAATGCACAATCTGATTGGAAAGAATATTGTAAAAGTGGCTCTCGCCCTACGGATATTCCTGCTGCACCGCATAAGGTATACCGTAATTTGGGATGGATATCTTGGGGGGATTGGTTAGGTACTTCCAAGATTGCTACCCAGCTGATCAAATTCAAATCCTTTCGCGAAGCACGCAAACTTGTTCGAAGCTTAAATCTTAAAAGCATCAATGAATGGAAACAATTCTGTATCCAACAGAAACCTAAGGATATTCCTTCAACGCCCGATAGAACCTATAGAAATTCTGGCTGGATCTCTTATAAAGATTGGTTAGGTATCTCAAACTAATACTTAAAATTATGCAAAAGTGAATAAGGATTTTATTGAGTTGCACTCTTCACATTTGAAATAATTCTATGAAGAAGAGGGCAAATGTAAACTCTAAATGTACTACCCTTATAGCTAAGCAGATAAAAGAGGCTGTTTATTAGATTCAACTGGATGAATTTGATCATAAGTTCGAATTTTCAGTGTTTTATTGATATATAACGAATTTTAATATGGAGTGGAAGTTTAATAACTTGGTTGTGTTTGAAATCTCTAAGTATTACCTCGTATGATGGGTGAGGATAGCGTGGTTATTAATTCAAACGGAGTGCCCCAATGCCTCAATTAAAGAAACTACTTACTTCGGTATTAATGAGTCTTTGTTTCACAGCTTTTGCCAATCAAGGTGAAACTAGTATGGAAGCTCCAAAAACTTTAGTATTAGGTTACGATTATCCTTCTGAAAGGACATTAAAGGAATCAACCTCCAAATTGCATCAAAATAGCAAATATTCCTTTCACGGTAGCGAAAAAAATGTTGAAGTGGTATTACTGGGCGAGAAAGAAAAGGTAATCATTCCAGAGATTAATGAAAGTTTCTTGCTTTTTGACAAAAATCTTGTATCTGCCAATCTACATTTATTACCTCCTGGTCATTATTTATCTATGACGCCTGCAATTGAGAAAATAAAAGAGACCAGAGAGAAATTGGCTCCCTTAAAGACAATTTCTTTAAATATAGAAGAGTTTGATTTAGATAAATTAAACGATGCTTACTTTGCAAGTAGGCCTGCAGAACTTCTTGGATTATATGAGCTTGATCATACAAAAGTCTTCTTTGTAATGAAAAAACTTGATACTCCTAAGGAAATTCATCCTAGAGACAAAGAATACTTTCAATTAATAATAAGAATTGATAATAAAACTAGGTAAGAAAGCTAAAAGGCGAAGGGATTGCTATGAATGGAAGTATTCAACCTGATGTAGTGGATGAATTTTTTAGCAATATTCAAGAAGCTGAAAATTATTTAACTCAATATGGAAGCTCAAATAAAGATACAAATAATGGCGTTTCTTTATCTTATGAGAATATAGCTAAAAAGGCGCCGTTATTCACATGGTTCTCTGCAGCTACCATGGGGTCAGTTCAAGTAGGAAAAGTAATAAAGCTTGTCGACAATCCGGTTTTAAGCCATTGTGAAAGCACCAACACGCTTTCTCTTGGTTTTTCATATGGAAACCAGAAGATTCATAATAATATAGTAGCTCTTTATAATATCTATCAGGATCATGGGTTAGATGGACTCAGGATACTGCAAAAATGGGATAGGAATGAAGTATACATCTCCGGTAATGTAATTTTAGCTTTTGAAAAATACTCTGAAGTTGAATCCAAAGCTAAAAATTATGCTGCTCAAGTTAATTTACCCTCTAATGACATTTCAGTTGTTAAATATATCATTAGCCAACCTGAAAACATTGAATTACTAAAAGATGCCAGTAAGTTTTTGGTTCAACATGAACAAGTCATTGTTGACCCGATGTATGAGAAAATATATTTCGATAATGGAAAAACTGTTGGAGAGGTCTTAAATGACTCTAATTATTTAGAAAAGCTAGCTGCTAATCACTTAGAGCTATCTGGTGCTAAAATATTGGATGAATATATTCCTACAGATGGGTATGATTTTACTTCTTATGATCAGCGTGTTGGATATTTCGATAAAGTATTAGACGAATATTTCAATATTTTAGCTCAAGATGGGGGACTAGAGCGTTTAATAGATCAAAGAGAAACAATGATAGCTTCTCTTGACGCAGATTTCATTGCATATGGGCAGCATTTTCACGAGCCTGAACATATGTCGTTCTCTATTGCTAATAATTTTGAGGGAATTCAAAACGAAAATTATGCCGTTACCTGGGATAATACCAATCAACAATGGCGCCATGTCTCAAACGCCGATATCACTAAACATCCTGGTGGATTTTGGGTTTCTCCGGACACTTATCCTGAAGTAATGAATATTGTTGAGAAATTTCCATTAATTGAAAATACATTCTATTATGACACTTCAACCAATCAGCCTTATTTATTCTGTTCGGCTGGATTTTTGCCAAATCTACCCCCCAACTATTCTTGGATAGCACTAAAAACATATCTTCAACCATCTTCATCTTCATTTTCATTTTCATATGAAAATGGAGGATCTTTGTGGGTTCTAATTAAAAATACAATTCCTCCAACTATAGCTGATTCAATAAAACCAAATAACATGCCTAGCAAGCTCAATTTGGCGGATATTATAAATCTATTTGATGATTCTTTAAGTAAACTTATTGAAAGTTTGCCTGTTCACGAAGAACAGCTGGCACAGGCTAATGAGTCAAATACTACATCTCAATTAACTTTAAATGATTTCCCAACCACGCAGAGCTTGGTTCCTATACCAGAACCACTTGTTGAAATGGTATAATAGCCTCTTTTATTGATCAGCTTGAACTATATCTATGTGAATTCGTGAGACCATTATGCGATTGAAGACCTTATTATTAAACTTATCAATGTTGACCACGATCGCACATGCTATTGAGCCTAAAATTGATGATAAAACAATTTCACAAGCGAGTCAGCTATATGCATACGTAGACAAATCGTTTTACTCCTCCGAATCTAACCCTATAAAGGTTTTAGAAGTAAACACTAATAGTTTAAATATGCATGAAAGGAATGTTAGAGCTCCGAAGCTTCAGTCCTATAATAAGTTCTTTCAACCCCGGTCAAATAAAGCTCCTTATAATTTTCCATATACTCCAGAAAGTGATGTCCCGACAATGGAGCATGTTCTTGATAAGAGCTTAACTAGAATTTCTGAATAATTTTTATAAACACCAGTAAAACATTATTAATAATAATGAGAAGATAAACATGCAATCCATTATTCTTATCGAAAATCCAACTGAAGATGATTATGCTGTAATTCACCGTGGCATCAATATATTTGCTGCTGAACGCGGGTTAGCCGGTACCGGCGGTTATTTCTATGCGGCCTATGATGACAATAACAATGCAATAGCAGCCATTTCGGGCTTTGATAATTTTGGGCCAGCTGAGATTGGTGGTTTATGGGTAGAGCAAAACTACCGAAGTCAAGGGTATGGAAGAGCCCTGGTTCAAAAAGCTGAAGAATGGGCAAAGGTTAAAGGATGTAATGCTCTTACTGTTTTTACCCTTAAGGATTGGCCTGCTTGTGAGTGGTATCAAAAGCTTGGGTTCATGATTGAATATGAGCGCCCAGGCCATGCTAACAGCTCCATTGGATGTTACCTCATTAAAAAGCTTTAACATGGAATTTAGTGTAGATACACTCGAAAAGCACGCAAATTTTATCTTACATATCAAGAAGATACAATTTCCGCGACAATGTCACGGAAATTAAAATCCGAGACATGGGAAATGCAACGGTCAAACCTAACACATAAGACTGGCGCTCTAAAACTCTGATTTTTGATTAAATATCAATGATGTGCATAAGCATGACAATTGTTGCGACAGTGTCCCAAAAATCAAGATTAAATAGAAAAAGGTACTTTACGTGAATATACTCGCGTCGGATGAATCATCAAAAAAGCTTTTTAAGACAATAAGTTCTTTAATCAGCGAAGCAAAGTCTTCGGTTTCCACATTTGTAAATTCTGCTCTTGTAGTCCTTTATTGGCATATTGGAGCGCAAATTAACCAAGATTTGCTTGGCCAAGCAGAACGAGCTGAATATGGTAAACAGGTTATGGAAAGCCTCGCTGAGAGGCTTACAGAAGCATTTGGAAAAGGGTTCACCCGAGATAATCTCTCAAGAATGGTTAATTTCCATAAGGTATTTCCCGAGTTTGAGATTGTTGCGACACTGTCGCAACAATTGTCGTGGTCACATTTTGTGGAGATACTGGTCTTAAAAGATCCCCTTAAAATGCAATTTTATTGCGAAATGTGCAGACTAGAACGTTGGAGCGTTCGTGCGTTACGGACCAAAATACAGGGAATGCTTTATGAAAGAACAGCTCTTTCTAAAAATACTGAATCCTTTATCAAAGTAGAACTAACTAAATTTGGACAAGAATCAAAAGTAACTCCGACCCTAGTGTTTAAAGATCCTTATTTGCTGAACTTTTTAGACTTACCACAAGACTATAGCGAAAGTAATTTAGAAAATGCAATTCTTGGAGAACTATCCGCCTTCATTGGAGAGTTAGGAAACGACTTTTGTTTTGTGGAGCGTCAAAAAAGAATCACCATAGGTGGAGAAGATTTCTACCTAGATTTATTATTTTTCCATAGAAGCCTTAAACGACTTATTTTGTTGGAACTCAAACTTGATAAATTTTCAGCAGCTCATAAAGGCCAAGTGGAATTGTACTTAAGATGGTTAAACAAATACGAACGCAAAGAAGGAGAAGAAGCTCCTTTAGGAATAATATTATGTGCTGAAAAGAATCAGGAACAAGTTGAGTTATTAGAAATGGGCCAAAGTGGCATCCATGTTGCTGAATATTTAACACAGTTACCACCAAAAGAAATATTACAAAAGAAACTACACTTAGCCATCGCTTCTGCAAGAGAAAAATTCGCTCATCAAGAAGCTAAGCCTGCTCTAGATAATAAAGAAGAAAAGGATGAAAATTAGTTTCGAATGTCTAAACTATCCCTAATATTTGTAGCTTGTTTTTTAGTCTTCATAAATATAGCAAAAGCTGAACACCCAAAAAATTTTCAAGAATCGAAGAAAATAGCAAGAATTATATGGGCTTCAAATCCAGAAACTATATATTGTGGCTGTAAATATGACGAACAACTAAATGTGGACCATCAGAGTTGTGGTTATGAGCCAAGAGAGGGCAGAAGGGCAAATAGGGTTGAATGGGAGCATCTTGTTCCAGCTTCTTGGCTTGGAAAGCAAAGAGAATGTTGGCGTGAACCTATATGCGAAAAGAAAAACGGCAAGAAATATAAAGGCCGAAAATGCTGCGAAAAAATCGATTCTGAGTTTCGCAAAATGCATACCGACCTTCACAATATTGTACCTGCAATAGGCGAAGTAAATCAGGCTAGAAATGATTATCGTTTTGGTGAATTTTACCAAGAAAGTAGGGAGCAAAAATATAATTTTCATGGATGTAAAATCATAATTGATACGAAATATCGAGTTGTTGAGCCACGTGATGAAGTCAAAGGAATGATAGCTCGAGCACATCTATATCTGGCAAATACTTATTCCTTCAAGCTAAGTGCCAACCAAGAAGAAATGTTCAAACGATGGAATAAGACTTATCCGCCTTCAGATTGGGAAGTCAAATGGAACATGAAGGTTAAAGAAGCTCAGGGTAATGATAATATATACATTAGTAAATATGCAGAAAGATGTAATTGAAGGCCATTAGAAACATGCATGAAATTGATATTGCTATAGGAAAGGCAAAAGAAGATCTAAGCACATTAAAACTAACCTTAAATGCAATAAAAAACGACCCCTCGATAAAAGAGTGGATTAGTGTTTTATTTTTATATCAAGATTTAATTCAAAATTGTGAAAAATGCTTAGCTATCTTCGATAACAGCATTTCAAATGTTAAGCATATCTCGAAGATCGTTCAAGGAATGATAGATACTTGCCTTGAAATTATGCTGAATTGCAAGAACGATAATTACCGCCAAAACTGTCTACCATATACGGAAATTCAAAGACAAAAAGTATTGGATTCTTTAATTAAATCACATAAAAGAGAAGAAAAAATAAGAAAGCTGGTGAGGAGTAGTCCTGATTCTATAAAAGGTGAAGCAGAGATAAATAACACAAATAGCAGCACATTAAATCGAAGCTTTTCAACGAAAGAGGCCGCGCATTACATCAACATGAGTGTCGCTTTTTTGAGTAAAGCTCGATCTGATGGAAATATTGGCAAGTCCACATGGTAATCCCCCCAAATAGTAGCGGTATTCAAAAGTAGAATTTTCTCGTAACATTGACGCAGGAGATCTACA
>MKTN01000024.1 GCA_001898235.1 Gammaproteobacteria bacterium 39-13
CAGAAGAGGGGATTAAGAGGTATATCTTTTTTATCGAAGATGAACCGGCGGGATATTTTCAATCTTACAAGGTAGACAAAGAGAACGAGTATCATTCCTACTCATTGAAAGATACGTTGGGCATTGATTTTTTTATTGGAAACGAAACCTTCTTGAATAAGGGGCATGCAATTCATGTTTTGTCATGCTTTATCAAAGAATGCTGTGTAGAAGCTGATCGAGTCTTGGTAGATCCACAACCATCTAATGCAAGAGCCATCCATCTATATAAAAAATATGGTTTTTCTCAAATGGCAGAACAAATCATCAATGGTAGAGTGCATTTAATAATGGGGATCAACTTACGTCGAACAGTACGAGCTATAGTGTTTAATCCTGATAATAATATCTTATTGATGCATGTTTCCACTTTGCCAATTTTAGAAAATAAAACGCAAAGTAATCATTCATTTTGGTGCACCTTAGGCGGAAGAATTGAGAGAAATGAGTCATTTGAGACCGCTTTGACAAGAGAATTATATGAAGAGGCAGGGCTGAATGATTTTCAAAAGTCACTCTTTGTATATGGAGAGCAGGTTTTGAACTTAAGCGGCTTCCCAACAAGGCTGATTGAGATCTTTTATGCAGTTCATATTAGTACCAGCGAGATAATAACCGCTAATTTAACTAAAGAAGAAAGAGAAGTTGTTAAAGAGCTCCGATGTTGGTCTCTGGAGGATCTGCGCCGCACAAAGGAAACAATTTTTCCAGGATGCTTAGCGGATATTGCAGCAAGCTATCTTGAAAATCGTGCAGGGTGGCAATTAAAAGAAATTGTCCTTGACTAGGGGATAATGAGCATAAAATGAAATATGAAGCGCATACCATATTTGTATCACAGCATGGACAGGAACTTCACCCTGAATCAGGTTGTGGCGTGGCATCTCTTTTAATGTTACTTAAGTATATTAACTTTAAACCGCTTCCAAGTTGGAAATTGCTTTGTAATGAGTTAAGACTTGACGTGCCACCCTTAGACAAGGGCTATAGTAAACATGATCCAGAAGTTGGATTGTATCCAGAAGATATATTTAGATATGTGGTTAAGGAAAATCTTTTATTTCGAATGCACTTTTTTGATACCGAGTGGCAAGATAGTTTAATGAAAGCACCAATAATGGTTCTATTACATGGCGTGTTAAATGAATTTCCAGATGAATCCCATTGGGTGGTTTTAACATCCTATGATGGAAAAATATTTTCCTATCTTGATCCCTGGTCAAAAGTAGATGAAGAAATTATTAAAAATATTTCGTTTGTTGAATTTGAAAAATATTACACCGGGGTGGCTTGTCAGCTTCTAATGAAACAAGAAGTTGATTTCCAACTGGTTGATGAAAAAGAGTAGGTAATATGCCTATAGCAATTGATATTATAAAAAAACACCCTGAATCCATCCCCGCATTAGCACAACAATGGCTACTGTCTATCGGCAAATGGGAACCAAATGCTTCCCATGAAGATATAAAAAAATGGCTATACGAATGGATGAATGACTCAATCCCTATGGCATTTGTGGCTTTTGACGGTGCTCATCCGGTTGGTATGTGTTCGCTACAATTTAACGATGGCCTAGCCTCCGATTTAAAGCCTTGGCTTGGCGATTTGTTTGTTATTCCTGACTACCAACATAAAAAAATATCAGTTCAATTAATTGAAGCTGCAAAATGGCAAGCAAAATTACAAGGCTATCATTCATTATATTTATTCGCTCCTGATAAAAATATTCCAAACTATTACATGCGCTTGGGTTGGAAAAAAATCGGCGATGATCGTTACAATGGCCATATGGTGACAGTCATGTCGTGTGTGCTTTGATTTTCCATGTAAAAAGGTGGGATTACCCGGTAATATAAAATTTCAGGACGCTGACTTGACAATTTCAGATTCAAGAAGGAATGACGATGAAAGCAAAGTATAAGCACACCAACATAATTGCAAAGGACTGGAAGAAATTAAGTCAATTCTACCAAGGGGTCTTCGGTTGTCGTCCTGCTCCTCCAGAGCGTTCATTTTCAGGTAAGTGGCTTGAGGAGGGAACTGGTGTTATTAGTGCTGCTCTCTGGGGAGAACATTTGAGATTGCCTGGGTGTGGTGAATCTGGTCCAACACTTGAGATTTTTCAGTATTCAGAAAATTTGGAAAAGCTTGAATGTGCCGCCAATCGATTGGGTTTTGGGCATTTGGCTTTTGAAGTTGAGAACGTATTAGAAGCAATTGAAGAAGTTCAGATGGCCGGTGGGAGTTTGCATGGTAAGTGCGTTAGCACAGACGTGCAAGGGGTTGGAACGTTGACCTTTGCTTATGTTCGGGACCCCGAAGACAATTTGATCGAGTTACAGAGCTGGTCTTAACTGAAGTGTTTCCGAAATGGTTTGATCTTTGAATTTAAAAAAGATCAAATTCATCTTCAGTTTGAGCAAAGTTAGGTTTAGGTATGGAGAAGGATTGATTTGAGATGGTGCTAAAGTCTTCAATTTTTTTATCCAGAACAGCTACTTGATGTGATAGCTCGGAAACATCTCGTTCAATTAACGCAGGGTTATTAATTGGCCTTTCTTTAAATTGAAAATTCAATTTGGTGATAGGCCACCCACCAGCAGTAACCATAAACGCCTCGCGCTTTTTCAAATGACGTATTTCAGAATCCATTATAAGTAATTCTTGTCGACGTTGCTGATTGAGAGTAACGCCATCACGCATATGGGATCCCAATGAAAAGCCTTCTCGGGCTTCTAAAAATTCAGATCTGCCAAGTTGTTCAGCAGCCCATTTTGCCGAATGGTTATTGTTGGTTGAGAAGAAGAGAGAAGTACCAAAAAGAGAAACCAAAACTTCGGCTGCTTTATCGCCATATAAATCTTTCAGCTGATGGATATCTTGAATGGCACCTACAAAACAAGCGCCATATCCACGACCGCGAGAAAGGATAGGCTCTAGACTGGGTAATCGTTGTAAGCTGGCCAGCTCATCAAAGAAAAACCACAACCTTCGGTTTCTGTCTTCATCAAGGCTAAGCAAGGAGTTGACTGCCAGTTCAAGCCACAAAGAAATAATCGGTTTTAAGGCGTCTGCCATGCGCTGGTTTGAGCTTATGAATAGCCAGGCATCATCTGCTTCATTTTTAATCCAATCGCGAATACAGAAGCCTGGAATGCTTGGCTCATCGCGCAAGTAGAGAAGTGATTTACAGTAAGTTACCAACGTTAATATGACTGAACGCGTGCCTTTCTCTAAGTCTTTGCCTACCATGGCATGACCAAGCGTTCCTTCAAGGAGAGATTCAACATCTTTGAGATCGCTGCAAAACAAATGATGGATTAAATCTTTCATTCTGGGATCAGGTTTATTTTTAAATTGAGAAGCAGAAATTGATAACAGTGTTCTTGCAGCCTTTAACCAAAAGGTGTCACCAATCGAGCTGTCAGGCACGATTGCTGCGGCAATCGCATCGTAATCGGTTAAAGAAGAGCATTCTTGCCATAAATTCCATGAAGGGCTTCGCTGATCCAATGGGTTTAAAATAATGTCTTTGCCAGGTCGGTAATAGTGGGGAATGAATGCCCCTTTGATGTCATACACCAGCGCTTTTTGCCTAGCCTTTCTGACTTGTGTAAGAAGTTCATGGGTACAAACTGATTTACCGCCGCCTGGCGACCCACAAAGTAAGATATGCTGAGTTTCAGCTTCAAGGGGCAGGGGGACATTACCTAAAGTCCATGGGGAAGCTTTTTTTGCTCGCTTTATAATGTGTTTGAATTCATTTGGAGTAGCAAACGTTGCGCCTCTTAGCGGCTGTTGCTGGTTTTTTTGCTCTCCATAACGGGAAAAGAGATAAGCTGCTATGATACTTAATGCTATTGATATTGAGCCTGCCAATTTAAGAGAAGCATAAAGCCGACTTTGAGCTAACCTTTTTTGCTTTTTGAGAATCGGCAGAGATAAAATTTGCTTTGGCATTAATTGATAAACGCGCCCATTAGGATAACGAAACTGAATTGCTTTTGGTGGATGTGCCCATGGGCCATTTAAGAGGGTGGCATACCCCCATTGTGCTAGCAGATACAATTCATATGGCTTAGTCTTAGAATACCAAATAAAAGCAGTTGATAAGATAAAAACAAAAAAACCAATTTTAAAAAAGCGAACAAAGACTTGCCAGAATCGATATATGCCGTGAAACTGTACTTGCCCACCGCGGGTAAAATTTATAAAGAATGACATTCTGTTTCTGGATAGCCTAAGGTTTTACGAATGGCAACTTTTGCTTTTTCAGAAATAACTTGACGCTGTTTGGGATCTGGCAAATGAGCTTCTTTTAAAATCAATAATGATTCCATGACGCATTGGATAACGAGCTTTTGGGTTTTGGGTAGTTCAAAAGGCGTTTTTTCGTTTTCAGCAACTTGACGACCCATTTCTAAAATAAGATTTAAGGCTTGCGAGAAGGGAAGTTCGTTCTCATGGCAAAACCATTCTAACCATTTTCTAATTTCAGGTTCAAATTCAACGGTTTCAAGAATATAGGTCATGTTTTTCCTTAAACAGTTTCTGGTTGAGAAGATGCTTTTTCATCACGGGGAGGCAGATCAAACAATGCGCGATCATTCGGTTTAGATAAAAATTTATCCAGCTCCTGAATAATCTTTTCCAACGTGCCAGCCTTTTGGTTTTTATCAAGAATATAAGAACCAACTAATATCTTTCGCCTGGTATCATCTTTTCTTTGTTGGGATGATTCTTTTGCCTTGAGATTTTGAATTCGTGCATCAAGCTGGGCGCGCTTTTTCATTAATGCTTCTAGCTCGGGGGTTAATTGCGACATGGTGATTAAATCCTTACATCAATTGTGTTATCAATAATTTTCATTGATGAGATCTTTGAAGACAAGAAAATCCTTATGCTTATAAGCATAATTTTCATTTAAATTTCTGAATAACGTACTTTGTCTGATAAAAAACCGAGCATAGCGAGGGAAAAGAAGCTAGATTGAGAAGTGAGGAAAGGGAAGATTAGTAATATCAAGCTAAGTGGCAAAAACACCTGAGAGAAGCGAAGGGCGCACACTATACGTTGCGAGCAACGTGTGCTTGCCAAACACTTGATGCATGTTTTAGAGTGCTTTGACAAGTTTAAGGAATGATATGGCTATCTTTCACCTTGATGTTAAAACTATCTCACGTTCACAAGGGCGCTCTGCTGTTGGGGCAGCAGCCTACAGGGCGGGTGCGCGTTTATTAGATGAGCGGTTGGGGGTTGAATATGACTATTCAAACAAGAAAGGGGTAGTGTATTCAGAAATCATGGCACCACTAGATGCACCGGAATGGGTTAAGGATCGTAAGCGCCTTTGGAATGAGGTGGAAGCCACAGAAAAAAGAAAGGATTCGCAATTGGCGCGTGAGGTACTAATTGCTTTGCCCAAAGAGTTAACTCAAGATGAACGAGTAGATTTAATCCGTGAGTATTGTGATAAGCAGTTTGTTAGTAAAGGAATGATTGCCGATGTCAATATCCATGAAGACAATCCTGAAAACCCCCACGCTCATATTCTGCTTACCATGCGAGAAGTCAGTGCTAAAGGCTTCGGTTTAAAAAATCGGGATTGGAACAAGAGAGAAAATGTGTTTGAGCAGCGCCGATTTTGGCAAGACATAGCTAATGCTCACCTACATTTAGCGGGACATACTACTAGAATTGATTGTCGTAGTTTACAAGAACGGGGTATTGATTTAGAGCCAGGGATCCATCTTGGCCAAGCACCTCACCATGCCATGAACAGGGGGGAAGGGGATGATTTTGGCAAGTATATTGATCATATCGAAATCCTTCGTGCAAATGGCGAGCGATTAATACGAGATCCCTCTGCTGCTATTGAAAAACTGACTCAGCAACAAGCTGTATTTAATGATTACGATATTGCAAAACTAGCAAACCAATATAGCGCTGATTTAAATCAGTACCAAGATGTTTTAACCGCCATTAAAAGCTCAAAGCAAATTGTCACTTTGGGTGAAAATGAGTATGGAAAAACGGTTTATAGCACCATCAAAATGATTACCCTTGAGCATGAAATGCTTAACCAAGCTTATGAGCTAGATGCTAAAAGAGCACATCAAGTTGATCTAAAGGCCGCAAACCAAGCGTTGAGTGGCAAATCCTTAAGTGAATCTCAACGACAGGCCTTTTCTCATGTTATCAATGCGGGTGATTTAAAAATCGTTTCTGGTTTGGCGGGAACTGGTAAGAGTTACTTAATGGGGGCTGTAAAAGAAGCTTTTGAAGGATCAGGATGTAAAGTTTCGGGGATATGTTTAAGTGGGATAGCAGCTCAAGGCCTACAAGAGGGGGCAGGGATCCCCAGCATGACGGTGGATTCACAGTTACTGCAATGGGAACAGGGTAGGGAAGGGCTAACAAAGCAAAATATCTTGGTGATTGATGAAGCAGGCATGTTAGGTACACAAAAGCTTAATTGCATAATACGTTATGCAAATGATGCAGGCGCTAAAGTTATTCTGGTTCATGATACGGAGCAACTAGGGGCGATTGAAGCAGGCGCGCCGTCAAGAGCGCTGGCTGAGCGATTTGGGCAAGCTTCTTTGACAGATGTAATGCGGCAGCATTCCCCTAAAATGCGCAAAGCAACCTTTGAATTTGCAACAGGGAACACAACAAAAGCCTTAGAGCGATATAAGGCTATGGGCGCAATCCATAGCCATGCAGTAGATGAAAAGGTTGCAGGACGATTAATGATAGAAGCCTGGGCAGCAGATCGACTTGAGGGCAAATCCCAATTAATGTTGGCTTATACCAATGAGAGCGTTAAATCGCTTAATGAGCAGGCTAGGGAGGTGCGAATTGCTGCGGGCGAAATCGAGAGAGGTGAGAGCTTTACAGTTGCAAAGGGTGAACGACACTTTGCGATAGGAGATAAAGTCTATTTTCTCAGAAATGATAAGCAACTTGGAGTAAAGAATGGTTCGTTGGGAATAATTGAATCAATTAGCAAACACCAATTTAACATTAAGTTAGATTCCAAAGATAATAAAAGTGCCAGTTTCGATATTCGAAACTATCAGCATCTAGATCATGGGTATGCAGCAACAATTCATAAAGCGCAAGGGATGACGGTTGATAAAACCTATGTGCTGGCGTCGAAACATTTTGATCGGCATTTAAGCTATGTAGCATGCACGCGGCATCGAGAAAGCCTGGCTTTGTTTGCACATCACAAGGATTTTAAAAATGAAGAAGTCCTGTACAAAACGCTGAGTCGTGAACGATCAAAATCAATGGCAGTGGATTTTGCGCAAGCAAGGTGGATTGAGCCAAGAAACATGCGTGAGGCCGGCTTGAATAAGCTAAAAATTTCAGAGCAACGGTTGGCTAAAGAAAGGCTAGAAATAAAACAATTGAATAAGCAATTTCCTGATAGAGTATTCTCTTTTGTGCGGGCCTTTGAACAAGTCAAAGGGGTTGTACAGGGGATGGTAAACTTAAGTGACAATCGCAAGATGCTTAGTGTAAGGAAGAAGAATCAGTCTAAACTTGTAGCAATGAGTCATAATTTTGAGAATCACCAAGGTAAGCAAGTTAGCATACATTTAGATAAAGAAGGCAAAATTTTGAATTGCTCTGTTAATGGGCAAGAAAAAATCAGGATGGCTTCTTTTGACAAAGCTGCAACTAGCCTGGGTGGACCTTCTCAGCATATTGGTCAAAGATCATTTGATGATTCTCAAGAAAGAGGATAGAAAAGAATGTTTCAGCTTCAAGTAAAAGATCTTACAAGAATAAAATCACTTGCTACAGCAGCAAAATATGACCAAGGGATAAATAATTTAATTGATGATTTCATGCACTATGTTGCTGATAAATCAAATATTGCGCGTTATTTGACAAAAAATGAAATAGAGCAGTTATCAAGTAACAAACAGATCAAAAAATTAATGGTTTTGCTATTTCTAGTTGAAAATGTGACGTTGTCGTTTTTCAAGACAAGCAACGAGCCATATACTAAAAATAAAGTGCTGGTCCAAGATTGTTGGAATCAAATCGAAGAGGTATTGATCAAACGACTCAAATTGTCCAGAGATTTTGTGCCATTGTTTGAATCCAAGAACGAACATGATGTAAATGAACTAAACCGATTATATATTGCAGCTAAATCAATAGAAATATCAGATCTTTGTTCGGAAGAGTTTGTGAGCAGATCTCAAAATATTAGGATCCGTTTAAATATAACTGGAAAATATGATATACAAGCCATCAAAATTGATGAAAAGTCTCACAATAAAACTCGAGAGGAGTTTGACTTGTATGAACGGCAAATGCATATTCATGTGGGAATATATGATGCATTTAAATTTGTTGAACCTGATTTAGTGACTGCATTTAGATATTTGAATAGTAGTCCCACTAAACAACGAATTAATTCGTTAATTACACTAAAATTCCAAAACCCTTTGCTTTTTGTGTTGTATGCGGATGGCACATTTACAAAAATAGCATATGATGAAATTCCTTCATTCATGGAGAGTAATTATAAACAAAAAGAGATTGATGAAGGGTTATATAATGCAGTTAGGAAGGATTATTATCAGTTATTTCAGCCGTCATTAGATGCTGATTCCATTAAAAAAATTAGCGAGAGGATCTCACATTTAATTGAGGCTGCTCTATTAGAGGCGGCAAAACAAAAAAAACCAATGCTGATTGTTCTTTCGGAAGTGCATGGATCAAAAAGATCATTTCTATTACATGTAATTACTTTAATTGCTGCACACAGAATGGGCATAAATCATTTATTAGCGGAGACTATTAATATATATCACAAGAAATGGGGCGGAGATCCGCTAGTTGAAGAAATGCTTTGCCTATTATCTTTTGCTGAAAAGGAACTTAGTATTCAAGTCAAAGATCTCGAAGGAGAGCTTCATTATAACAATATTTCATCTCCATATCCTTACTATGAAATCCCGCTTGATGCTTTTGGTATACCAGTTCGTGAAGCTAGCTGGGTTATTGATGTAAAGGCCGTAAAAGAAGATGCAGTCCTAATTGTAGGTACTGCACATATGAATAATATGATAAACAGCGAACTTCAAGAAATGTATTACATACTACCCATTGATTGCACATGTGATAAAGATTTTAGTGATATGCTTGGGGTTACTCAGTACAATCATATTGATTTAGATAAGAGCTTAGCTGGTATTAAGCTGGATGAAATCATAAATATGGTGCTAAGTGATTTTCAATAATGACAATAAATATACGACTAGCTACGCGTCAAGATATAAGTGAGATTGTTCGTCTTTTAGCTGATGATGATTTGGGTAAAAAGCGAGAACAATATGAAAATCCATTGCCAGAAGTATATTATTCGGCTTTTGAAGCTATTGCCGCGGATAATAATAATTTTCTGATTGTTGCTGAATTTGAAAATCAAATTGTTGGCTGTTTACAACTGACTTATATTACATATTTAACATATCAAGGTGGAAAACGTGCGCTAATTGAAGGGGTTAGGATAGACAGCAAATATCGTGGTAAAGGCGTTGGAAAATTCATGCTAAATTGGGCAATTGCTAAATCAAAAGAGGATGGTTGTCATCTTGTTCAATTAACAACCGATAAAAAAAGACCCGAAGCGTTGGAGTTTTATAAGCAGTTGGGATTTGTTCCGTCCCATGAGGGCTTGAAATTGTTTTTTTGAGTAGAAAACACATTTTAATTAAAAATTTAATATTGAGAATATGATTATGAGTATTGATTTGGCAAAAACACAATTAGTATCTGAACGCAAAGCGATCCCTAAAAAGCTAGGGCCCTTTATTTGGCTTTTCATGAGAGAGCACAAATTGGCGCTTTTGATTTTCTTAATTATGTCAGTTGTTGATGCGGCGGAAGTATCGCTCAGCCCATATTTTATCAAAATGATCATTGATGGTGCGATAAAGACCGTCGGTGATATGGAAAGATTAATTCCAACTGTCTTATTGCCAGCAATATTGTATGCCTCAATGCCAATGGTGCTTAATATATTTTTTAGAGTGTATGAGTATGCCTATTTAAAAACGATGCCAATAATCAAATCTGATATTACGGCAACAATGTTTCGTTATTTGTCTCAGCATTCATATTCGTATTTCCAAGAGAGATTTTCAGGGAATCTAGCAAAGAAAATATTTGATTTAATGAGCGGGGTTGAATCGATTATACAAATAATTCACTATATATTTACAACTCGTTTTATAATTGTGCTAATCGGGTCAGCCATACTGTTCACCGTTCAGCCTATTTTTGGAATAATACTCGCAGTTTGGGCATTTTGTTTTGTGGGCGCCTCTTATTATATGGCGAAGAAATCTGAAGCGTTATCCTATGAGTTTTCAGAGGCCGATAATGTTGTGGGTGGTAAGATAGTAGACAGTATAACAAATATTTTAAGTGCTAAATTATTTTCCAATTTTAACCATGAAGAAAAGTTAATTTCAAAATCACTCAAAGATGTTGTTGCAAAGGATCAATTGTTGCAATGGCATATGATGAAAACCTATTTCATGCAAGGAACATTAATTACCATTCTATCCGCTTCAATGATAAGTGGATTGCTCTATGGCAGATTAAACAATTGGGTGACAATAGGAGATTTTGCTCTAATTTTGGCTTTATCTTCAACTGTGGCTATGAATATTTTTAATACTGGGAAAGAAATGATCCGGTTCTCAAAAGAGGTTGGAAAATGTCGACAGGCCTTAAATATTATTGTTGAGCCACAGGAGATAAGTGATAATACAAATGCAACTGAGTTAAATGTACCTGAAGGCAAGATACTCTTTGACAATGTTCAATTCCAATACAAAGATGCAGAGCCTTTATTCGAAAATAAATCAGTCATCATCGAACCTGGTCAAAAGGTGGGTTTGGTCGGACACTCTGGTAGTGGTAAATCAACATTTGTTAATCTTATATTGAGATTGCATGATGTAACACATGGTAGAATTCTAATTGATGGACAGGATATTCGGAATGTTACGCAAGAGAGTTTGCGTAAAAACATTGGTATGATTCCTCAGGATCCTTCTTTGTTTCACCGAACACTTATGGAAAACATTCATTTTGGCAAGATAGATGCCTCTACTGAGGAAATTATAAATGCTTCTAAAAGTGCACACGCACATGATTTCATTGTTACCTTGCCAAAAGGTTATGACTCAATGGTAGGAGAACGTGGCGTTAAGCTTTCTGGGGGGCAGCGCCAACGTATAGCGATTGCCAGAGCGTTTTTGAAGAATGCGCCAATACTCATTTTGGATGAAGCAACTAGTCAATTGGATTCAATCACTGAAAAATATATCCAGGAAAGCCTTTGGGAGTTAATGCAAAACAAAACAACCATAGTCATTGCTCATCGACTTTCAACGCTATTACATATGGATCGCATCTTAGTATTTGATAAAGGCAAAATCGTTGAAGATGGTACACATCAGGAATTATTAGCAAAGAAAGGGTTATATTCTGAACTCTGGAAATCACAGGTAGGTGGTTTTCTGCTAGATAGAGATGACGGAATATTAATATAATTTTCAAACGCCAGCCTCCTGGGGACATCAATGTAGTACACAAAACCCTGGAAGAGAAAAATTAAGGTAAAACATCATGAGAG
>MKTN01000025.1 GCA_001898235.1 Gammaproteobacteria bacterium 39-13
AACCTTTATCATTTGCAATATTGTGCACTTGATATAAACGTTCTTGTCCATCGGCATCTAATATAGGCAACACCGCGCCGTGATTGAGATTACGATAAGCTAAATCGGTCGCAAGATAGAGCCCAGAGGAGAGTTCTTGGCGAGTAGCCTCATCTTGTATAGAAGCTTGTAGATTAGGATCAGAAATGCCTTTTGCTTTGCCTTCTTCGCTATAATCAGCTCTATAGGTTTTTGCATAATCCAACGTGGCAACCGTTTTAATATCTTCTTCAAATGCTTTATGAATTTGAACGCCCGCAAAAGCGTCTTTTAAGTCATTTTTTTTAACAGCGGCATCACTGATGGCTTTACCGATTTTGAGACAAAAACCAACAAAGGGATGTTTATGGCGTAGTGCGACTTTATCCATACTGGCAGCGAGTTCTTGACGCTGTGCTTGTGCAATATTTCTTGTTTGTTCTGAATATAGCTTAATAAAGTTATCAAGTTTGGGATTATTTGCTAAATCTTGAGCGGTGACATTGGCTGCAACCCCCACCATGATAGCGCGTACATCGGCGACGCTGAGGCCTCCTCGTTCAAGGCGTCCTTTTGCCAAGTCTTTAAGATGATTAAGTTGATACTTATTGATAATCCGATCATATAAATCATTACCTAGTTCATCTATAAAAGCATTTAAAGTTTGCATCCCTTTTTGGAGAGAAAATGTTTCATTTGTATTGGCATTAGGATTTAAACACGCATCAAGTGTTGTCTTAAGCATATGCACCTTCTAATCATTTGGTGATATCTTTTTTAAAATGACTAAGATACCACTATCGAAGTTCAATATTGAGCGTGCGAAACGTCATCTCATTAAATTCACCTTCACCTTCTTCTCTCCTGCAAACATTCTCATTGTTATCGTGTATCAACACGAGCTCCTATTCGTCTGCTATTTTGCCTATCATCAGGAAAATACCTAATGACGCATTCACTTCTCCCAAACAGCATGTTAGCATTCAAGCTTGCTATAAGTGGTTAGAGCCATAAAATGAGCCAAAAGAATCAAGTCATTCAATCTTATCCCGCATCCCTGCGAGAGTGGATAATTGCTTTTTTCTTTAAAAAATTCTGTTCCTTCCTCGTTGAACTTCATCACGCTATCCAAAAATTTGCCGGCTATAGCTGAGCCTTATCTGACAATAATCTTATAAAAAACCATGTTTTGTTGAATTTCTTTTAAAAGAACATGAAATCAAACATTGTGTCTTATTTTATTTACAGAGAGAGGAAAAACCCATGGCAGTGTTGGGCGCTAAAAATGAAAAACAATTTCCAGAACTAATGACTGAAATTAAACGTTATATCAAAAAAAATAATATTAAGCCTAACGCTTTTATATCATTACCCATTGAAATAGAGGGGAATGAGCGAACTATCAGTGTACTTTATATTGAAACAGAATCTACTGAGAAGAAATCAGAGAAAAAAAAAGAATATTATTTTTACGAAGCAGAATCCTTCAAAACACTAGGGGAAGGTGCACAAGGCAAAGTAATCCTGGCTAAAAATGTGGACACAGGGACTCACGTTGCAGTAAAAATTCAACGCCCCAACAGTACCTACGAAATGAAAGCCGTTGAACGAGAAAGAGCAAGTCTACATAAAATGCAAAGATTAGTTGGCTCTTTACGAGATCCAGATAAAAATGAATATACTTTAATGCAATACGTTAAGGGTGAGAACTTATTGCATGAACTTTATGAATTAGATGAACACATTAGCGATAAAACCAGCATGGATCGGTTTATCGCCAAAAAAATCATTGATGTAGACAAAAAACTTCGCTTAATAATCGCTGGGCTGAATCAAATTATTCATTTATCAAATGCTCAATTATTACATCGTGACATTAAAACAGACAATTTTATTTCCAGCGGTACTTGCTTAACATTAATCGATTTAGGCTCTGCCATTGACAATGGCGATGAATCAAAAGAATTAGTCGGCACCTACGGCTATATTCCACCTGAAATTAATACCGCAAGTAGAGGTGAACGTGCAATATATGCCACTGCTAGCGACATATGGGCATTAGGCGTAGTTTTTACTGAAATCTTGACGAATGAGAACTATCAACAACAATTAAAACGTAAGCAAGCGACACAATTTGGAAATGGCGTCTCTCCCACTTATGAAGAAATTATCACCATGATGCCTGATGTATTTGAAGTTTTTGATTTGTCTGGAAAAACAGCGGAAACATGGCTCAATGGAGTTGATGTGTCTGATCTAAATGATGGCTTCATCAAAAATTTGCTGCAAGTTCTTGTACAATGGATGATTGAGAATGATCCCACTCAACGTCCCACTATAACGCAAATAGAAAAAATAAATCAAAAACTGATTAACATTCATATGAATTTGCAAACATCAAAATATCAAGAAAAAAATAAACACCTGATGAGTTCTAGATGGGCTGGTATGAGGGCTAGGATAAATACAGCCTCTTCTAGCCAGAGCCAGGATTCTGAAACTGAAGCTCAATCTGTTTCATCGTCAGACAGCAATGACGTCGTACGCCATCGCAGCAAGAGTGCAGGCGTCTCTTCTTCTAAAGTAGTGCAAAATCAAAAAGATGAAAGATTACCAAATAATGCAATCTCTGCTGAAGCAATCCGCAAGTTAGAGGAGCTTATTCAAATGCTTACTGCTCCCAGTACTCTGTGCATAGAAAGCGCTACAGATAAAGCGTTAGCTGTGGCTAATAATGCTATATTATCTGTTCTTAAGAAAAAGGCGGAAACCGCATTAAGCGCTATAGGAAAAGCTAAATATGGTAAAAAAGTGGACTCATTGCTTCAGTATGCAGACATGTTTTCGGCACCTGAATCTAGCATAAAAGACGAAATTGCAAAAATTAAGGATGCATCTGAAGTGTTAAGGCCTAAAATCTAAATAAGTGAAGATCTCCTCTACCGTTGTCCGCCTAGATAACTTTGGCACGATTCAACGGTAGAGGGAATAAGAAGGCAACGGTTTTGACAGAATAAGTAAGAGCTTGCGAGAAGATCAGGTTGGCATTCCGCTTAACCAAAAGACCACACCTATTACTGCTACAGCAATAATGACTACTGCCGTAATAGCATCAAACGCATCATCAGAGAGTCCTTTACTATTTTCCTCTTTCATTCTAAGCTCCTGAGGTATTAAATTAACTAACATCCTAGCAATTTACAAACGCTTTTGCTTTGCTATAGTCACAGCACATAAGTTTTCAAATAGGCGCCAATCTATCTCATAACCGAAGAGAGAGAAGCCCCTGCCGAATCAGGTGCGAAGACTATATTTATGCGGCACGTTCATCAATAATTAATTCAACGGAATGTAGACCAGATTTTATCACTAAAGCTGGACTAATTCCTCGTAATTCACCTTGAGTATCTAAAGGATTACCTGATTTTGATATCTTTGCAATCACTTTAACACTTAATCCAGGTTTCAGTGGCTGTCCTCCCATCATTGATTGTTCGTCGCCTAAATCAACATTAAAAGGAAGCTCCTTGGCTTTTTTCTTAACGACAGCAAGAGGCGGCTGGTGCCCTTCGCTTGCCTTAATAAAGACAAAAACCATATCTTCTGGCCCAACAGCAGAGGCTAATGCTGGTGCCAAACTGACATGAACATTAAATGAGATTTCATTTTGCGATGGTTCTTGTAAATTACCTTGCTTGCGTGCTTTAGTTAATGCGTTTTGCATCATGATACGCCTATCATCTGCTAATTCTTCATCAGTCGCTAATAAAAGCTCCCACCCTTTGGCCGCTTGCTCAAATCGTCCTTGAAAATAATCATCGATTGCTAATAAATTAATAACTTCTTTTTTTGCACTTAATTGCACTAATTTTTCCGCTTCCATTCGTACATCAGAGGGCAATTTGCCCTGATTTTTCAAAGAATAAGCATAAATCCATTGGGTGCGATATTCAGGATCGTTGTCTAATATAATGGCTTTAGCATAAACCTCTATAGCTTTATCATATAACCCTAATTGGTTATAAATGCTGCCTAATTGCGCTAAAGCTAATGCAGAGAAATCAATTTCTTTCTCAAGCAAAGTAAAAGTTTCTAATATTTTTTCTTTAGACACATTCGCAGCTTTTGTTGTGCTTTCCAGCCTTTGAGAAATTTTGCTCAGTGCAACTGTATCTTGCAAGCGCAATGCCGCCCCCCACTGCCAGTACAATAATGGCACCGCAATGAGCCATAAAGGGATAAAAACACTAAGAAACAAGGTTTTACCTTTCCGCGATCCACTGCGAAAAAGAGGAAACAGCAAAAAAATCAGGGCAGTTGCCGTTAGTATAAAAATGATCGCCCAAAAACCAGGCATATGGATAATGGTATTCATGCAGCCCGCTTAGCAGTAATAAGTGTTTTTAAGCAAAAAATGAGTCCGAAAAAAAACATCAAAAATGGTCCGCCCCATAATAACCAAGTTTGCTTTTTCATCAGGGGGCGATAAAAAATATAATCGCCATAATGAGAGAGCAAATACTCACGTATAGATAGGGCTGACTCACCTTTTTGAAGACGTTGAAAAATTTCCTCTTGCATTGCCTTCGCCACAGGCGCATTTGAATCAGCAATATTCTGATTCGGACACGTGACGCAACGTATTTCTTTGAGCAAATTATCAAAATCCTGCTGCTGGCAGGTATTTTCAAAAACAAACTGTTGTTCTACAGTAAATCCTTGGCTTGGCAACAGAAATACCGCCAGAAAAAAAATAATGACTGCATGATGACGCATAAAACTAAGCGTTATCCTTGTTTAATTTTTCGATAATGGGAAGGAACGTTGCTTCAAAGGTTTTTTGGGTCACAGGCCCCATGTGATGAAAACGGATCACGCCTTCTTTATCGACGATAAAGGTTTCAGGGGTACCTGTAATACCAAGATCAAGCCCTAAACTACCCGACATATCATCTAATAGATAATTATAGGGATCACCCTTTTTCGCTAAAATATTTAATACTTTATCGCTTTCATCTCGATACACTATTCCCACCAATGAATGGGGCCATTTCTCTTTAATGCGTAACCATTCCTCATGCTCTTTCACGCATATACCACACCAGGAAGCCCATATATGGACAATGCTGATTTGCCCTTTCAAATCCGCTAAACTGCGCGGTTGATGTCCCGTTCTGACGTCGCCTAAAGAAAAAGCAGGGAAAGCCATTTCATGATTGGTTTGAGGATGCTCAACGACTAATCCTTTCCATAAAAACCACAATAGCGTCCCTAAAAAAAGCGCTGGCACGAAGCGCCATAATTTATGGCGTAAAGTTAATAGACTCATTTTGCACCTCTAAAAGTGTTTCTGAAACAGACTAGACTGGAAATGAATGCACCCATTGCAATCAAAATGCCTCCCAACCAAATCCACCGAACAAAGGGTTTAATATAAAAACGTACCGTCCAACTGCCATCGTCTAGCCTTTCACCCAAGGCAATGTAAAAATCGCGCCATAATCCAGGGCTGATTGCTGTTTCCGTCATCGGCATGTTGCGTGGAATAAAAAAGCGTTTTTCTGGGTATAATGTTAATTTTTTCGCATCTTTCTCAATAGTAAAATGCCCTTGTAGTCCTTCATAATTTGAACCTTGAATAGGCTGAATAGCTTGGAAAGTAAATAGATAGCCTTCTATATTAACGTTTTCACCGGGAGCAATTTTCATTTCCCTTTCAATGCTTAAAGACGTTGTTAAGCTCATGCCAAGTACCGCAATGCCTAACCCAAGGTGCGCAAGAATCATTCCCCAACGTTGCACAGGAGGTAAGCGAAAGCCATTGTTTTTCCAATCTATGATTAATTTGAATAATGTTCCCCAGATAACCCATAAGCCAACAGCAAGCCCAAGAAGCGTTAAGAAAGGCAGATGCCGCAAAAGATAGGCTATCGCGACTAACCCTAAGGCAAAAACCAAAATATGTTTCTTTATTTTTAACCAGAATAAAGCTGCTCTATTTTCCCGCCATTGTAGATGCGGTGCTAGGGCCATCAGCAAAAGCAAAGGCATCATAATCGGGACAAAAACGGCATTAAAATAAGGAGGCCCTACAGAAAGTCTTTCCTCAAATAGCACCTCAATCATAATTGGATACAGGGTTCCGAGTAATACAGTGCAAGTTGCAACAAAGAAAATCATATTTCCAAGCAGGATCCACGACTCTCTCGATAACCAATACATTTTTTGGCTATGGCCTGTGGTGCGGCTGACAAAAAGGATAAAGGAGAAAAAAATGACAATGGCCAAAAAGCAAAGAATAAAAGTACCACGCAAAGGATCGCTTGCAAACGCATGTACAGAAGACACCACACCTGAGCGCACCAAAAAGGTACCAATCAAACTTAAAATGAAAGCACTCAGCGCTAATAAAATTCCCCAGGTATTAAAAGCGGTATCTTGGCGAGAAACTAATAAGGCATGTCCTAATGCGGCACCCACTAACCAAGGCATAAAAGAAGCATTTTCAACAGGATCCCAAAACCACCAGCCACCCCAACCTAATTCATAATAGGCCCACCAGCTTCCTAAAGTAATCCCTAAGGTCAGAAAAGCCCATGCTAATAAAGCAAACGGTCGTGCATACACACTCCACATTTTGCTATCTTTGAATATCAGTGCCGAGATAGCAAAAGCAAAGGGCACAGCAAATCCTACATAGCCCATATAGAGAAAAGGTGGATGCAATACAAATCCCGGATCTTGCAATAAAGGATTCAGATCTGCGCCTTCATTGGCAGCGAAAGGCAATAAACGTAAAAAGGGATTGGAAGTCTGTAAAAGTAAAACTAAGAAACCAACGCTAATGGCGCCTAGCACGGCCATCACTGAAACAGCCATGTTTGTTGGCAGCTTTCGAGAATATAGGGCAACGGCCAATGTCCATAAGGTTAAGATTAAAGCCCACAGTAGCAATGATCCTTCATGCGCGCCCCAAAGTGCACAAAACTTATAAATAGTAGGCAGATTCGCATTTGAATTTTGCGCAATATATTGAACACTAAAATCATCTTGGACAAAAGATCGCATTAAGGTCAAAAAGCTCAACAATACAAAAAAACATTGTCCGAAAGCTGCAGGCCGTGCCAAGGACTGCAAAAAACTCGCTTTAGGATTGATAAGACCAATAGGTGCAACAAAAGCTAATACTAAAGCCATCATCAGCGCAAGAATAAGGCAGACTAACCCAAGCTCAGGGATCATGATTCACTTCCCTTACCTGAGAGCGCAGCTCCTTCTTTTAAGGCGGCTGTGACTTCTGGTGGCATATATTTCTCATCATGCTTAGCCAATACTTGGCTGGCATTAAAAGACCCATCTGCTTCTAATGTTCCTTGCGCCACAATGCCCTGACCTTCTCTAAAGAGATCAGGCAAAATGCCACGATACTTTACTTTCACTTGTTGGTTAAAATCAGTAATCACAAATTCAACATCAATATCTTGCTTGCGTACAACACTGTCTTTTACAACCATGCCACCTACCCGCAGTGTTTTATGCGAGATATTTTTTTCTGCGGCGAGTTGTGTTGGGGTATAGAAGAGGTTGATATTTTTTGATAAGGCATATAAAACCAATGCCATTGAAATACTAAGTCCTGTGACCAAAGATACGATCACTTTCAAACGTTTTTTTTGTGCTGGTGACATCGATATCTACTTCTTTAGTTGAGATTGCAATCGTCGCTTTACCTGCTTAGCCTGCCGTAAGCTCAAGATCATCAATCCACAAAATCCAACCAATACCAATCCATAAGCTGGCCAAATATAAATGCCATAACCACCCATCGATAACATGGCTGCCTCCTATGATGATTTGCTCACTAATACATTAACCCAACGGTGCTGCGATCCTCTTTGCAAAATTTCTGTTCTTACTCTAATACATAACAAAGCAACAACGTAAAACCCACATCCCACTATCATGCTAAGCAACGGGAGTAGCATTGATGTAGAGATAGCAGGCTGTCCTAATTTTGCTATAGTCGCCCCTTGATGTAAGGTATTCCACCAATAGACGGAATAATGAATGATAGGAATATCTATCGCCCCCACTAATGCTAAAATAGCGCAAGCTTTTGCTGCTGCTTTAGGTTGTGGAATAGCGGAATATAAACCTATATATCCCATGTAAAGGAAAAGCAAAATAAGCTCTGAAGTTAAGCGTGCATCCCATATCCACCAGGTTCCCCACATGGGTTTGCCCCAAATGGCGCCCGTGACCAACGCACAAAACGTAAGAAATGCCCCTATAGGTGCTAAGCAATAAGCAATTACATCAGCAAGTTTTACCCGCCAAATAAGAAAGATAGCTGAAGCAATAGCCATGGAAACATAAATCAATAATGAAAGCATGGCACAAGGTACATGAACAAAGATAATCCTATACCCTTCGCCTTGCTGATAATCAGGTGGCGCAATAAATAAACCGGCAATCGTGCCATATGCCATAGCAATCAGGCTGATACCTAAACACCAAGGCAGTAATTTTCCGCAAAAATGATAAAAGCGCCGTGGCGATCCTAAACTGATGATGGCTTGTATTATATTCATATTAATCCATTGCAACTTTTAATGCCGCACTTGCCGCATGAGGTGCGAGTGTAAACGCCAATACCGAAATCGCCCCTAATAAAATTATTTGAAAATCTGGCCATTCTGACGCCAATAAGGTGGCAAGCGCACTTTCCCCCAAAATTAAAATGGGAATATAAAGGGGTAATAATAAAAGTCCTAAAAATACACCTGAGCGTGGTAAAGCAAGCGTTAAAGCAGCCCCTATCACGCCAACAAAAGTGAGGGCGGGCGATCCCACTAATAAGGTCAATATTAAAATAAAATTTTCCAGTCCAGAAAGTTGCATCATGATCCCTAAGAAAGGAGACATGAGAATAAGCGGAAGACAAGTTGCTATCCATATGGCAACTGATTTTGCACAAATGAGCCACCATAAGGGGTGTGGACTTAATATTAGCTGCTCTAACATCCCCTCTTCTCGCTCCGTTGCAAAGAAAGCTTCAATTCCAAATAAAGAGGTGACTAAAAAAGCAATCCAAATAATAGCCGGACTTAGCTTCACAAAGTGACTATCAAAGCCCAATGCTATTCCAAACAGTGAAATAAAAATGATAAAGAAAATAAGAGAATGAATCCAAGTAGAACGACATCGGAGCATCACCCGCATGTCATTGCGTAAGCAAGCGTAAAATACTTTCACAATGATTCCTGCAATGACAAATTTACAATGTTATGCTGACAGCCTTTTATAGGATGATGACTTGCCATCACAATCATACCTTTATTAGCCAAATGTTCCATAAATAGTTTATTGAGGCTATCTATGCTTTGTGTATCTAAAGCAGTATAAGGCTCATCTAATATCCAAAGAGGCTTTTGTTTCAAAATGACAGCTGCCAAAGCAACTTTACGTTGTTGTCCTGAAGATAATTGACCACAAGTTTTATCACAGTGTGCGCCTAAATCTAACATCCTTAATACCGTTTCTACCCTTGGTAAGCTCTGCTTGCATTCTCCTAATGCAAGAAGGTTAGCTAAATTTTCCAATGGATTGAGCGCCATTTTTAAACCGTTTTTATGCCCAAGGAAACTCATATTGGCACGATAGTCATTAGACTCAGTTATATTGCGATGATGCCAGCTCACTGTTCCTTTATCAGGTAAAATTAACCCGGCTATCATTTTAAGCAGACTCGTTTTACCTGATCCGTTTTGCCCTTTGATAACAACTAACTCGCCAGCAGATATGCTAAAACTTAGTTTTCTAAATATAAAATGCTCTCCCCGCTTACAAGAGAGGTTTTTTATGTCTACTGTCATCACATTAAGTTCTTTGGGCGTAAGATGGCTGAATAGTGTCATTTTCCTGTAAGATATACAATAAAAATCAACGGCTAAACCCGCTCAACTCTTTATTTTTAGGCTAGGCATCAAGCCTACGCGCTGCGAGTGTAACTAAAATAGTTACCGATTGCGAGCCAGTAAACGCCTAAAATTTAATGATGGTATGCCGTATTTACTGTTTTCTTCTCCCCTCTCGTGCAGTGAGGAAGGATTAGCTTGAAATAAGTTGGTCATTCTTTCTGGTGAGAAGAAAGATATGCAAACAAATATAAGGTGAAAGGATAATGGAATTTTTATCGCAGTACGGTTTATTTTTAGCTAAAACACTAACTATCATTATCGGGATCATTGTTACTTTCGCTTTTATTATGGCTATTGCGCAAAAAGGTAAAGCACAAGATGGCGCTTTACTGATTTACAATGTCAATGAAAGATATAATGAAATTCGCAGTAATATCCAGCAAGAAACACTTTCTAAAAAAGAATGGAAAAAGTGGCTAAAAGCACAAAAAGAAAATGGAAAAGAAAAGAAGAAACAAGATAAAGAAGACAAACAAGAGAGAGTCACTAATGCGCGTTTATTTGTAGTTCGCTTTGACGGTGACATGCGCGCAAGCGAAGTCCATCAATTACGCGAAGTCGTTTCAGCTATTACTGAAACCGCAACTGCCAATGATGAAGTACTCGTTGTCTTAGAAAGTGCCGGCGGATTCGTTCATGGCTATGGCCTAGCTGCATCACAACTACAACGCCTTCGTCAACGCAACCTGCATTTAACTGTAGCAATTGATAAAGTTGCGGCCAGTGGAGGTTATCTAATGGCTTGTGTTGCTAATCGAATTATTGCGGCACCTTTTGCCATCGTGGGCTCGATTGGAGTGGTCGCGCAGATCCCTAATTTCCATCGCTTGTTAGAGAAAAATAATATCGATTTTGAGCTACACACAGCAGGAGAATTCAAGCGTACTTTGACTATGTTTGGGGAGAACACCGAAAAAGGTCGACAAAAATTCCAAGAAGAACTGGAAGAAACCCATACCCTATTCAAAAGGTACATTACGGAGCATCGTCCCGTGGTGATGATTGATCAAGTCGCAACCGGCGAACATTGGTTAGGAACAGATGCACTCAAAAATCATTTGATTGACGAAATTCAAACCAGTGATGATTTTATTATGTCTAAGTTAAAAGACAGAGATATCTTTGAAATTAGCTATGAAGAAAAACAAAAGCTGTCAGATAAACTTACCGGTAATATTTTTCAATCACTTGAAAAGCTTGTGTTAAGATT
>MKTN01000026.1 GCA_001898235.1 Gammaproteobacteria bacterium 39-13
TGCTGTAAAATGAAAGAGAAACATTACAAGAAATTATAAAAAATATAGAGCAATGGATCTTAGATGAAATGCAGTTCGATGCTACCGCGGAAGGATAGAAATGCAAAAAGTTATGCTGTGAATACTATAAATTATGAATTGTCTGCCATTACAATCAGTATTTTTCTTGTTTTTCTGTGCTAAATATTTAAATTATATTTTTGGCTTTTAATTATAGGGTAAATACATGAAAAATATTATCAGTGCTTCTTTTCTTCTTGGTTCCTTTCTTATCGTTCTTTCGCCTTTATCCCTTGCAGAGGGAGTAAAAACGCAACCAGGTCAAATGGACAAAGCTTTATCAGCTTTGCAGGATAAAGGTTATGTGATTGTTAAAAAAATCGAATTCAATAGTAAAAATGGAACATTCATGGCTAAAGTAGTCAATGCAGAAGGAAAAAACCTTAATTTACAAATCGATCCCCAAACGGGAGAGCTTTCCAAAGAAAAGGGTGATATTACAGGATGGACTGCTCGAGAAATTGCAAAAAAAGTAAATGATGCTGGATATGACAATATCTATGAAATTAATACAGAATTGTTTGGAAATGCATATAAAGTGAAAGCTTTGAATGACAAGGGCGAAAAGGTGTCACTCAAAGTAGATGCGAAAACAGGAAAAATAATCAAAGTTTCTGAATAATTATCTTTCCTGGCAGGTACGCTTTATCTGCCAGGAAGAATCTACCTACAAATCTTATCGGATGATAATGCTATTGACCTAGTAGCATTCATTTATCAAATTCGTCGTTTTAAAGCCATGCAATCTACATTGCAATGCGATTTCTCCTTCTATTTTCCTGTAAAAAATGAACTTTTTACTTAATATGGTGTTCTTTATTATCAAGGGATAAAACTAACCTGAGAAAATGCGAACCCGCGGTTGAGAGGTAGATTTGTATGGCAGGGGAAAAGATAAAAAGGACGATATTGAAACGGATATTTAAAAAAGAATCCACAAAAGAGATTGAGCATTTAAACATCCGTGTATCTCAACTGTTATCCTTGATTGAAAATAATCAAAACATCAATGAAGAATTCAAAACATTCCTTTCTGAGAAGGGAATCATAAAACATTTATTTCGTGATGATGCAAGATTGTTGAAAGTGGTATTAGGAAAAATACATCAAAAGTATTTCAGTGAAAACGGTGATAATGTTGAATATAAAAAATTAATTAAAACTTTTTTACCTTTTATGAAAGACGCACTAAAGAATGATGAAAAATTAAAAGGTATAATAAAAAACAATGTTCTTTTAAACCGATGGATTTTTGTTGATGCTGGGCGCTCTGATATTTATGAAGCAAATTATGAATTATTTGATTCATTTAAATCTGAGCAACAACCTAATAAAAATAATAATGTTAAAGTTTCTCTTTCTGGTGCGATCTCCTTATTCAATAGAACCGCGATCGTTTTAGGATTTGATAATGTTACTTTAAGGTTTATCGATAAAGAAAAACGTGAAAGAAATAAAGTAACAATGTTAATAGATGATAATACTTACAAAATGCATATTTCAGGTTCGCCAGTACAATTATCGCTAACATGGTTAAACAAATATCTTGAAAAATGCCAAAATAATAATCCTGCATCGCTATCGCAACAAGAAATGTCTCATTTGAAAAAAATACACGATGCAATGAAGTTTTGTGAGGAGAATATTAACAGAGTTAGGTGTGAACAAGCATTTCTTCATAGATATCAAAATAATGAATTAGTTTATATAACCTCTGGTTGTCCCGGACATGCAGTTGGTATAGCGCTATATGGTGATTATTTGGTTTATTGCAACCGAGGTCATGGTGCGCTTGAAGATAACCATGGCACCAAAATATATAAACTGAAAAATGGTAAAGATTCAATTACGGCTGATTTTTTATTAAGACTTGACGAGATGATTTATAAGCCAGAAGGAACTATCAAAGATCTCCATCAAGCATTAGAAGAAGTTGTTGATCTGCATAATCCAATAGTTTCTCTACCATCAAAGGATCAAGAGCATGGGAATTGTGGGTTTGCAAATCCTAAAGCGACAATTGAAGCAATGTTAGTCTTAGTAGAAAATGATGGAAACGATGAAGAACATTTAAAGAGAATAGTCAAATCGCGTGATAGAAGCAATAAAAATCCCTATAAAAAAATTACCGAATTTATGAGGGATCAAGCCGTTGATGAGTTAATAATTGCTTGCAGGAATACAGAAACTCCTCAAGCGCAACAAGTTTGTCAATCTTTAGTTAAAGAATTTATTTTTAGATGCAATGGCACTCGTGCAAGAACAAGTGCTAAAGCAAAGAATGATGCTGATAGAACAGTTAAGGTATGGGAAAGCATTCCAGATAAAATGAGAGAAAACCTTAAAAATGATCCAGACATGAAGGCCTTTATGACAAGTACCGGGATCCAATTTGCTATTAGGACTAATCAGTTGGATATTAATAATCAGATAGATTTCATGAGCCAAGATGAGTTAAATGATGTATTTAAATTTGCGATTGCATCAAATCGTGTTGATATTTTGGAATTCTTATTATCTTCGCAACATAAAAAAGTTGAAGAATATAAAAGAGGTTTTAATATTGAAAACTATATCGCTGCAATTTTGATTTGCGATAATAAGTTTATTGAAGATTTTGTAAATAGATTTCCAATGGGCAGCATGGCATCTTTGTTGACTATTGCTCGTCAGGTAATGCATGTCAAGCATGATAAAATAGCTGATGGGGTGGAAAAATTAATTTCATTAGTTCAGGCTAGAGATCTTGGCAACTTTGAAGAAGCGAAAGAAGCTTTGGCAGAATTATCTGAAGCATTAGAAAGAAAAAAACAAGTAAAATTGACAGAGGCGTCGACAGAAGAAGCGCCAATTAAAGCTCAAGGATCGGCTTTAGTTATCAGGGAAATGTATAACAAAGCGAGAAATCCTCCTCTTACTAAAAAAGGAGGTTCATTAACTTTTTTTGCTGTAAGTGCCGTAAAAAATATTGCAAGCCTAAAAGAAAACACGACAAGAACGTTACAGATTGATGTGCTTCAGGAATTAGTTGATAAGGTAAATAATGCTCCAAAAGAAAAGAAAGGACAATATAATCTTGAGTTATATTGTGCTTTACATCACATGATAAATATTATTCAAGATGAAAAAAATAAATTACCTTCTGCATTGGAAAAAGTATGTAATGAATTGATATCAAAAATGGAAGCGAATGAAAATTTAAATCAACAAATTGTAGAAGCATATTGTTTAAAGCATAATCCTTCCTCTAAAAATGGCATCGATATAACTCGTATCAAGAGCAATGCGGCTAATGATATTGGAGAGGAGGTTTTAAAAAGCGCAATGAGCAATAAAAATAAAGAAGACCAACGAAAGCATAAAAATACTACTAGATGAGAATTTATTTTGACATCCTCATATGCTGATCAGCATTCCGTAAATTTTCTTTTGCCGCCTCAATTTCTTTATGTAAGCTTGGAATAGTATCTTTTTCTAGATGAAGTTTTAGTCCTCTAGCTTGTAGCATATTATCAACTGCGGTTAAAAAAGGTAAATTCATATCTTCTTCCCCACACATTAATGCTATTGAGCTCAAGCTATCTGTTGCTTCAATTTTATTTATGGCCATTTTCCATTCTTGCATTTTTTTATTTTTCATCACTATTTCTTGAATTTCTTGTCCTTGCATTAATTCAATTTTTTTATCGACATCATTAACTATATCAGGAGCAGTTAATATTTCTTCTACACGTTTATCAAATAATTCATTCATGGTTGGAATTCTTAAGCTTTTGGGGCTCGCAGTTGCTGCTTGTCTAACATTAGCTCTTTGAGTAAATGCTTGTCGACGTTTAGCTTGTAATTTATTGATGGTTTCAGTTCTTTTATGACTTTCTGCTTTCTTATCATTCTTATTATTCGCTTGATCGTCGCCACCTTTCATATACCTTCTCCATATTTTAAAGATGTACTTGTAAGCTTCGAGTTAAAGGCGTGAGAAAAAGTTCAAAATTGTGGAGTTACACTTCTTGAGAAGATATTTGGCTTATTCATTAACGATTACACTGTGACCTCAACAGCTGTGTGCGATTTTTGCATCATTCGTTATTAAGTTAAATCGTATGAATATTTTATGTCTGGACTTATTTTCAGTTTATATGGTTATAAGGTAATTATACTTTATACTTGCTATATTTGATATCGAATAGATGGAAGTGATGTGGTTATGATAGAGGCTCAGCACTTAACCAAGTATTACGATGATTTTTGTGCAGTTTCAGATATTTCTTTTAGTGTCGCACAAGGCAAGATATTTGCTTTTTTAGGCCCCAATGGGGCAGGTAAAACGACCACTATCAAAATGCTTACGACGATGCTAAAACCCTCTCAAGGGCAGTTGACTGTTAATGGTTATGATACGGTTAAAAACCCTCTGGAAGTTCGCCGAAGCTTTGGCATTGTTTTTCAGGATCCAAGTCTTGATGAAGAATTAACAGCTTATGAAAATATGGTACTTCATGGCATGTTGTATGATGTTACTTCTGCAAAAAGAAAAGAACGTATTACGACTTTACTCAAACTCGTTGAGCTAGATACTAGGCAAGATGAATATATTAAAAATTATTCAGGTGGTATGAAACGTCGCTTAGAAATTGCACGCGGGTTATTGCACGAACCCAAAGTACTTTTTTTAGATGAACCTACGTTGGGGCTTGATCCCCAAACGCGTAACTTAATCTGGGGCTATATCAAGAATTTAAGTGTTAGCCAACAAGTAACGGTATTTTTCACCACGCATTATATGGATGAAGCTGACAAAATTGCAGATGAAATTGCCATTATTGATAATGGCAAAATTGTTGCGAATGGAACAGCTCAAAGCTTAAAAGAACAAACACAAAAGCCAACGCTAGAGGAAGCTTTTATTGCTTTAACAGGTCATACTATTCGTGATGAAATTCCTTCTTCAACAGATAGGATGCGATTGCGTCGTCGAGTGTGGAAAAGATAATGAAAGCTATTTTTATTCTTTGGTTAAGACAACTTAAACGATATTGGCGCTCACGGGCTAGAATGGTAGGTGCATTAGGGCAACCACTTATTTTTTTATTGGCGTTTGGTTTCGGATTCGGTCCCGTTTACCATAAAGCTGAAGGCGGGGATTATTTGCAGTTTATGGTCCCTGGTGTTATTGCCATGGGGATCTTATTCCTTGGGGTATTTACGGGCATTGAAATGATTTGGGATAAGCAATTTGGTTTCCTAAAAGAAACCTTTGTTGCGCCTGTTCCTCGATATCAAATTATTCTAGGTAGAACCTTAGGTGGGGCAACAGTTGCAGTCATGCAAGGGATAGTTGTCTTACTGATTTGTCTTTTAATAGGGTTTGAATTGAAAAGCCTCTGGTTATTTCCCATCGCACTTGTTTTTATGTTACTCATTGGTCTGTTGTGTACAGCCATAGGCACAGCTTTTGCCTGTGTCCTTGATGATATGCAGGGCTTTCAGCTAATTATTAATTTTTTGGTGATGCCTTTATTTTTCTTTTCCAATGCACTTTTTCCTGTACAAGAGTTGCCAAATGCATTGAAGGTATTGGTACATTTAAATCCTTTAACCTATGGGATTGATGGTTTACGCGGCGCTCTTAGCGGCGCAGGTGAACAACATTTTGCCTTAGATTTGCTTATACTGAGTACCATCACTTTTTTGGTACTTGGGCTGGCAAGCTTCTTATTTTCAAGGATCCGTTTGTAGTCTTTCAATGGGTGTCCTGCCTGGCTAGGTTCTAGCTCTTCTTCTTTAGCTGGAATGGGTGTCCTCAGTAGGGCTCCTGTCGCTTTGGCTAGCAGAACGGGTGTCCTCTAGCCTCGTCTTCTAGCTCTCGATTATTCTTTTCTTTCCCTTGCTTTTGTTGAAATGGATGTCCTCGAGTATTCTCAGCGTGATTGTTCTTCTTACTTACAAGTTGGTTAAATAGTATGTTGTGGTGACGTATATAGGATATATACACGTCACCACCCTTAAAATTTCTTTAGAATGCAGAGGGTAAGAATAGATGTATGTAATGAAGCAAAGTTGGTGTGTGCAAAATAAGCAGATGTAAACGATGCAGTTGTATTAAAATTTTGGAGTTTCAGTATGGCAGTTCATGGCGCAACAACAAAAAATTTTTCTATGGATGATGTTTGCTTATTACTAACAAAAGACGATGTTTTGCAAAACTTTAGTATGCAACAGGTCCGTGATTTTACTCGTCGAATGAGAAATGCTTCCTCTACTTTTACATATTCATCAATTATAAATGCCTTAGAGCCAAAATTATGCCAAAAGCTAGCAAAAGACTTTGAAGATCTGAGTGTACAAGTAATAGTAGAATGGTCTGAGACACAACCTAAATATAAAGATGCTGCCGCCCAAAAAGAACTTGCCAGCGTTTATCATCGCGCACCACATGGCGTTGAAATGCGAATGGATGCGGAGCTTTTTTTGCAACATAAAGTACATTCTCTCTTTGAGAATCAAGAACAACAAGCTTTGTACCTTGCAATGGCTAAAGCGGCGCATGCCGTTCATGATGTGATCCAGCAATATGGTGCTCCAAAGAACGAAATCATGAGTTATGCTAAATTTGTTACAAAATTTCGTGAAATATTCGATAAGCTAGTAGATAACAATGAAATTACATTAGATAAGTACTTAGAGTTACTGCAGGTATCAATGATTTTTGGGTGGGAAACTATTGTTGTAGGCACTATTTTTGAATTTTCATCTAAAGCCCCATTAGTAGATGCCTTAAATCTTGAGAGTATTAAAGACGATTACCCTAAGCAACCTGATCCTGCTATCGCTTATGCTGCTTTTTCTGCAGGAAAAAATGACACGCGCCGAATGGAAATGACCTTAAAAGATTATTTCGCCACTCGAAACCTTAGAGCGCTGCTTGATAGACAGTTTGAATATACACGCGGCAGCGATAATGTTTTTATGCATTATTTATCGATGCATCATACTTTAACACCAGAAGAGATTGCCGCTTTCTCTCATATGATAGGGCAAAACTGCCGTATGATTTGTGAGCTAAAAACCCATTTTGCGAAGGGCGAAGATGATAAAGAATTCGCTGCTTTTTTTACTACCTTAATAAAAAAGGCATCTACAACCTTTGATGAACAGCAAAGAAATTCTGTATTATTAGAATTTTTAGTACAACAAAAAGATACAACATTAAAAAATTATTTTGACAAACTAATGAGTAGCTTCGAAGGTGAACTTGCTTTTGCCAAAGGCTTAAGCCCAGAAGCCCTTAAGCAAGCAATAGAAAGTTTTAATACGTTGTATCCTGAACATTCACTTGATGCAACAAAGTACGAACAGATGTGGGGTAAATATGCGGCAGTGCTTGGTCCTTTTATTGAGCATCTTAAAGAGATAGTTTATGGATCAAAGACCGCTTTAGCAATGAATAAACAGACTGTAATACAAATTTTCATGGATTTATCCTTATATGGTGGCCATCAGATGGGCACACACTTAATGATAGAAAATGATGCGTTTTTGAAAGCATTTACCGGATTATGTGATGCAAACCGAAATAACGCGCAACGTATGTTCCATCGTCCTTTACCCACGCGGCCCACGCATCTAGACTTGCTGGCAGAATATCATCGAACTCCTAGTGAAAAACGTCATGAAATTGATATTGATCTGCTCTTAGCATCATCTGGAATGCAATTTATTACTTTAGGCAAACCGGAATATTCAAGTGAAGATAAAGTACGTGTGCTTGAGCAATATAGTCATGTTCAAAGAGAGACAAGACAGCACCAAACCGAAAGAGGCAATGCTCAAGTTGCACAAGAAAGGAAACAGCATGCAAATGCTAGTACGAGTGATGCATCATCTTCTGCTTCTAAAACGTCCGTCGACAAGAAAACATACAAACGTAAGAAGCCTGGCGATCATTAATTAGAACGTAGTTAGTATATAAGCAATTCATATACAATATGGATTGCTTCATTAAATGCTTGTCATGGTAAAGCGTGAGGCTAATGCTATCGACTTAGGCACTTAGTGCTTTTTTTTATCTTATTTTGTTTTTTATCTTCAAACAAATGCATTTTCTTTTTCTGTATGTTGAATGCTTCTATAATATTTGCTTTGCGGTCTTCGTTTTTGGGGTGTGTACGCTTGAAAATTTCAAAATATATTTCTTCATAAGTTTCTCGACAAGATACTTTAGGATTTTTTTTCAAAATGTTATCAAGTTTTGGGGCCAACAGCTGCTCAAATACTTCTCCCGGTGTAATTGAAGGATCTTTCTTTTGTAGTTCTTTTGTTTTTTTATGAATAAGCACATAGACATTTTTTAACAGTTTATTATGTTTGAAATTTTTAGTTAAATTTAAATAACTAGGTTCATCTTTTTTTTCTACAAACCCTCTATTCATTTCGTTTAACCGGATCTCGTCGAACAAATATGCCATGCGCTCGGGATATTTCAGCATGTGTGCCGCATCAAGATCAGCTATAGTTTCTTGTGCTCTGTGTGCATATCTTTTCGCAGCACAGACTATCAATTCAACCCCTTTAAATACAGAAAAAATTACCGCTGGTATGAATAGCAAAGCCAAATTTGCAAATGAATTTAATGGTAGTCCTAAAAGCAAAATAGATGCTACACCAGCTATAAACCCTAATGTGCTCATCATTAGAGATAAACGAGTATAGACTTTAGCTATTTCAAGAGAAAGCGATGTGATGAGTCGCCAAAAAGAATCATAATTTAAAATGTGTGCGAGTTCATGACCTAAAATTGCCTTAGATGCACCAGCGCTGTATATATCAGATACACTCTGCTTTATTACAATTTTTCTGCAATAAGGCCATCCCATGCTATAACCAGGCTCGAGGGGTTTTTTCTTATCGTTATGATTTGTTCTTCCTATGAAGAGAGGAGGCATTTTTACATTTGCCTTTTGTGATAATTTTTTTAACCACTTCGATAGCTTCAATTCACTTTTAGAATGAGGTGCCCGAAGATCTTTAAAAGGAATCTTTGGCTGGCGAAAAAAGTGAATTTTTCTCAATGCTAAATATACTTCTTTGCTCAGAATAAACGTATGTATACTTAGGCAAGCTATTGCTGTTGTACTACTTGCAAAAAATAGAGCCATTATCACCGGCAATGAGCTAAAAACGATTGCTGTTGTCGTACCTATCCATTTTCGAAAAACGGCTTTTTGTCTAACGGAGAGAAGTAACATTGTATCTGCCCGGTATTTAGATGGTAGTTTGTAGGTAGGTAACTTACAATTATTTGCCGTATAAATCAATAAATGATGGTTTTAATTTTCATTTTTGTTCTATTTATTGCTTAGTTGTAGACAGAAATGACAAATACGCTTGTTTATTTAAAACTAAGTTAGTTATGTTGTATGTTATTTTATTTAAATGAGGAGCAGAAAAATTTTTATATTCAGCTCTTACATTTCTGTCTTGCATTTTTCCGATGTAAGGGCTTTGTTTAATATCAGAAGGAGAGCATTGTTATTTTATACCATCAAGAATGCGATAAGAGTCTGTTAGAATTGAAATGCACTTTTTTTGTTTAATATGATAAATGATAATAATTATTAGATTTTTTTATATATCAATTCATTTTTAAAGCAAAGTAATAAAATATCTAATGAAAGAGAGAACTCCCATGTTTGCATGCGTGAAAATAAATTAATGAGTATTAATGGATGTCCTTGGCACAAGTCGCTAAAAAGAAAATGTAGCTGAGCATTGAGAAGATATTGAAGAATAGTATATTTCTTGAAGAATTTTGCTGAAAGCAAAACCAGCACTTGCACCCAGTATTAATCCTGAAAATAATATTAAAGTGTTAGGGGTATAAGCCGCAACTGTGCCCATAGGACCACTTGTCAGTGAGAAGTCCATGAGGGGTTTGATGTAGGCGGGCAAGGAACCAAAAAATGCCCCAAGACCAAGTAAACTAATATCTAGTAAGACCCAATCGCTTGATCCCCCAGACACACATTGAATTTCGTGCATATCAAGTTGCTTCATCGCGCTACTCCAAAATTTTGCATTAGGCTTATAGCACGTTCATGAAAAAGCCACAAGGTATTCCGAGTTTAAAAACATAAACTATGAAAAAATTAAAAAATGAGAAAAATTGGGCTTTGCAAAAACATTAAGTTTATTTTTGGGGAGTATAATGCGCTCATATCGTCGATTTATGAGATTATCAAAGCATGATGTTATTTTTTCTTCTGCTTGAATCGAGGTTAACAAAACTGACAGTTTGCAAGAGATAAATAGGAAATCGGTTTTTTAGTCAGACCGAAATCGATGTTAAATGCAATTATGATTCACATGGATCTGATAATAACGTAAAGGAAATCTACAAATGTCGAAATTAAAAACATAGTCACTATTGATGAAAAAACTTAGAGTATTTAAAAAAATTATTCAGAATGTCGGATCCAAGGAAAAATCAGACTACCTTTAGGATTATTTAGAGCCGTTATTCCATTTTCCGCCACAAACTAAAGAGAGGAGCTGAGTCTTTCTTATTAGCGCATTATCATCAGCGGCGTCATTTTACTTTATTTAATAAAGGTTAGCTAAATTTCTTGAAAATAGAAATTGAGTGTATACAATTTGATTCCCTAAATTTCAGGAGAGTTTCATGAAGGTTTATCTTATTCCCAAACACTGCAAATCACAGGGGCCATCAACTCACTGCCAAGGCCGTTTTTAATTCTATGGCGCAGTATTCATTTAATTCTGCTGTATTCGCAGGAGCGGCAAGTGGGATTTATGCACTTTGCACGAATGCGAATGTCACTACCGTTTCTCATTTAACCTCGACCATGACGGGTAGCTTTACAACAGTATTTTGGATGGGGTTGGGATTTCCTGGGCTGTAGGGGCTGGCATTGGCGTAGTCATGGCGATTTATAGCAGAATTTGCGGGGTAAATTAACTGTAAGAGTGGAAGGGCGCTTTGGATTGCTTACTTTACCCGTTGGCCTGGGATAAATTGTTGTAACGTTTCTTAAGATGGCAATTGAGAAGTAGGGGAGTAATTTTGAAGCTGCCCGCCTTCGCCCTTTGGGCTACGTCGTGCATAAGTTGTTGTAAGGTTTCGCAAGGCGAAACTAAAAACAACTAATGGTGGCTA
>MKTN01000027.1 GCA_001898235.1 Gammaproteobacteria bacterium 39-13
ATTATGTCAATCTACAAAACAACAATGATTCTGTTTCATATTACAAGGCTAACGAAGGGCAAGGATTAAATATTTTTCGACATTTTGTTTTAGTGCACGCTTTCTTCGGACACTACCAATTTGCAAGAGAAAATCTTCGTAAAATTGAAGAGATCACCACACCTTATTCATGGACAAGTATTATGAATGTAAAGACCTACTTTACTTTCGCTTTATATCTATGTCTACGAGGTTCTGAACATTATCCAGAGATTATACATTTTGTTGAAAAGGCGAAAGAATTATATGATAAAAAAACAATTATTGATGATCATGAGAATGAAGCTGAATTAAAATCAAGAGTAAATCAAACATACATTGAACTTGTACAATCATATTTATATGCTGTTGAGAACATGGGGAGCTCTTATGGTTTAAAATGCAAATCTTGCTCCCCCAACAAAATCATCTATATTATCCCTCCAATCATTTCCACACAAAAATTAAAAGTTATAGTTGCGGAAAAATCAAATATTTTTCAAGCAAGAAAAACTTTTGTTTCCATATCAAAAAATGAACTTAGTATTCGTTTTAAACCAAAAACGTGCTTATCAATGCTGCGACGTACAGTTGATACTATTGGATCATTTATTTTAATGCTTTCCACAGCGATTGAAGCTGATGCTCTGATGACAAATATTGAGCATGATATGACTACCAAACAAGCTGCGAATACAGAGGTACTATCTGAAACGCTACCTGCACAAGGAGCCATGGCTAGCGTTAGCAGTGAAGAGACTAAAAGGGGATCTCATTCATGCAATAGCGAAAATGAAGATCCAAGAACAAAAGCAGCTTCTATACTCCTTGATGAAAATGAGATACAAAAAAATACAGATCCAGAAATATCTACACTTGTTGATGAAATTGAGAAAATGCAAGTAGAAGATGAGAGTGAAACGACATGTACTCAAGTAAATGATATGCAACTCTCAGAACAAACAGTTTCTGCTCCATTATTTAAAGCACCTGAATTTAGAAATACCATCATGCATGAGCTTAATGGTGCTAAGGGTATTTTTATCGCTTATAATCCGGCTACAACATTAATACAACCTAAAAAATTAGATCAGAAAATTGAAAAACGATACACCGCGATGCTTAATGATCCCTCCAAAGCAAGCGCAACAAATTGCAACGGCTTCAAATGGGTATCTAATGACTCAGGGCCCTGTTTAGTCGGAAAATTATCTCGAGAATCCTATCGGTTATTTCCATCTTTCAAAGAGATCAACAGCGAAGGTCAAACTGCCTTTCTATATGGAGAAATTAAAAATCCTAAAAAAGGGAAAAAGGCAAATCGCTATTAATCAAATAGTTTAAACAGCATGACTAACACATAATCAATTGTTGATTTAAGAGATAACAATATGCAACAAGGTCCAAATAAATCTGAAAAAAAGCAACTAAAAGGTATTACCCAAAAATTAGCGGGTATAAAGCTTGATGAAGTAAAATATACACTTACAATTAAAGAATCGGTGCCTGAATATTTTCACCACTTAGACATAGAAGATGCAAAGACTGTACCCGAGTCTCTTAGAAAACTTTGTATACAATTTGATTCATTGTTGAAAACCCCGCAAATGGCATCTCATTTTGGACCAAACAGCATTAAAAATATACTAGATAAGTTTGATGAGCAATATCAGAAACATTTTGAAAACTTTAAAAGATGTATACCTTCAGTTAAACCAAAAAAAATTACCGAATACCAGAATCGTCAAAATGCCATTCAAGAATCCGCTCTGCTCGCCTATCTCAAGGATGTCATTGGCATATTAAATCATATAAATGAGAACATGTTATCGCATTTATCTGAAGAGCAATATAATGAAATTAGTTATGCTATCCTTAATTTATTTGGACAATGGTTGGCTCCGCTAGAAACATTACAACTTATCCCCTCAGAGCTTCATAGAATTATTCTGAATTATATTTTGTGCACTGGGATCTATATTGGAGATAGCTATGCAAAGTTAGGTTATGATCACTTAGAGCATTCCAAAGAAAATGCTAAGCCTTACTTCGACAAGGTATTAGCAATGGCTCATCTGAATCAACAAAATGCAACTGATTACTATACCCATTATGAATCTAATTGCGAACAAGAAATAAGTCTTCTTTCTCAATTTGTTTTTGCTCAATCATTTCTAGGGCATTTCAAATTTGCAAGAATGAATCTGGCAAAAATACATGAATTATCGATTACCAATCCATGGTTTACTTTACAAAACATAGACGTTTTTTTATTTTATTTAGAATGCCTTGGCTCGCAACCCAATGAGCATGATCATGAAATTTTAGATTGGCATGAAAAAATATCTACTTTACTAGAAGAAAAAGAAGTTCTTTATGACTCAAGAGATAAAGAATTATATCAAGAATATCTTTCTCAATTAGAAAAAGTTTATAAAGAAAAGAATGAACTCTATCAAATTGAGATAACAAAATGGGGCCAAATATACCATTTAGAAAAAAAATATGCTTGTCCTACGCAAATTATTTATACTTTACCCACAGCAGTTATTAAGTTAAATCTTGCAAAATTACGTCGACGCTTAGCCTCTAGGCATATTCTAGTAGAAGTTGTAAAAAATGAGCTCCACATTCAATTTAATACTGATGTTCCTTTCTCGACTATAAAACAAGTCGTTAGCAATATTGGAAAAATGGTTAGACGTCTAGAAACACAATCCTTTGAACCTTTACATCCAGAGACAGAAAAAACAATAAATAATGGTTCTTCCACAGCTGTTACTACAACGGAAAATGTATCAGAACCTATGGAAGACACTATTGCAGTGGCACAACATGCGATTATAGGATTGACTTTACCACTTCATCAAGAAGTGGATGTGAGAGACGAAGAGAAAGAAGATGAAAGGGAAAAAGAAAAAGAAAAAACGAAAGAGAAGGAAGCAGAAAAACAGCTTACCGAAACCTCAATTCAAGAACACTCACTTACCCCTCTCCAAAGTCCAATAGACATGCTAGGCTCACTTTTAAATGCAAGACCACCATTAGGGACCTTTTGCTCACCAGAATTTAAAACGGCAAGAATATGTATGCTCAACGGTGCACCAGGTCTTTTTGTTGCTTATCATCCTTCAGCTTCATTTAAGCAACCTAAAAAATTGGATAAAAAAGTCGAGCAGAGATTTACCAAGATGTTTGATGTACCATGCTTAGCAAATGCCAAGAATAATAATGGATTTAAATGGATCTCTAATGATAATGGCCCCTGCTTGGTCGGAAAATTAACTCGCCTCTCATTTAGATTGTTTCCCATATTCAAAGAAATTAATGAGGCAGGTGAAACCGCGTTTCTTTATGGCGAAATCAGAAATACCAAAAATGGAAAGAAAGCGAACCGTTATTCATAATAATGGCTCGCTTAACCTTAACTAAACTTAACATGACATTACAATCGGTTAGACTTACATATTACATAACATAAGTGATATGCTCATCATCTATTTCTCACCAAATGACCTCTGCAATGCGCCTGGAGGGTAGTCAACCTTCTATCAATTTCTTGCGATCGCGCGCGCATTTTTGTTTTTCCATAGGGCGTCCAAGACAAATCGCTTTTGGGTAGACCATCAATATTTTGTTCAGGGTTGATGTTATAAAGAAAACAATCCGTTAATCCATTTTGCAATTCATTTGCCTTTTCAATTTCTTCTATAAATACTTCTGACAATTCATCTAGATCCGTCTCTTCAGTGACGTTTTGGGTTCCATTAAAAAGAAACGCCCATGCCTCAGGACCTGAATATTTGATGACACTTTCTTTATAAAGTTTTTCTCGCAAATAAGGCGCAACGGTTGAAAGCATTCTTCTATAGGCAAATATATTATTCTGGCTAAGAGAGAATAAAGTTTGGATAAACATACTTACTGCAGGATCAGAGGCAGTAAAAGTGGGCGCTCCCGTAAATTCCTGAAGTAATGTCTCTACAGTGGGTTGAAAATAACGTTGATGGATTACTTTTTTAACTGCATTCAATTTTTCTTTGGCTTTTGGATGAATGCGTAGATCTTCTTTCGATGTTACGGCTACCCCGACAAAACAATTGTTAAGATAAGGTACCTTAAAATCCTCAAAATCACGGATCCGGCCAGGAATAATCACGGGGGATTTCACTAGATGAAATCGTGGCATTTGACTAAAGTCAAAATCAACATCACAATCAATATAGTTTGCACAGATCTCTAATAAACACTCAAGTGTTCTTACCGTATCAGAAGCCGCAGCAAGGCTTCCGCCCTTCTTTTTTAAGGTTTGACTTCTTTCTTGCCTAGCAATTAAGAAAATATCATCATCCAGTTCTGTTTTTTTAGCCTGTTTTAAAGCATTATCAAAATCGATGAGATGAAGCTTATTATTTTTTGCAAAATATTCTAAGTCATTCATAGCCTGCTGAGAAAGACATTTTGAGCTGTAAACAAAATAAAAATCCATGTTAGGATTTCTTAGGCGGTTTTGAATTAATCTTAATTGATTGGCTGCAGGCATAAACTCATCAGGATCCTCGCTAAACCATATTAAACCGATACGTGAAAGATCTAATAGATATTCCGTTTCACTTAATACTAATTTATTCAGTATTCCTGTAACATATTGTACGCCTGATAACATAAATGCCTCGTATCTTAAAATTGAGTGTGAAATTATCTACATTTACTTCTCGCCAAGTAACTTCTGCAATGTGCCTGAAGCACCGTTACATTTTTATCAATTTCTTCTGAACGTTTTTGCATTTTTTCTTTACCGTAGGGTGTCCAAGACAAATCGCTTTTGGGTAGACCATCAATATTTTGTTCTGGGTTGATGTTATAAAGAAAGCAATCCGTTAATCCATTTTGCAATTCATTTGCTTTTTCTAATTCTTCTAAGAATATTTCCATCATTAAGGGTAATTCCATTCCATTACACATTTCTAGGGTATCTTTAAAAAGATGCGCCCACGCATCAGGACCAGAATATTTAATGACACTTTCTTTATAAAGTTTATGATGTAAAGTCATTGAGGGAATGTTTGAAAGCGCTTGCCGATATGCAAATATGTCATTTTGACAACGAGCAAATAATTTTTGCACGCACACATTTAGTGCTGGATTTAATGCCGCAATTGTAGGTGTTCCCGTAAATTCCTGTAGTAAAGTGGTAATACTGGGACTAAAATAATGTTTTTGGATTCTTTCTTTTACCCAATTTAGTTTTTCCTTGGCTTCGGGGTGTATGCTAGGATCTTCTTCCGAAGTTACTGCCACGCCAACGAATGAATTGTTAATTAAAGGAAATTTAAAACCCATCCCTACATCATGTGCGCGACCTGGAATAATCACTGGGACATTGATTCGATGAAATCGAGGCATTTGGCTAAAATCAAAATCCACATCACAATCAATATAATTAGCACAAATTTCTAATAAGGGCTCTAAGGTTCTCGTTCCATCAGAAGCAGCTGCAAGGCTTCCGCCTGTATTTTTTAGAGCATGATCCCTTTCTTCTTTAGCAATTAAGAAAATATCATTATCCAATTCTGTTTTTTCTGCATTTTCTAAAAGCGTATCAAAATCTATGAGATAAAGATTATGATTGTTTGCAAACTCTTCTAATTCATTCATTGCTTGCTGAGAAAGGCACTTTGAACTGTACACAAAATAAAAATCCATATTAGGATTTCTTAAGCGATTTTGAATTAATCTTAATTGATTGGCTGCAGGCATAAATTCATTAGGATTATCACTAAACCATATAAAACCAATCCGTGAAAGATCTAATTTGTATTCAGTCTCACCCCATACTAATTTACTAAGAAGTCCTGTAACGTATTGAATACCTGATAACATAAAAAGGCCCTGCCAAATTGAAATTTAGTGGATGAGATTATTTATATAATAGCGTCCGCATTTTAATGTTATTTGTTGATGGCAACAATAATATTACAGCATTTAATACAACAAAAATTACGCTGTCTTCTATAAACCAACTTACTTATAGAGGGTTTCACCGCATTAATAGTTATGCTAATTGCTGGCATCTTCATGTTATACTCAGTACTTGAGCGTGATTTTATACCAAGTAAAGGAGTCCTTGATGAGCTATCGTTTTTTAGTGACTTGTGCAACAGGCGATATTGGAACAGAACTATGTTTACACCTCGCTAGAAAAGGACATCATCTTATACTCACTGGACGGGATAGTGAAAAACTAATTGAACTACGTAAAAAAATTATAGGTGAATTTCCGCAAATAGAGATCGAATGCTTTTCTGCTGATCTAGGCAAGCCTGTCACCATGACAGACATGATTGCCCGAGCGAATACCTTAGGAATTGATGGTATTGTCTTAATGCCACCAAGACCCCCTTTGATGCCAAAAGATGCCGCGGAACAGTTTGAAACGCTCAATAACGCAATGCGCGATTGCCTCACAGGGCCACGTTATTTGCTGCAAAAGCTTATTCCTGGTATGGAAAAAAGTGATTTAAAATCAGTCATTCTGATCTCAGGCACTTCAAGTAAACAAGCTATTGCTCATCCGGAATGGGAAGCTTTTAATGAAGTTCGCACAGCCTGGGTCGGTTGCTTAAAATCATTTTCTGATCAATACGGCCCGGCTGGTATTCGATTTAATACTGTTTCTCCTGGGCAAGTATTAACGCCTACTTATGTCAAAAAAGTGGAACATGAATCTAAAACGCTCACCAAGCAGTATGAAGAAGTACTAAAAGAGAAATCTGCAACAGCTTCTTTAAAAAGATTAGCCAGTATCCAAGGAGTTGTTAAAACCATTTACTTTTTCTTAAAATCTAAAGGTGCAAATGAAATCACAGCGAATAATGTGCATATCGATGGAGGCACGATCCGGCCTTATTATTAGTTTGATTGTTGGGCCTAAAGGCCCAACCTACGCTTGCTAAGTCCAATTAAGATTCAACGCCCAATTCAGGATGCATAGTTTCTGTTGCTCCCATGGCCCCTTCATAAATCACAGCCCCTGTTGCGCCTTCGAATGCACCATGCCCAAAGCCAACCACAAATCCTGCTGGTCCTGCTACTGCAAACCCTGCGACTCCTTCTACTACCCCCGTAATTAACGAAACGCTAACCACATTAATGACACTTTTGAAAAAATTCTTGCCACCATTTACTTCAAGCATTTCTTTTTTATTTAACTCTTTCATCTTATTTTTCATCCTTGTATGATTAATTTAATTTTTAGCAAATGGAGATTATTTATGAGCTTAGTTTCCTCCCTTAAAAAAGTTGCTACTGTATCTATTTATCTCTTAGTGTTCTTAGGGATCTTTGAGCTACGCAATATTTTTCTTTCACCTACAATGAAAAATTTAGAAATCTTATTTGCTTGCCTTATCCTTGCTTGCGTTGTTTCGTTTATGCATGGGTTCAAATTATTCAAAAGTTCTGCTTCTCAAAGATCGACGCGATAACCAGCAGCCATATCTTCGCCCTCACGCTTTTGTCTTCACTAATACGATCGAAGTAGGTTGGGCCGTAAGGCCCAACACTCATAAAAGCAATCGTTACTAGTTTGATTGTTGGGCCTTACGGCCCAACCTACGCTTGCTAAAACCTTTGCAGTGCCACTCTCTTTCTTATCCCCTCTCCCGTGAATCACGCCATAGCATTAGCGAAGGCGGATAACGGGAGAGGGTTAGGGCTTGTCTCACCGAAGTTTTAACGAAGGTGGATGAGGGTCTTTTGATTTTCAGCATCGACGAAAGTAATTAATTTCACAGATAATTTTCATCTTAAATCTTCCCTTTTTTTCCTTTTCAACACCTTCCACAATTCTCCATGTGCATTGTTGGTATAAGCCGCCACAAAGGCTGCGATTGCACACGCTCTCAATTTATCTACATGTGCCATGCTTGGCATGAATGAATCACAAAGCACCCACACACTTACCCAAGCAAACATAACGAGCTGCACTACATTCATGTGATCTCTGATCCCTTTTTACACATCCCCATATCGCCACCACCACCGCGGATGACAAGTTCCTTTCGCTTCACATAGCATTTTTCTGATAATGGTATAAACACATTCTGTCATGCCTCTTATTGGAAGTGGTTCGTTTGGCATTACCATTTCCACGCCACCGCTTACCTCTTCAAGCATTTTTTCATCCAGCACATTCATCGCTTACCCCTCAAAAATTCAAAGCACATGATTTTTTTCAACATTCCCTCTGCAAAGCCTAATCCTATTGGCTTTATTTCTTTTCTCACCGATGCGCGCGAAAAGCCTACTTTTCTTTTACTCACTAAATTAAGCTCTTTCTTCACTTGTTGTTTCGGTAATATCAATGCTTTCTCATCAGGTGCCAATAAAGGTTGGGGCGGAATTTGTAGCCGAAGATGTCGATTAGCTTGCACCATTTCCTTGGTGGGCTCACCATACCAAATAGGAATATCAGCAAGTAAAAACCCCATGATTCTTAAGCGAAACAGAGTGCGATGAACCACGCGTGGTGTCTTTTTCACCGCGATTGAAATGTGTTCATAGGAAAATGAACAAGAAAACGATGAGTTATTTGCGCTCTGGGTAGCAAGCCATAGCCACAAGTACTTTTCTTCCTCGCATAAATGCGGGTGATGCATAATTTCTTTGAGGCATGCGAACCATTGCATAAAGGAATAGCTGTTCGCCGCGCAAATAATAGGCAAAGCAAATCCGTCTAGCATATAAAATCCTAGCAGTTAGGTTTGAAAGCAAACCAATTTAACAAAAAAATGGAATTGTTTTGTTAAAAAACCGTTAAGAATATGAATTTGGATTTGTTATAAGGGATGTTTGTAATACAATGCGCTTAGTCATGGGTGAAAACTCCTGAAACAGTTTTTGCTCGTGATTAGCGCTACGGGGATGTTGGTAGCATTCTCGTAGTGCGTTAGCGTGTAGATTATCGTTTTTGTTTTGGAAGCGCAATAGGATCTTTTAAGATTTATTGAGATTTCTAATATAAAACACTAAGTATATCTCTCATAAATTCCGTCATTTAAAGTGGATTTTTACTAAGAAAATCCTCCCAAAAATCAATAACTAATTTAAAACATTCTGGAAGTTCTTTTAATTCCCCAGTGCTTGTTAGTACGGTTAAACCAGAATACCCATAACGAATATGAGCTTTATCCCAAGTTACATTAAGTTTTTCCCACATTAGATCATCTTCTGTTTTTGTTTCTTTCAATTTAGGGGTATATCGTGTAATAGTATAATGCTTAGTTCCATTTGAAATATCTTGGCAATATTTTAGTTCTGATTTTGAATCTAAAATTTTTTTTATAAATTTTTTAAATGCGTCATCAGCATGTTGAACATCATTAGCATGCTGGGCATCATTAAGGATATATTCTTTTTTGTTTTTAATTCTCTCATGCCATACCCAATCAATCATATGATGTGCTGTTATTGCAAAATTCACGGCATGCCTAGAAGAACTAGGATCGCTTTCAAAATCAGAATATTCCATTTTTAATTTTTCTAGCATTCCCTTTGAATCTAAATTAAAAGAATATTTTGATTCAGAGCTCATATTATCTCAGCCTGTATAATTTTTTTTGCTTTCAAATCAAAGTGTCAACTATTAAACATGGATAACGTTCATAAAAATTATATACCAATATTGATGATGCAGAATTTCTTCTTGCATAAAATAATGATTACATACATCAAAGTGACATAGGTTGCTTCCTATAGTCAAAAAATCAAACCATCATTTGAAAATATTGCTTTGCCATTTCCTTATGTTTTTTTACCTTATTAGTATCATAAGGAAGAGAATAAGATTGACTTTCACACCAATCATAATACTCATTCAATCTGAGCAAAAGCTCTCTTTGCATTGATTCATTATTTTTAAACCACACATACCATCTAGTTGAAAAAGGTTTATGATCAAAATCATCTCCGGTTTTTTCATTTACTAAAGGTGCCATAAGTCGTGCTGATTGATGTATATATATTCCAAAGGGAGGAGCTTTATGCTCTTGAGTAAAAGATTGAATTATTGGTAATCCAAATACTAATTTGTCTTTATTTTTAAAATCCAAATCATCAATATCATTCCCATGGCCAACTAATCCATAAGAAATACAAGCCCTTACTATAAATTTATAAAAATTGTTATTCTCATTTACAAAATTATCAGATAAAGATACAAAAACATTCTCCAGGAAATTTAACAAATCTTGTTTACTCTTAGATGTTATAAATGCACCATCCATAATAGGATAAATACAAAATTTTTCTGATTGAATAAACTGCTGCGATAAGAGCTTTTGAAATCTTGAAATAATAATTGCAGCCGTAAAGACAGATCTCTTCATCAAACAACTAATTCCCATTATATCTATCCAACACACATATTCAGGCGAGAGACATTTAGAATATTCAACCGTTGGTAGTCTCTGTTTCATGACCAAGAACCTTTTGCGAAATTCTATTCATCTATAATATCACTTATTATGCTGAACAATTTTCAATTATTATTATCAAATATGGTCAATATATCGCTAAATTCTCTTCTAAGACATTTATCAATGGAATCACTTACATTAGTTCAATATGCAAGCCCGGACTCCATTATTCACCAAAATATGTTGAAATGTCCCTACCGTGTCACAAAACACCTACAATTTTGTGACAAAAACAAGTTTGTTTACATTCAAAATACTATTTACTTAGGTTTTTCCTTTGTTTATAAAGCCTTTCAGATGGACGGCCTTGAATAGTTAGGCAACTTTGGTTTACGATTATTGTAATATTCATGGTTTTTGTAAACCTAAGGATTGGTGGATGTTTAATAAACGGTTATCACAAGCTCGAAAAGCTTCTGGCTTATCCCTTAGAAAATTAGGTGATGAAGTTGGCGTTTCTCATGCTGCGATAAAGAAATATGAGGATGGTGAAGCAAAGCCTTCTTCTACCATATTACTAAAACTGGCGAAGGTATTGGGTGTGCGTACCGAATACTTTTTTCGCCCCGATATTATTCCAGACTTAACCTCTATTAATTATCGCAAACATAGCGCTTTGCCTAAAAAGCAATTAAATTCCATCAGTCAAAAAATTATCGAACTTATCGAACGTCGGATTGAGCTGGAAAATCTGTTTCCACAAGCGGCTAAAGAATCACTATTGCCAATTAATAAATTACCTAAGGTTATTAGTAACGACTCAGATATTGAAAAAGCAGCCGAAGTGGTTCGCGAAACCTGGAAATTAGGGATAGATCCTATTCTTGATCTTATCGATATTTTTGAAATGCAAGGAATACGAGTCTTCTCCGTGGATATTGCGGAAAACGTTAAGTTTGATGGTCTTTGCGCCGAGGTATTAGACAAGCCGGTGATTGTTATTAGTAATAATTGGCCTGGCGATCGTCAACGATTTACTTTAGCGCATGAACTTGGCCATTTGCTACTTTCAGAAATGATTGTTCCAGACTTTAAAGATGAAGAAAAAGTTTGCAACCATTTTGCTGGCGCTTTTTTGTTCCCCAGAGAATCTGTCCTAAATAAATTAGGTAAAAGTAGGACTTCGATAGAAATTAAAGAGCTATCTCTTATCAAAGAAGAATTTGGCATCAGTATGGGAGGAATTCTTTTTCGTGCGCTTCAATTAGACATTATTTCCCATCATTATTGGCTTGAGATAAGAAAACTATTTAGCAAAAATGGATGGCATAAAGCAGAACCAGGAGAAGTTTACCCATCAGAAATCGCTCGTGTATTTGAACAATTTGTTTTTCATGCCCTTGCAGAAGATTGCATTGGTGAATCAAAGGCAGCTGAGTTGTTGAGTCTATCATTGACTGACTTCCGTCGCCTGCGAGCGATGGAGGGCAAGGATGCACGTACTCATCAGTGATGCCAACATCGTTATTGATCTACATGATGGTAATTTAATTAATATAGTATTTCAGCTACCTTATAGATTTGCTATCCCCGACATCATTTTTATAGAAGAACTTGAAGATCGTTATGCTTATCTACCAGGACTAGGACTAGAAGTTCATGCCATGGATGATAACTTAGTCGAAAAAGTAGAATTCTTCGCCATACAATATCCAAAACCAAGCAGAAATGATCTGTTCGCTATGGTATTAGCTCAACATCAACGTTGCCCATTACTTACTGGAGATAAGGATTTAAGACAAGCTGCAAAAAGTGAAAAAATTGAAGTTCGTGGTACCATTTGGCTTGTAAAAGAGATGTATGAGGCTGGCCTCATCAGCATTACTGAAGCCGAATCTGCCTTTAGTGCCATGCGCGCAAAAGGGAGTCGCCTACCATGGAAAGAAATTGAAGAAATGATTGAAGAATGGAAACTTGAAGAAACCCCATTAAATATTTATAACGTTGAGTTGGCCGAATAAGTGAAGTAGGTCGCTATAGATGATTATTCTCCATTTAGTAAAAAACGAAATAAAGGTCATTAGATGGCATTAACTAAAGAATTCAAAGACACTATCGCAAAAAGAGCGGCCTGCGATCCAGCCTTCAGATATGCATTATTACAAGAAACTATTAATGAAATTATCACCGGTGATCTCGATGTGGCTAAAACCTTATTACGTGATTATATCAATACAAGCCCACAATTTGAGAAAGAATAAACGATTAAAGATAAAAATCCCCCGCTCGTTTTACGAGCTGCCCCCTTTTATTCAAAGTGGGCATAGAAGCTTGAATATCCCCCAAGCCAGTTTTCCTCCCTAAATCCCATTCTCCCTCTTCTCTCCCATCACTCTCTACGATACCCTCATACAATTCCCCGCCCAAAACAAACTTACAACAGTTGACATACATCATTGCAACTATTTTTAGTTGCAAATTCAAACTAAAAGACTACACTATGAGTAAAAGAGAAAAGTTAAGAAAACGCTTTTTATCCTTCCCCAGTGACTTTACTTGGGAGGAATTAGTGACATTGTTAGCAGGTTTGGGTTTTAAAGAAATTGCGACCGGTAAAACGAGCGGCTCTAGGGTAAAGTTTTATAAAGAAGGCTATCCGCTTATCATGCTTCATAAACCGCACCCTAGCAATATACTGAAATCTTATCAAATAAGAGAGATTAATGATTATTTAGAAACTGAAGATCTACTATGAAAAAAGAACTCTTTATGCAATACCTCAATTATTATGGTTCAATGAATGTTGATCCTGAAAACAATATCCTCTTCGGTAAAGTCGAATTCATCAGAGCCAGCATTACTTATGAAGCCAAAGACGCTGCAGGCCTTAAAAAGGCTTTTGAAGAAGCCGTTGATGAATATCTGGATTTTTGCCACATCAAAAAAATGCCACCCGAACAGCCTTTCAAGGGGAGCTTAAACATTCGCATTGGGGAAGAGCGGCATAAAAAAGTATGGGTGAAAGCACAAGCTCGAGATCAAAGTATTAATGAATATATTTGTGAAGCATTAGATGAAAGCTTTAAGTCTGGGAAGACTGCATCACGAGTAGTTTCTAAGAAAGTAACAGCGAGGAAAGTTTCTTCTAAGAAAGAATAATGCAGTAGATTGAGCTGTAGTAATCACATTAAATCGTGACTACTTCAGATAATATCTTGGATGCAAGCAATTTTTGGTGTTGTGTTTCTATATCCATGAGGTTGATTGGCATTAAAACGAAGACCTTCACCTTGATGAAGTGAAGTAGCTGGGTCTAACATCCATAAAAATCAATCACTACGACTTTAATTGTTGGGCCAAAAGGCTCAACCTACACTTGCTTTTTTTCCTTTTCAACACCTTCCACAGAGATATTGGCTTCTTCTATATGTCCTATCGGTGATCTAAAATTTACTTTTGGGTTTGATTGACGTGGTAGGCTCATTCTGTGGAAGTGTGGGTGAAGTCTTTGGATCTGGAGGTTTAGACATGATCAATGGTTTTGATGTTTTTATGGACTGCGGTAAAGACAGTAATGTGATAATTTCTTTATCACCCAGACTCTTTGCAAGATCTAAAGGAGTTTGCATTGCTTTATTGGGGTGTTGTTTTGCACCCAATTCTAATAATTTATTAACGATTATTTTATCTTTTTTCATTACGGCTAAATGAAGTGGTGTGCAGCCTTTTATATCCGCTAAATCAATTATTGCACCATTCTTAATCAGTTCTTCAACGGCCTTCACGTCACCTTGTTCAACTACCTGATGCAAGACTGCTTTGCCATCTTTCATTTGCGCATTAACATCCGCTTTATATTCCTTAATTAGCTCTATTGCCAATGGCAAGTTTCCAGCTTTAGCAACATGATGAATAGCGGTATTACCATTAAGATCAACTAGATTTAGATCCATCCCTTTCGGGAGAATTAACTTAGCTTCACTAACCTCTTTTTGTTTTAATAGGTGATATAATAAGAAGCGTCCGGTATCGCTTTTAAACATAGCTTGGAGCAAAGTGGCCGTTGAAGCTTTTTCACCCTTTTTATCTTGTTTCTCATCTCTGAAAAATTGATAAATCGAAAACCATCTTATCGACATATTCTGGCGGAGAGCGTTCTGCATAAATATTGCAATTTGATCCAATGAATAACGCCCATTCATCTCAAAATTAAAATTAGAATCAAAATAGTTCAATTGACCTTTTGATTCAACATCAAAACCTATTGAGTGCCCATGCTCTGAAGTTTTAGTAGGAATTAAAGAAATATCAATCCAAGTATTGGGTAGTTCCGCAGCCAAATTCAGTAGGTCATAAATTGTATTTAAATTATCTGGCAAATCAATATTATCAGCGAAAAGCAGAGTGCTAAACTGTGTCTTGTCATCATGCACTACATCCCATAATTTTTTTCTATCAGATTGCTCAGCTTCCACAATGGTTTTAAACTTTTCACTAGTATTTTGAAAAATACTTAAATCATTCACTAGTAATTCAAGAAGCTTTTCTCCATTTGGGTACATCAACTTTCCATTTGGATAGCGTTTATTCTTCAATAACTCAGACATGCTATCATTGCCTAGAAGCGAATCCAACTGACCATCCCAATTTGCTACAAATTGGCGAATATCTTCAAATTCTTGCAAATGACCGATACCTGAATAATAACCTCTTAAAAAAGTCCAACCATTACAATTTCCTCTTTCATCCAAAAAAGGATGCTTTTCACCATTTTTGACCCAACCCTTCGCAAGACAATAACCTCCGAGTTTTTTATTGAGTAAATCTTGATTGACATAGGGTTTACCAAATTCTTTACTCTTTTTTACCTCTTCTACATTTGCACCAAGCGCCACTAGCATTTTTTCATCTTTGTTCGATAGGGCATAATCTATGGGCTTTGCTCCCATAAAATCATATTCATCGACAGATGCGCCGTGAGAAATCAACATCTCCGCCACATCTGGGAAACCATATACACTCGCAATATGCAAAGCTGTCATACCTGATTTATCTTTAGTATCGAGTTTTATACCCTCCTCTATGAAAAATTTTACCATTTTCACATCACCTTTTCGTGCAGCCATAATCAGTATATTTTCATCATTGCTGAGATCATTGATGTTTAGACCATACATTTTTAGCTTTCTAGCAGCTTCTAACTCCCCAGCTTCTGCTAATACATAAAAGCTGGTTTTTAAGACTTGAACATAATCTTTAGGATCAACTCCATAATTTCTTGCGCTTTTCCCCAAATACTTAAGCATAAAATCAAACAGATCCCAATTACCCATTTGAGCGGCTAAAATTATTGGTGTGAAACCAAAGTTATAATTGCAATCCTTTATATTCACTCCCTTCATTAAAAATTTAGCTAATTCTATTGATTGAGAACGCATAGCACTCAAGATGGCTTGATTTTCATTATCCTTTGCTCCATAGAATATTATACTTTCGGCCGCTTCCAATTGTTCGTCAGGGCTGTATTGATTATCTCTATTCGTTGCAATCACGTCTAATGGGGTTTGCCCAAATTCATTACTGTTAACTAAATTGCGTATATCATTCAAACTTAAATGATTTCGAGTTAAATCAATGAATTGAACGATGCCCCCTCTGAGAGCAGCAAAGTTTAAATCTTTAGGTTGGATCTCGGCTTGTGAAGAGATTAATATTTGACACATTGTCATATCGGTATCAAGTATTGCGTGTGTCAAAGGTGAATACCCAAGGCCATCTAATTTATTAGGATCTGCTTTGTTGTCCAACAACAGCTTTACAGCATCAACGTTCCTGTTTGATGCAGCAAAATGAAGTGGCGTAAAATTTGTAATTAGAAAATCTTCAGTCTGGCTTACTGTCGCATCTATGTTTGCACCTAGCTTTACTAGCAAGGTGATCATCTCCGTGTTTCCTTGAGCTGCAGCAACATGCAAAGCTGTTAGACCTTTGTCGTTAATTTCATGTATTAATTTAGGCTCGTTTTTGCATATTTCTTCAATTATGCTGACATTGCCATTTTCGACTGCATTAAAAAAGGAGATATTATCAATCATTACACATTTTTAACCAATTTCTAAGATATAAAATAAGACCGAAGAATTAGAAATTTAGTTCAGAAAAGGCTGATAAATTAAGGGAAATACGAGTTATATCATATGTAAAGCGATCAGGGATGGAGCTTTAAATATACCTAATGGTAAATGCTGGTAGGTCTGAAGCTCCCTACGCACTTCGCGCGAAGCAATTTCATGAGCGCAGCGAACAAATCCTTCTACCGCAGATCCTCACCCTAACCCTTTCCCATAAGTGGGAGAGGGGGAAGAAAAAAAATAATTTCTCTTCCTGATTTAAGCTGAATTATTTTTTGCCAGGGTAATGGATAATGTCGTGGATGCAAGCGATTTTTGTTGTTGTATTTCTATAACCATGAGGTTGATTGGCATTAAAACGAAGGCCTTCACCTTGATCAAGTGCTTGCCAATGACCATTGACTAAAACTTCCATTTTACCCTTAAGCACAACGACATGTTCAATCACACCATGTTTATGCGGCGGGGACAAGTGTTCACACCCTGGTAACAATTCAATCACAAACAATTCGAAGCTTAATTCTTTATCAAAAGGAAACAAAGGCATAACACGAATTTTCGTATCGCTAGGATGAAGCTGTTGCGCCTGCCCTGCTCGGCGTACTGGCTCTGTTAAATCGACTTCGTTCTCTTCAATAAAAGAAGAAAATGAAGTCTGAAAGCCACTGGCGATTTTCCATAATGTGGCAATGGTAGGGCTTGATTCACCACGTTCAATTTGTCCCAGCATCGCTTTGCTCACCCCCGTCTCAGAAGCTGCTTTATCCAAACTCCAACCCCGCTCTTGGCGAAGTGCTTTCAACGTGACCGAGATCTGCTGATTAATGTCCTTCATGTTAACCTTTTGTCGGCGAGACTTGTGCGTTATAGCGCACGATGCTACTATTCCCTATTATGCGTTATAACGCACAATTTGAAAATAGGTAATACACGCATTCGGAGGTTGTGATGTCGAATGAATTTCAAAATAAAATGGTCGCCGTTCTTAATAAGAGCATCGAAAGCGGTAAACTCATGAATGCTTTGGCACATATGAGTATCGGTTTGGGTTCAGAGATAGGACAGCCACCGCTACGTTTAACCCATTATAAAGATGCCGATGGCGGCTCGCACCCTTTCATCTCCGAGATCCCATTCATCATCTTAACAGCCAATTCCAATAAAATTCGGCAATTGCGCAATGAAGCAATCAAACACAACTTCTTCTTTAATGATTTCACCGACACCATGACGGTAGGCACTTACAAAGATCAAATTGAAAGAACTTTAATGACCAAAGAGGAAGATCTCGTTTATTTTGGCATCGTACTATTTGGTGATTGGAACAAATTAACCGAATTAACCAAAAAATTCTCACTTTATAAGTGATCAGGACATCCATGTGAACATGAAACCAACGAAACAGGACAGCCAGTTAAGCAAAAGCGCTCAAGCTGTACAAACAGCCTTGAACGCTCTAGGAGTTTCTTATGTAGTTCAAGAACTTCCGAGCTCTACACGAACTGCACAGGATGCGGCCAACAGCATTGGTTGTGAACTCAGTCAAATCGTTAAGTCATTACTCTTTTGTTCTCAAACGAAACACCCCATCCTTGTTTTGACGAGTGGTAGTAACCGAGTAGACACGCAAAAAATCGCAAATTTAGTCGGCGAAAGCGTTGCCAAAGCCGATGCAGACTTCACCCGCCGGGTAACTGGCTTTGCCATTGGTGGGATCCCCCCACTTAGAGATCACCCATACGGCGGCAACCCAAGCATATCTCATGTTTTCATTGATGAAGATTTATTGAAATTCACGAGTTGTTGGGCTGCAGCAGGCACACCAAATGCAGTTTTTTGTTTAACAACAAACGACTTGATCACGCTAAGCGGTGGTAAAGTCGTCGATATCAAATCTACTTAAGGAGCAATATGCGCAAAGTCTTTTGGGATGACCCCTATCAAACTACATTGCATACGCGCGTTGCGGCAGTAGATGGCAATTGTCTATTGTTTGATGAGACTATTGCTTTTTCATTTTCCGGTGGTCAAGAAAGTGACAAAGCTTATGTTAATGGACTAGAAATACAGGGATCAGAAATAAAAGGCGATTTAATTTACTATACGCTCCCTGAAAATCATGGCCTGACTAAAGGCGATCCCATTCTCATGACAATCGATTGGTCACGCAGGTATTGCTTAATGCGTTTACATTTCGCCGCAGAATTAATACTTGAATTGATTACACAAAAGCTAAGTTTAACAAAAATTGGTGCCCATATAGCACCAAATAAGGCACGCATCGATTTTGCTTGTAATCAAAATATTGCAGCATTTTTTCCAGAAATACTCATGAAGTACAATGAAATTATTGAACAGAATTTACCGATAAAAAAAGATTTTTCTGATGAGGCTCAACAAAGACGCTTTTGGGAAATAGCAGGCTTTTCCAAAGTACCGTGTGGTGGCACACATGTAAAATCTACCAAAGAGGTTGGCTATATTACTCTCAAACGCGTCAATGTGGGTGCAGGTAAAGAAAGAATTGAAATAAAGCTTATATAGCTTTTTCTTAATCTCAATGCCTCTTCACAACTAATGAAATGACACTACATATGCTCATAAGCAGTCATCACTCTCTTCGTCATCGATCTGCAGTTTAATCTGGTTCATCCGATCCTCATACTTTATCTACATAAAATTGCTTTGTTGGCAACAACCATTGAAGGCGCACCAACATACAAATTTGTTTTAGGCCTCAACACCAATAAATAAGTCCATCACAATATTCTGATGATCATTCGCTCTTTCATCATAGATTTCAAAATCGGTCGCATAACGTCTTTTGCCACCAAAATCAGCATCTGTCATCTGCCAAATTGAAAACCATGCATTGCGAACAACATCAGGCATAGGCGCAGGACCAGTGGTAAATTTCGCGTAGGTTTGAGCAGGAATGATAAGCGTGTTAAAGTCAGCAGGAACATCTGCTAAAGAACTCACCTCTTCACCGATGAAATACGTATAATCTCCAGTATGGTCACTTTCGTAATCGGTGTAGCAGCAAAAGGTTGTTCCTGGTTTCGTGCGGTGAGGGATCTTGTCAAATAATTGTTCTTGGAAAAAGCGTTTTACAATAGGAAAAATTTTTCCTGTCATTGGATCTATTTCGTTTTTGTTGTTAGTGCGAACTTGGATCCCAATGAGTTTGATTTCAGGACGAGTTGTATTTGATTGTTCCATGATTCAGCCTTTAGGTGGAGATGAATGCGAGAATTTCACCGTTTTTATAGGTTTTTTATTATAATTTGAATTAAAATCTAAAGCTATTCTAAATTATATAAATGAAACACATCCAAGCTTGAGAAATGACTCAGGATAAGGTAACTATATAAAAGGCACTTTGCCTTCTATATAGCTTTAAGGACTAGGATACTCCATGCAACGAAAAACTACTGCTTTCTTGCGGGTTTTTGTGGTGGAGCTTTAACCTCATTTTGCTTTTTCATTTGTTCCTCAATGCGATCAATATTCCTTTGTACCCAACCTCCTTTTTCTTTATTTTTTAATTGCGTTGTCATTGAGATACGTTGTGTTGAATTAAGTGCTGGAACACTCTTGGTATGAACAGAAACAGCTTCTTCTTTTTTAGCTACATTCTGAATGCAGCTATCAAGTTTAGGTGAAATTTTCTTAAGTACTTCTAATCTATTTTTCATGTCACCTGCCATCTTTTCCAGATTTCTTCTTTCGTTACTACCTACAGGATACATCAGAGCATCTTGACTATACATCTCTATGTCCAGGGTCAAATCTTCGCTTTGTCTTTGCATTTGTTTATGCAGCTTCGATAAAGACTGTTCTATGACGGAGAGATCAATCTTAGCATTTGGACCATTCTCGATATGCTGCATTGCTTGCTCAAGAAGGCTCCAATCATTTTGGAGTTTTTCCAAGAAAGCATTGCTTTGTTGGCCAGAAATGAGATTTTGTGAAAATTGATTTATCATAGCCATTAATGCGTCTTGATCGCTCGTTAATTTCTTTAATTCACTTAATCTCTTGAACTCATCTAATGGCTTTTTATATTCTATCTCGATTTTTTCTATTTCGTCGTCTAAAGGTTCTAGCTTGGCTTCTAGACCTTCAGTATAAGCTTTGACAATCTCTTCTATTTGCTTTTGAAAAGGTTCGATTTTCTCTGCATATTTCTTAAGCTTCTTTTTGTCAAATATGTTTAATTTTTTTAATATTTCTTTGTCGGTAGGTGAGTCCTTCTTAATTTTCTTTTTCGCTTTTTCTTGCAACGCATTGATTCCGTCTAATGAGGGTTGCATTTGCTCCTGGATAGGTTTTACATGCTCTTTAACGAGATCTTTAAATTTAGCAGTCACTTGCTCCTTCTTTTTTTCAATCTCATCTATTTTTCTTTCATATTCTTGTTTCTTACCTTCTAATTCTTCATAGGATAAAGACATTGTTATTCTCCTAAAACGTCGGGATATAACAATTGACATTATTAACAGCAAAAAAGTTTTCTTATGTTGCTAATGCACGAGTTGCAGATGCACCTTTCTCCATCTTAAAATTTCAACTTACTGTTCTTGTCTTTTTGCACATTTCCATGATGTGGATCACGAGGTGAAGAAGAAATAAGATGATCAGATGAAGAATCTGCATGGCTACCGGCATTTCTTGCTGATAACGGTTCGTTACCTCATGTTCTATAATATTGCGGCGTTGAATCATTTCTTTGCATAAATCGCTCCAATCATAACAAGTAATTCTTTGTGATTCATCATCAATATCGGGGCTCGCTTTTGCTTTACTTATATTAGCCAAATTTAATTCGTCTATCGCAGAATAAAGGATTAGATCGAGATTAACCGTTGATACGTTGATAGTATTAACCGTTACTGAATCGTTTTTTATCTAAACCCTTATCTCCACGTTAAATGAAGTTCATTTTCAGCCACCTTTTGCCATTTTTCGTCATAAACATTGACGCGATTTTAGCAGCACCATTGTAGGCAATCCAAGCAATAGCTTCCCCTTTTCCTGCAGGGTAAATGGGAGAGGGGTTATACCGCACGTTGGTTGTTATTTCATTCCCTTTTGCTAAACCCCGTGCTTGAAAACGTAATGGCTTATCAGAATTGTATTGAACATGAATATATACGGGTTCATCTTTATTTAATAAAGTTTGAGCAATAGGCGTTGTTTCTGTTAGCTCAGCGCAAGCGCTAAGCCTGAAAAAACAAACAATGAATAAAACAAAATCAGTTTAATGCTCTTCATATACATACTCGGATATTTATATTTTAATCATAATATACCATTCGCCTTACCTCATATCTTTATCATTAAGTCTCCTGAGCAGAGTTTTAAATCCATGAGAAAGCAGTTTTCATTAATATTTCTTACCCTTAGCAATCCATATCAAGATACGCAACAGTCCCATTTATCTTTTTTTTGTAGCGAAAATACCTGAGCAATCATTTTTTTACTAAAACATCTTGAAAGATAATGTTTTAATTTGGAGGAATTTCAAGCTAAGAGGAAAAATATTATGGAGCAAGGTCCACAACAATCTTCAATCGAAGATCTAGACAAAAAATTGAGGGGCATGACAATTGAAGAGAGATCACGAGGAGCTGGCAATAAAGCAGATGATCCAATACATATGTCCTTTGATAATATTCACGATGCCACAGCTATCCAAGCTTCAACAAGAAGATTATGTGAAAAATTTATAATTCCGTCAAATATGACTGTAGAAGCAATACAAGAAATCTTAGATAAATTAGATGAGCAGTATCAAGAAAATTTCAAAGCTTTTAGAAGCACTATCAGCCCAATTAACGTCAAAAAAATTGCTGGCTTTCAAAAATTACAGAGTGTAATCCAGCATTCACCTCTATTAACTTATATCAAGCATGTTATGGGACTGTTAAACCATCTCCATTTTCACACAACGGTAGTTTTATCATTTGAGCAAGGAAACCAAATCACCTCCAATATCCTCAATTTATTTGCTGATTGGATAGAACTCCTCGAAATACATAACCTCGCCCCTTGCGATCTTCACAAAATCATGCTCGCTTACATCTTAAACAAAGGTAATCTAAATGCCGCTTTGTACATCCATGAGGGTGTCACACATTTTAACATCTGGAATGAATTAACAGATAGCACTTCTGGCGAAGCTGAACATCATCACAATAAAGCAAGATTCTATTTTGAAAAGGCATTGGAAATAGCCCACTTAAATCAACAAAACTTGAATGATTTCAATTCGCATTATGATAGAAATCCTATAGATGAAATAAATATCCTCATTCCATTTATATATGCTCAATCATTTTCTGGTCATTTAAAATTAGCCAGAGAAAATGTAGAGAAAATCTATTATCTTATGGTAATTCATCCTTGGTGTTACATCCTTGCTTTGGTTGCTTTTGACTTTTACGCAAGACGGCTAATGATGTATTCTCCCACTTCTTATCATGAAATAATTGAGATGATGGAGAGAAATATTGCACTCAGTAAAAAAACCATTATTGGTCCACCAGATTTTGATCATGGCAGATATACTCAAATTCAAGAAGAAGACTTTATTGTTTTATCTGATGGTTACCAGACAGAAATTGCAGATTGGGGTAAACCCTATCACCTTGTAAAAAAATCCGCTAGCACCAGCGAAATTATCTATACTCTGCCTTCTGCAGATTTTAATAATCAAATAAAAAGACTGCTACCCAAGATTCTTCGAGATTTACCGTCCAAGCAAGTATCTATTTCAGTAAAGGCAAGAGAGCTTTTCATTTCATTTCCATTAGACATTCCTCTTGCTGTAATAAAGCAGGCCGTTGAAAAAATAGGTGAAATATTTTTAAATCCCGAACCTACACTTAAATCATCAGAAACGGTTATTTGTCAAGATATTGTACCTACCAATCCAACTTGTTCTCAAGGAACAGATGGGTTCAAGTCATCTCTTGAAGCTACTCCTGTGACAAAGGACATAGGACAAAATGACAATGAAAAAGAGAAGGAAACTAAAGAGAAGAAGGAAAAAGGAAAAAGAGTGAGAAAGGGAACGCAAAGAAATAATAATAAAAGTTCTTCTGCGACAACTTCCACAAATCATTCCATACCTAGGTTACAAGCAATCTTAGAAACAAACTCACCCACTGCACCGTTTAAAAAGCAAGAATTTGAACATGCAACAATATGTGAACTTCAAGGTGCCAAAGGTATTTTTGTTGCTTATAATCCTCAATCTACTTTTGTTCAACCCAAAAAGCTCGATAAAAAAATCGAAACTCGCTACAGAAACATGTTCCGTTATCCTCATCTTGCGAGCTCCACCAATTGCAATGGCTTTAAATGGATATCTAATAATATGGGCGCATGTCTTATTGGCAAATTAACCCGCGAAAGTTATAGATTGTTTCCTCTTGAAATAGAAATTAATGATGTTGGCGAAACAGCATTTTTCTATGGTGAAATCAGAAATAGTAAAAAGGGGAAAAAAGCAAATCGATATGGATAAATGCCGTATCATTTAAAAATAACGAAGCATTTGAGGATTCAGGAGGCAGATCTGCCTTCTGAATCTTTTCTTTCCCGCCTTTTTCGAAGAAAGTGAAAGAAACTACTATTTTTCAAAGAACACAATAGCATCCTTAATTCAATGCTTAAACGTATAAAAAAACCGACGCTCGTCGTTTTCTTGTAGCGAAACTCACTGAGCATTTATTTTCTATGGAGTAGCCATAAATTTATATGTTCTAATGTCGTTTTTCCAGTCTAAGAGTTAACTATACAATGGAACAAGGTCCACAAAAATCATCACTGCAAGACTTAGCAAAACAATTGTCACAGTTGAGAGTGACAAAGCAATTTAACGCTTCCAATCCAGTATATTTTCGTCACTCAAATATATCAAATGCAATCCATGTGAATGCATTAAGCCGAAAACTGTGCCAAGATTTTACTGCTGATCCCTTAAACATGACTTCTGAAAATATGGATAAAATACTCGATGAGTTTGATGAACAGTTTCAAACACTTTTTAAAAAACTAATGACAGAGCTTACAGCAATCTCCCTTAAAGGTATTTCAGGATTTCAATTGCGGCAAGCCACTATCCAGCATTCACCTCTTTTAATGTATATCAAAGATGTTATTGGCCTCTTAAATCATCTTGATACTCAGATGATAACATTTTTGACGAATGATGAGATTATCGATATAAATTTTGATGTCTTCGATTTGTTCTGTGAATGGCAAGAACTTCAAGAAGATGAAAAACTTGTGGTCCCTTCAGAGCTCCACAGGATCACGCAAGGATATGCGCTTGCGAAAGGTAACATAGTGAGTGGGATGTACGTACGAAATGGAATCGAAAATTATAAAATTTGGATAGCATTAGAAGATAGCTCTGCAGAATTGGAAATGTATGACAATATGATTCAACATAGTTTTGATAAAGCCTCAGAAATGGCCTATTTAAACCATCAAAACATAACAGGCTATAATACTTATTACAATAAAAATATTATCGATGAAATTAATATTCTTGTTCCTTTTATATGTGCTAACGCCTATCCTGGTTATTTTAAGCAGGCTAGAGAAAATGTCGAAAAAATATATGATCTCATGGCAAATAAACCTTGGAGTTACAGTCTTGTTGTCACTGCCTTCGACTTCTATGTACAACGCAGATTGATTTGCTCTGATAATGCCTCTTTTCATGATGCACTTGACGTATTAGAAAAATTAGTTACCTTGTCTAAAGACAGAACTTCGATCGCAGAAGATGATTTTGACTTTGCAGATTATGCTTTAAAGAAAGAAAATACGCTCAAAAAATATCAGGAATTTTACCAGGAAGCAATTGAACTTATTGGAAAACCCTATCGCTTTCAAAAGAAATATGCCTGCACAACTGAAATAATTTATATCCTGCCTTCAGCAAATTTCACTAAAAAAATAACGGAAATGATACCCAAAATTCATCGAGTTTTACCTTCCAAACAAATTTTCTTTTCCGTTAACAAAAAAGAAATGAGCATTAAATTTCCTTTGGAAGTTTCTCTTTCAGTTGTCAAGCAAGCCGTAGATGAGATAGGTAAGCTATTTCTAGCTGCCGAACCTTCACCCATCCCTTCTAGGGCAATTTTTTCCGGTGATATTCCTTCAACTGGTCCATCAGCTGTAACTACTTCTACCCTGCCAACCTTAGATCCAGCACAAGAAAAAGGAAATAATGATTCTTCGCCTACCGTAAATCAATGGAGCAAAAAGGATTGTCTATTGCCAGAAAAGGAAGAAGAAAAAGAAAAGGGAAAAGAGAAGGAGAAGGAGAAAAAGAAAAAAGTCGAAACAAAAAAGAAAGGGAAAAGAAGCAAGAAAAAAGGAAACCGGAAACATCAAACCACCTGTATGAACGAAACTACAGATATGCCAGATCCAGCCACAAAGTTACAATCAATTTTAGCTGTTCCGACTGAACCTTTTCATGCAGATGAATTCCAAAGTGCCAAAATGTTAGAACTTCAAGGAGCAAAAGGGATTTTTGTGGCTTATAACCCTGAGCTTTCATTTGCAAAACCTAAAAAATTAGATGCCATGATAGAGCAACGGTATACTAAAATGTTTGAACATCCCATTTTAGTAGGTCCGTCCAATTGTAATGGTTTTAAATGGGTGCCCCATCATATGGGAGCCTCTCTTGTTGGAAAATTAACCTGCGAAAAATATAGGTTATTCCCAGTTATCAAAGAAATCAATGATGCTGGTGAAACTGCTTTTTTCTATGGTCAGATCCAAAAAACAAAAAACGGAAAGAAAGCAAATCGGTATAGATAACATTAATGGGCCGGCAAGAGAAGTATCACCTCGCCGGCCTTACTGATTCTTCTGTCTAATGAGATCATTCTCATCCGGTTTTATCAATCACATACCTAAAATGCCGACACAAAATGTCCTCCAGCAGTATCGCTGGCTTATAGGTAATTACTTATCTACAGACAATTTATGTAGCGAAAACACCTGAATAGTTATTTTCTACTAAGTTGCTCCTTAAAAATGTGTTTTAATTGCGACCATTATCGTTACAAAGAGATCATCCGCTATGAATCAAGGTCCTCAACCATCCCTAAAATGCTTGGTGGCACAACCGCACGCACTCACCATCGTAGCTGCATCCTATATTCCAGAGATAGAGGTAATGGATATCATTCTTCTATCTCATGCTAATATAGCTGATGCAATCTATGTAGATGAATCTACTAAAAAACTATTTGAACAATTTATGATCCCTTCAAACATGACTTCAACCAATATGACAGATATCGTCAAAAAATTGAACGAACAGTATCAGAAACATTTTCAAACGCTAAAAGAAACGCTCGCTCGAATTGATCCGACGAAAGTGGCTGGGATGAAGCAATATAAAAGTAAAATTGAACAATCTGATTTGTTACTTTTTCTAAAAGATGTGATTGGGCTTGTAAACTATCTTGATGCATGCAAGAGCATTATAGACGTCGAAGACATTATTGAAATCACCTTTATTATTCTTGAGATGCTTTCAGAATGGTTGGAGCCGCTGGAAGACGCAAATCTTGTTCCATCAGAAATTCACAACATTATTCTTTCTTTCTTTTTATATAAAGGTAATTATATCGGTGAAATGTATGGACAAATGGGTATTTTACAATTTCATAAGTGGAAAGAACCAGAAGCTGACCCGGCCAAGTCTAAACGCAATTACGACCGTGCTAAAAGCTATTTTGATAAAGCATTAGAAATGGCACAGATGAACTACCAAAGTTTAACTGATCGCAACCGATACTATAAAAAAAATCCTATAGATGAAATTGAAATCCTTTCTTATTTTGTATATGCCCAGTCCTTTTTTGGCTACTTTAAAATAGCTCGCGAAAATATTGAAAGAATTTATTATCTCGCGTTAGAAACGAGGTGTTCCTTATCGGTTTCAAATGTTTTTGAGTTTTATTTAAATTGTTTAATGACTATTCCCCCTCAAGTTTCTTATCTTGCTTACCACCAATCTATCGACTTGGTAGAGAAAATTTATACTCTATTTCTTAGAAACAGATTTATTAAAAATGCAGGTTTTGAATATACAAAGAATGCTGAGGATAAAAAAAGGCAACTTGATAAATTAGTTGATGCTTATCAAAAGACCATCGGAGATTGGGGAATGCCTTATCGGTTTCAATGTAAATCTGCCAGCGTCACAGAGATTATTTATACCATGCCGTCAGCTACTTTCAATAAACAGTTGCAAACCACTTTCCAGAAAATCTGTCGAAATCCAGCCTTTAAATTCATTTCTATCTCAGTTGATAAAAGAGAACTTAGAATTAAGTTCCCTTTAGATATTCCATTTTTATTGATACAAAATGTCATTGATGAAATTGGAAGGGCCTATTTAAAACTTCAAACACCACCGATTTCGCCTATGATAACAAAGGGTGAAAAAAATGTAACTTCGGACTGCCCTCATGAAGTAGATACTTCTAACATTCCTCATTTGGAGGCTACTGATCTAAATAAAGATAACACAGATTTTACCGCGACACTTGATGCAGTAAGTGAAAAAAAAGATAATGAAAGAGAAAGAAATCAAGATAATGAAAAGAAAAAAGAAAAGAAGACAGTAAAAAGAAAGCAACCAAGGAACAGGAGCCAAAAGAAAAAAGCGAGTACAAATAGATCTTCTGCTGCAAGCAATCGTAAAGCCACAAATACAGACGTAACTCAGCTTACATCAAGGCTAGGATCTCTTTTAATTACAGAAGCTCCCTCTGAGCCCTTTCTTGCGTCTAAATTCCAAGGAGCAAAAATTTGCAAAATACAAAATGCCAAAAACCTGTTTGTAGCTTATGCTCCTAAGCCTCATCCTAAAGACACCTTTGAATGTCCTAAAAAACTTGATAGTACTATTGCCGAAAGATTTGCCAAACAATTTGATGTTCCTACCTTAGCAAGCCCTGTTGATTGTAATGGCTTTAAATGGGTAACAAATAACAAGGGGTCTTGCCTTGTTGGTAAATTAGCGCGAGAAAAATTCAGATTATTCCCCACTGCGGTAGAAATTAATGCTGCAGGTGAAACAGGATTCTTCTACGGACGAATAAAAGATGCTAAACACGGAAAAAAAGCCAATCGCTATGGCTAATTCAAAATTTATAAATGAGAGCCCATATAAATACATATTGTGAATCATTTTTTACTTACTTGCTTGGCATACAGACTATAAAAGTTAGATTACCATCCACTAAACTTAATTTATTTTTCAAGAGAAACTTATGCAAGGTCCAAGTGATTTTAATTTGCCTGAAAAATCGGTATTAGGCGAAAGCGGCCGTCCTAATGTTACACAAGAATTAATGCCCTTGTCGCCTAGTGGGATAAATACATTAGCACCAGAGCTATTAGTACATATCTTACAAGTTGGGCAATTTACCCCAAAAGACTTAAGTGTATTAAGTCACATAAACACTCTGTTTTATCAGATTTCCAATGATAATTCCGTTTGGAAAACATTGATAAGAAAACATCTCCACTATTTACAATTTAAAGATCCAGAAGGATTTGATAGCAATCCTAAAAAAACTTACATCGTAGAATATAATCGTTGGAAATCTTGTTATGGAAAAACAATTGGCATGCCCATGTTATTATGGGCTTTGAACGATAATATCAATGAAGCGACGAAATTTTTTAATGACTTATCTAAAAATCACGCTAACCCCTCTCATGCACTGGGTGTACGCAGATGGTTGTATTTGTTAGGAGTTGCGTTTGATAATCCTTGCGCAAAAGAAGCCCTGAAGCAAAGTACACAATCCGAACATGACAAGAGAATGGCTTGCACAATTGCAAAAGCTCATGGTTACATATCTCCTATACTTGCGGAATACGAGGTAAAGCAACAACATGAGGAACTCATCAGACTTTCTATCCAAGCAAATGATTCAATAGTATTAAATTATATTTTAAATAACGAAATACTTAACTATAGCGTTATCTCAGACTGTTTTAGTAGGGCATTCTCTTCTAATGCTGAAGCATGCGTTACAATCTTGCTAGAGCAGTATCATAGTCCATTTTTTATGGGAAGAATGCCTTATATGGTTCTTCAAGGAATACAATGTTCAGCAACCTATTCTGATACCAACATTTTAAAAAAACTACTAGAAATAGCGAGAAATAGTAGATATCCTATCAAAGAACTTAGAAAATCTTGTGGGATCGCTTTAGGATGTGCCTCAAATCGAGGAAGTTTCGAAGCTATTCGTAGCTTGCTGACAATGTCAGAATTTGTATCTTGTTCATCGCTTCGAGTCGCTTTATCAAATAGCTTTCTTCATTGCGATCCTCGTGTGCCTGAAATTATATTAGAAGCTTCTTGCAAATTACTCGGCGAAAATCAAGCCAAAGCGATAGTACGTAAATATCTTCCTATCGTCGAATGCCATGGTTCAAAAGATATCCTCTCCTTCATGCAGAAGACATTGGGCATTGAAACAGCAAAGGCTTGCTCAAACAAAACACTAACAGGGAAAAAGAGAAAGCAGCAAGAAAAACTCGTCAAGCCTACTTCTACAAATCAAACAACAAATTCGTATGTACCAGGATTTAATGCAATAATTGAAAACGTGCAAAATGAGGCGCCTACCACGAGCAACGCAATTGAACCCACACCAAAGAAAGAAAGCAGATTACGTTTATCAGGGGCTTGAAAACCAAGCTCCTTTCTCTTCAAGACATAAAAAATTGCGTTAGAAATGCATCTTGCATAGTCATTTGACTTAAAGTTACTTATCTATCATTTTAATAGCTTATTTTTGTCAAAATATTCACCAAACAAGGAGTGTTTGTGGAGTCCATACGATTAGATTCAAATTTGAACAGTATTCCTCCTCAAGACAAAATTGCTAAAAATCTGATCCTTTTTCTAATAGCCACCATCATTTGTGCTTGGTTAGCCATGATTTGGACAACTTATCGCACCCATCAAGAAGCTCCTCCCGTGCCTGCCCAAATGCTGAGTGAGTCAGGACAAAAAATAATGACTTTCGAAGACATTGTGGCAGGAAAGGCAGGTTTTCAGAAAGCTGGGCTAATGGATTTTGGTAGTTTGTATGGGATGGGTTCCTATTTTGGTGAAGACTATACAGCACAATATTTGGTTGAATTAGGTGAGCTTGTTTCTGCACAATTAGCCAAAAAATATTCTCATCACAATAACGGAGATTTACCTGAGATCCAACGATTAGCTGTAAACCAAGAAATGCAACAGCTATTGAAGCACATCTCATTAAAAAAGGATAACGTTGTTTTACCAAACATCGTCGCTAAAGCAATTGATGAATTACGCAAAAAAATCGCTAATGATCTGACAACAGATAATTTAAAGAAGGGCTGGGCAAAACCAGCTAGCTTATCTGAGGAAGAAGCAAATAAAACGGCAGATTTTTTGATTTACTGTGTTCTTACTACCATCACACATCGTGAAGGAACAAATATCTCTTGGACAAATAATTGGCCTTATGAGCCTTCCATGGGAAATACCCTCACTTCTGCATCCTTTATTTGGACATGGGGCTCTCTTGCTGTTTTATTTTTTGCAATTGGCTTGGTTGTAGCCATATTCAGACTTTTTATCGATGAAGAACAAATAAGTCCTCCTAGCGAAGCAATATTGACTATCTTTAAAAATTTAACGCCAAGCCAAATGGCTTTAGGTAAATATTTTATTGTGGTGGCCTTATTACTACTAGTACAAATTGGGGCTGGCTCTATATTGGCGCACTATTATGCTGAAAGAGAAAGTTTCTATGGCTTTAATATTGCGTATTACCTTCCATTTTCATTTTTACGTGCCGTTCATATTCAAGCTCCTATCGCTTGGATAGGCTTAGGCTGGATTGGAACCGCTTTATTCCTCGCTCCGATGATAGGCAGAAGAGAGCCTCGCGGTCAAAAACATCTCGTCAATATTCTTTTTTGGATAACAGTGTTTGTAGTTGGCGGTGCATTAATCGGAAATTATTTGGGCGCCATGGGCATTATACAAGAGCACTGGTTTTGGTTTGGAAACCAAGGTTTATCATATCTTGAACTAGGAAGGTTTTGGCAAATCCTCTTTTTTATCGGCCTTCTAAGTTGGAGCTTAATAATGCTTAGGGCGATGTGGCCCACTTTGAAAAGTCTTTTTCACTGGAACTCATTTTATAGTTTATTTCGTGTAGAGCACTTACTTTGGTATAGCACATTAGGGGTGGCCTTTATTTATATTTTTGGCATGATCCCTCTTACTCATATCCACTCTTCTTTCACGCTCACCGATTTTTGGCGTTGGTGGGTGGTACATCTTTGGGTGGAATGGGCATTTGAATTATTTACCGCAGCGGTGACAGGTTATTTTTTAATGACGGTTGGTCTTGTTTCCAGACAGCTAGTTGAGCGCGCCATTCTTTTTGAGTGGATCTTAATTTTAGGTAGTGGGATCCTAGGAACAGGGCATCATTTATTTTGGGTTGGAGAACCTCAGTTTTGGCTTTCAATTGGTACTATGTTTGGTTTCTTGGAAGTATTGCCGCTTTTCCTTCTTATATTAGAAGCTATTCAACATTACTTACATATTAGCCGCCAACAAACTTTTGCATATCGATTAGCCTTTCTTTACATTTTGGGCGCCTCCTTCTGGAATTTTGTTGGTGCAGGCGTTTTTGGCGCTTTAATTAATTCGGCGCTAGTGAATTATTATGAACACGGCACTTTTTTAACACTCAACCATGCTCATACAGCCATGTTTGGCGCATTCGGCCTATTAGCGTTAGGTTTAATTTATTTAGCATTACGCTATATGGCAGGCGATCGTCACCCCTGGAATGAACGACTTGGGATCTGGGCTTTTTGGCTTTACAACCTAGGGTTATTGCTTTGGATAATATTTAACTTCTTTCCTATTGGCTGGCCACAGCTTGTCGCTGTTTTTGAGAAAGGTTATGCCTATGCAAGAAGTCTTGAATTCTATGACACCACTTTATTTTGGCAATGGATGCGATTACCGGGGGATGTAGTTTTTGCCATTGGCGCTCTATTGATGGCATGGGACTTCTTAGTAAAAACGCGAAATCTATCTAGCTCAAGCTCTTGAAAAAAAAGGGCCAGATTTATACAAGTCTGGCCCGTTCTATCATCAAAATTAGCTGCCTTTAAACTTATTTTGCGCAAAACTTCTTCATTTCTTTAAGAAGTGGTTCATTATTATCCATTGCACATTTTTTAGCTGCATTGAAGACACTTGATTCTTTATAAGCATCGAAACTAAAAAAGCTTTTACCATAACCAAACCATGTATGCGCCTCAAGGCCCATTTTTAATGCTCGTTGCTTGCTTACATCCTTAATAGCACGGAGTTTCTCTGGTGTGTCATAAGCTTTAAACGCACCGTTAACATAGTTTTGATGCCATGTTGAAATAATGGATGTTGCAAGATAAGATCCCAAAGCGATCCCAACACCTGCCATCAATCCAATGCCGTATGCTGCTGATGCGCCAATGGACAAGATACCGGCTAAAAGCGCCCAATTAAATGCCGATTTTACTTTTTCAAGCTTTTGCTTATTTTTCTTAATATTATGCAAAATTCGTTGCTTTTGCCAACTATTAAAGAGCGTATTAGGACATTTAACTGAGAGTAAATTCGGTGCCTTTAACAAGGCCGCCGTTAACACTTCTGTTGCTAGTGTAGGCAGCTGTTTTGCTGGCGAACCAATCGTGACAGAAGTTGTTGATGCCTTAACACATTTATTAAGCTTGTCTTTCAATTGTTGGTGCGTATCAAAATAAAGATCGACACTACACGATTCTGTTTTATTCTTTTCCTTGGATTCCACAGAAATAGAAAGACTGTATTTCCCCTTGGGAGCAATATCATCAAAATTAAAACCAAAACTAAATGCATTGCCAAAAAAAGCACGGAACAAATCTTCTGGGGCCATAAAATCAGGTGCCGAAGAAAAGGGACGATTAGCTGAATTATCTGCCGCTTTTTGCTCTGCAAGTGGTTTTTGTAAAAACTGATATGCTTCAGAGATCTCTTTAAATTTATCAGCGCCTTGTGGATTTTTATCAGGATGAAAGCGCAAAGCCAATTTTTTATAGGCTACCTTTATTTCATTCTCAGTAGGATTTTCATTTGCTTTAAACCCTAAGGAAATGAGGGCATCTGTTCGTTTAGTCATTATATTTTACTACCATCACAACTACTATGGATGGGATGTTAACGAAGCACAGAAAATGTTGTCAATTAAATACAGATAAGTGGTTACTGAAATTGTTTAACCAAAAAATACATAAACCGCAACAAGTCATTTAAGTCACTTCGACATAAAATCTTCAGTCTGCATCTTTAAAATTGATAAATACTGTTATCCACTCCCTCACACTTTTATCAAAGACTTGCTGATTTTCCAGCTGTGGCCAATGACCAACATCACCACAATTGATAACGGTAAAAGCGCGAGGCTTAGGAAAATTTTCCCACTGTACTAAGGGCAAGCTATCATAATCACGCTCGCCGGCTAGCAGTAAAGTAGGGACTTTCACTTTTTCAATATCAATACTTAGATTATGATTAGGTAGTATATATTCAAAAAATTGATTTATTATCACATCATCAACTTGAATATCTTTCCAAAGCAAGCGGATTGCTTCTTCTGAAATTGTAAAATCACCCCAATATCTTGCTGAATCGGCTATATATTTATCAATAGAAACTTCTGAGTCAAAAGGTTTTTCGATTAATGCATACTTTTGTTTTCGAAGATGATCATTCTCAATACGCTCAAGCTCTGCATGTTCTTTAAAATATTTGTCAGTGAAAGCAATAGAAGCATTGTTCCATTGTGGCGCGCTAGCCACCAATATCACCCCACCCAAATCAGCGTGATGATATTTGGCGATTTCAAGCGCCAAGATGCCAAAACAAGAATGCGCCATTAGAATCGGTTTTCTCAAGTGCAACTGATGAATGATCTCCACAACATGTGAGGACAAAGCTGTCATGGTAAATGACTGCGCATTCGGATGCTTATATTCGGCCGTGAAGTAAAGATCGGTTGCATACAACGTAAACATCTCTTTAAAGTTATCTGATAAGCTACGCAGCAATAGATTACCCAATCCAACACATAAGCAGGCAATGGGGCCTTGACCAATCTTTTGAACTGGATAAGTCATGTTGTCTATTACAACGTTTAACATTCTTTTCTACCTTATAGGTTGATGGAACAAGACAGCAATATCATAAGAAAGTGACAGGTTTTGTATTTTTAAAATTTGATAAAAGCACCATACCCACTCTTGCACCAACCCCCACCAAAAATTCTCATCATATCAGCATTTATGCAGTTTTCTCTTTAGATTTTGTGGGGAAATAACCTGAGTGATTTATCACATTTACTTAACTTATTTATTATGATGTAATACGTTGCTCAGATAACAAATGAAGGCTTTATAACTATGCTCTCGGGTGACTTACAGGCTTCCTCTTCAGAACATGCTGATTATCTTTTATCACGTCTTGCTGAACTCCAGCTTGAAGAAAACAACCAAGCTTTATTAAATATCACCAATGAAGAAAGTGTTTACTATAGTCACAATGCAATATCTGAGGCAAAACTGGTCTCCCGTAGGATAAAAACACTATGTTCAATCTTTATGTCAGCGCTTGCAAATCCAGACTTATCAAATAAAATTAGTGCAAGTAGTATTGCGCCTTTAATAAAACAAATTGATGAAGAATTTGAAACTCATTTTGAAAAACTCAAACAAAAAATCGCACCGCCATCTTCAAAAAGAAAAATTGCCCAGTTTCAGCAAAAGCAAAAAAATATCGAGGATTCAGAACTTCTCGCCTATGTCAAAGATGTTGTTTGGCTATTAAATTACGTTGACAATAAAATTACGTTACTATTGAATCACCAACAGTGTATCGAAATTTCAAATGCGATTTCGACTTTATTTAATGAATGGCTCCATGAATTGGAAGTTCACGAACTAGTACCATCAACGCTCCATGAATTCATTTTAACTTATACCACTCAAGTGGGAAATTTAATTGCTGAACGTTGCATAAATTGTGCTTTACAAGAACTCCGAACAACGAATAATCAAGCTGTTGCCCAGGAATATTTTAAAAAAGTCCTATTCCTAGCACATATGAACGAACAGAACGTCAATGAGCTTTCATCCTACTATGCGAAAGATCGCGAAATGGAAAAAGTCTGTGTTGCAATGAATTTTGTGTGGGCACAATCCTTTTTAGGTCATTATCATCAAGCAAGAGAAAACGTTGAAAAAATTGCAAGTTCATTAGATAAACTTTCATTTATCATCCCCGGAAGCACGAATGTCTTTGTTTTTTACGCAGATCGCTGTGCTTTAAAAGTAAATCCAAATCTTCATGAAGTATTGCACTGGTACACCAAAGTGACTCAGTTGTATGATAATAAAGAAGCTCTGGCGACACCTTTGCATCCTCTTTCACATAAAGAAAAAACATTAGCAAAGCTAATGCCTAAAATTGAGCGAAATTTTCAAAAATATTTATCAGAAATTCGGAAAATTGCAACCCCTTACCATTTGCAAGTAGGTGAATGCACATCAAGTCAACTTGTTTTTATTCTTCCTGAAAATATTTCTCAAAAAAGCTTTAAATCAGCCACCAGAAATTTATTTAGCAGTTTAAAAACCAAACAAATTGATGCCTCTATGACCAAAAAAGGATTCAAAATAGCATTTGATTATCACGTTCCTTTTTATACAATAAAAAAAGCGATTGAAAGAATTGGAACGATAGTTTTAAGACTAGATCAATCCTTAAAATTACCTATTGTTCCCCAAAGCGCTATCCCTACTGTAGCCGCTGAAAATCTTGATGATTCATCTGTCGAAGAAATGGCGAAATTACAAGTTGAAGACACAGCAGATGTGTCTGCTGCAAGCACAACATGTGCTGAAATACCTCAAGGTTCAACCTCAGCAAGATCACCAACATCCTCTACAGCAGAAAATGTCGTGAACGTTTCTATTAACGATGAAACAAAATCTACAGCCGCAACTGACACTTATAGCGCTTCAACTTCGCAACCAATGACAATTTCACCAACAATCAAATTGAAAAATCTTTTTCAACACGTACTATTCCAAGATGCACTAATAAAGGAATTAAATGGTGCAAAAGGAATTTTTGTTGCCTATTCTCCTCGCTCCTCATTTAAACAACCTAAAAAGCTAGACGCAAAGGTAGAACAAAGATTCATCGAAATGTTTGATGTTCCATGCAAGGCAAGCGCTCAAAATTGTAATGGATTTAAATGGATGTCGACAGCAAACGGTCCTTCCTTAGTAGGAAAATTAAGCCGTCAATCATTCCGATTATTCCCTGTACATAAAGAAATCAGCCCAAGTGGGGAAACTGCTTTCTTTTATGGAGAAATCAAAAATTCTAAAAAAGGGAAAAAAAGTAATAGATATTAAATATGGTATCAGACTATAGAATAGATATTCGAATTGCACTATTAATTTAAGGTCCTCTGTGAACCAGTATTTTTTTCATTTTAATTAATAAAATATTATGGACGGAGCAAACTCCCATGAAAAATGGTCCAGCAAATAAAAATGATTACCTTTCGCTTCTACCGGAAGAAATTATCATACATATTTTCTCTAGTCTCAGCCTTAAAGATCGTGCAAATGTAGAATTAACAAGCCAATTATGTAAACGCTTGGGTGCTGATCACCTCTTCTGGCAAAGTATGATCCAACGCTATTTTCCTTATTTGAAAACCAAATATGATCATGGTTATAAAAAAAATCCGCAAGACCTATTTAGAGTTGAATTTGAGCGTTACACTAGAGAGCCGCTATTTTCCTCGATAGATAAAAGATTACTTCTGGCTGCGTTGGCAGGAGAATCGCAAGCTTTTCAACACAAGGATTTAGATATAGAAACCGAAGAAAATCTTTCCATAATACTATTAATGAATGGCTATAAAATTTCACAACCAGTAAGCAAATCCATGTTAATCATTGCACTGATTAAAGCAGCACAAAACGGGCATAAAAAAGCTGTAGAAAATTTAATTCTTCTTGCTAAGGATATTCGCTCAAATAATCCTAAACATTTTTCATTTAACGAATTTGAAAATCTAATTCACTACGCTGCTAAAGCAGCTATCCGACATAGAAATGCAGAAGTCATTTCCGCTTTGCTTCCTCACGCAAGCAACTTTGGTAAAGGTCTTTTAATTGCCGCTCGTTGTGGTTTTTTAGAAGGCATTCAAATTTTACTAGCTAAAACTTCGAAGCTTTACTCTCATTTATATGGTGATATCGCCATCAAAATTGCCGCTAAGCATGGTCATATTAAAGTGGTGAAATTCCTTCTAGATAACGTTTCGACATTAAGTTTTACTGGGAAAAATGCAGCCCTTGCAGCAGCGCAAAAGAAAGGACACTCTAATACAGCGCAACTGATTTCAAATCATATTACCCTACATCCTGCTCCTGCGCGTTATACAGCCACATCGCATATCTACCTGCCTATAAATACTTCTGAAGATGCACCAAGTACAATTGTTTTTTTACCCCCTATTATAGAACAGAACTCTAATTTCTTAGCTGGTCAAATGAACTATATAGCTATTAGAGAAAGATGTTCTAACGCTTTTGGAGAAGGCCGCTCCTCATCCCAAACAACTATTCAAACCATCGCAAATAAAATTGGTAAAAGTAAAACTTCATCTAACGAAAAACCTGAATTTGATATTGAAATTCTATCTGAAGAAGAAGAGGATGCTGAAAAGAAGCCAGCGAATAAACGCCTACGGCGGTGAAATTAACAAAGGAACATGGCTCATATTTATATTTAAGCTTGTTCAAGTGCATGCTTCAATAATAGGATAGTTGAATTTCAAATAGTTTTCCGGCACTCTGTTTATTTTTAACGGACAAAGCGATTAAGGATAATCATCATGCGCCCTCTCCGCGAAAGCGATCTGCTGCTTATTTCCGGCGGCAAAAACTCAAACGAATATTATGAAGATGTGGTAAAACCTATCAGCATTGGTGCAGGCGCAGCAATAGGAGGTATTGGTGGCGCAGCAGCGGCAACCATAATTCTTTATGGCACAGAAGGATTTTTACAAATTGTACCCGAACTTGCCAATTCCCTAGAACAAATGAATCACATATCAGATGCCGAATTAGAAATTATTATGAATAACCCCTATGGTTATGCAGATTAAGGAAAAAAAATGAAAAAAAATAAGGAAGATAGAAAGATAATAGCTGCATTTAAAACCCTAGAAGAAGCCCTATTTTATTTTGGCTGCATCTGTCTGTTCATGCCACTTGCCACCAATAAATTCACCCATACGAATTGGTTTATCATCGCTATAATCATAGCGCTTTTGAGAAAAACGATTAGCTATAAGTGGCAAAAAGAATACCCGCTATAAAACTCGTCTTGAAAAAAAACCTTAATTCTGCTCTCAATTTATTATTGCAGCAGTTTTAAGGTTAACTTGTCTATATATGCCTCATTAGAATTTATTATAAGAAATGATAAAGCAAAAGAATCTAACTCAAATGTAAAAAGCAAAGTGCGCTCTTTCTAGTAACAAAATAAAATTTGTCAATTTAAACATTTATCTACTTATGCCTGTCTCTAAATGAGAGAAAGGCATAAGTAATATTTTTTTGTTTCTATTTCAAGTAAATACTCGCATTAAATTTTATAGCGTTGTTTGGATGATAATTCTTCAACTGGAGATGCATCTCGCTGTCGCATAGTAGTATTTTTGATATAGGAAGCAAAATGAAACAATAAGGCCACTCCATCACCTAACATTTTATCATGATGAGTTGATGTTAAATTGTGTGCCACATTCAAATTTGATGCGACAAAGCAAGGACGGAAAAATTTATGATACACATCTAGTAATTTACATTTTAAATAATGAAAATATCTTACAAAAAAATCTCGAACAGATCGAAGCCATGAAAATGGTTCTTTCACTGGAATATTTTTAGGGATTTTTTTCTCCCTAGTAAATTTTTCTTGTTTTAGCAATTTTTTTTGTGCTTCTTTTTTTAATTTAGGTGTTACCTTTTTTGTTCGTTTTGAAGATTGAATTTCATTTTTAATCGCTCTGGTATTCGTTCGAGATCTTTCTGGTGTTTGCTCTTTTTCATTACTAGCTCTCACTCTAGGCATTGCTTTGTCTGACGTTAATTTTTTTACGTCAACAGATTGCATCACTTTTTCTGTTCTTTGAACTGAAGGCTCTCCTAGGCTTTTAAACTGTTCAGATAATGGCTTAAATCTCCCTTTGTCCAACTTCAATCCTACATGTTCAAGCGATGCCGACAATACTGTCATCCCTTTGACAAGAATTTCGTTTGCTGCCATTTTTTCACCACTATTGAAGGTGTAAGGAAATTCTCTTGCCTTTCCTCTAAAGGTGACCGTGAAAATAGGGTATTGTTCACGATGTTCTTTGCTTATGCCTTCTAATGCTACTTTAGCAGCATCATCAAACGTTCTAAAGACAGTTAATTTGTCTTCATTGTTTTGCATTTGAATGCAAGTATTGATTTCATCTAATGAAATATCTTTTCTCAATGTGCCTTCATTTGTTCTTACTTGAAGTCCATTGTATACCGCATAATATTCCATTATTTATATACCCCCTAAATAAAAGAAGGCGTGTAAAATATATGCTTCAAGGTGGAAATACAAGTATGTATCGTCTATCTATCTAATATTTTTCATGGTTTAGGCCACAAACTTATCAACACATTTGCAGCTAACAAAGAACAATATGCTTTAAGATGTTTCTAGTAAAAGCATTGCCTCTTTAAAAGTAGGCTGTGCCATTTCTTCCAATGATTGGTTCAATACTACCATCGCATACAAAATTAAATCTTGTGTCGTCTCGTAGGAGTATTTTCCTTGCTTTCGCCCTTCATACCATTGCTGAAATGTAGGCACTTCGCCGTGATAAGACATCATACCGGCGCTATAAGCATGATCAAAAAAATGTAAGGCATGGTAGCAATAGGATACTTGCTTCATGAGAGCAAGCTTTGCTATTTCCAAGGCATTTGGCTTTCTTGTCATATATTTCTCTAGAAAGAGAAGTTCTTCTTCGGTGTCAAAACAATTTTGCTGACACACTGTCGCCAAGTCAAAATAGGGATCTTCAGTCCCTGCTGCTTCAAAATCGATTAAATAAATCTGTTTGCCATCGTATAAAATATTTTCACTGTTTAAATCATTATGACACGAAGCCAATTGTCGATGTTTAACGAGGATTAACATAATATCTTGAATAGTTTTATAATATTCTATGATTTTTTTTGATGGCGTTTTCGTTATCATTTTGCCAATAAAATCACTCATGTAAGGAAAAATAACACAATAAGCCTCTGGCATTTTTTCGCTGTCATGTAACTTTGCTAAAAGTGCCGGCATTTGATTAAAAATAATTTCTTTGGTCACCTCCGCTGAATGAATATAATCCATAATAAGAATGCCATTTTCAGCATCTGCATAATAACATTGTGGCGCAATGCCTAATCTTGCTCCATATTGCGCACAAATGACTTGCACACGCCTATCCGCTATAGGTTGATCTAATCCCATGAGTCTTAATACATAAGGATGATTTTTTACCGTTATCTTCCACATCGAGGCAGTAGATCCACCCCCAACAAGTTTGTTGATGGCATCTGGGGTATCAATGTTAAATGCTGTTTTTAATCCTTTCACTGCGCTATCTAAGCGAGAAGGTTCAATAAAATCCTTCATTTGTTCATCCTGCATTCACTAAAATAAAATGGATCCACATTCGAAGTTATAACGTTAGCATAAAATAAAAAATTATCATAATGAGGATAAAAATGAGAGAAATCACATCATTGTGACATTGATGTATTCAAAGAGAAATTCTGAATATTCGATTTTTAGCAATTATGCTGTTTTGGCTTTTCTCAAGATATAACATTGACATTCTTTGTCGCTTCGCTGCACCTCTTTTCTTAAACCCTCTAACCACAAGATGCTTCAATGCAAAATATCAATAGAGATCTCTTCTTTATCTCATTGCCTAATAATACTGCTCAGCATCGTAAAAATCAGGGAATGCACACCAGCTAAGTAGAAAATATAAACCCATATTGGCAGCGTACAATGCCCAAGACTTATTTCGTGCTTTTCCCCACAATGCTAATGAGGCTAACAAGACAGTCATTAATATATTTTCTAGCGCAGTTAAAACTGTTGGCCAATAATTATGTGCGTTCAACTCCCTTTCAATAAAAAGATAAATCCAGAGGAAGTTGAACATGCTAAAAAATGCAATTTTGACCAACAATTTACGTCCAAAATTTTTATTTGCATGGGTCCAATAAAGATGTAATGAATAAATACACGGTAATAAAAGAATAGCTACAACCTGCGGAAATAATGCTTTAAGCAACCCCATGTTAAGAGGCCATGGCACTAAAAAAGTGGGTCTTGAGGTAATATGCATTAGGCTTGCGCTAAATGTGAGCATGACAGCTCCCAATAACATCCACACTTGTAGTTCATTTTGCCTATAAAATTGTTGCCAAGATTTCATATTATTCATTCCGATAAAACGGAACATCATTTTAAGCAAAACAAACCCAACGACTTAGGGAAATATGACCAAAGCTTATTTTAAGAAGATAAAGCTTAAGCGTGATAATACAATAAAGTACAATGACCACCAGATTAGATATCAATTCTTATCCTATCTCTCTATAAGCCAAATCCGCTCATTTCCTCTTCCCTAATAACAGTAAAAACAAAAATCTTTGCATTTAGTTGTAGCGAAAAGACCTGAATCATTAATACCGTCATTAACTAACTAAAAAAATTATGTTTAAATCAATTCACTAACAAATAATATTTTTAGGTAAACTAACTTATGAAAATCGCTACGTTCCCTATAGAATATTCTTACGTCGGCTTTGATCCCTTACAACCTTATTCAGATCTCCCTTTAATTTCACCTGCGGCGCATAAAATTGGCACGCTGTTGGAATATAAACCTGGAGAATTTGGGCTTGTCATTGGATTTAAAATTCATGGTTTTACCGTCAGAAGAATAGAGGACATTTCCTTTACAGCATTGAATAAAGGTCAACGTATTGAATTAGAACCCGTCATTATTTGCACAAAAACGAATTTAGCAATTTTGAAGCCTAAAAATGCCACTGAATTAAAAAATTTCCATGAACACGCTGTTAAATTGGCTAAAAATTTTGAGATAAGCGATTCTGAAAAAATAACGCTCTACCAAAAAGATCTCAAAAGTCTAAAAGATGCCATAACAACAGTGAAAGCCAAACGTTTTCGTTTCGACAATTCTTTTTGTTTTTCATTATCTCAAAAAATTGAACCTGAGAATGGCTTATCATCACCAGGGCCTGTGCTGAATCAGGAAGGCGAACTCATCGCCTATATGATTCATCCTACTGATAAATATGTAATTTCGGCTTTTCATGTTCAATATATGGTAAATCAGTTAGTAGCCGGCAATCCCCCCCTCTTGTCACATTATCCTTTAATTGATTTAGAGTTAATGGATCTTACTTCTCAAAATTATCATCTATATCTTCCCGAAGAAGCCGTTGATAAGGATAGTGCGTCCTATGGTTGTAGCATTCAGAATTGTCCAACTTATCCCGAATATCCTTTGCAAAGAGGTGATATTCTGATTGCTGTTGATGGAACTAGAATTAATCATCAACACATATCACATCCTACTTTTGGTGAAATCAGTATCGCCGCAGCCCCCCTTTTAACAACAGCCGATACACTTCACTTCACTTTATACCGAGGCGGTCAAAAACACCAAATTGAAGTAGAGAAAAGTTTATTTTCCTTTCCTAATCGCTATCTGCAAAGCAATCCTAAATTCGCCATTATGAATGGTGTTTTATTTCAAACAACGAATCGTCATCTGTATTCAGAGATTGAAAGGCAAGCAAATACACCGCAACGAGAATTCATAAAACCAACAAATAATCATGGACTAGGCAAAAATTATGGCTATCTAAAAGAAGATGGCAGCGAAAGAATTTTAATAACCGAAACATTTACCAATGATACTTTATTTAATAGCGGGGGCACGCCATTTAATGCTTCCACCATTCAACCCTTTATTGTCAAAAAACTTAATAAAAAACCGATTAAAAATCTAGAAACGCTCATTCAATTAATGAACGAAATTCCAGTTGGCACCCATTACGATCTTGAAGGCACTATGGGCGACCAGGTCATACAAGCCTATGGGATTAAAATAGCTGATACTCAAAATCAAGCAATCTTAGCAAGTCGGGCAATAACCCGGCGTTTTAGCGAAAACTTGCACGTCGTTGAACCACTTGAATTAAGCGAAAAATCACCGAGTAATAGCACCGATAATTTAAAAGCGCCTGTTGTGTTATATCGTTATGAGAGCAAAAAATTACTAGCGCCTGCGCCATCCTTGCAAAGCGATTTCCCGCGAGAATTTTCCATAACAACGGCTGCAACACAAGGTATGTTGTTTATTCATACTACGACCAGGCATCGTTCTCCCACTCAACCCTATCAATATGGTACTGATACTAAAGGCATTGGCAGTGGTTTTATCATTCGTTATGACGATAAAAATTACATTATTACTTGTGCGCATGTTTTAGGATTTACAACAGAAGCACAACTTAAAGCAAATTTCCCCGGTCAATCCAAGGATTTCGAACTTAACATATTAATGTTAAACAATCATCACGATATTGCTATTTTACAAGTGCATCCTGAATTGCAGGAAGAATTTGACAAAATTGCTTACCCTTTTTATTTAGAAAAAAGTACCGTATTCCCTAAAATTCAAAGCGACATCTTAGCTATAGGCTTTCCTGGCGTTTCAGCAGGAGAAAAAACCAATCCTAAAATCCAACCCGGAAAAGTTACAACCATCGGTTATGTAGGTAATTTACAATCTTTTGCTCGTTCCCAAAATGGGTTGGTCATACAAGTAAGCGCTGCTATCAGTGGTGGAAATAGCGGTGGCCCTTTTGTTGATGCAAACACAGGCGCAGTCCTTGGTATAATTTCTAATGGTGCTATGGTAACCTCCGCGCAATTATCTAGTTTTGCAAGGCCTGTGGAATTGCTAGGTAAAATGCTGAAAAAATTAAAACAATCTGATACTTTTGCTTATCCTACTTTGCCTGGATTTCCATTTGATCTCTCATCTATCACTGATCGCAAATTAAAAATAGCGCACGGCCTCGAACCCGACAGTCTGATGGGAGCAAAAATTAGTCGATTATATGGCAACATCTCTGGTTTAGAAGTCGGCGATATTTTGCTTGAACTCATTGATGAGAATAATAAAGATATCTATCCCGTCAGTGGAAAAGGCACTATTTCTATTGAAGAAAATGATATCTCTTATCGTGCATTCTTTGAACTAAGAGAAGTTGGGGATCCTATCTCTATCAAAGTACTGCGTAGAGGGAAAGAACATCTTATACAGACAAATATTGATGCTTCATGGCCTATCAGCCCTCAAATGTGCGGCATCCGTCAAGATGCGAATTGTATTCCTTTCGTTAAATTCTGCGAAAAGCTTATTCTGACAAACTTTGACGTTGGCACAACACAAGCCGTTGCTTCAAAATATTCTTTAATTCATTATGCAGCGAAACTCCAAAGACAAAATAGACGTACCAGCACTAAAGTTGTCATTTTGGAAATACTTCCTAACGCTCATCGTGAATTATCTCCATGGATAACCACTAGAGATCAAAAGGAATTATTATTTATCAATAAAATAAATGGGATCCCCGTCCATGATATTGAAGATGTTAAAGGCATCGCAGCCGATCCTGATACACAAGTGTTTGAACTAGAATGTAAAAGCAGCAGGTGCGATAGCAACATGCAAAAAATTATTTTTAGGGTAGCAAGGGATAAACTATCATCAGAAAAGGCAAAAGGTGAACCAGAACCAGCGGCACCCAAAAGTCCTAAAAAAATATATGCTTTTTAAAAGTATACATAAAAAAGCCCTCTAATGAGGGCTTTTTTAATTGCTCATTATCTTAGAACGGAATATCGTCATCAAACTCTTCATGTACACGAGCAGCAGACTCAGTCATCGGTGCCATTTGTGGCGCAGCGGATGCATGATGACTATGGCCAGCATGACTACTTCCACCACCTTGACCACCACGACTATCTAGCATTTGCATTTCTGCAGCAACAATTTCTGTGGTGTAACGTTCAACGCCGCTTTGATCTTGCCATTTACGGGTACGAAGGCTACCTTCTACATAAACTTTCGCGCCTTTACGTAAATATTCGCCCACAATTTCTGCCAAGCGATTAAAAAATACCACACGATGCCATTCAGTACGTTCTTGTGATTCACCGCTTTGCTTATCTTTCCAGTTCTCACTGGTTGCAACAGTAACGTTTGCTACTGCACCGCCACTTGGCATATAGCGCACTTCAGGATCTGCGCCTAAATTTCCAACCAAAATGACTTTATTTATGCCTCTTGCCATATTTCATTCCTCACCTTTATCGATAGAGTCAGCCACCCAATTACTATCAATAGTAAGCAGCCAACATGAATTGCCCAGGGCCCAATCCATTGCTGTAAACACCCGCCTAGTATACCACCTGCGAACATCCCCAAAAACTGTGAAAAAGAGTACGCCCCCAATGCCGCGCCCTTACTTTCTTTGGGCACAATACGAGAAACTAATGCGGGCAAACTCGCTTCCAAAAAGTTAAACGCTAAGAAAAATAACGTCGCAGCACATAAGAAAATCCCATAATGTCCGCTCATCAATAATAATACCGACAAGCCCAATCCTATCATTGCTGCTGACATCAGTCTTTTTTGCCAATAAGGTTTATCAGCATAACGCACTAAAGGTGCGACTAAAATGACTGACGCTACTAACACAGGTAAATAAAAGCGCCATACCGCGTGGGGCTCTAAAGCAGTTACTTCTTGAATTTTATGCGGAAAAATTAAAAATACCGCAGTTAACACTGCATGAAGAATAAAAATATTCAAATTTAAACGCCATAAATCACGATGCTGCAATAGGGTTTGCAATTGTCCTTTTACAGAAAGAGGCGCAGATTTTTGTGATGCATTCACACGCATTAACAAAAAGATACCGCCTATTCCCATGGCCGCTGTTAACCCAAAAATACCAGATAGCCCTATATGTGCATTTAATATAGGACCTAATAAGAACGCTAATATAAAGGTAACCCCAATACTAACGCCAATCAGTGCCATTGCACGCGTGCGTACAGTTTCACGAGTAGTATCTGCGACCAAAGCTAAAATAGCCGAGCCGACCGCACCTATGCCTTGTATTGCGCGTCCTACAATCAATCCTGCAATAGAAGAAGAAAAGGCAGCTATCAAGCTTCCAATGATAAAAATAATTAATCCCGCCATAATAACGGGTTTGCGTCCGAAGTAATCAGAAAGCAATCCACAAGGGATTTGAAATAAAGCTTGGGTTAAACCATAAATCCCTGCCGCTATCCCAATGGTGGCTGCGGTTGCTCCTGGCAAAATACCCGTATACAAAGCTAAAACGGGGATCACCATGAAAAGACCTAACATCCGTGAAGCAAAGATCAGCGCTAAAACTGCCGTGCTTTTTATCTCGGGAAGTGTCATTTTGCTACCAACAGACATGCCAACCTTTTGCCTTAAAACCAATCATCTTATATACCGTCGTCACGCTTCGCATCTTGGAGCGAATTGGGTATATTAGCAAGTTTGCTCGGCGCCTGGAACGATAACGTGTCCCAATCGCATTTTAGGTTAAGTGGCGTCGTATTATTCAAACCGCTTTGTGGCCTCGCATATGGGGATATGCACAAAGCTAGGGGGAAGAGATGGACAAAATAGTCATTAGAGGCGCGAGAACCCACAACCTCAAATCAATCAATCTAACTTTGCCACGTGACAAATTAATTGTCATTACTGGCTTATCTGGTTCAGGAAAATCTTCTTTAGCGTTCGATACCCTTTATGCTGAAGGACAACGCCGTTATGTAGAGTCCCTTTCTTCCTATGCCCGACAATTTTTATCAGTCATGGAAAAGCCAGATGTCGATCATATCGAAGGCTTATCTCCAGCTATTTCAATTGAACAAAAAACAACCTCACATAACCCGCGCTCTACCGTAGGTACTGTAACTGAGTTATATGATTATCTTCGTGTACTTTATGCTCGTGCAGGACAACCTCGCTGCCCCGATCATGATACGCCTTTAGAAGCGCAGACTGTGAGCCAAATGGTAGATCACGTGCTGGCGCAACCAGATGACACCAAAGCGCTATTACTTGCTCCTGTTATTCGCGAACGTAAAGGTGAACATCAGCAAGTGCTAGAACAACTACGCAATAGCGGTTTTGTACGGGTACGCATCGATGGCAAACTGTATGAAATCGACGAAGCGCCAAAGATGGATCTGCGCAAAAAACATACCATTGAAGTGGTGGTCGATAGAATAAAAGTCCGTCCTGATCTGCGTTTGCGCTTAGCTGATTCTTTTGAAACAGCACTAAAATTAAGTGATGGTTTAGCTATTATCCATTGGGTAGATACTGGAAAAGAAACCATTTTTTCAGCTAAATATGCCTGCCCGATTTGTGGTTACAACTTATCTGAACTCGAACCACGCATCTTTTCATTCAATAATCCTGTTGGGGCTTGCCCAGATTGTGATGGATTGGGACATAAACAATTCTTCGATCCTAAACGGGTTGTGCATCAACCTGAGGTCAGTTTAGCTTGTGGGGCTGTACGAGGATGGGATCGTCGTAATCAATACTACTTCAGCATGCTCAAATCTTTAAGCAAACATTATGGGTTTGATCTTGATACTCCGTTTAAAGAGCTGCCTAAAAACATTCAGCAAGTCATCCTATATGGCAGTGATGAAGAAGAAATTGCTTTTAGTTACACCAATGAACGTGGTGAAACTAGACGCCGTCGTCATCCTTTTGAAGGGGTTATTACCAATTTAGAGCGCCGTTATCATGATACCGATTCCGAATTTATTCGTGAGGAATTATCACGCTATCTCGCACAACAAGCCTGTCCAGGCTGCGAAGGCTCACGTCTGAAAAAAGAAGCACGCTTCGTTTTTATAGGCAAAAAATCATTGCCTGATGTGACCGCTATGTCCATTGGCGACTGTTTAAACTTCTTCAAAAAATTACAACTGACGGGAAGACGCAAAGAAATTGCTGATAAATTGCTCAAAGAGATCACAGAGCGGCTACGATTTTTAGTTGACGTAGGATTAGAATATCTCACTTTGAGTCGCACCGCAGAAACATTATCTGGTGGTGAAGCTCAACGTATTCGTCTGGCCAGCCAAATTGGTGCAGGGCTTGTCGGCGTAATGTACATTTTAGATGAACCTTCTATTGGCTTACATCAACGTGACAATGCACGTCTGCTTTCCACACTGCAACATTTGCGCGATATAGGCAACACCGTCATTGTGGTCGAGCATGATGAAGATGCAATTATCACTGCCGATTATATCGTCGATATTGGCCCTGGCGCTGGTGTTCACGGTGGAGAAGTAGTTGCAGAAGGTACGCCACAAGCAATTAAAAAAGCCAAAGGCTCGCTCACCGGGCAGTATTTATCCGGAAAACTTTCTATTCCTGTCCCTGCCCAACGAGGTACCTTTGATCCCGAACGTGTGATTAAAATTAATGGCGCCTCAGGCAATAATCTACAACATCTCAATGTTCAATTCCCAATTGGGCTTATCACTTGTATTACTGGGGTTTCCGGTTCAGGAAAATCTACCTTAATCAATGATACGTTGTACCCTATTGCTGCACATTTGTTAAATCATGCAGGGCTCAATAACGTCGCCCCCTATGAAAGCATCTCGGGGTTAGAGCATTTAGATAAAGTTGTTGGCATAGATCAAAGCCCTATTGGACGCACGCCACGTTCTAATGCGGCAACCTATACAGGCCTGTTCACCCATATTCGTGATCTCTTTGCCGGAACCAATGAAGCGCGATCACGTGGTTATCAAGTGGGACGCTTTAGCTTTAACGTCAAAGGAGGACGTTGTGAAGCCTGCGAAGGAGATGGCTTAATTAAAGTCGAAATGCATTTCCTTGCAGATGTCTATGTCACCTGTGATGTTTGCAAAGGCAAACGTTACAATGATGAAACACTTCAAGTGCATTATAAAGGGAAAAACATTCACGAAGTGCTGGAAATGACGGTAGAAGATGCCTACGAATTTTTCAGCGCAATTCCTGCTATCAAGCGAAAATTACAAACCTTAATGGATGTGGGTCTTACCTATCTGAAGCTTGGGCAAAGCGCCACTACCCTTTCTGGCGGTGAAGCACAACGTATCAAATTGGCCAAAGAATTATCACGCCGCGATACAGGCAGCACCCTATACATTTTGGATGAGCCAACAACAGGATTACATTTTCATGATGTAAAACAATTATTGGATGTATTGTTTCATTTACAGAATTCCGGAAATACTATCGTCATCATTGAGCACAATTTAGATGTGATTAAAGTTGCCGATTGGATTGTAGATTTAGGCCCTGAAGGTGGTGATAAAGGTGGACGCTTAGTGGCAATGGGCACACCGGAAAAAGTTGCCAAAGTACCGGGATCCTATACAGGACAGTTTTTAGCCCCACTATTAAATAGCAAAAAATCGAAGTAGAATGGCGCCCTTGTTATTTTTTAGAGAAAGGAAATAATCCATGGCAACAAAAGGGCCCTTATCAACACCAGTTTTAACACCAGCTTTTGATAATGCAACGAAAAAAATCACTTATTCAAAGGAACAAATGTTGGCAATTAGAGATGCCATGGGAAATGTTCCAGCTCCTCGAGGCGTGATTGAAGCAAATGAAGAACTTAAGCCAGAAGATAAAAAGAGAACACTCGTCATCTAAGTTTTGATGCAAAGGATTGCATCCAGTTTTCTGTTAAGCTAAATTCAAACTATAACGATATAGAAAATACGCTTGGCCAAAGCAAAGGATTGCAGGCATCATGCGCTACCCCAAAGTTGAACACTCAACCATTGAGATAATGCAATTATCTGATGGGAAACCCATTCATATCTTTCTCAATGAAACTCAAAAGCTCGGTGAAGGAAGTTTTGGCAGCACTTATTTCATTGAACATCCTCAGCAGCCATCTAAAGCATTGGTGTGTAAAGTTATCCGCTTAGAGAATAAAAGCCAGAATTTTCATTTCTCTTCCCATCATATGTTGCGTCTTGCTTACCGTGAAGCAAGTTATTTGCAAAAATGCAATATGCTGATTGGCTATTATCATGATCACAAAAACAAGCAAATGATGCTTTTAATGCCATATGTCCCAGGTATGACAGAATGGGAGTTAAATAAGGACGTTTACCCACAAGTAGAATATAGTGCTTTTTGCACATTACGCTCTCTGCATCGACTGGGCATTGCTCATATGGATCCTCATGAAAGCAATTTCATCTTTGATCCTAACACCAACAAAACAACTATCATTGATTTTGGCATGGCACAAGATCACCAATTTTTTAGAGAATTGCGTGATTTTTATATTTTTTCAAGACGCCGTAACGATGGGATCTTGTCACTTTCCAAGCCGTGGGCACTATTGTGTGGTCAAATGCTAGCATTTTATATGGACGAATTAAGGATTTATTTTCTTCACCACAAATTAGAAATGGCACAATACTTCATTTGTTATGCTGTTATTCTTATCGCTGCACTATCCGGTGTTGGAGCATTAGGTGGCGTCAGTCTTATTGCACAAGAATTACTCAAAATTGCTTTACTGCAAAAATTAAGTGAATTCTTGGAAATGATGCAAGATCATTATGAATTGCGCGCATGGAATAGACAGCGTAGCCATCGTTCGCGATTTTACTATTATTTTTTTTGCGCCATCTTTGCGTTTATCCAAGGCGCTCTCTTGGCATTACAATTTTCACGAATTTATTATCATTTGTATTCTTTATCTTTAACGATACCCGCTCTTACGAATCAAGCTTATTTAGGCGGATCTCATGTATGGCAATGCTTACAACAAGTTCCTTATACCCAACTTTGCTTAACATTCGTTGAATTTATTGCCTCTGGACATAGCTATACCTATTGGAAAGATAATATTGAAAAATACGTTATGAGTGATACATCCATTATCCGAAGCTATCAAAAACATATTTTCGGATCCCGCTCCCAACCGTATCTCCCTTTATTTCAACATAAAAAGCAAAGATCACCATCCATGCAGATCCCCGAATTGCCCCTCAACCCCTCCAAACACTTTCTTGTTTCCTTTCAAAGAAAGCCACGCCAAGAAATAAATGATCCTGAGGCGATAACTAAGAAGGCTTATCGTTTTTAAAATACCATTCACCCACTTATCTTTGGTTTTCTCCCAGTTATCGATAAAAAACCCTTTTTAGTTGATTATTTAACTAATAAAACTACAATCCCCCATGAAGCTCAATGCTCAACGTTTAATCCAAGCTTAACCATTAAAGAGAGGTTTTTATGTGGTCATTTTTTAACATCAGCAACCAGGTTTCCTATTTAAAAGAGCTAATCTGGGGTGCTTCTAATCCTTGCACAGTTGGGGATATCGCTTGTGAAATGACAGATGGCAAATATAACTTACCTACTACTTTGAGCAATTTATTGGCAAAGGGTGAAGAATTTGGTGTGAGCAGATATATTTCCGGCTCCGCAGCATTACTAATCGGTTTTGGTGTTATTGGCATGCCGTATTTGTATAAAAAATATAGCGCCACCACGCCCTTAGATCTAGTTCGCAATATCATCAAAAAAGAGTTTGGTCCATTTGCAGCAGAAATTTTTGAAGCATTCAAAAAAGCAATTGAAGATGCCATTGATAAAGTGATCAAAGATATTGCAGGAGATCTTGGTACAAACACTGAAGGCATGAGCAAAAAAGATCTTGAGGATACAAAAGCGAAATTGATGCAATCAAGATTAGAAGCTATTCTTCCTACTTTAGCGACCACTTTGAAATCAAATAAAGTAGATCTTGAACAGGCAGCAAAAGCAATAAAGGATGAAGCAAAATCGTCTAAAGCTTCTCAAGTAGCAGCAACGTCAGATCCAGTGCTTGACCAAAAATCTGCATCAGTTAAGCCTTCTGCTAAATTGGCATTATCTGCTCACCTAGAGCAATTATTATTCCCAGCTAACACATCGAAGTTCAAATTCAAATAGTAGCTTTTGTGCACAGCAAATAGGCATAAAAAAACCAGGACTTTACCCTGGTTTTTTTATTTAAGCTAAACGCTTTTATTCGTTAACAGCTTCAGCTCTTTCTACTAGTTCAACAATTGCCATTGGCGCATTGTCACCAGCGCGAAAGCCGCATTTTAAAATGCGTAAATAGCCACCTGGTCTTTTGATATTGTTCGGACCAATTTCACCAAACAACTTAGCCACAATGTCTCTATCTCGCAGCCTGTTGTAGGCTAAACGGCGATTTGCATGAGAATCTACTTTGGCCAAAGTAATCAAAGGCTCAACCACACGGCGAAGATCTTTTGCTTTTGGCAACGTTGTTTTAATCAACCCATGACGAAGTATAGAAACTGCCATGTTTTGAAACATCGCTTTACGGTGTGAGCTTGTTCGATTTAATTTACGACCTGATTTTTGATGACGCATCGTAACTTCCTAACTAATTAGTCGTGTTCTCTTTCTTTTCTAATCCTGCAGGAGGCCATCCTTCTAGTTTCATACCTAGAGATAACCCCTTTGCAGCTAATACGTCTTTGATTTCAGTCAAAGACTTTTTGCCAAGGTTAGGTGTCTTCAGCAATTCCATTTCGGTACGCTGAATTAAATCACCAATATAGTAAATATTTTCTGCTTTCAAACAATTTGCAGATCGAACTGTTAACTCAAGTTCGTCAACAGGACGTAAAAGAATAGGATCAATGCCTACTTCTTTCTTCGCTTCTGCAGGGCGTTCTTGACCTTTCAAATCAACAAATACAGAAAGTTGTTCAGCCAGGATGGTTGCAGAACGACGGATTGCTTCTTCCGGATCAAGCGTACCATTGGTTTCGATATCAATGATGAGCTTGTCTAAGTCTGTTCTGTTTTCTACACGTGCTCTTTCAACGTTATAGGTAACTCTGCGCACTGGACTGAATGAAGCATCTAATTGTAAATGACCGATGCTTGCAGTTTCTTGATTCTCTGCAGTCTTACGAATAGTCACAGGCTCATAACCACGGCCACGTGCTACCGTTAGAATCATTTTGATTTTGCCTTCTGGCGCTGTGATATTGGCAATCACATGGTCAGGGTTAGCAACTTCAACATTTGCTTCAAGCTGAATATCACCTGCTTTAACAGGACCCGGGCCTGTTTTTTCAAGTTTCAACTCAACTTCGTTTTTGGATTCACCCAACATCTTAAATGCAATGCCTTTGAGATTAAGGAGAATTTCAATCACGTCTTCTTGCACACCTTCTATTGTGGTGTACTCATGCAAAACGCCTTCGATTTTTACCTTAACAACTGCGCTCCCAGGCATGCTTGAAAGTAGAATGCGACGCAGTGCATTACCCAAGGTATGACCAAAACCTCTTTCTAAAGGTTCTAAGGTTACCCTAGCTTGATTACGCCCTTTATCTTGGACTGTAATAGATCGGGGTTTTAAAAATTCTGCCACCGCACGTTGCATGCAATCTTCCTCCGCTTGGGATTATTTCGAGTAGAGCTCAACGACTAATTGTTCATTAATATCAGAAGGTAACTCATCACGATCAGGTACCCGCTTATATTCTCCAACCATTTTCTTAGCGTCTACTTCTACCCATTCAGCCCAGCCTTTATCTTCTGCTTGCTTCAATGCATCAATAATACGGCCTTGCTCACGCGCGCGTTCACGAATAGAAACAGTATCGCCAGGTTTTACTTGGTAAGAAGGAATATTAACGCACTTGCCATTCACAAGAATCGCCTTGTGAGAGACTAATTGGCGCGCTTCTTTTCGTGTGCATGCAAATCCCATACGAAAAACGATATTGTCCAATCGTGATTCGAGCATTTGCAGCAACAATACACCCGTCGCTGCTTTACTGCGCGCAGCTTCTTTGTATATTTTTCTAAATTGTCTTTCTAATACACAGTATTTAAAGCGCAATGCTTGCTTTTCATTCAGCTGTAAACCGTAGTTGGTTTCTCTTTTACGCGCTTGTCCATGTTGGCCTGGACGTGTGTGTATTTTACATTTTGACTCAAGATCACGGGTCTTGAATTCAAGATCCTTTCCATATCGCCGGGATAATACACACGTTGGTCCGGTATATCTCGCCATAGTAATTCTTCTCTCTTAAGACTTTAAATTTATACTCGACGTTGCTTGGGCGCACGGCAACCATTAAATGGAATGCCTGTCACATCAAAAATTGCCGTTATTTGAACGACATCACGTACTGCTCGTACGGAAGCATCACGGCCTGGCCCCGGTCCATAAATCCGCACTTCAGCAGATTCAGCGCCATATAGCTCACGCGCTTTTTGTATGGCTTTGCCCGCAGCAACCTGACCAGCAAAAGGAGTACTCTTACGAGAACCTCTAAAGCCACATCCGCCTGCAGTTGCCCATGACAGAGTGTTACCTTTAACGTCCGTGACTGTAATCAGGGTATTGTTAAAGGAGGCATAGACGTGAACGATGACGTCACTTATGACTCGTTTAGTCTTCTTCTTAAGACGTCCTTGCCCTTTCCCTGCGGCACCTGCGACTGATCCACCGCTAGTGCCAGTTGATGAACCACCTTGACCGGAGTCGGTGACTTCTTCTTCAGTGACTTGTGTGCTTTCTGCTACCATTTTTTAGTCCAGCTAATATCAATCTTTTTTGGCGTCTTTACTTATTCTGTTGCCACGAGGACCCTTTCGTGTCCGCGCATTTGTTCGTGTTCTTTGCCCACGAACTGGTAAACCAGAACGGTGACGCTTCCCACGATAGCATCCGATATCACGTAAACGTTTGACTCGCATTGAGACTTCTCGTCTCAAATCACCTTCTGTTGAAAATGCAGCAACGGCATCTTGCAAACCACGTACAGCTTCATCATCCAGGTCTTTGACCTTGGTTGTTGTATCAACTCCAACCGTGGCACATATTTGTAATGCGCGTGTATTGCCAATCCCGTAAATGCTTTGCAAAGCAACACGGATGTGCTTATTTGGTTCTAGTTGAACATTCTGAATTCGAACCGCAGACATGAAACACTCCTAAATCACCCCGGCGCTGTAGACGCAACAGACTACTGCACCTAGACCTAAAAATCAACGATTTTAGCAGGCGTGAGGACTTACCCCTGCCGTTGTTTATGACGTGGATTCTCTTTACAAATCACAAACAATGCCTTTTTGTTACGCTTAGTCCTGCTAACAACTTTGCAACCTTTACACATTTTACGAATAGAAGCTCGTACCTTCATAAACATCGACCCCACTCTTCATACTTACTCAAATCGTTTGAGTAAAAGTTATCTTAATAATCCAAAACCACCAGGGCCGCCATCTCGCCCTTTTATGTTAGCTTTCTTCATTAATGATTCATATTGTTGTGACATGAGGTGCGCCTGTATTTGCGCAATAAAATCCATGATCACGACCACAATAATAAGTAATGAGGTTCCGCCAAAGTAAAAAGGAACTTGCCAACCCAATACTAAAAATTCAGGCAAAATAGAAACTGCAGTAATGTAAACAGCCCCTGCCAATGTCAAACGTGTCATTACCTTGTCGATATAAGAAGCCGTTTGTTCACCGGGTCTAATACCAGGAATAAAGGCGCCAGATCGCTTCAGGTTATCTGCTGTCTCACGAGGGTTGAATACTAACGCCGTGTAGAAGAAGCAGAAAAATATAATACCACTACTAAAAAGCAAAATATAAAGTGGCTGCCCAGGCTGCAACGCCATACCAATGTCTGCAATCCAAGAGGATTTTGACCCACCAAACCATTGACTAATGGAAGCGGGGAACAATATCAAACTTGATGCAAATATTGGCGGAATCACTCCCGACATATTTATCTTCAAGGGCAAATGGCTCTGTTGTGCCGCATACACTTTTCGCCCTTGTTGACGCTTCGCATAATTCACAGTGATCCGTCTTTGTCCTCTTTCAACAAAAACGACAAAAGCTGTAATCGCTAATAACACCATGACCAAAAATATTAATGCTATTGGGCTCATACCACCTTGACGAACCTGGTCGAGGGTACTTCCTATGGCTTTTGGTAAGCCTGAAGCAATACCCGCGAAGATAATCAAGGAGATCCCATTACCAACACCACGTTCAGTAATCTTTTCGCCCAACCACATCAGGAACATTGTTCCTGTCACTAAGGTAACCACCGTCGTGAGATAAAAAATAAATCCAAGCTGTAATGCACTGCCTGAGCTGGCTAAGAATTTCGCCATCCCAATCGCTTGGAAAGTTGCTAAAAAGAGGGTTCCTACTCGGGTATACTGCGAAATCTTACGCCGCCCAAGCTCCCCTTCTTTTTTCAGTTGTTCTAGCTGCGGCGAAATAACCGTCATTAACTGCATGATAATAGATGCAGAAATGTAAGGCATGATTCCTAACGCAAAAATAGATAGTCGCGTTAGCGCGCCGCCGGAGAAGACGTTGGCCATACCAATAATGTTGTTTTGGCTATTTTGAAAAAGTTCAGCCAAACGAGCAGCATCAATGCCTGGTACAGGAATGTGAGCGCCAATACGGAATACGATCAGCCCCCACAACACAAACATCAGACGTTGTTTAAGTTCCGCTAAACCGCCTAATGAACTCCGTTGTCCTCCGGTCATACCTTAAGCCTCAACTTTACCCCCAGCAGCTAAAATTGCATCTTTAGCCCCTGCGGTTAATTTAATACCGGAAACATTCTTCACGCCTTTGAGTTCACCACTCAAAACAATTTTGACGCGCTTAATGTTGCTTGTAATTAATCCTGCTTCACGCAAACTTTGCATGGTCACTGCGTCGCCCGCAACTTTATTAAGTTCACTGAGACGAATTTCTTGTGTAACCAAAGCAAGACGTGAACGGAAACCTGTTTTAGGAAGTCTTCTTTGTAGTGGCATTTGACCACCCTCAAAGCCCACTTTGTGGTAACCACCAGCTCGTGCTTTTTGACCTTTATGTCCTTTACCGCACGTCTTTCCTAATCCACTACCTGGACCACGTCCAAGTCTTTTGCCGGTGCGCTTCGCGCCGTGGCCGGGCTTTATCGTATTGAGTTTCATACTGTTTCCTCAACCTTCAGCAAATAGTGTATGCGATTAATCATCCCACGGTTTTCTGGGGTATCTAAGACCTCTACCGTCTGATGAATACGCTTTAAGCCCAACCCTCTAACGTTTGCTAAATGATTTGGTAATCGCTTAGCAAGACTTTTCACCAAAGTGATAGTCAACGTTTTATTTGATGATGAAGATTTCTTAACCATTGCCTTCACCCATAATTTCTTCCAAGGTTTTGCCACGCTTGTCAGCAATAGATTGCGGAGAATGAGACTTCGCCAAACCTTTCATTGTTGCTCTGACAACATTAACTGGATTGGTAGAGCCATAGCATTTAGCAAGAATGTTATGAATACCAGCCACCTCGAAAATAGCGCGCATTGCGCCCCCGGCAATAACGCCAGTACCTTCAGAAGCAGGCATCATGAACACTTTTGAAGCGCCATGAGAAGCTTCAATTGTATGGTGCAATGTATTGCCAGCCATAGGGATTTCTACCAGATTGCGTCTGGCATTTTCCATCGCTTTACGGATTGCTTCTGGCACTTCGCGAGCTTTCCCACGACCAATACCCACGCGTCCGTTACCATTTCCAACTACGGTTAGTGCGGAGAAACCAAATATACGTCCCCCTTTCACTACTTTCGCAGTTCTTCTTACTTCAATTAATTTTTCTTCGTACTGACCTTCGGTCTTCTGGTCTTGCTTTGATGCCATTGTTGCCACCCTAAACCACTAAGCCATGTTCACGAGCTGATTGAACTAACGCAGCAACTCGACCATGATACCTATACCCTGAACGCTCAGAAGCAACAGAATCGATCCCTGCTTGTTTAGCACGTTCAGCGATCAACTTGCCTACTTGCTTTGCTTTATCTGTCTTCGTTGATTCATCACTCGCATCCTTTACTGCCTTTTCAAGGCTAGAGGCCTGCGCCAAGATCTTACCGCCTTCAGGCGCAATCACTTGAACATAGATATGCTGTGCTGAACGATTAATACACAAACGCGCAATGCCTTTTTCACGGCCTAAACGCTTAATATGCTCTCGCGTACGTTGCGCTCGTTTGAAACGCGAACTGCGTTTTTTATTCATACTCTCAAACCCTCACCCTAGTCTCTTCCCCGTTTCATGGAAAAAGCGATTTGGCTATTTCTTCTTCGTTTCTTTCAGAACAATGACTTCATCAGCATAACGTATGCCCTTACCTTTATAAGGTTCAGGTTTACGCAATCCTTTACAAATGCCTCTAATATCAGCAGCGGCTTGTCCTACCAATTGCTTATCTACACCGGTCACTTCAATTTCTGTTACGGTTGCAGAAGTTAATTCCACGCCTATAGGCGCAATGAAAACAACAGGATGTGACAACCCTAAGGTAAGATTTAAAACCGTACGGCCGTCTTTACCTTTAGCAACTTGAGCACGATAACCTACGCCAACGAGCTGTAATTTTTTGCTAAAGCCTTCAGATACACCCTTCACATTATTGTTTAATATTGCTCTGGTGGTTCCTGCAATTGCATCAGCATCAGCAAAATCTTTATTAGCCGCAACGAGGATCTGTTGGTCTTCAAATTTAACAGAAACAGATTGATGAAGTTCGTGAGCCAATTCACCTTTGGCGCCTTTAATAGCAACAACGCCATCTTTAATGTTAACACCCACTCCAGAAGGAATCTCGATGGGTTTTCTTGCGACTCTTGATGACATTATTCTTCCCCTAGGCTACATAACACAGGATTTCGCCACCCTGCCCAGCTTTTACCGCCGCTTGACCGGTCATAACGCCTTGGGAAGTCGAAACAATCGCAATTCCCAATTTATCCATGACTTCGGGCATCTCTTTAGAAGAAGTAAATTTCCGTAATCCTGGACGGCTAACACGCTGAATCATTTCAATAACAGGTTTGTTGTTAAAATACTTTAACGTTATTTTAATAACAGGCTTGTTTTCGTTATTGTCTACAACGTAATCAGAAATATACCCTTCATCTTTTAATACTTTGGCAATTGCTACCTTGATTTTTGATGAGGGCACTGCAACCTCTGCATGGTTGGCAGATTGTCCATTACGGATCCGCGTAAACATATCCGCGATAGGATCCTGCATACTCATGGTTTTCTCCTCACTAACTTACCAGCTTGCCTTCACTAAACCAGGGACTTCACCCACCATGGCACGCCGACGAAGCTCATTTCGACATAATCCAAATTTACGGTAAACACCATGGGCTCGGCCTGTGATGTTACAACGTCTAGAAACTCGAACTCGGCATGAATCACGAGGCATCTTTTCCAATTTCGCCAAAATCTCAAACTTTTGATCGATATCTAAAGAAGGATCATTTAGCTGTTGTCTGAGCAGCATTCGTTTTTCTCGATGCCGCTGCAAGAGAGCTCTTTTTTTCTCCCTGCGAATCATGCGCTTACTAGCCATTGCTTTTTACCTCAGCGGTTTTACTTTCGCGAAAGGGGAAATTAAAAGCTTTCAATAATGCAAAAGCCTCTTCATCCGTATTCGCACTCGTGGTTATGGTGATATCTAAGCCGCGAACAGTATCGACCTGGTTATAGTCAATTTCAGGGAAAGTAATTTGTTCTTTGATCCCTAAACTATAATTTCCGCGTGAATCAAAAGAGCGTGGGTTAACGCCACGAAAGTCTCTTACGCGAGGTAACGCAATACTAATCAAACGGTCTAAAAATTCATACATTCTATCGCCACGTAAAGTGACTTTACAGCCAATTGGCCAGCCTTCACGAATTTTGAACCCAGCGACAGATTTACGTGCAAGGGTAACCACTGCCTTTTGCCCTGCGATTTGGGTCAGATTATCCTGGGCAGCCTTGATGATTTTCTTATCATCAGCGGCTTGGCCTACACCCATGTTAAGGGTGATCTTTTTAATCACAGGCACTTGCATTGCATTGTCATAGTTAAATTGCTTTTGCAGTGCTGCAATTACTTTTTCTTTATAGTGTTTTTTTAAACGAACCATTGTTGCTTCGCTTTTTTCACTTTTACGCTTAGACATCGACCACCTCACCAGATGACCTGAACACTCTGACTTTCTTGCCGTCTTCCAACAATTTCACTCCCACACGACTAGGTTTATTCGTCGTGGGATCTAGCAAAGCAACTTTACAAGCAGGCATTGGTGCTTCTTTGGGCACAATCCCACCTGGTTGCTCGCGCTGTGGGTTGGGCTTAACGTGTTTCTTTTTCACGTTAATACCTTCCACAATAACTGACAAACCTGCTTCGGCTTGTAGTACGCTCAGAACGGTGCCAATTCGGCCCTTATCTTTGCCTGAAATTACTTGTACTTTATCGCCCTTTCGAATCTTGCGCATGGTTGTTCTCTCAACTGTTACAGCACTTCAGGTGCCAGAGAAATAATTTTCATATAATTATTACGAAGCTCACGCGTGACAGGTCCGAAGATACGAGTACCAATAGGTTGCATTTGGGCATTCAACAAAACTGCTGCATTACCGTCAAACCGAATAAGTGACCCATCATCACGACGAACGCCCTTTCTTGTGCGAACGACGACGGCGAACAATACATCGCCTTTCTTTACCTTGCCTCGCGGGATAGCTTCTTTAACGGTAACGCGAATAACGTCACCAATACCGGCATACCTACGCTTGGAGCCCCCAAGGACTTTGATGCACATCACTCGACGGGCACCACTGTTATCTGCCACGTCAAGAACCGTTTGCATCTGAATCATGACATTCTCCGCTCAATCCACATAAGACATCAAAGGCATACACAAAAGGTCGAATATCTTACCATTGATGCCAACTAATTAAAACGCCCATTACTTCGCCCTAAAAGTTTATTTACGCCTCAGTAGGCATGTTCTTCTTTAAGGGCAGGATTTTTCAAATCCCTTTGTTTAATAACTTTCTCAACTATTAAACTGCTTTCTCTAAAACTTTTACGAGGAGCCAGTTCTTTGTCTTTGAGATTGGTCTAACTTCTTTAATCTCAACCAAGTCACCAAGTGAACTTTCATGCTTAGGATCATGAACATGAAGAACTGTTCTGCCTTTCATTACTTTGCCATAGCGCTCATGACGTCTAGACCACAGCACTTCAACAGTACGTGTTGCCATGCGCTTATCGCTAGTAACGCGCCCTGTAAGAGTACGCTCTACTGTTTCGGTATTGCTCATCCGCTTACTCTCCATTCTTATCAAGCTCGTGCATGATAGTTTTCACACGAGCAATATCACGACGAACTTGTCGCAGCTGATGGTTTTTTGCGAGCTGTCCGCTCCCGTGTTGCATTTTTAGCTTGAATTGTTTCTGCGCTAAGTCTGCTAACGTTGTTTGTAACGTAGATTTGTTTTGTTGTCGCAATTCGTTTGCTTTCATTACATCACCACTCGTTCAACGAATTCAGTTTTCACTGGAAGCTTAGCGGCGGCAAGCTTAAATGCTTCTGCAGCTACTTCTTTGGTGACACCCTGAATTTCAAAAAGAACCTTACCTGGCTGCACAAGTGCAACCCAATATTCGACGTTACCTTTACCTTTACCTTGTCGAACTTCTAAAGGCTTTTTGGTAATAGGTTTATCAGGAAAAATACGAATCCAAATCTTACCGCCCCGTTTAATGTAGCGGCTAATTGTACGTCGGGCTGCTTCGATTTGGCGTGATGTAATTGGTGCTCTATCAATGGTTTTTAAACCAAAGTCACCAAAACTTACTTTACTGCCACGAAGAGCGAGGCCACGATTGCGTCCCTTTTGTTGTTTTCGAAATTTGGTACGTTTAGGCTGTAACATAAAGATGTCCCCTACTGCTGTTGTGCAGCTTCTGTGCTTTGACTTCCGGCAGCCAAGTCTTTATCAAGGATTTCGCCCTTGAATATCCAGACTTTCACACCAATAATTCCATAGGTCGTTTTTGCAATAGCCGTTGCAAAATCGATATCTGCACGGAAGGTATGGAGAGGAACACGTCCTTCGCGATACCACTCAGTACGCGCAATTTCAGCACCGCCTAATCGACCCGCAACACAAATCTTGATACCTTTTGCACCAAAACGTAATGCATTGCTTACCGCACGTTTCATTGCACGACGGAACATAACACGTCTTTCTAACTGCTGCGCTACGCTTTCAGCAACCAGGTACGCATCCAGTTCAGGACGTCGAATTTCTTCAATGTTAATGTGTACTGGAACACCCATTAGCGAAGAAACTTTTTGACGCAAGGTTTCGATATCTTCCCCTTTCTTACCAATCACTACGCCTGGTCGGGCAGTGTGAATAGTAATGCGCGCATTTCTTGCTGGGCGCTCAATTTGTATACGGCTGACAAATGCATTTTGCAATTTCTTCCGTAAATATTCGCGCGTTTGTAAATCGCTTAATAGCAAACCGGCATAGTGCTTCTTATTGGCGTACCACATTGAACGGTGCGTCTCAACAATGCCTAACCGAATCCCAGTTGGATGAACTTTTTGACCCATTACGCCCTCTCTTTGCCTTTAACATCAGACACCACGATCTTGATGTGACATCGACGTTTTACGATACGGTTTCCTCGACCCTTAGCACGTGCCTTAAAGCGCTTCAATGACGGTGCTTCATCAACCTCAATTTTGGCAACTTTGAGTTCATCAATATCTGCGCCTTCATTATGCTCTGCATTCGCAATCGCAGACTCGAGTAATTTTTTGATTAACTTCGCAGCTTTCTTTTGAACGAAGGCAAGTTGTTCTACAGCTTTTTCCACTGCTTTCCCACGTACCTCATTCGCAACCAGTCGCGCTTTTTGCGCTGACATGCCTGCATTTTTTAATGTGGCGGACACTTCCATCTTTTACCCCTTACTTACCTTTAGCCGGCGCCGTTTTTTTGTCACCGGAATGGCCACGGAAAGTACGTGTTGGCGCAAATTCGCCAAGTTTATGACCAACCATGTTTTCGGTTACTAATACGGGGACGAAAATCTTGCCATTATGCACCATTAATGTTGCTCCAACGAATTCAGGAACAATGGTGCTTCGACGAGACCAGGTTTGGACGACAATACGTCCTCGACCACCAGCCCCTTGACGCGTTTTAATAACTTTATTTAGTAACTTCGGGCTACAATATGGGCCCTTTTTTAATGAACGTGCCACCCGTTAACCCCTTTCACTCTTCTTTTGACCACGACGGCGAACAATAAACCGACTCGATACCTTACGGCGATTACGGGTTTTCTTCCCTTCCGGTTTACCATTTTTATTACAAGGAGGACGACCACCTGAAGTACGGCCTTCACCACCACCCAATGGATGATCGACTGGGTTTTTCGCCACACCTCTTACGGTAGGACGTATACCACGCCACCTTTGAGCACCTGCCTTCCCTATCACGCGAAGGTTATGCTCTTCATTACCCACTTCACCAATCACTGCACGACATTGCGCAAATATTTTACGCATTTCGCCTGAACGTAACCGAACAGTTGCATAAGTACCTTCACGCGCTAGCAGCTGTGCATACGCTCCAGCACTACGCGCTAACTGAGCACCTTTGCCTGGTCTTAGCTCAATACAGTGAATAGTTGCACCCACAGGCATATTTGCCAATGGCAAACAATTACCAACCAAGATAGGTGCGCTTACGCCTGATTCAACTTTTGCGCCAACTGCAATGCCTTTAGGTGCAACGATGTAACGGCGTTCGCCATCAGCGTAAACAAGTAAAGCAATATTTGCGCTACGGTTAGGATCATATTCAATGCGCTCAACACGTGCGGGAATACCATCTTTGTTGCGTTTAAAATCGACATGTCTTAAACGGCGCTTATGACCACCCCCACGGTGATCAACGGTTACACGACCAATGTCATTACGACCACTGGTACGGTTTTTCTTGCTCGTCAGACTCTTTACAGGAGCCCCTTTATACAAGCCTTCCGTTTTAATTTTGATTTTGAAACGTTGGCCTGGCGAGGTCGGCTTTAATTCGATAATTGCCATTTTTCCGTCCCTTACTGCTCAAAGTCGGCAAAGTTAATTTGATGCCCTGCGACTAATTTAACGTAAGCCTTTTTCTTCTTTGCAGTTCGACCTTCAGTTTGACCAAACCGAACAAAGCTTCGCCCTTTAACGATGGTACGCACTGATTCCACTTTCACATCAGGGAAAAAGGTTTCCACCGCATTTTTAATATCCAATTTAGACGCTTTTGGGTGTACCCAAAACGCAACGGAATTTTCGCGATCACCGGATCTGGACGCTTTTTCCGAAACTAATGGTCTGACTAGGACTTTTGCTAACGAATCTATATTCACGCAAGCACCTCTTCTAGTTTTCTAAGCGCTTCTACGGTAATAAGCACATTGTCATATTTCAAAAGCTGAACAGGGTTAACACCGCTCGCTTCTCTCACCGCAATATTAGGCACATTACGTGCTGAGAGATAGAGGTTTTCATTGAATTGATCGACCACTATCAACACGCGCTCCAAATTGAGCTCTTTTAATTTGTTCAATAATACTTTTGTCTTTGGTTGATCAACGACAAACTCATTTACTACCTGCAAACGTTCTTGACGAATAAGCTCAGACAGAATCGAGCTCATTGCGCCACGATACATTTTCTTATTGACCTTTTGACTATGGTCACGAGGTCTTGCAGCGAAGATCACGCCACCTTTACGCCAGATAGGGCTTCGAATCGTTCCCGCACGAGCACGACCGGTTCCTTTTTGACGCCATGGTTTTGCACCGCCTCCACGAACTTCCGCACGCGTTTTTTGCTGTTTAGTTCCAGCACGAGCACCTGCCATTAAAGCAACAACGACTTGGTGCACCAACGCTTCGTTAAATTCACGGCCGAAGGCAGCTTCTGAAACTTCGATATTGTTTGTGCCACCTTTGGCACCGGCTAAAGCAAGCTTCATTTCTACCCTCCTTCTAGACAGTCGCATCATCTAGTACTTTGGTTTTTACTGACAGTTTAATGATGACATCACCACTCTTACTGCCAGGAACTGCACCGCGTACTAACAACAACTGACGATCTTTATCCACACGTACAACTTCAATATTTTGCATAGTACAACGCTTCGCACCCATGTGACCGGCCATTTTCTTGCCTTTGAATACACGACCTGGTGTTTGGTTTTGACCAATAGAACCAGGCGCACGATGGGAGACGGAGTTACCGTGTGTTGCATCTTGCGTTCTGAAATTGTGACGTTTTACAGCGCCTTGGAAGCCTTTACCTTTTGAAGTACCAATCACGTCAACGCGTTGGCCTACTTGGAAAAGATCCACAGTAATATCTTGCCCAATGGAATAATTCTCAGCATCATCAATGCGGAATTCCCATAAACCACGTCCCGCTTCAAGACCTGCTTTTGCAAAATGTCCAGCGCTAGGCTTATTCACGCGTGAAGCGCGCTTTGTGCCCGTGGTTATTTGTATTGCGTTATAACCCTCTTTTTCTTGGGTTTTTACTTGTGTAATGCGATTGGGTAATACTTCAATCACCGTAACCGGGATAGTATTCCCTGTCTCAGTAAATATCCGAGACATTCCTAATTTTCGACCAATCAAACCAATTGCCATCTTTTGCTCCGCAAAAATTTGTTGCAAAGTGCCCAATCTTTAACTAACTGCGATCTGAACATCAACACCAGCAGCAAGATCGAGTTTCATTAATGCATCTACTGTTTTATCAGTGGGCTCAGCAATAATGACTAAACGATTATGAGTACGGATCTCATATTGATCACGTGCAGTTGTAGCATCAATGTGAGGTGAAGTTAAAATTGTGTGCCTTTCTTTATGAGTTGGCATTGGAACAGGACCGCGTACAACGGCACCTGTTCTTTTTGCTGTTTCAACGATCTCTTTTGCTGATTTATCAATCAACTTGTGATCAAAGGCTTTTAAACGAATACGTATTATCTGACTTTTCATTGACATTACATTATCCCCGCTGCTTGCTCACCACTTGCTCTGCAATATTTGCTGGTGCTTCAGCATATTTCTTAAATTCCATTGAGTAGGTTGCACGACCTTGCGACATGGATCGTAAAGCTGTTGCATACCCAAACATTTCTGATAAGGGAACAAGCGCCGAAACTGTCTTTCCTGAAGGCGTTTCCCCCATACCTTGAAGCACGCCACGACGACGGTTGAGATCGCCCATGACATCACCCATGTATTCTTCAGGGGTAACTACTTCAACGCTCATAATTGGCTCAAGTAATTTAGGTTTAGCTTTTAATGCACCCTCTTTGAATGCCATGCTACCTGCAATTTTGAATGCCATTTCGCTTGAGTCTACATCGTGGAAAGAACCATCGAACAAGGTTGCTTTGACATCCACAACGGGATAACCAGCAAGAACACCATTTGCCATCTGTTCCACAATACCTTTACTGACGGCAGGAATGTATTCTTTAGGTATCGCGCCACCCTTAATTTCGTCGACAAATTCAAAACCAGTACCTGGCTCTTTTGGTTCCAAACGGATCCAAACGTGACCATATTGACCGCGACCACCGGACTGGCGAATAAATTTACCTTCTTGTTCAACTTGCGCAGTAATACTTTCACGATATGCCACCTGAGGATTACCCACATTGGCTTCAACGGAAAATTCACGCTTCATACGATCCACAAGAATTTCAAGATGAAGTTCACCTTGACCTGCAAGAATGGTTTGACCAGATTCTTCATCGGTAAATACGCGCATGGAAGGATCTTCTTTAGCCAAACGTCCCAAAGCAATACCCATTTTTTCTTGGTCAGCTTTGGTTTTTGGTTCAATTGCAACCGAAATAACAGGCTCAGGGAAGATCATCTTTTCGAGAATAATTGGCTTCTCGATATCGCATAAGGTATCACCTGTTGTGGTATGTTTTAGACCGACAACGGCAGCAATATCACCTGCACGAACTTCTTTAATTTCTTCGCGTGAGTTGGCATGCATTTGCAAAATACGACCAAAACGTTCTTTCTTATCTTTAATTGTGTTCTGAACGCTTGTGCCAGCTTCCAATGTACCAGAATACACGCGGAAGAAGGTTAAGGTTCCCACATAAGGATCGTTCAAGATTTTAAATGCAAGCGCAGAGAAAGGTGCATCATCTGATGGTGCACGTGTAATTTCTTTTTCTGATTCTTCGCTTTCGGTTCCTGTTACATCTGGCACATCATCTGGTGCAGGCAAGTAATGAATAACTGCATCCAATAATGCCTGTACGCCTTTGTTCTTAAATGCAGTACCACAAAGAACAGGTACGATTTCATTATTAATGGTACGAATGCGTATTCCTTTGCGGATTTCTTCAACGGATAAATCACCTTCTTCAAGGTATTTTTCCATTAATTCTTCGCTAGCTTCTGCAGCCGCTTCAACCATCGTTTCACGCATTTTTTGGCATTGTTCACGCAAATTCTCAGGAATATCGCGTTCTTCAAAGCGCATACCCTGGGTTGAATCATCCCAAGCAATCGCCTTCATGATGATGAGATCGATAACGCCTTCAAATTTTTCTTCAGCGCCGATGCTCATTTGAATTGGCACGGCGTTTGCGCCTAAACGTTCACGAATTTGGGTTACAACGCGCAAGAAGTTTGCACCAGCTCGATCCATTTTATTAACGAATGCAAGACGGGGTACACGGTACTTATTCGCTTGACGCCATACAGTTTCAGATTGTGGTTCTACGCCACTCACCGCACAAAATACGCCACAAGCACCATCGAGTACGCGCAAGGAACGCTCTACCTCAATGGTAAAGTCCACGTGCCCGGGGGTGTCAATGATGTTGATACGGTGTTCATCCATATCCTGCGCCATACCTTTCCAGTAACAGGTGGTCGCTGCAGAGGTAATGGTAATACCGCGTTCTTGTTCTTGTTCCATGTAGTCCATGACGGCTGCACCATCATGCACCTCACCAATTTTGTGAGAAACACCGGTATAAAACAAAATTCGTTCTGTTGTCGTTGTTTTACCAGCATCGATGTGTGCCATGATGCCGATATTGCGAACTCTATGAAGGGGTGTTTTACGTGACACGGCTGATTGCTCCTAGCCTTATCTTTACCAACGGAAATGAGAAAATGCTTTATTCGCTTCGGCCATGCGATGCGTATCTTCACGCTTTTTCACCGCACCACCTTTACCGCGACCGCCGCCTTCCTCATCTGCCGCATCATTAATTTCAGCAGCCAAACGCTGAGTCATCCCTTTTTCACTACGCTTACGGGAAAATTCAACTATCCAACGCATTGCTAATGCAGTCGCGCGGGAAGGTCTGACTTCAACAGGAATTTGATAGGTTGCACCACCTACACGGCGAGACTTTACTTCTACCGCAGGCCGGACATTATCCATCGCTCTTTTAAATACTTCGATGGGATCTCTACCACCACGTTGACGAATAATTTCAAAAGCGCCATAAACACTTTTTTCTGCAATGGATTTCTTTCCATCTTGCATCAAATGGTTGATAAATTTAGCAACCAATTCACTCCCGTAAATTGGATCGGGTAGTGTTTTGCGCTTGGTGACAACTCTTCTTCTTGGCATAGTTCTAAATTCCTACTTGCACATTAACTTTTTAAGCAGCTTCCTTTGGACGCTTTGTACCGTACTTGGAGCGACCCTGTTTACGATTATTCACACCAGAAGTATCTAAGCTTCCGCGAACGACGTGGTAGCGTACGCCTGGTAAGTCTTTCACACGGCCCCCACGGATAAGCACAACAGAGTGCTCTTGTAAGTTATGGCCTTCACCACCGATATATGCGGTAACTTCATAACCATTTGTTAATTTTACCCGGCACACTTTTCGTAGTGCAGAGTTTGGTTTTTTAGGGGTGACGGTATAGACCCGGGTGCAAACACCGCGACGCAAGGGACACGACATTAATGCAGGGCTTTTTGACTTCCGTTTGATGGAATGACGTCCTTTGCGGACTAGCTGATTCACCGTTGCCATAACTCGTGACAAACTCCTTAACTTTTTTTTGCGATTTCTTTATTTAAACAAAAGGGTACAAGCAAACCGCCCCTCTCGAAGAGAAGCGAAATGCTAAATTTATTCGAGCGACATGTCAATAGGCCGCAGCAAAACCGCGGCTTCTTGCCACTGACTCATTTCAACTCAATGGAATGAGATCGCTCTACTTTTATAGGACTACCGTTAACCCACTATGTAGTCCATTGTTTTTATATGAGCTGACTTTGCCAGCTCTTATTTACCATTTTCTATCTATTCGGCCTGTGCACCTGCTGTAGTGGCAAGGCACAGAGCCTATCTCACTAAGAGGCAGATGAGTTCAACATCTCACTTAATGCATGTTCCACTTCACTCGCCGTTACCTTCTGACTACCATCGCGCGCACCACGCATTAATGCTTGTTGTGCCTTACGACGCTGAAGGTGGCTAGCTAACCCAGTACCTGCTGGGATAAGTCGGCCCACAATAACGTTTTCTTTGAGTCCGCGCAACTCATCTTTTTTGCCGCTTACTGCTGCTTCAGTCAGAACACGAGTGGTTTCTTGGAAAGAAGCCGCAGAAATGAAGGATTCTGTCGCTAATGACGCTTTGGTAATACCCAACAGCATCGGTTCATGGCGAGCAGGCATCTTGTTTTGTGCGCTCATTTCTTTGTTAACGTCGTTCAAACGGTAAATTTCGATCTGCTCACCCTTCAAGAAGCGTGTATCTCCAGCGTCGGAAACAATTACCTTACGCAGCATTTGACGCACGATGACCTCAATGTGCTTATCGTTAATGTTAACGCCTTGCAGACGGTAAACGTCTTGAACTTCATTCACGATGTAATTCGCCAGCGCTCCCACGCCAAGCAGACGTAGAATGTCATGCGGATTCGCAGGGCCATCAGCGATCACTTCACCACGCTCAACATATTCACCTTCAAACACGCCCACATGACGCCACTTAGGAATGAGCTCTTCGTGCACGTCTCCACCCTCTTGTGGGGTAATAACAAGACGTCGCTTTCCTTTAGTTTCTTTACCAAAGCTCACAATACCTGAAATTTCTGCCAAAATAGCTGGCTCTTTAGGTTTACGTGCTTCAAAAAGATCCGCTACGCGAGGCAAACCACCGGTGATATCCCTTGTTTTAGAGGTTTCTTGTGGAATACGCGCTAATACGTCACCGATCTTAATATGTTGACCATCTTCAACGTTTGCAATTGCATTCGCTGATAGGAAGTAATGCGCAGGTAAGCTGGTTCCTGCCAAGCAAAGATCTTCACCTTTCTCATCTACCAGCTTTAACATTGGACGTAGCTCTTTACCTGAGCTAGAACGATATTGCTTGGCATCAGAGATTACGATGCTGGATAAACCTGTCACTTCGTCAGTTTGACGATGCATGGTGACACCATCAATCATGTCAACGAAGTTAATCACCCCTGCCACTTCAGTGATGATAGGGTGAGTATGTGGATCCCAGGTTGCAACAGTTTGACCGGCTTGTACCGCATCCCCTTCGGCAACCGTGATGACCGCACCATAAGGCAGCTTATAACGCTCTCTATCACGACCATGATCATCAATAACAGACAATTCACCGGAACGGGATACTGTTACGAAATTGCCGCTGTCATTCTTAATTACTTTAATGTTATGCAGCTTAACTCTACCTCTAGACTTCACAAGTACGCTGTTTTCAGCCGTTGCTCGAGAAGCGGCACCCCCGATATGGAAGGTACGCATGGTAAGCTGTGTACCAGGTTCACCGATGGACTGTGCAGCAATAACCCCAACAGCCTCACCAATGTTCACCAAATGGCCTCGCGCTAAATCGCGACCATAGCACATACCACAAACACCGTGTCTTGATTCGCAGGTAATAGGCGAACGCACCATCACTCTATCAACTGTGTGTTCTTCTAAAATATCAACCCATCTTTCATCTAATAAGGTGCCTACTGGCGCCAATATTTCATCTGTACCCGGTTTCATGACAGGAGCAGCAACGACTCGGCCTAATACGCGCTCACTTAAAGGTTCAACCACATCACCGCCTTCAATGTGCGGTATCATGGGTAAGCCTTCCGAGGTACCACAGTCTACATCAGAGATCACAACATCCTGTGCTACGTCGACAAGACGTCGTGTTAAGTAACCTGAGTTTGCTGTTTTAAGCGCTGTATCCGCCAAACCTTTACGCGCACCGTGAGTAGAGATGAAGTACTGTAATACGTTCAAACCTTCACGGAAGTTTGCGGTAATTGGCGTTTCAATAATGGAGCCGTCTGGTTTTGCCATCAAACCACGCATACCAGCAAGCTGACGGATCTGTGCGGGCGAACCTCGCGCACCCGAATCAGCCATCATATAAACAGAGTTAAAGGATTCTTGGGAAACTTCGTCTCCCTTGGCATTAAGCACTTTCTCTGTTGAAAGCTGATCCATCATCGCCTTAGCAACTTGATCATTCGCACGAGACCAGATATCGATAACCTTGTTGTAACGTTCACCATGCGTTACCAAACCTGAGCCATATTGCGATTCAATTTCTTTTACTTCATCTTCGGCACGTTCAACAATGCCGCTTTTCGCTCTTGGGATGACAAGATCATTAATGCCAATAGAACAACCCGAAATCGTTGCATAACGGAAACCGAAATACATTAATTGGTCAGCAAAGATAACCGTTTCTTTCAGACCTACTTGACGATAACAGTTATTGATCAGCCTAGAAATTGCTTTCTTGGTGAGCGTTTGGTTTACCAACGTAAAGGGTAATCCTTTAGGAAGTAATTCAGACAATAAGGCACGTCCTACCGTCGAATCTACCAATCTTGGTTTAGGTTCGTGGTTAGGATCTTGGCTATTTTCTACATTAACACGCACTTTAATTTTGGCATGCAAATCGACAGCTTTCGCAGAGTATGCACGATGCACTTCGCTGACATCAGCAAACACCATGCCTTCACCTTTAGCATTTACTCGCTCACGAGTAACGTAGTAAAGGCCCAATACAACGTCTTGCGAAGGAACAATAATCGGCTCACCGTTTGCAGGCGACAGCACGTTATTGGTCGACATCATCAGTGCACGCGCTTCTAATTGCGCTTCAATCGTCAACGGTACGTGAACGGCCATTTGGTCACCGTCGAAGTCCGCGTTATAGGCCGCACAAACTAAAGGATGGAGCTGTATCGCTTTACCTTCAATCAACACAGGTTCAAATGCCTGAATACCTAATCGGTGCAACGTAGGCGCACGGTTTAAAAGTACGGGATGCTCACGAATAACTTCTTCTAAAATATCCCATACTTCAGGTCCTTCTCGCTCAACCATTTTCTTCGCTGCTTTAATGGTTGTCGCAAGGCCTCTTAATTCTAATTTGCTAAAAATAAATGGCTTGAATAGTTCCAACGCCATTTTCTTGGGCAAACCACACTGATGTAAACGTAAAGTGGGGCCCACAACGATCACGGAACGACCGGAATAATCTACTCGTTTACCGAGCAAGTTTTGACGGAAACGTCCTTGTTTACCTTTAATCATGTCCGCTAAGGACTTCAATGGACGTTTATTGGAACCCGTAATAGCTCGACCACGACGGCCGTTATCCAATAAGGCATCGACAGCTTCTTGCAACATACGTTTTTCATTACGCACGATAATATCAGGCGCATTGAGATCAAGAAGACGTTTTAAACGGTTGTTTCGGTTGATTACGCGTCGGTACAGATCGTTCAAATCTGAAGTTGCGAAACGACCGCCATCTAATGGAACCAAAGGACGCAAATCAGGTGGTAAAACCGGTAACACGGTCATAATCATCCACTCTGGTTTGTTTCCTGAATCCAAGAAAGCTTCGATAAGCTTGAGACGTTTGGTAAGTTTTTTACCTTTCGTTTCTGAATTCGTCGTTGGAATTTCTTCACGGATAGTCTCAGCTTCCGTTTTTAAATCCAATCGTTTGAGCAATTCTTTAACAGCTTCAGCGCCCATACGCGCATCAAATTCATCACCGTATTGCTCAATTGCATCAAGGTAAGCTTCTTCAGATAACAACTGCCCCTTTTCTAATGGGGTCATACCTGGATCAATGACGACATACGCTTCAAAATATAAAACGCGCTCGATATCACGCAAGGTCATATCCAGCAAGAGACCAATTCGAGATGGCAAAGATTTGAGGAACCAAATATGCGCCACAGGGCTGGCTAATTCCACGTGCCCCATGCGTTCACGACGAACCTTCGCTAACGTGACTTCAACGCCGCATTTTTCACAAATAACACCACGATGTTTGAGGCGTTTATACTTACCGCAAAGGCATTCATAGTCTTTCACTGGTCCAAAAATCTTGGCGCAGAAAAGACCATCACGCTCCGGTTTAAAGGTACGATAGTTAATCGTTTCAGGTTTCTTAACCTCACCATAAGACCATGAGAGGATCAATTCGGGTGGAGCTAGTCCAAGCAAAACCCGTTCAAAATGATTCGTTTTCGTTTGCTGACGAATGATAGAAAGTAAGTCTCTCAAGGCTGTGTCTCCGTCATATTTAAGCGCAACCGCATTTTACTCTCTCATTTTGCTTTTAAGCCTGCCTACTGGCGAGGCCTAAAAAAAAATAGATTCGAGTACATAGTCTTCGCACATTCTTTTTCTCAGTACTACCTTCATTTTTTGAAAATAGTACTGAGAGTGCCACTTTAGGCGTCATGCTCCAGTTCAATATTGATACCCAGTGAGCGAATTTCTTTCACTAATACGTTGAAAGACTCTGGCATACCTGGTTCCATGCGATGATCGCCGTCAACGATGTTTTTATACATCTTTGTACGTCCTGCTACGTCATCGGATTTCACCGTTAACATTTCTTGTAAGGTGTACGCAGCACCATAAGCTTCTAGTGCCCATACTTCCATTTCCCCGAAGCGCTGACCACCAAATTGAGCTTTACCGCCCAATGGTTGCTGGGTTACTAAGCTATATGATCCCGTCGAACGTGCATGCATCTTATCATCCACTAAGTGGTTTAACTTCAGCATGTACATGTAACCCACGGTTACAGGACGATCGAACTGCTCACCTGTACGGCCATCATACAAAGTGGTTTGACCACTTTCTGGCAAATCAGCTGCCTTCAACAAGGCTTTGATTTCTTGTTCGCTCGCACCATCAAAAACAGGCGTTGCCATGGGAACACCATTACGCAAGTTCTCACTCACTTCTAGCAATTGCTGATCATCAAAGTTGTTAAAATCAACTTTATTTTGACCGCCAATGCTATAGACGCCCTGCAAGAATTTACGCACTTCTTCTAGCTTGCGCTGCTCATCTATCATCTGGCCAATCTTCAAGCCTAAACCTTTTGCTGCCCACCCTAAGTGAGTTTCTAAGACCTGGCCGACGTTCATTCGAGAAGGAACACCTAATGGATTCAACACGATATCTACTGGTGTACCGTCATTGAGATAAGGCATATCTTCTACAGGAACAATAGTAGAGATAACACCTTTATTACCGTGTCGACCTGCCATTTTATCGCCAGGTTGAACGCGGCGTTTTACAGCGAGATAAACTTTAGCAATCTTCAGAACGCCTGGTGCCAAATCATCACCTTGCTGCAATTTCGCGCGTTTTTCATCACGACGTTTTTCGTAATCTTCGCGCAATTGCTTAATTCTATCTTGTGCTGCTTCAAGTTTTTGATTGGCTTTATCGTCCTTAATGCGGATCTCAAACCAATTTTCATGGCTCAATTTTTCCAAATACTGCAGCGTGATTTTATCGCCAGATTTGAGTCCAGCAGGACCACCCTCAGCTATCTTACCCACAAGCATTTTTTCAACACGTTGATAAATGTCAGATTCACGGATCCGGAATTCGTCTTCCAAGTCCTTTTTAATACGCTCAAATTCTGTTTTTTCAATTTGTAGCGCGCGTGCATCTTTTTCAACGCCATCTCGTGTGAAGACTTGCACATCGATTACTGTTCCATTCATACCGGTAGGAACGCGTAAAGAAGTATCTTTTACGTCAGAGGCTTTTTCACCAAAAATAGCTCTGAGGAGCTTTTCTTCAGGGGTAAGCTGTGTTTCGCCTTTGGGCGTCACTTTACCTACTAGAATGTCGCCAGATTCTACTTCTGCACCGATATAAACAATACCGGATTCATCGAGCTTGGATAATGCGCTTTCACCAACGTTAGGAATATCAGAAGTGATTTCTTCTGGTCCCAACTTGGTATCTCTGGCAACGCAAGTTAATTCTTCAATATGAATGGTCGTAAATCTATCTTCTTGTACCACACGCTCGGAAATGAGGATGGAATCTTCGAAGTTGTAACCATTCCAAGGCATAAAGGCGACAAGCAAATTCTGTCCTAGCGCCAATTCACCCATATCAGTTGAAGGGCCGTCAGCAAGTACGTCGCCAGATGAAATGCGATCACCTTGCTTCACCAATGGACGTTGGTTAATACAGGTGTTCTGATTAGAACGGGTGTATTTGGTCAAATTATAAATATCGACCCCAGCCTGCCCTTCATGGGTTTCATCGTCATCTACGCGAACAACAATACGTCCTGCATCCACGGAATCAACGATACCACCACGTTTAGCAACGACAGTTACACCAGAGTCAGCAGCAACGGTACGCTCCATCCCTGTTCCCACTAATGGCTTTTCTGCCTTCAAAGTAGGAACTGCTTGGCGTTGCATGTTTGATCCCATCAATGCACGGTTTGCGTCATCGTGCTCAAGGAAGGGAATTAATGATGCAGCGACCGAAACGATTTGCTTAGGTGAAACGTCCATATATTGAACGCGATCTTTAGTGGTAAATGTAAATTCGTTTTTATGTCGGCATGGAACAAGATCATCCACTATCTCTAAATTTTCATTTAAAGACGCGTTTGCCTGCGCAATGACATAATCACCTTCTTCAATCGCAGATAAGAATTCGATTTCTTCTGTTACTTTCTCATCAACGACTTTGCGGTAAGGACTTTCTAAAAACCCATACTCATTCGTTCTTGCATAAACAGACAATGAGTTGATCAAACCAATGTTTGGACCTTCAGGCGTTTCAATCGGACAGACACGACCATAGTGGGTAGGATGTACGTCACGAACTTCAAACCCTGCACGTTCTCTGGTCAAACCACCGGGTCCTAATGCAGAAACACGTCGCTTATGCGTGACTTCGGACAAGGGGTTATTTTGATCCATAAACTGTGACAACTGTGAAGAACCAAAAAATTCTTTAATAGCAGCAGACACAGGTTTTGCATTAATTAAATCTTGAGGCATCAAACCATCTGATTCAGCGACGCTTAAACGTTCCTTCACGGCTCGCTCAACTCGCACTAAACCAACGCGGAATTGATTTTCTGCCATTTCACCGACACTACGAACCCGTCGATTTCCAAGGTGATCGATATCATCCACTTCACCACGACCGTCTCGAATATCAATCAGTGTTTTTAGCACAGCAATAATATCTTCTTTAGATAAAATGCCGGGACCTTCAATTTCTTTACGGCCAACACGACGGTTAAATTTCATTCGACCGACGGAAGAAAGATCGTAACGTTCTTCAACGAAAAATAAGTTTTCAAACAAGGTTTCTGCCGCTTCTTTCGTTGGCGGTTCACCTGGGCGCATCATGCGGTAAATCTCAACTAACGCTTCTATTTGCGACTTAGTGGGATCCACACGTAATGTATCAGACATGTAAGGACCATGATCCAAGTCATTGGTATACAGTGTCGCAAATTGAGTTACATTTGCCTTGATCAACGTTTCTAATAGATCAGGTGTGATCTCTGAATTAGCTTCAACAACAATCTCACCAGTTTCTTGGTCAATAATGTCTTTAGCTAATGCTTTGCCATAAAGATATTCACGTGATGTACGTAATTCTTTAACGCCTTGCTCTTCCATTTGGCGAATGTGTCGTGCAGTGATACGTCGGCCTTCTTCAACAATAACGCCTTTCTCACCACGAATATCAAACATTGCTGTCTCACCGCGTAAGCGAGCAGGGATAAGTGTGAGAATAAATTCTCCCTTCTCAATGCGGTATTCATTTACTTCAAAGAAAATATCTAAAATTTGTTCAGTGCTATATCCCAATGCCCGCAAAATAATGGTTGCAGGAATTTTACGCCGTCTATCAATTCTAGCGAAAATGCAATCTTTAGGATCAAACTCAAAATCCAACCATGACCCACGGTAAGGGATCACGCGTGCGGAATAGAGTAATTTCCCTGATGAATGTGTTTTACCTTTGTCATGATCAAAGAACACACCAGGTGAACGATGTAATTGCGAAACGATAACACGCTCTGTTCCATTGATGACGAAAGTACCATTAGGAGTCATCAATGGGATTTCGCCCATGTATACTTCTTGTTCTCGAATATCTTTTACTTTCTTAGCATCGCCTGAAGCTTCTTTATCAAATAATACCAGGCGCACCAGAACCCGAAGGGGTGCCGCGTAGGTTAAACCACGTTGTTGGCATTCTTTAACATCAAAAGTAGGTTCACCTAATCGATAGCCTACAAACTCTAATTGCGCATTCCCGGAAAAGCTATGGATAGGGAAAACGGATTTAAATGCAGCTTGCAATCCAATGTCTTTACGCTCATCTGCAGAAGTTTCTTCCTGCAAAAAATTAATTTTGTAAGAGGTAAGCTGGATATCGAGAAGCGGAGGAACCTCCAAAGTATCAAGGCGTTTGCCAAAATCCGCGCGGGGTCGCTTTTTCTCGGTATAGGATAATTCCATTGGGAGTCCTCTGCTTAGGTTACCTTAAAACGACAAATGACCGTACGAGCTAGCACAACGACCAGCCACGTACGGCCCTCTGACATATCTATCACTTGGACAAGGTTGATTACTTAATTTCAACCTGTGCGCCAACTTCTTCAAGTTCTTTCTTGAATTTTTCTGCATCAGCTTTAGCAACAGCTTCTTTAACAGGAGCAGGAGCACCTTCAACTAAAGCTTTTGCTTCTTTCAAACCTAAGTTGGTGATTGCACGAACCACTTTAATGACGTCTACTTTCTTGTCACCAAAGGATTTCAAAATCACGTCAAATTCGGTTTGTTCAGCAGCAGCGGCAGCACCAGCACCTGCAACAGGAGCAGCAACTGCAACAGCGGCTTGCGCTGATACACCTAATTCATCTTCCATTTTCTTAACGAGTTCAACGACTTCCATAATGGATAGTTCCACGATGGAATCAAAAAGTTTTTGTATTTTCTCAGACATGTTGTCTCTCCTGGTAAAAAGGATTTCAAAAAGAGGTTGCGTTATGCATTACCTTCTTTTTTCTTACGATAATCTTCCAAAGCTCGTACTAGCATGCTATGTGGTTCAGCAATAGTGCGCACCAACTTGGTTGCAGGTGCCATCAAGGTTGCTGCCAACTTGGAGAGTGCTTCTTTACGTGTAGGTAAAGCTGCAACTGCATCAAGGTGTTCTGCCCCATAATATTGACCGGCTACTGACAACGCTTTTACTTCAAAGGTCTCGTTTTCTTTTGCGAAATCTTTGAACAAGCGTGCTGCAGCGCCTGGTTCATTTTGAGCAAAACCAAATACAAGAGGTCCTACTAGCGCGCTTTCCATACACTCAAGTTCGGTGCCTTTAAATGCTCTACGCGCAAGCGTATTACGAATAATGCGTAGATAAACACCATTTTCACGAGCTTTAATGCGCAACTTCGTCATTGCAGGAACATCGAGACCTCGATAATCTGCAACAACTAAGGACATTGCCCCACTAGCCACTTCCGAGACTTCGGCGACGATCGCTTTTTTATCTTCAAGATTGAGCGCCACCTTAAGCTCTCCTTCTAGGGTTATAGCGTACCGCACTGTGCGGTACTTCTTTGCTGCGGTTACATTACTGCTTCCGCCTTCGCTACTAACCGCATAATTTTTGCGATTATGCGATATGCTACGGCGAGACAGATTGTCCGCCTGCGCAGGAATTTAAGCTTATCGCACCTGCGGTCTTTGACATCCACTGCAACCGCCCTCACCCTGAATGAGATTTACCAGAGATGAGAAACTGCTACAGCAGCTATACTCTTACCATTTTATTTAAAATGGCTTGAGTATTATTCAGAATTCGTGTTGTTTCTCTTACAAAAAAAACGACACGAAGGATAAGAAGAAATATCACTTATCCTAACCCTCTCCCCAAAGGGGAGAGAAAAGAATTATATATTCAATGTACCTTGATCGATGACTAAGCCAGGACCCATCGTAGTAGACAAGGTAATCTTTCTTAAGTACACACCTTTAGAGGTACTAGGTTTAGCACGACGTAAATCCATGATGAGTCTTTCAAGGTTTTCACGTAGCGCTTTAACATCAAAGCTTGCCTTACCAATGGTACAGTGAACGATACCACCCTTATCGCTACGATAAGAAACCTGTCCTGCTTTAGCATTTTTCACCGCTTTTGCTACATCAGGTGTTACGGTACCTACTTTGGGATTTGGCATCAAACCACGAGGTCCTAAGATTCGACCTAATTGACCCACTAGGCGCATTGCATCAGGTGTTGCAATCAATACATCAAAATCTAGTTTCCCTGATTCAGCCTTTTGTTTAATTTCTTCAGCCAAATCATCAAAACCAACATATTCTGCGCCCGCATCTTTAGCTGCTTGAGCATTAGCGCCTTGAGCGAATACAGCTACACGAACATCTTTACCTGTACCATGAGGCAATAAAGTTGCACCACGTACGACTTGATCAGATTTACGTGCATCGACGCCCAATAAAACAGCAACATCCACACTTTCAACAAATTTAACGCTGGATACTTGCTTTAATAATGACAATGCAGCGTCTGCATTATATTGCTCAGTAGGAGACACTTTCTCGCGAATTGCTTTCATGCGTTTTGAAATTCTTGCCATGACCGTTTACCCCTGAACCTCAATGCCCATACTACGTGCTGTACCTGCGATGGTACGAATTGCTGCTTCCATATCTGCCGCTGTTAAGTCGGGCATTTTGGTCTTTGCAATTTCCATGACTTGGGCACGTGTTACTTTTCCTACTTTTTCTGTATTGGGCTTACCGCTTCCGCCTTGAAGACCCGCTGCTTTCAAGAGTAAGTAAGACGCTGGTGGTGTTTTAATAATGAAAGTGAAGCTACGATCACTGTAAACAGTGATAATAACGGGCAATGGCATTCCCTTTTCATAGGTACCTTGGGTTTGCGCATTAAAAGATTTACAAAATTCCATAATGTTAACACCATGTTGACCCAATGCTGGACCAACTGGTGGGCTAGGATTTGCTTCACCTGCCTTCACTTGGAGTTTAATAAATGCTGTGACTCGTTTTGCCATGATATATACCTCTATCGGGTGCAAACGCCTTTTGTTCTTTTCACTTTGCTTTTATGCGTCGCCGTTTTTGTCTTTTTCAATCCTCACGTACCTTTTGTACATGCCGGTTGTTCGTAACTCAACTTCGCGCCTAAAATCAAATTGCTATGAACTAATGGCTCCCCATTTATATTACGTTTTCTCGACTTGACCGAACTCCAGCTCGACCGGAGTTGAACGACCAAAAATTAAGACAGCCACGCGTAGGCGGCTCTTTTCGTAATTGACCTCTTCGACAACTCCATTGAAGTCGGCAAAGGGGCCACTGATAACACGAACCACTTCGCCGGGTTCAAATAAGGTCTTAGGTTTGGGTTTCTCAGCACCTTCTTTCACGCGATCAATAATCGCTTGCGCTTCTTTATCAGAAATAGGTGCAGGTCTGTCGCTTGTACCACCAATAAAGCCTAATACTCTTGGCGTGCGACGAACTAAGTGCCAAGTGGAATCATCTAATTCCATTTGTACTAAAACATAGCCAGGGAAGAACTTACGCTCGCTCTTTCGCTTTTGCCCACTACGGATTTCAACTACTTCTTCAGTTGGGACAAGGATTTCCCCAAACTTACTTTCTAGCTTATGTAGTTTGATATTTTCTCTTAGGTTTTTGACAACTTGGTTTTCATAACCCACAAGTGCCTGCACTACATACCAGCGCAAAATGCCCTGTTCGGTTTCCATAGTTTAACGTGCTCCGTAACCGGTCAGCCAGGCTACAATCTTTAATAGTAAAATATCGACTCCCCACAGTATTAATCCGACAATCGCGACAACGCCCAGAACCATTACTGTGGTCTGAATAGTTTCTTGACGGCTGGGCCATACGACTTTGCGCAATTCATTTCTGGAATCTTTGGCAAAACTCCAAAACTCTTTGCCTTTATCAGTCTGCAAAGCAAGGCCTGCAGCTAAAATAGCAAGTACAGATAAGCCTGCAACACGAATTGCTAACGATTGTTCAGAGAAGTGATAGTTGCCAACTACCCCTAGTACAAGGAAAAGAATAACAAAAGCCCACTTAAGGGAGTTCATGATACCACCTAGGGATGCTGTTTGTTGGTTCATTAACGGAACTACCACCCTTTACTGGCAGGCCAGGAGGGGATCGAACCCCCAACCTGCGGTTTTGGAGACCGCCGCTCTGCCAATTGAGCTACTGGCCTAACACAAAAAAAGCAACCCTGGCATTGTGTCAGGGTTGCCACTCTTACTCAAAATTACTCAATAATCTTAGAAACAACACCCGCGCCAACGGTTCTACCGCCTTCACGAATCGCAAACTTCACACCATCTTCCATTGCAATTGGGCTGATCAATGTAACGGTGATCTTTGTATTGTCGCCTGGCATTACCATTTCAACACCAGCAGGCAATTCAATAGAGCCGGTTACGTCAGTTGTTCTGAAGTAAAACTGTGGTTTGTATCCTGGGAGGAATGGGGTATGACGACCACCTTCTTCTTTGGATAATACGTAAATTTCAGCTTCGAACTTGGTATGCGGTGTGATAGAACCTGGTTTAGCAAGTACTTGACCACGCTCAACATCTTCACGTTTTGTACCACGAAGCAAAATGCCCACGTTGTCGCCTGCACGGCCTTCTTTCAACAACTTACGGAACATTTCCACGCCGGTAACTGTTGTTTTAACAGTTGCTTTAATACCAACGATTTCCACTTCTTGACCAACTTCGATTTGACCACGTTCAATACGACCGGTCACTACAGTACCACGACCGGAGATAGAGAATACGTCTTCAATTGGCAACAAGAAAGGTTTATCTAAAACGCGTACTGGCAATGGGAAGTATTCGTCCATTGCAGCAATCAATTTAAGAATTGCAGGCTCACCGATAGGACTTTGATCACCTTCAAGTGCTTTTAAAGCAGAACCTCTGATGATTGGAATTTCATCGCCAGGGAAATCATAGCTGCTCAACAAATCACGAACTTCCATTTCAACAAGTTCGAGAAGCTCTTCGTCGTCTACCATGTCAGCTTTGTTCAAGAAAACAACGATGTGAGGTACACCAACCTGACGCGCTAAAAGAATGTGCTCACGTGTTTGTGGCATAGGACCGTCAGCAGCGGAACAAACAAGAATCGCACCGTCCATTTGCGCTGCACCGGTGATCATGTTTTTAACATAGTCAGCATGGCCAGGGCAGTCTACGTGTGCGTAGTGTCTATTTTCTGATTCATACTCAACGTGTGAGGTAGAAATTGTAATTCCGCGCTCACGCTCTTCAGGGGCTTTATCGATATTCGCATAATCGACAAATTCTGCTTTACCTTGAGAAGCAAGCACTTTTGTAATTGCTGCTGTTAAGGTGGTTTTACCATGGTCAACGTGACCGATAGTTCCTACGTTGACGTGCGGCTTATTACGTTGAAATTCAGCCATTTGTTTTGCCCCCTGAAAATTACGCTACTTGTCAGCGATGAAAATAATCCGAATTTTGCCCTAAATGTACTGGAGCCCACAACCGGGATTGAACCGGTGACCTCTTCCTTACCAAGGAAGTGCTCTACCACTGAGCTATGTGGGCTTGCGGCCAACTGCAGCTCATTGGAGCGGGTGATGGGAATCGAACCCACGTCATCAGCTTGGAAGGCTGAGGTTCTACCATTTAACTACACCCGCGAATACTACCTGCTCTGTGCAGGACTTCAGCTTTTGGTTTGGTGGAGGGGGAA
>MKTN01000028.1 GCA_001898235.1 Gammaproteobacteria bacterium 39-13
ACTCTAGTTTAGAACTGTGTGCTTAACGGGGAAGTCTACGCAACGTTTTTAATTTTTTGCCTAAAAACTAGTTATGTGTTTTATTTTTTTGAATTACTATATCTCACCGTTTTATGACAATTGTTGGGCAATTTTCTAACTACAGTTTTCCAATTTAAAGAATAGAATAGATGAGGAAAGTATCATGATCGGCACAAATTTACTTGATATTATTAGAAAATCAGAAAAAAGACCTCAAGAAGAAGTATTGCAACAAATAAGAAAAATATTAGATAGTAATCCTAAGGCAATAAAACAAAAGAATAAATTAAAACAAACAGTGGTTCATTATGCAGTAAAGAAGCAAGCCTTCAACATTCTTGAAGTACTAGTGCTTGAATACGATGCTGATTTGGCAGTAAAAGATGTTAATGGAAAAATGCCAGAAGATCTTACCGTCGACAAGACGATGCGTAGTTTTATCGTTGGCTTAAAAAAGGAAATAAAAAGAAGAAAAGAAAGCAATGGAGAGCATCTTTGCGATCTGCTTTTTCTTGCAAAAAAAGATCCTGATAATGAGCGTTATTATTTAGCAAAAATAAAAAAGAGAATTTCATCTGAAAGTGAGATCAATGAGGAAACTTATCAGGGTAGAACTGCATGTCATTGGGCTGTTATTTTAGATTTGCCTTTAGTTTTAGATTTGCTTGCGCAAGGGGGCGGAGATTTTCGTTTAAAAGATAAGTTTGGAAAATATCCCCTTGATTATGCTAAAGGGAACGCGGTTGAAATTGTTTCACATGTAACCAAAGATCAAGATGAAAAAACATTTAATGCCTTTTTTACAGATGAACATGTTGAGAAAGAAAAAGACAAGGAAAAGGAAGATGAATCCCAAAGTGTTAAAAAGTTAAAGCAAATCACACATGATCTTGAAAGTTTAACTTTAGGAAAATTAAGAAAAAAAAGAAGATCACTCTCTGAGCCATCACAAAAATCCAAAGCAACCATTAAAACTAAAAATCGCTCTAAAACAGAAGCTGGGGTAAAAAAATTATCTTTACCTCATGCTATAAATACTATTGCAACTTCTTCAGATTCTTCTGATTTAATATCGCAGCATGGTGAGGTTGATATCGTTGATATAGCAATTATGCCTGAAGAGGCTAAGCTAATGGAAGCAATTGAACGAGATGATGATATTGTTGTGGGTGGGTGGCTCAATCAAGGGGGAAATCCTAATAATACCTGCCATTTTGATAGTAGACCTTATCTCTTGCATGCGTTTTTTCAACGTGCGACAAAATGTTTTTTGCTTTTGCTTCTTAATGAAGCGGATATTAGCAAGTGCGATAATCGTAACAGAAATATTATGTATTTTCTTGAAGAGGGAAAAAAAGAAGGAAATGAAAAATTAAGCAGAGAGAATCTTGATTTCTTGCTTTCTGTGCTTAATAAGGTGAATGCCTACATCAACTTGGATGAGATCCAAAAGGCTCAAGAAAAATTAAAAGTGTTAGAGAGGCAATTTAATCTGTCTTTAATCGAAAATGGGTTAAATATAAGATTTACTCGAAGCAATTGCCGTTTTCTGTCTTCAAGAGAATTGTCAGATATAATCGTATTAAATTGTTATCCAAAGCAACTTGTTAAAAGAATCTATGAGTGTTGCACAAATGTAAAATTCCCTAGAACCGATATCCCAGTTCATTTTAGCCCAAGCGATTTTAGTAATACAATTATTGGATTACTGGTGTATCAAGAGCAAAATGACAAAATTAATCGTCCCATAATGATTTTAGATATTTTATGCCATCTTTATCATAATCATTTCGAATTAAATCAAAAATTAATGGCCATCATGCTTGTTAAGGAAATGGTAAAATGGCTCAATTTTACGCAGCCACAAAAAAGAGCTCTCTTTAGGGTGAAAATAGAAGATTTCTATACTTTGACTTCTGAGGAAGGGTATGAAGATTTAAATAGACAGATTAAGGAGATAATTGAACAATCTGAAACAATTTCAAGCCCCTATACAGAAGTACATCATCAAATTAATGCGATGTTAAATCGTGCAGGATATAGCGGTAATGTCTTATTAAAAGAAAAAATAGAAGAAGCTGTAACGACTTCTATACAAACTAAAGATCTTAATCAACTGCTTTCACTTTCATCATTATTGGCTAATGAGTTGCGTGCATTTTCATTGCAGTTTTATCAACTTGTGCATCCTGGAGAATTTCTAAATAAAGGTTGGACACAAAAAAATAAAGAAGAACTTTCACCTGAGATTGTACGTCAGTGTTCAATGTTTAATAATTTAGTACAATTTTTAAAATATGAAATTTTATCGCGCCAGACTGAAAATGAAAGAGCAATGGTCATCTCTTTATACATCATGACACTTGAAGCGTTATTCAAGCAAGGGATCAGAGATTACAATATGGCCATGGCTTTGAGTGCTGTGCTAAACGACTCTGATATTTGCCGCTTAAAAAGATCTTTTAATGCCGTGCCTGAGGAGATTTTGGAATATTGGGAACAAATTCAAGCAGAACTTTCTGAATTATCTAATTATAAGAAGCAACGCGAATTTTTAAAAAGAACACCCGCTGCTTTACCATTTCTTGGACTCTATACTCGAGATATTACTTTTATTTACGACGGGAATGAAAATAAAAGCACCAAAAAAGAACGGTACCCGCTGCTAGGAGGGGTATTCTTCGATCTTTTTCAACGGCAAAGATTTGCGCGAACTGTTTTCATTCAATTTAAAACAAACCTACCATCGCTTTTGAAGCAAAAAATGGCGGTGAGCGATTCTTCTTTACAAGAAATGTCCATCTTATTAGAGCCACCTGTATTGTATCTAACTCCTGATATGGAGCCTAGTTATGTAAGGGGGATTTTGAATGCCTATATACACAGTAAACTGCCCTTAAAAGTTCAAAGTGATGGCAGATTAAAAGAAGGCGCAGCAGCGGTCGAATCTATTTATGAATATATAGAAGATTTAGTTAAAAAGCGTCGTTTAAAAGTGGTTGATGCTAATCAACTTATCACGCTGGTCTGTAAGGCGGCAGGAGGAGAGAATATGGGTTTCAATTCAATCCAATATAACCTTCGACTAAATGAAATCAAAAATATTATGGGAGATGAGGTTCGTGAGTTACTTACTCTTATCGGTGGCGATAGAGTCAAGGTGAAGTTAAGAGATGAGCAAGATGAAAGTGCAAGGAAAAAATCTTATAAGCAAGATACCAGTGATAAAAGAACAGTCACGGTTGCGATTGAAGTAACCATTAAAAAGGATAAAAAAGGTAGAAGCTTCATCCTTAGAAATATAAGAAATGAAGAAGAAATAGCCGAAACTAGCCAAGATATTCTGCAGGGTACCATTGCCAGTGCAGAAGAAGAAATATGGGGCTCAAATTATAATGCCGGGCTATTAAGCTCTAAACAATTATATGATGAAAGAAGACGATCACAATTTTTAGGAGGACAATCAGAGCGTAGTGAAAAAGGAAAAGCAAAAGAGAAAGAAATGAGAGAGCCATCCCTCATTGATAGAAGACGATCACGGTTTTCAGCAGAATCAGATGAAAAGGGAAAGGAGATAGAATATTCTGATAGAGCAGAATATGATTCAACCGTAATAGAATACACGGATTTATCAGGAGGGGAGGCTTCTATGTCTGAAGAATTTGAAGATGGGGTTTTAGAAGAGCTTTGCCAAGCATCATATAGTTCAGATTTTAGTGCTTCTTCAGATCAGGAAGTTATTTACAAATCTCGCAAATCAAGATATTTGTGGTAGTCGGTCAGCTGAATTTCTTTTTGGAATAGATCAATTAGGTTAAATCTCCATTATAATAATATTTGCGGAACCCATCGTTACGAGGCGACGGTGGTTTTCATGGTTCAGAAATCTGGCCACACATCATAGGGAAATATGCTGTGAGTCAAATTGAATTGCTGGTGCTCCTGTTTGGGATCGTCGCTATTGTAGGCTTTGTGGTTAGAAAATCAGTGATCCCGACATCACTATTTTTGGTTATTACAGGAATTATCCTCGCACCTCCTATCGATTTCCCTTTGATTTCAGAACATCCCGAATTAGTGCTGAATGTATTTTTACCTCTATTACTCTATCAAATCAGCAGCTTCACTTCTTGGCGTGAATTTAAAAAGCATATGGGGCCTATTGCTTTATTGTCAGTAGGACATGTGATATTTATTACAATTTTAGTTGCATGCCTTATACGTTATTTCTTCCCACAAATAAGTTGGCCTTTAGCTTTTATCATTGGTGCTGTTGTTTCTCCACCAGACGATGTCGCCATTATTTCTATTGCTGAAAAAATAAAACTGCCAAGTAGAATCGTTACAATTTTAGAAGGCGAAGGAATTCTTAACGATGCAACCGCACTAATATTATTCAGATTCTCAATAGCAGCATTTATAACGCATCAATTTATATTGGGAAAAGCTATTTTGACATTTGTCTTAATGGTGGTAGCAGAAACGTTATATGGAGTTGTCTTAGGGCATATTCTAGGAAAACTTAGAGTTCATATGCGAGATAGCTTATTGCATATGGTGGTTGCTCTTTTAACACCTTTTATTGCCTATTTACCTGCTGAACGTCTGGGAGGCTGCGGTGTGATAGCGACGGTCGTTTCTGGGTTCATCATTGGAAATTGTTATGCAATATATTTTACCCCAGAATTTCGTTTATTATCGAGATCGGTATGGTCCACTATCTCGTTTATGATCCAAAGTTTGCTGTTTATTTTAGTAGGCGTCAACATTGATAGTATTTACCAATCTATTTCTGCTGTGCCTATCGTTAATTTAATAAAATTTCTTGCTATCGTCGTTGTTGCTGTGGTAGTTGGGCGTTTTTTATGGGTTTTCCCTGTAACTTATCTACCCAAACTTCTTTTTTGGCGTAAAGCTAAAGAGGCATATCCCTCTTGGCAATCTACTTTTATTATTTCATGGTCTGGTATGCGGGGGGCTATTTCATTAGCTGCAGCGCTTGCGGTCCCTTCTGTTGCATTACCTATTGATAATATTGACGCTAGAGATTTAGTCACATTCTTAGTGTTTGGTGTTATCTTCTTTACCTTGATCTTGCAAGGTATTTCCTTATCGTGGGTGACTAAATGGTTGGGCACGCAAAAGCATCGCAATCATGAACTTTATCTTGAAAAAATATCAGAACTTTCTGCTCGTAAAGATATGACAGAAGGTGCGATAAAATGGTTAATAGAACATAAAGCATTTGAGGAAAATCAAGATATTCATGAAGAGATTGATTTACATATAAAAAATTATGAATTACTTAAAAATCAATTACAGGAAAAAATAAATAGTGCTCATCCTATCGAAAAAGAGGAAGAAGAGGAGTTATCGATAGAAGAAACCAATTTATCAAATGAAACAATTGAAATAGAAAAAAACATATTGCTCGACTTATGGGAACAAGAAAAAATATCATTGGCAGTGAGAAATAGGTTAATCGAGCAATTGGACTATAGGGCTAAATATAATATCTAAATAAAATAGAACATTTCTAAAAAAACAACTAAAGCCGGTCACAACCGGCTTTTTATTTTCTAAAAAATATAAAAATGCATTTACAGTGTTCACAGTATTTTATAAAATGCCGTGAATTTTTGTCTGTGAAAAAACAATGCTAAGGGGAAAGATATGAATAAGAAGAATTCTTTAACTGCATTTTTATTAACAGCAGGTATTTTGCTGACTGGTGCATGCACGCAGATGCCTTCAGTAGGGGACCATATGATTGAGCAAAGTTCAAATGCAAAAGAGCTTGGAAAGAAATGGAATAAAGGTAATTCCTTAGTTGAGAAAGGTAACAAAAACATTTCTGAAGGCGAGTCGATGATAAAGAAAGGCGAGAAACTTATCAGCCAAGGAAATATGAAAAAGTATGATGGGCAAATGATGGTGCAAGAGGGAAGCAAAATAATGCAGCAAACTGAAGTTTCTTATCACCAATCTCTTGCCAGAGCTGTGGTAGAAGATATGGATCCCTAGTCTTAAAGCTTGAGCGATATTGATTGTCCGCCGTAGCATAAGCTGCGGCACAAACAAAAACCCTCTCCCGAAATCGAAGGGGGATCAGAAAAGAGATTATCTCTTTTTTTTGTGAAATGCGATAGAGGATTACTGCATCGTCACAACCGCTCGAAAACGAACTTTTCCATCTCGCACCTTTTCAAACGCTTTATTGATATCATTAAAAGGGTAGGTTTCTGTAACAACTTTTACTTTTCCTTTAGCAACCATATCAAGGGCTTCAAACAAGAATTCTCGACTATTTTGTTGACTACCTATGATTTTGATTCGTTTTAAGATTAAATCAGCCAATGAAATTTGCAAAGGTTTGCTATCTAATCCCATGGCAACAAAACGTCCATCTGGACGCAAGCCTTTCATGCTGTTTATCATTGCTTCATTTGAGTTGGTTGTACTTAAGATGATATCTGCGCCGCCTAATTTCAAAAGACCTTCGCCATCTCTCACAATTTTATCAGCACCAAGACTTTTAATCATTTGATCTTTATCAGGGCTATGTGATACAGCTATGGTTTCAAAACCAGCAGCATGGGCGTATTGAAGTGCCAAATGACCAAGACCACCGATCCCAAGTATGGCTACACGTTCGTCAGGTTTAGGATCTGACCATCTTAATCCAGACCATACGGTATAGCCGGCGCAAAAAATAGGTGCAGCTTGTTCATATGAAACTTGATCAGGAATTAACATCGTTGCATCTGCATAGGCAAGCATGCATTCAGCATGCCCGCCAGAAAGTTCCATCCCTGTTGATTGCTGATTTAGGCAAAACATAGGTTTTCCTCTCAAGCACCATTCGCAACGTCCACAAGTTGCTTGGATCCATGGGACACCAACGCGATCGCCTATCTTTCTGCTTGTAACGCCTGCCCCAATTTCAACAATTTCACCAACAGGTTCATGGCCTAAAATACGAGGGAAGGCGCCTGGAAGATGTCCCTGGGATTGATGTACATCGGTATAACAAATACCACTTGCGTGTATTTTAATCAAAACTTGGTTGGGACCGACTTTAGGAACAGGCGTATCTTTAATTTCCCATTTTTCGTTTTTACCTGGTATAAATGCAGCTTTCATGGGGATCTCTCATTATGCAGATTCTATGGTAAATATGATTGTAGTCAAAAGACACCAGTATAAAATCACAGAAAAAATTTTTGATTAAGTTTTAATCATTCAGTCAACGCATAGTTAATGAGGCGATGTTTAAAAGAAGAGATGAGATCTCGTTATACTATAGTAACCGGTAATTGTTTTGAGGCATGTGTAGTAAAATGGATAAAAAAACAGCAGATAATCTTGAAGTGGCCGCATTAATTAAACAATTTAATGAGCAACGTCTTCCTCGAGCGATCCACATAAAGGAAAGAGTTTTTGCTGGAGAAAAGTTAGATGATTTCGATTTGGCTTTTTTAGAAACTGTTTTTAAAGATGCGCAATATATACTGCGCGTTTCAGATAAACATCCTGAACACCAAAAGCTTGTCGCCAAAGCGATTCAGTTATACACAGATATTACTGAAAAAGCTTTAGAAAATGAGAAAAAATTAAAGAAAAAATAATTATTTTCAACTGAAGGATGGCTTTGATGGATAAAGATCTTTTGAAAGGTAAAAAAGCGTTGGTTGTAGGCATTGCTAATGAGCATTCCATTGCTTACGGCTGTGCCAAAATGCTAAAAAAAGCTGGAGCAGATCTGGCAATAACCTATTTAAACGATAAAGCAAAGCCATTTGTGGATAAAATTGCTGATGAGCTTGAACCAAGTATTTATTTAAAATGTGATGTTACTTCAGAGCAAAATGTCGTAAATGTGTTTAAAGAAATTGAAAACAAGTGGCAAGGAATAGATATACTTGTCCATTCAATTGCCTTTGCTCCTAAAAAAGATCTCCAAGGACCGCTTGTGCGTTGTTCTAAGGAGGGTTTTTTAATGGCGATGGATATTTCATGTCATTCTTTTATTCACATGGCTAATCTAGCTAGTCCCCTAATGAAAAAAGGAGGGACATTGTTTGCAATGAGTTTCCATGGTTCACAAAAAATAGTAGAGCATTATAATCTTATGGGGCCCGTTAAGGCAGCGCTTGAAAGTGCAGTTCGCTATATGGCCTTTGAGCTAGGATCACAAAATATAAGGGTGATTACAATATCACCAGGTCCTGTCAAGACGAGGGCAGCATCAGGCTTAGAAGAATTTGATAAGCTTATTCAACGGGCACAAGAAAGCTCCCCCTTGAAATCACTAGCGGATATATTCGATATAGGTGCTATGGTAACCTATCTTTCAACTGATTACGCTAAAAATATCACCGGTGATACCATTTATATAGATGCAGGGTTCCACTTACTTGGGTAATTATTAAACCTGCGAAGTTAATGGAAGGGGAAGAGGTAGTTTAACCAGGCTGCCATTCTTAACAAAACTTTTCTGATAACCGCTAAATGTTTTGCGTGCTGTGTATAGATGGCAGATTGACCATAAGCACCACCAGGAACGGTATTGGCATAGTGCTCATAGGCAGGATCGGTAATTTCGATAATAACGGGAATACGGCCCGGATAAGAAGCATCACGTGAATCTATTAGATCACCTGAGGGTGAAACTTGTCCTTCAGCTAAAACAGGACTGACTTCTTTTACTTTCCCTTTGAATATCTTTCCTGGAATACCATCAAAAGTAATTTCTGCTTGATCATCTATCTTTAGCCGTAATAGGCTGTTTTGCCTATACCAACCTACGAAATAATGTCCTTCTTGAGGAATAAATACCATTAAAGGCTTAAATGGTAGTGAAACTGCCCTCATCCCAGGGCGAACGATAACCTGCGTAACAAATCCATTTGAAGGTGCGCGCACGGTAGTTTGCTCAAGATCATAATCGGTGATGGCTAAATCTGCTTTCAATTGGTCAACCCGAGCCTGGTTTGCTTCTAATTCACGTTCAGGTAAAGCTTTTTGTGCCACAAGTTGCTTAGCTCTTGCAAGGTCATTTTCTGCCATAGTTAATTGAGCTTGCAGGGAATTATGTTTGTTTTGGAAAGGGATGGGATCTATTTGAAATAATATGTCACCTTCTTTTAAAACAGTATTGGTACTAACAGGTACCTTAAGCACTTCTCCATTTACATTCGGTATGATGGGAGTAGAGATAAAATACTGTCTACTCATTTCCGAATAGGGATGATTATAATTCATGCCAAATAATAAAGCGCTAATAATGAAAATTCCACCCAATATAGCAGTGGGTACTGTCCATTTGTTAACCGGGATCTTAAATATTTTAAATATAAAAACACAAATGGCGGTATAAGTTAAGATCAGCAATAAGTCCATTAAGGTGTTTCCTTATTTTCTTTTGCCGCCATATCCGCAAGCTGTGCTTTTATTTGATTGATTTCTTCAAATAAAGAAATTGTTAGAGCAGTGCTTTCTGCTTCTACTTTTTCCAATCTGGTTTTTTGTTGTTCATTTAGCAGCACTAAATTAGAAATGAGTGCTTTTTCTTCTTTATCATCAACCATACCCCATCCTCTATCGGAACGGTATAAGGTTGCCCAAATCCAAAGGAATGGCCAAATGACATGCAGTGTAAATAAACTTACCCATCCTGCTATATGGATAGCATCTTGATGTGGATGTTGACGTGATTTAGCAATTTCGTAGGGAATATCATGGATAGCAATGATACCGTAGAATATTACTATAACTACAAAAATTAACAGTATCAGTGCAAAATAATCTAGCATCCGAGCTCTCCGACTTCCCTTTATTTATAGTAGTTGATAGGTGCTTTATTTATCAAAAATCTCCTAACACTTTTTCTCTTTTGAATGAATTTCCAATCATTTTTTTGAAGAGTGTTCATAATAGTTGAACAATACAGCCAATTTACTTATAATGTTTTTTTGTTCGAATAATATGACAATTCTTATGCAGTTAGGTGTAATTACATACTCTTTTAATGCCGCAAAAATCAAGATCATTAGCACTGATTTGACTCCTCCTTTCCTCTTTAAATTTTAATTTTACAGCTATTTAAAGTGAAGTATGTTCTTTTGTTACAAAAGACATACATTTCTTTACGACACGCATACGCTGTAGATTTCATTTTAGATTTAATGTTTTACTAGGATCAGCGATATATTAGCCGGTTCAGGGATAGATCTACCTTTATGTATATCAAATCGCTGGCATCCTACAATAATAGTGTAAGAGGATGAGATGTTAAGCAAATTTTTATATGAAAGAGAAGTATTTAGCCCAACCACTGAAATGAGTAAATTGCTGCAAGATTTACGTGAAGATATAAAAAAATCTCAAGATAGTGATGGGACAATTTCAAGGGATGAGGCACGGGTTTTACTAGATGGCTACTTGTTTAGCCTTAAAAGTCTTGTATATGGTCGTTTTTACCATGTTTTGTCTTCATCGCAGAATCCTTTAGAGCTGGCTAAAAAAATTTCAAGAGATGTAGGATTCCCTAGTTGTTCCTCAAATGAAATACTTTTTTATATGCGCCAACTAGCAAGTGAAATGATAGATTCATATGCTTGTGTTCATAAAATAATTGAAAAAAGTGAACCTTTTGAAAGCCTCTGGGTAGGCTTAGAGCGCCTTATTAAAGACCATCAAAGATTCGTGAAAGATATAGATTATAAATCTAAATTTTTCCAATCAGAGTTTAATATTCTTAATTTACTTCAAGGTATAGTAACTCCTTTTCTAGATCCTTATTTTGTAAAAATAAAAAATTTATATGTTTATAAGTTACACAACAATAATATGAAGATTGTATTAAATCTTGATAATAAATTTATAAAAAAATATCAAAATTTAAAAAAGCTCAAAGAAACATATCAAGAAAATTATAATAAGTGGCAAGAAGAGGAAAAAATCCTTTTAAATTTTGATGTAAAATTTTGTAACGATGTATCTGATGAGTTTGAATCGATTGATCAGCAAATCACTATTTATTCAAAATTTTCTAAGTTACTTTGCAGCACTATTAAAGAAGATAACGTTGACGATGTAGACACTATTTTACCTGTTATAAAGCAAATGTTTGTTTGTGCAGATGCTGCTAGAGATAATCAAAACGTAGACTCCCCCTAAAAAGACACATTTCATAAATAGAGTT
>MKTN01000029.1 GCA_001898235.1 Gammaproteobacteria bacterium 39-13
GATGCTATCACAAGCCAATATGTTTATACACAAAATGCAGCATTTACCAATTCAAATAATAATCCAGTTATTTTAACTTATACTTATCAACTAAAAGATGGGGATGGTAGCACCAATAGTGCTCAATTGACCATTACCGTTGCTGATGATATTCCGATTGCGACTGAGAAGTTAAATACCGCAAATGAAACTTTATTATTTGTTAATGGAACTGAAACTGCCTCAGGAAATCTGATTACGGATAATAGTGGCTTTGGTATTTCAAAGTTAGGATCTGATGGCGGTACCGTTTCGCAAGTGAATGGCATTTCTGCTGTCGCTGGCATTATTATTGCGCCTACGACGTATGGGAGCATCACTGTTTATACGACCGATCAAGGTAGTTTTGTTAAAGGAGATTATGTTTATTCACTTGATAGCGCGAAAACGTCGCCAGTAAATGATGCTTTAGGACAAGTGATAGATACCATTTCTTACCAGCTGATGGATGGTGACGGTAGTACTTCAAGCGCTGATTTAAATGTCACAGTAACATTGAATCAACCTCCTGTAGCAAATAATGACGTAGGAACAACCGAGCAAGCGGTTTCATTGAATGTCGCGGCGGCAGGGGTATTGATTAATGACACGGTTAGCGCTGGTGATACAAAAATAGTATCTGCTGTAAATGGAGTTTTGGCAGACGTCGGAGCCAAAGTTACTTTGTCCTCAGGTGCTTTATTAACTCTCAATAGTGATGGCAGTTATATTTATGATCCCAATGGCAATTTTTTGGGGGGAGGAACAGACAGCTTTGCTTATACAATGAGTGAGGCAGAAGGGTTAACAAGCAGCGCCAATGTCACAATTACTATCACCGCACCTCATGCTACAAATGATGCCGGTTCGACGAAATATAACGCTGTGCTTACTGTAAATGCCGCGAGCGGCTTGTTGTCAAATGATACCAAATCATCAGCTGATAATATATTGCTAGTAGGCGTTGTCAATGGAAGTGCTGCCAATGTTGGAGGGCAACTTGTTTTAAGCTCTGGTGCATTACTGACCGTTAACAGTGATGGCGGATATTCTTACGATCCTAATGGTCAATTTAATTTGGGTGGTACAGATAGCTTTACGTATCAGGCTGCAGATGGCGTGGGCAGTTTAAGCAATATTGCAACGGTTGCCTTAACGATTATTAGTGATACAGCACCGGTGGCGAATGATGATGTTGGATCTACCCATGTGGGGACACCTCTATCCGTAGCTGCGCCAGGAATACTCGCAAATGATACAGATGTTGATGTTGGTACGACGCTTTCCGTTGTAAGTGTGAACGGGTCAGCGCTAAACGTAAACACACAAATTACACTAGCTTCCGGTGCTTTGCTTACAGTCAACAGCGATGGTAGTTATAACTACGATGCTAATGGAAAATTTGCAAGTACTGGAACAGATAATTTTACTTACACTGCAAGTGATGGCGTTCTCAATAGTAGTGCAAACGTAACAATTACTGTGCTTGTTCCCCCCGTGGTATTCGATTTAAATGGAAATGGGATTGAGCTGATCTCTGCAGAAGATTCTCCTGCTGTCTGGCTCTTTTCGTCAGGATATCATCGTACAGGGTGGGTGAGTCCTGAGGATGGTATTTTAGTATATGATGCAAAAGGTAATGGACAGATCAATGATATTAGTGCATTTGCTTTTACAGCTTTTGCACCAGGTGCAAATTCAGATCTAGAGGCCTTAAGCATAGCTTTTGATACAAATCATGATGGAATATTTGATATTCATGATGCGCATTATGCACAATTTGGTATTTGGCAAGATAAAAATAGTAATGGTATTATGGACAATGGGGAATATTTAACCTTGGCAGAGCGCGGCATTATCTCCTTGTCTTTAACGTCAGATCATCAAGTGTTATCTCTTAATGGAAATAATATTTACGGATTTACAACTTACCAAATGCAAGATGGCACCACTCATCTTGCCGCTGACGTTGGTTTGAAGATAGGGGAACGATTATCTATTCAAGATATCTTGCATGAAAAAGCAGAAATTGATTTTTCTACTTTGTTACCTCAGCAATATTCTTCAATGCAGGTGGAAGAGAGCGCATCTGTGGCAGAACAGAGTATTGTTTTGCCTTGTGAAATGAATTTCATCCCCCATCTAGAAGAGCAGCTTACTTTTGCTTAATTGAACAATTGTATATTTTCTCAGTACTAAAGCCAAATCTTAAACAGATTTGCTCTAAACTAGTATCAATCTCCAATGATTTTTAAAAGGCTGTGTATGCATCAAAATGCTGCAAACGTACTTTATGATAATATCATAAGTGCCATAAGGGTGAATAAGTTGACATTACCTTCGCAGCCAGATATTGCGATTTCTTTGCGAAATTTAAATGCAGAAAGCGCTGTTACCAACGATAAAATCAAAGAAATTATTGTGCAAGATCCTGCTTTGACGGCAAGAATCATTCAGGTTGCAAATAGCCCCCTTGTGCGGGGTAGTGTTGGTATTGATAATCTCAGCACTGCTATTGGCCGATTAGGCATCACTTTTGTAATTTCTTTTTGCATTAGTTTAGTAATGAAACAACTTTATCGCGCTAAACGTAAAATTATTGCTAAGAAAATGCAAGAAGCATGGGATCATGCATGCGATGTTAGCGCCATTTCTTTTGTGTTAGCAAAACATTTCAAAGTAGGTTCGCCAGAAGAAGCGATGTTGGGTGGATTGCTACATGAAATAGGTATATTACCTATTTTAACTTATGCAGAAAATATGTCTGATGTATTTTCATTCGCACAGAAGTATCCGGACATAGATAGAGATCTGGATCTGTTAGAAAATATTATTGAAAAGTATAATATGGGCCTAAGCGAAATGATTTTGAATTCATGGTGCTTTCCAGAAAATATTGCATCAGTACCTATGAATCTTGTTAAGATTGATAGAATTGTTAAAAAGGCAGATTTAATAGATATTGTCTTGATTGCGAAAATTTATGCTTTGGGGAATAAAAAACATCCTTTAACTGAGATCAATAAATCAGATATTTCGGCTTATGCGCGATTAGGGCTTGAACCTGATGTCGATCTTGGCCGTAGTATACCGCAAATCCAAGAAGCACAAGATCTTTTTAGAGAGAAAAGATATGCAAGATCAAAAGGACATTAAGGGCACGACAATCATCATCAGAGCCTGTCATTGCGAGCATAATCGAAGCAATCTATGATAACTCATGAATTAAGATTTAGATTGCTTCGGCACTGCGTGTCTCGTAATGACGAGGTTTACATCGGCTTATCCCTTCCAGCGAGAGATAAGCTTTTGAGGGTGGGCTCACACCGTTTTTCTAGTAGGCGATGATTTTTTCGCATCAGTTTTTTCAGAAGTTACCATAATAATCATGCCATACATGGGATGATCGATATATTGGATCTCTTCTAATTTTACACGACTCGATTCTTTCATACGAAAAGATTGTAATTTAGTATCTGGTTCATTTTGCCAGACGTTTCTGTTTGCAACTTCTGCAAATTTAGCAGAAATTGTAGTGCCTGCTTGCTCCCCGCTGACAGGAGGCATGATAACTTTCATAGGCTTACGAAATAATAGATCAGCATCTACATGAAGGAATCGTCCTGAGCTTAAACGAAGAATACCATCTACTTCGTTGGCGCCTTCACCGCCAAAGTTTTTACCACCTATTAGATGTACTTTTTGTGCGTGTTCTTTATCTGAAATAGTTTGACGCCAGGCCTTATGTAACACGAGATGATAATTTTTTTGGATTTTTCGTTTGGCATCTAGTAAAGCCAAATGACCATCCGATAACTGACCAAATTCAATTGCGGGATCGGAGCCTAAGCTCACCGCATTTGTAAAAGAAGGCATTCCTGGATTGATAGGCCATTCTTCCGCCAAGGCTTGTTTATCTTTGGTTTCAAAAATAAGCACTTCAACTCGATACCATTTTTCTGCTTTAGCAAGACAAAAAGGTGATATTAGGAACATTACTAATGCTAAACTAAAGCGTTTATTAAACATTTTTAGATCCTTAATTAAGCAACAGATGAATTATTAAGTCGATTTATCAAATTTTCTACTACTTGAAAACGAAGTTCTGGCGTTTGCATATCAAACATGAATTTAATTTGCTGAGAACCCACGAGTTTAAAGTGATGTGGTTTTTCTCGAATCATGGCAATCACTTTGTCAGGATCAACATTGGGATTGGGGTCAAATTCAATTTTCCCACTTTGTGTTGATGCCTCTATTTTTCGGATCCCTATCGGTTCTGCTTTTATTTTTAATTCAGTAAGTTTGAAAAGATTTTTCACAGGTTCAGGAAGTAACCCGAATCTGTCAATCATTTCTACTTGTAGTTCTTGCAATTGATGCAAATTCTTTGCATTTGCAATGCGTTTGTATAAAACTAATCGAGAATGCACATCGGGCAGGTAGCTTTCAGGAATAAGTGCAGCTAATTGCAAACTGATTTCTGCCCCTTGTCTTAAATGCTCAGCTAATGTTATCTTTTTCCCCGATTTAAGAGATTGAACGGCTTTTTGTAGCATTTCCATGTATAAATTAAATCCTACCGCATTCATATTGCCGCTTTGCTCATCACCTAGGAGTTCACCTGCACCACGGATTTCTAAATCGTGCGTCGCCAACGTAAATCCTGAGCCTAACTCTTCAAGTGATTCGATAGCATCAAGACGTTTCAAGGCATCTGGAGTGAGTCGGTTACGTGGTGGTGTTAAGCAATAAGCATAAGCTTGATGATGTGAACGTCCTACACGACCTCGTAGCTGATGAAGTTGTGCTAACCCCAGTTTATCTGCTCTATCAATGATAATCGTGTTTGCACTGGGAACGTCAATCCCAGTTTCGATAATGGTAGTACAAACTAAGACATTAAATTTTTGATGATAGAATTCAGACATAACATGTTCTAACTGACGTTCGCGCATTTGTCCATGTGCAACGCCCACTCGCGCTTGTGGAATCAATTGCGCTAATTCATTGGCTGTTTTTTCAATAGTTTCAACATCATTATGTAAATAATAAACTTGTCCGCCGCGCATCAATTCTCGCAAAACAGCTTCTTCAACTTGGGTGCGATTATATTCGCGAACGAATGTTTTAATGCTTAAACGCTTAGCTGGCGGGGTTGCAATGATAGAGAGATCTCTTAGCGAAGAAAAGGCCATATTCAATGTGCGTGGAATAGGCGTTGCAGTTAAGGTGAGGATATCCACCTCTGAACGCAATGACTTGAGGCGTTCTTTCTGCCTTACACCAAAACGATGCTCTTCATCAATAATGGCAAGCCCAAGATCTTTGAATTTGACAGATTCATTCAAAAGTTTGTGCGTACCAATGATTATATCAATTTTACCTTCGCTTAATGAGGCTAGTACTTGCTCTTGTTCTTTTTTAGTTCGGAAACGTGAAATCACTTCAATTCGTATCGGCCAATCCGCAAATCTATCACTGAATGTTTCAAAATGTTGTTGTGCAAGTAAAGTAGTAGGAACTAATAAAACGACTTGTTTGCTGTCTTGAACTGCGACAAATGCAGCTCTTAGTGCAACCTCGGTTTTACCAAAACCCACATCGCCACAAACCAACCTATCCATGGTTTTTTCACTTCTCATATCGGCAAGAACCTGCTCGATGGCTTTTGCTTGATCGGGCGTTTCTTCGAATGAAAAAGCGCTAGCAAATTGAAAATAGTGAGAATCCAATTTCGAAAAACGAAATCCTTTTTTCGCAGCTCGATGCGCATAAATGTCTAATAGCTCAGCAGCAACATCATAGGCTTTTTCTGCTGCCTTTTTCTTAGCTTTTTCCCATTGGTCGGTACCTAGTCTATGTAATGGGGCATTACTGACTTGAGCACCGCTGTATTGACTGATGAGATGTAGTGATGAGACAGGAACATACAGTTTATCATTATCAGCATATTCCAAGATAAGGTATTCAGCCTGGGTATTGTCGATAGTGATATGGGTTAAACCTTTATATCTTCCTACCCCATGATCAATATGCACAACGGGGGCATCTAGTGAAAGCTCCATTAGATCACGGATAGGTGCATCAAGATCCTGGGTCGCTTTTTGACGACGGCGACGTTGCATGACTTGCTGACCATAAAGTTGGTTTTCAGCAATCCATATCCATTCATCTGTAGGCAACCACATTCCTTCGTCTAAAGCAGCAGTTGTGATCCCAATGTTTTCATTTTGTGCACAGAATTCATCCCAATGTTTGTAGATTTTGGGTTTGATTTTACCTCTGCTCAACAATTCTAACAAAGACTCTCGACGTCCTGCTGACTCGGCACAGAAGAGAATTTTACCCTTTGTCTGGCTGAGGAACGTCTGAAGTTTGGTCAACGGCGCATCAGAGCGTGAATCAATCGTAAGATCAGGAAATGAAGCAGTGTTAAAATTAATATTTCCTTGATGTTCTTCAAGGGGCGCTGATTGCACAATAATCTGACGAAATTCTTTTAACTGACCAAACAGCGTATCGGTTGGCATGAAAATATTTTGAGGTGGCAGAATAGGGCGCTGAACATCATGTCGATATTGTTCATATCGTGTTTGAATTTCTTGCCAAAAATGAACACTCGCAGCTTCAATATCTTGACGAATGATAATAGAGTTTTCTGGAAGATAATCAAATAAAGTGTTAGTTTGTTCAAAAAATAATGGTAAATAATACTCAATGCCTTGAGACGCAACCCCTTGGCTAATATCTTGATATATCGAACAAAGTGAAGGGTCACCTGAAAAATGTGCACGCCAATTTTGCCTAAATAACGAAATAGCTTCGTCTGTTAAAGGAAATTCTCGAGCAGGCAGGCATGTCAAACTCTCTATTTTTTCTTCGGAACGTTGTGTTTCGGGATCAAATAAGCGTAATGAATCTATTTCATTATCGAATAGATCAATTCGCACTGGACTAGTTTGGCCCATCGGAAAAATATCGACAATACTTCCTCTAATAGCAAATTCCCCATGTGCCATGACGGTAGAAACATACCGGTACCCGCCTTGTTCAAAGCGTCGTCGCATCCCTTCCCATATAAACTCATCGCCAACTTTCAATACTAGGCTATGTGCTTGTACATAGGTTCGAGGGGAAATACGATGCAGCATTGTGGTGATGGGGACAACCAAGATCCCTTTTTTTAAAGAGGATAATTGACTTAATGCTAATAAACGATCAGAGATAATATCTTGGTGGGGGGAAAAATTGTCGTAGGGTAATGTTTCCCAATCCGGAAAATGTAATACGGGAAAATTTTCTGTCGGTAAAAAGATCCGAAGCTCTCGTTCTAAACGATTTGCGTTTTGTGTGTCTGTTGTCAATAAAACAACCAGTGCCTCTTCAGCTTTTGCTGCCTGTGCTATTGCTAGCGGAAGTGCTGCCCCTTGAAGATTTCCCCAATTAAATCGAATGCCGGGCTTATTCGGTAGAGGAGGGGAAAAAATATTAGCAAAAGACGTCATTGTCTGTTTCGGATTGGACATGTGGGGTTAACCTACTCGTTACCATGACGCTTGGCTAAATTTTTACGTTTTTTGTAAGCTTCGCGTGTAATCGCAATATCTTCTAAGAACCAGGGTAATTCCTTGAGAGGGATAGCTTGGCGACTATCTACAATTGCACTGGGAGGGTGAGGATGGAAGTCTACTAAAACCATATTTGCCCCAGATATAATTCCTTGCGCAGTTGCATGAAAGATATCACTGATCCCGTCGTATGAACGACTAGAGATCCCAACAGAATGAGAAGGATCAATACAAACAGGCATACGGGTAAGACGGTGTATCACACTCACATGAGCAAAATCTACCATGTTGCGATGAGGTCGACCAAAAATGGATTTGACACCACGCAAACAGAAAATAATGCGATGATTTCCAGCATGTGCTAAATATTCTGCTGCGTGAATAGATTCATCCAATGTGATCCCGTAACCACGCTTAAAAAGAACAGGAAACATGGTTTGCGAACCCACTGCGCGAAGTAATTCAAAATTTTGCGCATTTCGTGTGCCGATTTGTAACATTACACCGGTAGGATGGCCTAAATTGTTAAGTATCTCAGAAATTTCTTCAATATGACGTTCATGAGTAACTTCCATGGCGATGACTTTGATGCCATATTTTCCAGCGGTTTCAAATACATTGGCTAAACAAGATTTGCCTAGACCTTGAAAAGCATAAGGGCTGGTTCGTGGCTTATAAGCGCCCATGCGGGTACAAACTTGGCCATGTGCCTGCAAGGTTCTCATGGTCGATTCAACATTTTCAGGCGTATCAACAGCACAAAGACCTGCAAAGACATTTAAGTTATCTTGAGAAAATAAGACGCCATTATATTCAAATGAAAATCCATTATGATGAGCTGTATTACGACCTAAGATTTTATAATCATCAGAGATCCTGATAACGCGACTTACTCCTGGGAGCGCCTCAATATTATCTTTTGAAATATGGTCTGTATCTCCAAGAAGATAAATTTCTATCAGTGTTTCTTGTATTCCTTTGACGGTATGAATTTGTAGTTCAATGCGCGGAATGCTTTGTAGTGCTTTCAGTGTATATTCGTATTCCGCTGAACGTTCGTCAATTGAGGGTTTTAATATAACAATCATGAGATTCTTATCGCGTCCTTATTACTCTTTAGCCCAGATAACGTTGGGTTAGATGCTCATAGGCGTCGATGCGCCTATCTCTTAAGAAAGGCCAAATTCGACGTACCGTTTCTGTGCGCGAAAACTGGATTTCGCAAAGCATGCTTTGTGGTGAAGATTCTCCAGCTTTTGCAAGGATTTCTCCTTGAGGTCCTGCAACGAAGCTGTTCCCCCAAAACTGCAATGCTTCTTCTGTGCCAACGCGATTACATACAACTACTGGAAGTCCGTTTGCAATAGCATGTCCACGTTGGACAGTAGTCCAGGCATCTAACTGCCTTTGTTTTTCGGCTTGATCATCTTCTGGGCTCCAACCAATAGCTGTTGGATATAATAATAGATCTGCCCCGTTTAGGGCCATGAGTCTTGCTGCTTCTGGGAACCATTGGTCCCAGCAAACCAGCACACCAAGTTTACCAACTGAGGTTTGAATAGGACGAAACCCTAGATCTCCAGGGGTAAAATAGAATTTTTCATAAAAACCTGGATCGTCAGGAATATGCATTTTGCGGTAACAGCCCGCTATTTCGCCATTTTGCTCTAAAACGACGGCGGTATTATGGTACAAACCAGACGCTCTTTTCTCAAAAATAGAAGTAACAATGACAATTTTGAGTTCTTTGGCCAATAGGCTAAAAAATTGCGTTGTTGGACCAGGGATAGATTCTCCCAAATCAAAATGGTCCGTATTTTCTTGCTGGGGAAAATAGTAATGACTGTGTAGCTCTTGGAGCAAAATGAGTTTTGCGCCTTGCTTAACGGCTTCACGGATCCTGCTTTCAAGAGCTTGATAGCTTTGTTCAGCGGTTTTGTATCCTGTTTCTTGGATAAGCGCAATTGTTAATGTTTTCTCTGTCATTGTTTTCACCTTAGCACTTGCGGGATCTGCATTGTCATGCAATGTAAACTACCGTATTGCTCAATGAGTGCTCGGCAGTCAATTCCAATAATTTCCCGTTCAGGGAAATGATGTTGAAAGATTTCTAATACCGCTGAATCGAGTTTGTCTTGATAAAGTGGTACCAGCACAAGCTGATTAGTGATTAAAAAATTAGCGTAGGTTGCAGGTAAATGGTTCCCTTTGCCATCAAAATGCGGGCTAGGTAGAGGCAGAGGAACTAATTGATAGGGTTGATGTTCCTTGTTTCGTAATGCCTCTAATTGATTTTTCATTGCTAATAAAGGTTTATAATGCGGATCATTTGGATCGTCGCAGTGTACATAAGCGATAGTATTAGGGTTAATAAAGCGGGCTAAGGTATCAATGTGGCAATCCGTGTCATCACCTAACATTTTTCCTTCGCTAAGCCAAAGAAAATGATCAAATCCCAAATATTCATGGAGGTATTGTTCAAGTTCAACGAGTGATAAATTGCTATTACGGTGTGGATTACCCAAACATTGTGTCGTTGTAAGTAGGGTACCTTGACCATCCGTTTCTATAGAGCCTCCTTCCAAGACAAAGTCAATTTTTTCAGCTAAATAACCTTTAAGCAGCTGAGACTTAAAAAGTGCGCTAGGAATAGCATCATCAAATTCATAGTCATATTTTTTACCCCATGCATTGAATTTAAAATCGCATTGGATAGCAGTTTTTTCGTTCATGCAAGTAATAGGGCCATGGTCTCTGGCCCAAATATCGTTAGAGGGGGCCAAATAGGATTGAATGAAATTCATGTTCACTTGATGTGAGGCAAGTTTATTGAGAATATCTTCTTGGTGCTGCATATCATAAGCTGTAATAAGCACCGTTTGGCCAGAATTAGCAATAGCCTTAGCAACTGCAATAAAAACAGTTTCAACGTGATGGTATTCTTGTCCCCAGGCGCCTTGCGCGTGAGGCCAAGTTAATAAAACGGCGGTTTGAGGTTCCCATTCAGCGGGTAAGCGTTTTGCCATTAGTAGATTGTGCCCTAATTAGGAATTTTAATAACTAATTTTGATGATAAGAAGCTAACCATTGTTCCAGAGAGCTATCTTACTGTCAATCAAATGACTTCTACAAAGCAAGTAGACAGGATAAAGTTGGGCATGGATCCAGCTCTTCTCGCTGAATTGCTGGTATGGATTATAATACAGACGTTAGGCCCTGAATTAAGGTAAAATGGGGCAGACTCATTAAGGCGATCTGAACTCATGTTTAAACCTTTTTTTCTTTTTATTGGCGCACGCTATACCAATTTTAAGCGCCGAGATCATTTCATTACCTTTATTTCCATTGTGTCGATGATTGGCATTGCCCTTGGCGTAATGGTGTTAATTACGGTTTTATCCGTAATGAACGGATTCACAAAGGAAATTCGTAGCCGAATATTAAGTATTACTCCTCATGTGATGGTCAGTGGGTGGGGCGAGCCTTTACGTGATTGGGGCAAGTTATCTGAACAGTTATTACAGCACAAAGACGTAGAAGCTGTTGGACCCTATGTGGATGGACAAGGGATGATAACCCGAGGTAAAGAGGTTCGGGGCGTGGCTGTTAAAGGGGTTGATCCTGCTGCTATTGATGCCGTCTTTCCGTTGCGTAGCACTTTGAAAGTAGGAAAGGTCGACGATTTAAAACCAGGTTCCTTTGGCGTAATCTTAGGGGCTTATTTAGCCAAGACATTGGGCGTTAACGTCGGTGATACGATTACCCTTGTTATTCCTGATGTGACCGTTTCTATGGCGGGGATTGCACCACGTTTGAAGCGACTCACTGTGGTTGGTATTTTCGAAGTGGGGTATATCTACGACAGTGGTTTTGCTTTTATGAATATTCAGGATGCTGCTAAGTTATTTAAAACCCAAGGAGGTATTACGGGGTTGCAATTACGTCTTGACGATCCCTTCGCTGCACCACGCATAGCCAAAGATCTTTATGAGCAAACACATGGTTTTTATAATGTGGTGGACTGGACGTTACTAAATGGCGCTTATTTTAGTGCGGTAAAAATGGAAAAAACGATGATGTTTTTTACCTTGATTATGATTTTAGCCATTGCCGTATTTAATCTTATCTCTACCCTAGTGATGGTGGTCACTGATAAGCGTGCTGATATAGGAGTACTACGTGCATTAGGTGCTTCCACGCGAAAAATCATGTCCATCTTCATTTGTCAGGGAGCCATTATTGGGCTAATTGGAACAATTTTAGGCGTAATCGCTGGTGTTGCTTTATCTTTAAACGTGACAAAATTGGTAGCGGCCATTGAAAACGCATTTAGAGTAAAGTTTTTATCCGCAGACGTTTACTTTATTAGCTTTTTACCCTCGGATTTGCAAACCTCTGATGTGGTATTGATAGCAATCTGTGCGATGGTTTTAAGTTTATTGGCGACAATTCATCCCGCATGGCGTGCTGCAAATGTTCAACCGGCGGAGGCTTTACGTCATGACGCATAAACCGATTTTAACTTGTCAAAATATCAAAAAGGTTTATCAAGATGGTGATAGAACGATCCCTGTTCTTGAAAGCGTGAACTTTTCTGTGATGCCAGGTGAAAGCGTTGCCATTGTTGGGCGTTCCGGCTCAGGTAAAACAACTTTATTAAATTTGTTAGGTGGGTTAGAAGCGCCTACTACAGGTGAAGTTGTTTTAGACAATACTAATTTACATGCGCTATCTGATCGCAAGAGAGGGTATTTACGTAATCGGGTTTTAGGATTGATCTTCCAATTTCATCATTTACTTCCCGAATTTACGGCGCTTGAAAATGTGTGTATGCCTTTGCTAATTCAAGGAACATCTGTACGCGAAGCGAAGAAACGCAGTGAATCTATTTTAGAGAAAGTGTCTTTAGGGCACCGAATGCAACATAAACCAGCAACAATGTCTGGTGGAGAACGTCAAAGAGTTGCAATAGCCAGAGCGTTGGTAACACATCCCAAGTGTATTCTTGCTGACGAACCAACAGGCAATTTAGATAACCAAAGTGCTGATTTAATTTACGATTTAATGATGCAATTAGTGGGTGAGTTTGGCACCAGTTTTATCGTTGTGACACATGATCTGGCTTTAGCTAAACGGATGAATCGGATAGTATCTCTAGAGAAGGGCGTGCTGAGGGATGGGATTTAGTTCCTGCTCCACAATCTCACTTTTCTTAGGTGAGCCGTTGCTTGTCTTGACCCTCACCCTAACCCTCTCCCGCAAGTGGGAGAGGGGATCAGAAAGCAATAAAAATTTCTTGTTTGCGAAGCAGACAAATTCCCCTCTACCGCTACGGGGGAGAGGGGCGGCTTGAATCGCGCCGAAGCGTAGCGAAGGCGGATAGCTGCGAGTGAGGAGCTTTAGATAAAATCAGAAGGGCGCTGGTTTTTGTGGATCTCAAGCATCCATTTCTACCATTGCGGCACTTCTTCTTTGCTGTCTTAATCGCCAATTTCTAGCAACGGAATAACGCCAAAAAGAGCGCACGAAAATATTCCCTAAAATAGCAAGCCCAGTACCACAGAGAAAACAGCCTAATAAAAAGGGCTGCCAAACCTCTTTTAGTATCGCAAATGAGCTAAAGTTTAGATCTTCAAATGCGACCCCTAGGATAGTTGCACCAACAGCATAGGCAAAACCAAACATGGGGAGCATAGTAATAGGATTGACTACCCATACCAATGCTACTGAAATGGGCAAATTGGCTCTTAGTAATATTGCTATCATGGCAGCCAGTACCATATGACCAGGAAAAGGAATATAACTAATAAAAAGCCCAATGCTAACAGCGGTGGCAACACAATAGCGGTTAAGATGCCAAAGATTTTGATCGTGTAAAAATTTCCCGAATATACTGAGATATTTATTATTTTGGATCTTTTTAGGATCTGGCATGAAGCGCTTAATTAAGTTTTTAGCCATCATTTTTTTGTATGCCTGATGAAAAAATTCAACCTATAAGATAGTAGACGTTAGTTGGGTGCATGTCCAGGTCAAATGTACCACCGGAGTGTATATTTATCAGATCCTAAAAAAACGTGTAAATCACCTTAATTATTGAGCTTGTTCTGCCGCATTTTAGCTCTTTTACGCCAAGCATGAACGACATGCAGACGCCAATAAAGTCGGATCCCGACATAGCCCAAAATAGCGAGTATAGCGCCAGAAATGAAACACCCTAAAAGTAAAGGCTCATAGTAATGCTTGAGTTCGTGAAATAACCAATGTGTTGATAGTTCAATACGAAACTTTTCTGGTGGAACACTAAGCAGATATGCGCCCAATTTATAGGCTGCATAATACATGGGAGGGATAGTAAATGGATTTGAAACCCAGACCATGGATACAGATAGTGGAAGATTTGCTCTTAATACAATCGCTAGCAAGGCCGCTAGAATCATATGTCCAGGAAAAGGCATATAAGATAAAAATAAACCAATGCTAAATGCCGTGGCGACAGAGTGACGATTAAGATGCCAAAAGTTTGGATCGGCAAAAAAGGGTTCAAAGATTTTAAGATATTTATTGTTATGAAGCTTTTTGGGATCTGGGAGTAGCCTTTTTATAAATTTTTTAGCCATTTACTCTTTCCAGTTTAAACGTATGCTTCCTCCTACGCTAAAGCTTCGAAGGACAGGTTGTTGCCATCGCTTTGTCTCCAGTTACATACCAAAACGTACGCGTCTGGAGATTCGTTTGCTTGGCGCCTCGCCTAAATTCAAACTGGTTCGATTAACATGCCCAGTTTAAATTTAAGCTTTATTGCCATCACTCTCTTTTGTAGCGGTTTTCTTTTTGCGACGCGATTTTTTCACCTTCTTTAACCGTCTTGCTCGTTTAAGACGTTCTAGTCGTTTTCTCCATGCCATCGTCACTGAAAAACGCCAGATAAGTCGGATAGCAATATTGCCTAAAATACCAAATAGAATGCCACTGATAAAACACCCTAATAAAATGGCTGCCCCTACGGTATTAAACTCTTCTATCAGCCATTCAAACGTAAATTCAATATGAAAATGTTGAGGTGGTAAATCTAAAATAAAAGCGCCAATTTTATAAGAGAGATAAAGTAGTGCCGGCGTAGTAAAAGGGTTAGAAACCCAAGCAAGTGCCATCGCGATGAGGAGATTTCCTCTGGTCATGATGGCTAATGCTGCCGCAAGTAGCATTTGAAACGGAACAGGAATAAGCGCAGCAAAAAGTCCAACACCAAAGGCGGTAGAGACCGAATAACGATTTAAATGCCAAAGATTAGGATCGTGAATTATATTCCCAAAGATTTTAAGGTGCTTATGCTCCTTAAGCTCATTAGGATTTGGAATGAAACGATGAATAAATTTTTTAATTAGTTTTTTAGTCATATTTCATTACTAACTGAATTTCTTTGTGCCATGTTTTTGCTAAAGTGCTTTTTAGGATGATAGACCCACAGCCTCCCCAATTTTGGATTGCTTTCTCATTCCTTCTTGTTTCAGAAGAGGAGATAAACAATCCTAAATTTGGCATGGCCTGACACGTGTTTTTTGAGTTGCTTTTATTGTTAGGTTTACATCCATGCTTATTCCCTTAGCTTTTGGATCTTTAATTGGTGCGAGTACGCTAAATTGTCTTTCTACTTTACCACACCTTGAATATGTTATTGGTGTGTTTTTAGGAAGTATATTTGTCATCACACCATGTATTTGGTTTTCAAACAAAGAATCGCTGCGAAAAATGCTGATCCTGCTTTTAGCGAGTATAGCTGGTTTTAGTTGGGCATCCTTTCAGGCTCTGCAAAAACGATTATGGCAGCTACCTATTGAAGACATACAACGGCCTGTTTCTATTTGTGGCAAAGTAATTGGGATTAGTCTGTGGCATGAAAAACTGCTCAGATTAGATGTAGAAATAAACAACTATGATGGCAAGACTTTAACCCATGAAGCCAAAATTCGATTGTATTGGAAAAATCCAACGATATTTTTTATGGATGGGGATAATCTATGTGCAACAGTGAAATTAAAAGTCCCTTGGCGATTCGCTAATCCAGGTAGTTTTGATCAAGAAAAGCAATATTTTCTTGAGGGAATTCACGCCGATGGCAAGCTTGTGATGCTGCAACATTATCACATATCATCTAAACATTCTTTGACAAGATGGCGTCAAAAGCTAAATGCTAAGATGCAAGAAATATTAAAAGATAAGCCCTTTTTAGGCGTGATTCAAGCAACCACATTGGGAATTTACAAAAATATTACGCCCGAACAATGGGCTGTATTTCAAGCGACGGGTACAACACACGCAATTGCTATCTCAGGCTTACACATCACTTTTATCGCGACGATGTTCGGCAGTTTAATAACATTTGTGACGCGGCGTTTTCAGGTATTAACCAATGTTTTTCCTGCTAAATGCTATGGTGCGCTTGCTGCCTTGTTTAGTGCCTTTTGTTATTCTGCACTGGCTGGGTTTTCCATTCCCACGCAACGCGCTTTTATCATGGTAGTCATCAGTTTATTTGCATTATTGAAGCGACAGCCGATATTTTCTTGGCAGTCACTTGCTTTAGCATGGCTTGGTATTTTGTGTATGGATCCTCTTGCCACATTGCAAATTGGTTTTTGGCTTTCATTTGGATGTGTGGCAGCATTAATTTACGGTAATACTCATGCCAGCACCTTACCATTTTGGCAAAAATGGATTGTCCCCCAGATCATCGTTTTTATCGGCTTATTACCACTTTGTTCTTTTTTCTTTCAACAAATTCCCTTATTTTCTCCCCTTGCTAATATGATTGTTTTGCCCTTGATGGATAGTGTGGTAGTGCCTGCCAGTTTAATTGGTTTGCTATTGATGAATATTTCCCCATCGTGTGCGCTATGGAGTTTCTCTATTGCTCATGAATTATTAGGTGTGGTTTGGTGGGTGTTAGAAAAAATTGCTTCTTTGCCGTTTAACATGTGGCAACAAGGGCATATACCTTGGTTATATTTAGGTTTCGCCGCCATTGCAGCGCTTTTTCTGCTTTCTCCAAAAGGTTTACCTGGTCGACAATTTTGTTGGCTAGGATTTTTGCCGATGGTTTTTTATCGAGCTCCTACGCTCAATGACGGAGAATGCCGTTTTACTTTATTGGATGTGGGACAAGGTCTTGCTGCGGTGATCCAAACGAAGCATCATGCATTGCTATATGATGCAGGTCCTCAATATGGAAAAGAGAGTGATGCAGGGGGGCGGATCATCATTCCTTTTTTGCATTCCCAACATATTAAATCATTAGATAAAATTATCATCAGTCACAGTGATTTAGATCATCGTGCAGGATTAAATGGGTTACATCTATGGCCAGTCGGAGAAATTCTTTCTAGCGAGCCTGCTCGATTAACCCAATTATCTAGAGCTTGCATGACAGGAGAAACTTGGGAGTGGGATGGCGTCGTTTTTACTTTACTTGCGCCCGATGCATCTTTTAAGGACAAAAAGCGTAATAATCTTTCCTGTGTGCTTAAAGTAGCAACAAAGCATCATAGTCTTCTTTTGACGGGTGACATTGAAGAACGTGCTGAAAAACAATTAGTCAAAGAACAGGGGGTTGCTTTGCAAAGCAACATTTTGGTTGTTCCTCATCATGGAAGTTTGACGTCTTCCTCGAAAAATTTTATAGAAAAAGTTTCTCCACAATATGCATTGTTCCCAGTCGGGTTAGCAAACCAATATGGATTTCCTAAGCAGGCAGTGTTACAACGCTATGAAGAGATCAGCAGTCAGAATCTGTTAACTTGGCAAACAGGTGCATTAATGTTTGCATTAAAAGATGAGACATTGATGCCCCCCATTTGTTGGCGGGAAGTTTCACGACGTTATTGGCATTTCTGATAAGATACTTGCAACTGTTAGCTAAAAGGAGATTTAAGGTGATTGACATATTACTGGCTGGAGGCTGGTTAATGTTTCCATTATTAGGATGCTCTATTATTGCTTTTGCGATCATTGCTGAACGCTTATGGGCTTTGCGTGAAACCAAAATTATTCCTCAAGATCTTGTTCAAGATGTGTTACGTAAACTTGCTCATCGAGATAATAAACCGTTACGACTTACCGAATTAGCGAATCAAAGTCCTTTGGGACATATTTTATCCAAAGGATTGCAGCATAGTGATCAAGGTATTACGGTGATGCGATTGCGAATGGAAGATCAAGGACGCCAAGTTATACTTGAGTTAGAAAAATATCTTAACACTCTGGGAACGATAGCCTCTGCTGCTCCTTTGTTAGGGTTGCTCGGGACTGTGTTAGGTATGATACAAATATTTGCTGTATTAGGGGGCGATTTGAATTCAGAAGCCCTAGCTGGAGGGGTCGCAAAAGCTTTATTAACCACAGCTTTTGGACTTTTTATTGCGATCCCCTGCCTCATGTTTCATCGCTATTTTAAAAGGCGAATTGATGAATTTGCTGCAAAATTGGAGAAAGAAGCTCAGAAAATGGTGGATGGATTGAAAGCTATTGCACCCACGATGACTTTGCGGCGAATGGATAGGGCTGAAAGCTAAATGAGATTAGAAAATAAACTTATGGTAAAATTCTGCTCAAAATAAGGTAGTATTGCACAGTTGCATATACGCGAATAAGTGAGCCAAAGGGATAGCAAAGCAAAAGGGAATGACTGATGAGATTTCGCGAAAAACGCCAGGATGAGTTGGGTGTTGATTTAACCCCTTTTATTGATGTGGTGTTTATGCTGTTACTCTTTTTTGTGATGTCAGCGTCTTTTTTAAAAAAGCCCACTCAACTTGGTGTAATGTTGCCTGAAGCGAATACACAAACTCATAACAAAGATAATAATACAATAGAGATAGGGATTGATGCGCAAGGTGCTTATTATTTAAATAGCGTTTCCATTAACACAAGGGAACCTAAAAAACTAAAGGCAGTGTTGGCATCAAAGTTAAAAGAAAATGAATCTTTATCCTTAGTACTAGCAGGTGACAAAAGTGCCCCACATCAGGCTGTTGTTTCAGCGTTAGAAGTGGCACAGCAACTTGGGGTGACGCAGGTGCGTATTATCGCACAGCGTCATCGTGATTAACTTATAGTCTTCGCACCTGAATTTTCGGCGCCCGCCTTCACTCGCGTTTCGGCGTGGCAAGTAATTAGCCTTGCCGTCGCTTTAGCGAGGGCAGGTTGTTGTCGAAGCTCATCTCGCAAAAGGCATGTATTTTGTATACACGCCTGAAGCAGAGCTCGATGTCTAGCCGAAAAACCATGTGCTATGACTATATAGTCTTATAGTGAAGTAACTGAAGTAAGGTTTTTAGACGATGGCATCTACTCCCACTTATTCCAGCAAAGTGGTTTATAAGCGTTTACTCTCTTATGTATGGCCTTATCGATATGCATTCGTTTTAGCCATCCTTGGTAATTTATTGTACGGTGCAGTTGATGCCGGTATGGTGAAATTACTTGAGCCCTTGTTAGACGAAGGTTTTGTCAATCACAATAAGACGTTCATTCATTGGATCCCTTTTGTCTTGGTTGGTATTTTTATTATTAGAGGTATTGCTACCTTTCTTTCTACTTTCTTTATGGGATGGGTAGGCAGAAATGTTGTGATGAATTTTCGCCAAGAAATGTTTCAGCACTTATTAAAACTTCCTACCGCTTATTATGATCGAAGCACAAGTGGTGAAATCTTATCTAAGATTACTTATAACGTTGAGCAAGTTGCCAATGCGAGCAGTGATGCACTTACAACGTTGGTGCGCGAATCTTTCACGGTGATTGCATTATTTATTGTGATGTTAACTATCAGCTGGCGGTTAACTTTCTTATTCATTATTACTGTTCCGCTGATGGGGGGCATCATGCACGTTGTCAGTAAACGTGTGCGTGGTGTGAGTGGTCGGATCCAAGATTCCATGGGGAATGTGACCCATGTTGTAGAGGAAGCCATCGAAGGACAAAAAGTCATTAAGGCTTTTGGTGGACAAAAATATGAGACTGAAGAATTTGAACAAGTGATCCAGCATAACCGGCGCCAAGAGATGAAGCTGATTGCAACATCGGCGATGAGTGTGCCGATGGTGCAAATTATTGGTTCTTTAGCGCTAGCAGGAACGGTTTACTTAGCAACGTTAAGTCCAGAGAGTGTATTAAAAACATCTATTTCGCCAGGGGCCTTTGCAGCAATGATGACTTCTATGATTGCGCTTTTAAAGCCTATCAAAGAATTTACAAAGCTCAATAATAATATTCAAAAAGGCATAGCCGGCGCGGCAAGTATTTTTGCATTTTTAGATGAAAAACCTGAAATTGATACAGGCGTAAAAACATTAAAATTCCCTGCTGGTAATGTTGCCTATCGGAATGTCAGTTTTAGTTATGGCTCAGGAGCAACCGCTAAAACATTAGATAAGGTTTCTTTTGAAGTCAAAGCAGGCGAAACGATTGCTTTTGTCGGGCGTTCAGGTGGTGGGAAATCAACCCTAGTCAATTTACTGCCACGTTTTTATGATACCCAAGGGGAAATTTTCATTGATGGCATTAATATTCTCGATTTGCCATTAGCAGAATTGCGCAACCAAATTGCAATCGTTACTCAACATGTCACTCTATTTAATGATACCGTTGCCCGTAATATTGCTTATGGTTGTGAGTCGGCGACCAGAGAAGAAATTATGAAGGCAGCTGCATCAGCACACGCGAAGGATTTTATTGAGCGCCTTCCTCAAGGATTCGATACTGAGATAGGTGAAAATGGTGTGAGATTATCTGGTGGACAACGTCAGCGTATTGCAATTGCTAGAGCAATACTTAAAAAAGCCCCTATCCTCATTTTAGATGAAGCAACAAGTGCTTTGGATACTGAATCTGAGCGTTACATTCAAGAAGCACTTGAAAAACTGATGGCGCAATGCACTACATTAGTGATAGCGCACAGATTATCAACAATAGAAAAAGCCGATCGGATTATTGTGGTAGATAAAGGGCATATCATTGAAATGGGTACGCATGAAGAGTTAATGCAGCTTGATGGTGTTTATGCAGCTTTGCGAGCCATGCAATATCAAGAGCCTCAAGCAAAGCTTGTGAGTGCTTAAGGACCGTAGATGGCACAATTTGCTTCTCATGTACTATCTTTTTGGCACCACAAAAGTATTTTTACTTATGTTTTGCTTCCGTTTTCATGGCTATTTCAATTAATTTGTATTGTGCGCCGTTGGTATTATTCGCGAAATAGACAGCAAGATTTTCAAGTTCCGATTATTATTGTTGGAAATATTTCATTAGGCGGCACAGGAAAAACACCTTTGGTAGGGTGGCTTGTTCATTTTTTGCAAAATCAAGGTTTTAATCCTGGTATTGTGATGCGTGGGTATGGTGGACAGGGTAAATTAATAGTCGTAAATTCTTTAAGCGATGCAAAAGTCGTTGGAGATGAAGCTTTACTTTTAGCGAGAAAATGTAATTGTCCCATTGTCATTGGGCGTGATAGAACGCAAGCAGTAAAAACCCTATTAGCGCAGTTCCCTCAAGTAGATCTCGTTATTTGTGATGATGGATTACAACATTATGCTTTAGAACGAGATCTAGAGATTGCAGTGATTGATGGAAAACGACGTTTTGGTAACGGCTACTGTTTACCAGCAGGACCGCTTCGAGAAAGTCCCCAACGTCTGAAGCAAGTAGATTTTGTTGTCACGAATGGAGAAGCCCATGAAGACGAATGGGAGATGACAACGGCGCTAAGCTCAAAGGCATATCGTGTTTCACAGTCAGAGCATGGGCGTTCATTAGACGATTTTAAAGGACAAACAGTACATGCTGTGGCGGGGATTGGGAATCCTGAGCGTTTTTTCTTGATGCTAGAAGCTAAAGGGATCAATATCATCAAGCATTGTTTTGATGATCATCATTTTTTTAGTGGAAGTGACTTGCGTTTCTCAGATAATCTTCCTATCTTAATGACAGAAAAAGACGCAGTAAAATGTTCCTCATTTGCACCCTCAGAAGCTTGGTTTATTCCGCTAGAGGTACACATGTCAGAAGCATTTTCAAATTTATTATTGCGGAGAATAAATAGTGGACAAAAAGTTGCTGGACATCCTGGCTTGCCCGATTTGCAAGCAACCTCTTCTTTATAAAAAAGATAAAAAAGAATTAATTTGTAAGCTAGATAGGCTGGCTTATCCTATCAGGGATGATATTCCTGTGATGCTGGAGGAAGAGGCACGTCAACTCAATAGTGATGAAGAATATTAAGTCTATGACTAAACTATTTCTAACCTTTTCAGCTGATTGTCAAAAACACGAGTAAGTTAGGATATGATTGAGCGCAATCGCTTATCAGAAGAAACTAGCCCTTATCTATTACAGCATGCGCACAACCCCGTCCATTGGTACGCATGGAACGAAGAAGCTATCCAGGCAGCAAGAACACAAAATAAGCCTATTTTATTATCAATAGGATATGCTGCTTGTCATTGGTGTCATGTGATGGCTCATGAATCGTTTGAAGATGAGCAAACAGCTGAGCTGATGAATCGCTACTTTATTAATATCAAGGTAGATAGAGAAGAGCGCCCTGATTTAGATAAAGTGTATCAACAAATGCACCAAATATTGACTCAGCAAGGTGGGGGATGGCCATTGACGGTTTTCTTATCTCCGGAGTCATTAATTCCTTTTTTTAGCGGAACTTACTTCCCCAAAGAAAGACGATTTCAAAGACCTTCTTTTAAAGAAATTTTGCAGGTTGTTGCGGGTTTTTATGCAAATGATCGTGATGAAATTGAAGCACAAAACCAGAATTTAGCACTTGTTATCAAGCAACTTGAAGATCAAAAACAAGCTGTTGTTCACAAAATTAAAAAAACACCTTTATTTATTGCTAAAGAACAGTGGTTGTTAGAATTTGACGAGCAAAATGGCGGCTTTAAAGGAGCGCCTAAATTCCCGATGCCTTCTGCAATTAGTGCAATTCTTTATACTTGTTATTCATTTGTTCAAGAAAAAAATGTGGATGCAAAAGTGCTTGAGCAAGTGATGACTACTTTAGAGAAAATGTCTCAAGGTGGCATTTATGATCATATAGGGGGTGGTTTTTTTCGTTATGCCGTGGACGAGCATTGGCAAATTCCCCATTTTGAAAAGATGCTTTATGACAACGCGCAAATGATAAGCCTTTATGCGCAGGCTTATGCCTTAAGTCAAGACGCTAGATTTAAAAATATCGTAAAAGGTTGCATCCAATGGGCAAATGAAGAAATGTTATCAACAGAAGGGGGATTTTATTCTTCATTAGACGCCGATAGCGAAGGGGAAGAAGGCAAATTTTACGTTTGGCAAAAAGAAGAGCTAGAGACGTTTTTGGACGAAAAGGCCTTTTCAGTTATTAATCAAATTTATGGTTTAAATGAAGCACCCAATTTCGAAGAAAAGTGGCACCTGATTGAAAAGCATTTACCTTATACAGTGACAGCAAGCGAGAAATATTTATTTGCTGCGAAAGAGAAAATGAAACTTTATCGTAATATGAGAGTAAAACCTTCTTTAGACGATAAATTGTTGTGCGCATGGAATGCTTTAATGCTCAAAGGGTTGAGTATTGCAGGTATGGTTTTGGCAGATGACCAAGTCAGCATGCAAGCGACACGTTTGTTTACGTTTATCAAAAATAATTTATTTGATGGTGAGCAGTTATGGGTAAGTTATAAACAAGGTAAACGCAAACAAACAGGTTTTCTTGACGATTATGCATTTTTACTAGATGCCTGTTGGTATTATTTGCAAATGAAATGGGATCAAGAAACACTCACATTTGCTACGATACTTGCACGCAAACTAATTGAAGTATTTTGGGATCATGAGAATGGTGGTTTTTATTTTACTTCATCTAACCAGGAAAAACTTATCTACCGGCCTAAAGTATGGGTAGATGATGCTCTGCCTGCAGGATCGGCAGTGGCAGCTGTTGCGCTGCAACGATTTGCACTTTTATTAAATGATGCTGATATGGCAAGTGTAGCTGATACCACCTTAAAAGTGACACAAGCATTATTAGATGAAAAACCGCAATTCTTTCCAAATTTATTGGTTTTATCTTCAGATTATTTATCTTCACCGGAAATTGTTATCATTCATGGAAAACTTGAATTGATCAATGAGGCGAAAAAATTATTGCTAAAAGCGTATCTTCCTCATCGTTTTATTTTCACTGTTCAACACGAGGCGATGCCAACTCAATTAGGTCATTATGTTTCTAATGATGATTTAAATATTTATATTTGCCATGGCAATGTCTGTCATGAACCGCTGAAGGATCTGGATCGATTAAAAGCCTATCTGCACCTATAAAGAAGTGTTTATTTTTAACTCTTGTCAGTGTTCTACTGGTAAGACGCCCATAAGATACAACACAATGAATGATGAGGATAAATTATGTTTCTTAGATGGATAACAGGTTTTCCTATTTCTTTGGCGTTAATGCCTGCGCAATTTTTAACTGAATATAATTCTCTTTATGACATTGACTACGCGGCACTTCGTAAAAGTCGGAAAGAAAATGGTGTAGTGATTTCTAATCATGTTATTGATTCAACACGACAAGCAAAAATTGATTTTTGCGAAGTCATGTCAGATGTCCCACGGAAAATTCCGCTTAAAGATCAAAAAATCATTATTCATGGAATGGGAGCAAGTGATTTTTATGAAAATCATTTGTCGGAATATGCTCATTTAGCCAAAAAGCATCCTCACTATAGAGTTGTAGGCTTTAATTTTCGTGGCGTGATGGCCAGTAAAGGACGAGCTTGGTCCGAAGAAGATTGGATAAATGATACGATCGCTGTAGTGAAATATTATAGGAAGCAAGGCGTTCCATGGCGGAATATTCTCCTGCATGGTCATTCGATGGGTGGTGCTATTTTAACAATGGCTGCTGCGAAAATTTATCAAGAAAACAAGGAAAAAGCGCAAAAAAGAAATTCAAAAAATACTATTGTTAAATGTGTAGGGCTTATTAACAATAGATCGTTTGCAAATTTAACAGATGAAATTATTATTAGCTTTTTGCAAAGAAAGGAAAGTGCCATATTAACAGGGATCGTTTATGGCGCCTTGTTAGGCATTGCATTGAATATTTCTTTATTATTAAGCATGTTCATTGTTACTAGTATGCTTTTGGCGACTTTATCAGTTTCAGAAAAGTTAACGCAGGGTTTATTGCGACCTTGGTTGGAAGTGGCACTTTGGTTAACATTTGGAAAAATGAATGCAGTCTCGGCTTATAAAAAACTACCTGATGAGGTAGTCGATTATGTGGTTGTGAAAAATGATGGCATTATCAAGGATAAAGCAGGCTTGCATCATGCCTTGAAGCCACTTAATAAAATAAAAAAATCACGTTTTAAAACGATGCTCGAAAATGCAAAGGGCAACAAATTTATTCAAACTGCACGGGACGCATTATTAAATCTTAAAGACTCTAAACTTCACTTAGAGGAAGAACCTGAACGTGGGTTCAGGGCTCATGTCGCGCCTTTGAGCCAATTATCAACCTATCATCGATATCGCACGCAACACACTAATGATAAATTGCCTCGACAATTATCCGGTGAAAAGGTTTTGGAAAATAAATTACGACGCTTATTGAAAGCAAAATAAATAGCTCCGTTGAGTCTCTTTATAAAAATTGTTAGTATGAAATGCTTTTTTATACTAACTTATAAGGAAATTAAACATGCTCGAAGGTGCGAAAAACCCGCCAATATTTACCAGTAATCTATCTGCAAGCTTTATGATAAATGCCGATCAAGTTGCTTTGCGTGCATTTCATTATAAAAGTACTCCAACAGAGCTTTGTTTGCCATTTGGCACTAATTCTTTAGTAATTGAATTACGGAATAAACAAGGAGAAATTACTCAAGAAAGTATAGTAGATGCGTGTAGTATAATTGATGATTATATTTTCCAGCTAACTATTCGTGAGTTCCAAGCACGTGCTGAAAACTTTCTTCCTGGTATTATGCATGCTGCAGGTTTGAAGACTGGACCTGATTATGGATCAATTCGAAAAACATTAAGACTTAATTTAATATCAAAACTAAAAGAGTTAGGTGTAACGGAAATACCTTTTGATTTGCAATTTGAACAATTGTCACTTAAATCTGAGCAGGATTCTGTTGATGAAGTTGAAGATGAGTTGACGGCTGATGAAGCCTCTGATGACGAAGTCAGTGAGCAGCAAGCAGAGTCGGGAATATTAAGTAGCTTGTGGCAAAAAATTACTAATTCAGCCTTTGCAGGATATCAAAAGTTGTATGGTGCTTACACTGGCTATTCAGTGTTACATGAAGCGATTTTAAATCAGAATGCTACAGCAATACAAACTGCAACAAAAGAAGATTTCCTCGCTCAAGATAGGCACGGTAATTATCCTGTTCATTATGCGGCGGTATCTGAAAGTCATATTATTCTTCATAAATTATTCAAAAGGGCTATTGATTTAAAGTTAGGCCATACAATTTTTAATCACAAAAATCATAATAATGAAAACGCACTTTTCACTGCTGTGAAACACCAATCTGTTGGTGCTGTAGTGTATTTGTTAAATTTTATTGATCCCCGAGAGCAAAATAATCAGGGTAAAACAGCGAAAGATTTTACACAAGATAAAATAATCATCGGGTATTTGGAGAGAAAAGCTAAAGATTTAGAATCGAAGGAGCAGAATTCACAAGAACGATTAAAGCAAAAATTGGAAACGGCTTCAAACACCTTAGAAGAACTAAAAGAGGAGCAAGCCGATTTGGATAACTGTAGGGATGATGAAAGAATGCCTATGACATTTAGTGCTTCAAAAAATGCTGAGACAGACGAAGCAAAGATTCATGGTAGTTTGACCAGCGTTAATGCTGTGATTCAAACAAAAAAAGACACTCTTAAGCCTTAAATTTATCATTTACTACAAGAAAAGGTGGCTAAATAAAATGAGCCATCTTTTCTCATTGATGGATGCATAAGAAATTATTAAGAAAAACAAAGAACGACAATAAAACTAATAAGTTTTTCAGATAATTTATAGCACTGTAGAAAATCATTTGTTTTGAATGTTGTTGTTTGTTAGATTGTCTGCTTTTCTTTTGGCAGGTTTAAATTATGCTTTTAAGGTGGTTAGCTGGCTATTTGGTTTCATTGGCAGTCATGCCTTCACAATTTCTAGGAGAATATGATACAGGCTCCACGACGGATTGGTCTGATGTTCAGCAAAGAGAAGGCATCACCATTACCAACCACCAGGTTGATTCGACAAATGCAGCCAAAATAGATTTCTGCGAAATTCACCAAAATAAAAAATCTCCTAAGGCTAAAGATCAGAAAGTGATTATTTACGCGGTAGGTAATGGTGATTTTTATGAAAATCATATGCGAGATTATGTTCGCTTAACCAAAAAATATCCTAGCTATAAAATAGTTGGCTTTAATTTTAGAGGAACTGTAGCAAGCAAAGGGCGAGCTTGGTCAGAAAATGATTGGATAAACGATTGTATAGCGGTGATTGAACACTATAGAAAGCAGGGGATCGCTACCGAAAATATTCTGCTAAATGGCCACTCCATGGGTGGCGCTATTACAACCATGGCCGCGGCAAAATTATATTCACAAGATGTGGCAAAGGCGAAAAAGTCAAATAGATCTGCGAAAGACGTAAAGAGTGTAAAATTAATTAATAACCGCTCTTTTTCAAATTTGGCAGATGAAATTATTGTTAGCCTTTTAGGAAAAAGTGCAAGCGCTGCTATTACAGGAATTCTTTACGGTTCTTTAATAGGAATTATTGCTGGGTTTTCAATGCTTGCAAGTATTGCTGTTGTGACTGCTGCACTTTTTGCGACGTTGTATACTACTCCAATGGTCGTTCAAAATTTATTATATCCATGGATGAACGGATTATTGTGGCTCACATTTGGAACAATGGATGCCGCATCGGCCTATAAAAGTTTACCAGAAGGTGCTGTGGATCATATTGTAGCGAAACACGATGCTATTATTCAGAATAAAGCTGGTCTGCACCATGCTTTAAAATCACATAATACTTTAAGAAAAAACCAGTTGCGAGATATTATCCAACAAGAGAAAAATTCTGCAAAAGTGAAAGCTGCTGAAGCTGAACTTTTAAATATAAAAGATAGTAAAGTCCGTTATAGCGATGATCCAACGCATGGATTTGAGGCGCATAATGCAGATCTTAATATGCTGTCGACTTATCATAAGCTTCGAGCAAGAAGCGCTGAGGATAAACTACCTCAGCAGCTTTCAGCTGAAGACGTGATGGATAATAAAATTCAAAGACTGTTTAAAGCAAAAGCAAAAGCATAAGAGTAAGAGATAAAACCTTATCCCTTCTGTCGTTGCGAAGAAGCGAAGCGACTGTAGCAATCCAGACTGGACTGCATCAAAAGCTATGCGCTTCTCGCAGTGACGGACAATATTTTATTAAAAATTCAGCCTAATAAAGCGCTCATACTATATTTTTATTTGCTTTATTTGTGAAGAAGATAACTGCTCTTCAACTTTGATTGCTTGCGGGGCTGATTTTTCTATAGATGTTTTGGGTAATTGATTAACTATGATAGTCCCGGTTGTATTGTCAGTTTCCCAATCAATCTCGGTATTATTTGGATTGTTAATAGCCATATTCTTTAATTTTTGATAAAGCATATCAAGCGTTAAATCATTGCCTATATCTTCAAATGATTTATCTGCGTCTGTTTCTTTAAAATTTTCTAACATTATCATCTTCCTCTGATTGTATAGTGTTGCTTCTTTTTTAGTAAAATCTACATGCAATTAATATCCAAACTGTGTTGGTATCATTTGCTTTTTTTCTTCGTCTGGATGCTCTTGTTTTGCCGCAGTGCCAGTAGGCAAAGGTGGCGTTGTTATTGTCGTATTTAGCTGCGGAAGATAAGAGGGAGTAGGGGATAGAACTACTACATTATTAGCACTAGAGCTTTCCTTTGCACTATCGATGTTAAGTGTTTGTGCTAATGCTGCTTCTAAATCATCCGTGCTTTTAGAAATATGCTCTGAATCAGAGTTCCAGTCAGCTGAATTAAAAGAAGAGCCTTCGCTTAACTCGAGCGGGTTTTCATGTGAGCTAATTGTTCGGCTCTGTTTAACCAAGGCGAGTATTCCTGGTTTAGATATTTCTCCTTCCAAATCTTTATCCCAATCTTCGGAAGATTTTTCTTTAATTTGGGGAGGAGGCATTATTTCCAAATAATGTGCTAGATTTTCTAGCTCACTCTTATATTTAATTAAGTTTGTGAAAGTATTTTCACAATCAAAGATCGTTTCAAAATACTCCATTATTAGCGCGGGCACTTTAAGAAGATTGAGACCAATAAGGTTTGATTCTTTTTGAAGCTTTTCTAATTGGGCTACATATTGCTCATCAACCATCTTGCAAAATTGAATTTTAGATGCATATTGAAGATTGGTTTGACGTAACTCTTCTTCAGCTTGTGCTAAAAGAAGATTTTCTTCTTTTGGATGACTCTCTTCTACAGTTTTATTTGCTGTCTCTGTTTTACTATCCTTAGTGGGGCTTAATGCTTTAACTTTTTTCTCTGCTTTCGCTATGGCAATTTCATACTTATATTTTAATTGATTATTATCTTTTTGTTGTTTTGTTAAAACACAGATTTGACGAGCTAATACTTTTAACGGAAGGAAAATTTCAAGCTGGAATGCATTATCTAAGTGCTCTAAGTCTGGATTTTGTTTATCTTGAAAATGGCCTGAAAGAAGTTTTAATCCTCTTTTTATGGCAGGGATCCCTGCTTGAAGAATTTGATGATAAGCGTTTGCACTACCAGCCAGCCGCTCTATGTCTGCATGTTCAGGATAAGCTTGTGCAATTTCGCTTGGGTTATGAAAATTATATTTCGTTAGGACTTTTTGAAGCTCTTTGACATGCTCACTGTGTAAAGAAGTGAACAGCTGATCCCATTCGCTGATTTCACTAAGGATTTTATCGCAGCTTATACCCAACATATTTTGTCTCGCAACAAAAAATAAAATTTATACTACAGATAAAAATTATCAAATGCAATGTGACAAACTAAATGTGGTAGGCAAATATCAAATATATTTAGGTTATTAAATTAACCTAAATATCCCTGCGCTCGTAAACTTTATTTGCTTTTCTTTTTTGAGCGAGGGGTTATATATTCTTAAGAACAGCGACAGCTGATGGAAGGATCTTTGCACGGTGCCCCAGGGGGCACACGCACAAAGAAAAAATAAAACAAAGGATTAATGAGAAGAATCAGGCGCTTCTTCTTCAATCATACCACTGATTTCCGTTTGTTTTTCCTTAGATTGAGTTGCTGTTTCTCGTTTTGTCACAACCTGGGTTAGCCGTTGCTCTCTCGTAGGAGTAGCTGTAAGCGGTGCACCCTCTTCCAACGTAACCATGGTTTCTTGCTGAGGCAATGCAGTGGTGATTTTAAGACCAGCAATGTTTTGCTGAGCAGGTGCGCTTTCAACGAGCTCTCGTTTAGTTGTCACTTGGGTATAGTGATGCGATCCGTGCTCCACATCAGCAGTAGTTTCACTTAGTGTTACTAAGGTATTTTTGAGTTCCTCAGGTGTGAGTTTAGAGAAACTCATCGGGACGGGTGCTTTTGGCTTGGGTTGTACAGCTTGTGGTTCAGCAGAAAGTGCTTGTTTAAGCACATGATTTTCTGCGGTCTCAACAGGTAAAGGAGAAGAAGCTTTAAATTGCGTATCAACAAACGGTGAAACTTCTTTTTCTACAGCAGCCTCTGCTACAGAAGGTGCTATTGCTAAGGATTCAGGTTTTGCACTTGTTTCTTGAATTGGCAATTCTGAGCTATTTTTAATTTCGAAAGTCGATTCTAGCGATTTTTCACTTTCCACTTCATAAGGGATTGAAGCTACTTTATCGTCTTGATCTCTAAACTCTCTATTTTCTCTGTAACGATCGTCTCGAGAACGATTGCCACCACGACGGTTTCGCTGTTGATGCCGACGCCCACCACGTTGCTCACGTTGTTGTTCACGCTGCTCGGGACGTTCATGTTGTTGTTCACGCTGTTCAGGACGTTCATGGTGTTGTTCACGATTTTGACGCTGTTCGCCTCTGTCATGATGGCGTTCGCCACGGTGATCACGATGATCGCGTTGCTCATGACGTTCATGACGATGTTCACGATCATGACGTTCTGTGCGATGTTCACCACGATCATGACGCTCTCCACGGTGTTCACGGTCTTGTCTCTCACCTCGGGGATCATTGCGATCTTGACGCTCCATGCGTTCGCCCCGATGATGGCCGCGACCTCTGCGGTGGTGTTGGTGTCCTTTGCCGGCATAAGATCTGTGCTCAGAAGTTCTAGTGGTGCTAACAGGCTGAGCCGCACGAGTGGTTGCTGTACCGGTAGCGCTTCCAAACATGGCCGCCCAGATACGGCGAATAAAACCTTTATCATGAGAAGCTACGGGTGCAGGTGCAACAGGCGTGAAATGCTTGATGGCAGGTTCATCTGCTTTGATTTCTTCAGCATGTGCCATAAATTCTTCTGTTTTAGACTCTACAGCAGAGATGAATTTGTAGCTAGGGACCTCCCCTTGATCTGTCGCATCATCTTCACGGATCCGGATCACTTCATATTGCGGGGTGACCATATGAGGATTAGGAAGTACAAGAATGCGGATATTGTGACGTTGTTCAAGACTCATGACTGCTTGACGTTTTTCATTAACTAAATATGCTGCCAATTCCACAGGAACTTGAACATTAACTTGGCGCGTATTTTCCTTCATGGCTTCATCTTGAATAATTCGCATTAGTGCTAATGCAAGAGATTGCACGTTACGGATGGTTCCTTGGCCTTCACATCGTGGGCAAGATGAACCACTTGAATCGCCTAAGGAAGGTCGTAACCGTTGACGTGACATTTCCAATAATCCAAAACGTGAAATACGTCCTAATTGGATACGTGCTTTATCAGCTTTGAGTTCTTCTCGTAGTTGATTCTCTACCATGCGTTGATGGCGTGAAGAATTCATATCGATAAAATCAATGACAATGAGCCCGCCTATATCACGCAATCTGAGCTGTCTGGCAATTTCTTTAGCAGCAACAAGATTGGTTTGTAATGCGGTTTCTTCAATATCACTGCCCTCTGTTGCTCTTGCTGAGTTAATATCAATGGCAATGAGTGCTTCCGTCGGATCGATAACAATCGATGCTCCATTGTCTAAAGCAACCTCTCGTTTAAAGGCAGATTCAATTTGATTTTCAATTTGGAAACGATTAAACAACGGGATAGCATCATTGTAGCGCTTAACACGATCAGCAAAGTCAGGTCGGACAATCTGAATGTGCTTTTTCGCGTGTTGGAAAGCTTCTTCTGTATCCACCAATATTTCAGCAATATCCGGTCTTAAGTAGTCTCTTAAGGCACGAATAATCACATCACTTTCTCGATGAATCAAAAATGGAGCAGAGCGCTGAGAAGCTTGCATAATAGCTTGCCATTGACTTAAGAGGACATCGAGATCCCAACGAAGTTCTTCAAGGCTGCGCCCAACACCAGCTGTGCGCACAATGAGGCCCATGCCATCAGGGAGAGGCAATTGATTCAATGCATCTTTCAGATCATTTCGCTCATCTCCTTCAATGCGTCGAGAGATACCACCTGCTCTAGGATTGTTTGGCATAAGAACGAGATAGCTACCAGCAAGCCCAACAAAAGTTGTTAGGGCAGCTCCTTTATTTCCACGTTCTTCCTTGTCCACTTGAACAATCAGTTCTTGTCCTGGTTTTAGAGCATCTCTAATGTGTGGTTTACCGCTTTCAAGTAGATGAGGATTGCTAAAGTACTCTCTCGCCACTTCCTTCAGAGGAAGGAAACCATGCCTTTCTGCACCATAGTCAATAAAGGCAGCTTCCAAACTTGGCTCAACTCGCGTTACTCGACCTTTGTAGATGCTCGCTTTTTTCTGGATACGACCGGTACGTTCAATATCGAGATCATAAAGGGTTTGTCCATCAACCAAAGCAACACGCAATTCTTCTTTTTGCGTGGCGTTTATTAACATTCTTTTAGTCATAGTATTCCGTGTATGTATTTTCTGATTTAGTTATCATTGTTAATCTTTGCCCCAGTATACTAATGTAGTAGGGGTCTTAACCAATTAGGAGGGCTTTCTTAAACAAAGGCCCGCAAAGGGGGGCAACTTTCGCCTTGTTTCTCGCCAAACGTATCAGTGCATGTGAAGGGGCGAGAAAATGCAAGTATTAACAAGGAGATAAAAAGTATACTAGCCTCGCGACGCTTCGCTCCTATTGGCACACTACTTCTTAAGTAAGCCCTATAAATTTAAGAGCTTGCACTCTTATTAATTTTATCAGTTTTTCACCAACCGAACTAGTTGAAAAGTAAGGGGAAAAAAAGCGGACAAAAGGTAATAGTCAGTATATAATCGCTAAATGTTAGCCAGTCATCAGCCACTAAACAAAGTCCAACAAATTGTTGTGACAGATGCCCATGCAGGGCAACGGATCGATAATTTTTTAACGACCTTTCTTCGTGGGGTTCCAAAAAGTCGAATTTATAGAATCATCCGTAAGGGAGAAGTACGGGTTAACAAAGGACGTATTTCAGTAAGCTATCGACTCAATTGTGGCGATACCGTTAGGATCCCCCCCATCAGGATAGCTTTAGATCAAAGCCCAAGTGCTCACCCCAGTCAACAACTCACTAAAACACTTGAGTTGGCTATTTGTTATGAAGATGATGAACTTTTAATTATTAACAAACCAGCGGGATTGGCGGTACATGGAGGAAGTGGCATTTCTCTAGGGTTGATAGAGGCATTGCGGGCAATGCGTCCTGAAGCATCATTTTTAGAATTAGTGCATCGATTAGATCGTGATACGTCAGGCTGCATCATGATAGCCAAGAGGCGCTCTATGTTGCTCCATTTACATGACTGTCTGAAATCCGGAAGAGTTGAGAAACGCTACTTTGCTTTGGTTCAAGGTAAATGGCGCGGTGGTAAAAAGGTTGAAGCACCTTTGCTGAAATATGTACTACAATCCGGAGAGCGACTAGTCAAAGTAGATGTTGAAGGAAAGCCTTCTAAAACAACTTTTGAAATTGTAGAGTCTTTCTCCGAAGCAACGCTTTTAGAGGCAACTCCCGTGACTGGTCGGACTCACCAAATTCGAGTACATTGCGCTTTTATGGGCAATCCAATTTTGGGGGATCAAAAATACGGCGATCAAGATGCCAAAACACAGGCAAAAGCGTTAGGATTTGATCGATTATTTTTACATGCGCATAAATTAGTTATTCAGTTGCCAAATAAAAAGGATAACTTGACGATAACCTGTCCGTTACCTAAAGCATTTGTAGAGTATTGTCAGGAATTAAGAACTTAAAATACGAGGAACTGCCATGCAGGATCAGGTTGATACTTCTCCCCGCTGGGAACGCGAAGTAGTAGAAAAAGCGCTTTTATCCAATGTAGAGGAACACCGTCGTACAAGACGATGGGGAATTTTTTTCAAACTCATCATCTTGGGTTACATTTTGTTTATGACGGTATATTGGTTTCAAGGCAAACCAAAGCAAGTCCTCAAAGAGCACGTAGCGCTTATTGATTTAATGGGTACCATTGGTCAAGGACAAGAAGTTGATGCTGATCAAGTCGCAACAAGTTTGCGTAATGCCTTTAAAGAAGAAAAAGTAAAAGCCCTCATATTGCGTATCAATTCTCCAGGTGGTACGCCCGTACAAAGTGCTTATATCTACGATGAAATTAAGAGATTGCGTACCAAATATCCTGAAAAGAAAGTGTATGCAGTCGTTGTCGATATTTGCGCCTCTGGGGCATATTATGTTGCTGCAGCATCAGATGAAATTTATGCTAATGCTTCAAGTATTGTCGGTTCTATTGGCGTATTATTACCTGGATTTGGTTTTGTTGATGCCATGCAGAAAGTGGGCGTAGAACAACGTTCATTATCAGCTGGAAAGAATAAAATGTTCTTAGATCCCTTTTCACCTAGAAATCCTGAACAAGTTCAGTTTGCGCAAACTTTATTGAATAATGTGCACCAGCATTTTATTCAAGCGGTGAAAGAGGGACGTGGTGACAGGCTTAAAGCCACTGATGAAACCTTCACCGGTCTATTTTGGTCTGGCGATCAGGCTTTGAAAATGGGTCTAATTGATGGTCTAGGTAGTGCAGGTTTTGTTGCACGAGAAGTGATTGGTATTGAAGATATTATCGATTATACCGCAACGCATAGTCTACTTGATCGCTTAGCCTCCAGAATGGGCTCCAGTATGACGAAGCAACTTTCTTCAGAGCTAGGTTTAAATACTCAAACCTTACGTTAATCTACTTATCCCTCTTCTTATGAGAAGAAGAGGGATATCTTTCCTTCCTTGTTAATCCATTCGACGTACCGCTTTAGCTGATGGCTATTTTTAAATGCATTGCCAATTCAGTTAAAGACATAATTCCTTTTGGGGCTATCCCAGTTTTTTCATCACGTTTTTTTTCTGCTTCATCAACAACATAGTCATCAACGAGTTTTTCTATGTCAGTCTTTGGAGAATGGTGGTCCTCATAGGTCATTTAATTATTTTTTTCAATTTGTTTATACACGCTATTTACGAGAGGGAGAGTTTAGTGATGGGGATATTTAACATGCTAATTTCACTCAAACCTTTGTAGAAAACATTATTCTTGTCATCGCGAGCGTTAATAAAGCAGTCCAGAGACATGTGCCTCCCAATGACGAGGTGCAATTGCCATAGGATATTTGTGCGTCACTTAGAACTTCTTTTTACTCTAACAATTTTTCTATTTGTTGAAGTTGTTTTAGGCGTTTCTTCAGCCGGGTTAAAAATCACATTACTTTTACCAATTCCTTTTTGAATAAGCTGCTCTCTTATTGATCTACCTAATTCATTCTTATTAGCTTCAATTATCAAAATAGCGTCAAATGATGGTAAGCTTTTCCCCCATGCAATTAAAACGTCAGAGATAGTTTCTAGCGGCATATTTTCTGTAATAAAGCCTACTTCATTATTTTCTGATTCAATGCCGAAATATTGATTTGCGTTTTTTGATGTGAAAGTTATTTTGCCTATCCTATTAAGTGTGTACCACTCTGTGTCAGGAAATAATGATTGTAGGACAGCTAAAAATTTGCAGGGAAATAGTCTCTGAAAAGTTTTTTGTTGGCAAAAACTAGGTGTGCTTTGAAGCTGAAGACTGTTTAGCTGAGAAGTGAATCCAAGGTTAGCATAAATACGAATAGCATTTTTCGCTTTTTCATTATTGCCTTCGTTTATTTTAGGATTGGATGTATCTTTTTCATCTTTGCCATAAGAGTCGACGATATCATCTACATTACTATAATAGCAGCAGAAGGTAGGATCAAAATACATTCCTTGGCATGTTGTAACACAATGATTATCATAGCTAAAATATCCTTCTGGAAAGGATTTTTCTTGAACTTCTTTGTCAAAACAACAAAATTCTCCTTTTATCTTTTGGTCTTTTGATAAAAAAGATTTACTTTTCATGTCTTTATATACAAAAGTACTGACGTCACTAATCTTTAATGCTTGTAGTAAAGTAGCGAAGGTTTGTGCAAGATCAAAGCAATTTACAACATACTGTCTATGTGCATCGCAATCTAATAAAAAAGGTTGGCTATAATTTCGCTGTGTACCATCATATAACCAGTGATTTGAGCGAATAAATGTGATGAATTTTTGAAATAGATATTCTACTTTTTCTATTTCACTCATTGCGCCTAATACAGCAACGTCTTCTTCAAACATTGATACAAGACGTTCATAAAGTGTTTGTTCAGTCGTTAATGCTTTAGTAGTCAATTCGATAGGTTCGTTGGCTCGTTGAGCCCATTCAACTGCACTACGTTTTGAGATGTCTTGTATCGTTGGGTTTGCACCTTTTGCCAGTAAGAAACTAACTGCTTTTTGCCTGCCTAAACGTGTTGCTATCAATAAGGGGGTTTCACCCAAGCTATTTTGCGTATCTATATTTGTGATCTTACCTTTTTCTAGCACCTCTTCAATGATATGGAAGGGAGCAGACATTGCTAACCAATGCAAAAGGGTATTGTCTAAATGATCAATTGGTTCTTCAAGGGTATGATCTTGTTTCAATAAAGAGATAATTATTCTTGTTGTAGAATTATCAGCAATGGATTTTTTCAATGTTTCAATTATTGTAATATAATCTTGAGTTTTTCTTTTCTGAGTTTTCAGAAATGCTAAAAATTTTTCATTGTCTCTCATCAATGAATCAGGCGTAATTCCTTTGTTATTTGCAATTGTAGAACTTGCTCCTTTTTCAAGAAGTAATTGTGTTTTCACCAAAAAAGAACCACCACATGTTTGATGCAATGGTGTGTCACCTTGTGAATTTTTAATATTTAGCACCTGAGTGTCAACATAGTTTAAGATTAAATTAATTACCCTAAGCGAGCCATGTTGTACAACCAAGTGAAATAGAGAGTTGTCTGCTGCATCGACAGGATCGGCAAGGTTAATCCTTTTGCTTTGCATCGTATTAAGTGCTTTTAGAAATAAATCATCATCTGAAACAGAAGCTAACTCATCAGCGCATTCAATGAGATGCCACATGATTTTTGTCGTACATTTAATTTGAGAATCACAATAATCAAGAGCGCATTTCCCTTCTTTATCTTGTTTTTTAGGATCTGCTTGATAATTTATTAAAAGATGTGTTACCAATTGGTGCTGGCATTTAACTGCTTGAATAAGAGGGGTTTCTCCTGAAGCATTCACACCATTAATTTCATCATATGATGCATCCTCTAACACAGTATTAATCAATTTCAAACTACCATGTGCCACTATAAAATGTAACAGAGTATCACCAGAATCATTATTTAGGACATGAGATAGACTAAGCCCTTTTTCTAAAAGATCATGAATTGTACTGGCAAAAGTTCCTTCGAGAAGGCTTTTTTCAAGATGAGCAGTTAAATGAGTGAACGATAACATTTTTCACCGCTATAAAAGGAAGAATTAACCATTTTATATTGAAAAAAGCAGAACTCTAGATAGAACGGATAGAAGGAAAATATAAGCGGATAAAAGGTTGAGTAAAAATATTAAAAATTCACTGTGAACTAGATTTAGTCAATGAAAATTTTTTATTAGTATCTTCATTTTTTTCTACTGGATGTTCTGGTTGGCTTGATTGGTGCATAGGGGTTAAAGTTTGTGCAGGTGATTGAATATCGATTTTCTGATTTTTATGAGTTTGATTTTGGGGGAAAACAAAAGCCATTAAAGCTCTTTGTTGTTCATTAGGAATTATGTTCGTGGTTATTAAAGCATTATTTAGCTTTGATTTAACCACAATAAACATGTCTTTGTCATCAAATTGGATAGCAGTATGTAGTAAATCAAATAAAATCGGAGGAGGTAAATCTTCCATCTCAAGATGATGCTGATAAAGTACATGTAGACATTCGAATGTTCTTGATTTGCTTGCGGTATAAGTAATGAGTCTCATTATTTCCGAGGGACAAGTCCCAATTGCCGTTAAGATATGCGCTAAAAAATGCGATAAACCTCTTGATGCCGCATGATTTAAAATGGCAGGTAGGTTACGATATCGATGGGATTGTGACAAAATCAGTTTTTGGATTAATTCGGCAGTAATTTGGTCGGCTTTTTTCTGAAGTGATGAGGTTACTTTTTCAGGATTAGTATGGAAATATGCAATGCCTTCAACATTTTCTCCCATCATTTCATAAACTTCATCTAACGCAGTTTGGTAGTCTTCAAAAGGAGGAAGGCAATAACGAAAGTTGACATCAAAATAATGCAAGCAATTCGAAGATTTTTGATAAAATGAAACGTCATGAGTTTGAGAATGTGTATCTATCAATGTTTCATCCGTAATGGAATGAAATGCATTAAATACGATTTTTTGTTCTTCAAGCGTTAAATCGGGTAAACCAAAGTCTGCAAGTCTTTTAATACGGCGTTTGCTTGAAATTAATTCGAGTTGCTTTTCACGATTATGTTTGGACACACCAAAAGAAGCATCTTTTTGCTGAAAAAACCAATACAATTCGTTTGTTAGGTACAAAAACATTTCATCTAAAGAAATAAATTCTTCCCTGAATTCATCTGGTATTAATGCTAGGGATGATAATTCTCCATCCCAAGCACAAAAGAGATCAATCATTTTATAAAATTTGTGCAGTTCTTCATCAGACTCTGCTGCGCTTAATGCTGCACTCATTGCCCAGCCATTGCATACGCCTTTGTCTATATTAGGTAAAGTAAATTGAATATCAGGATCCAAGGATGTGTGTTTCATTTTAAGGTAATGCAAAATATTCGTGACAAGTTGCTCATGATTGACACGTGGCGGAATTTTTTTATATCGAGGATCTTGTTCTAAGCTTGCTTTATCTTGACCTGATAATTTGTAAGCTATCTCTATATTTCCCAAGAAAAGTGCGTAATCTATCGATGTAAACCCATAAATGTCTTTTTGAGAGGGTGATAATCCTTTTACTAATAGTAAATCAATGGTGTCGGGATTACCTGCAATAGTAGCGATATGCAATAAGGTGCGTTTCTCTCTGTTTACACGATTAAAATCAAGTTGGATCGCTGGAAGTTCTAAAAAAATGTTGAAGAGATCTGTATTTCTCTCATATAGTATTGCGATAGCTAAATCATTAGGATGTTTATAGGGTGCGCCTAATTTTAAAAATTGTAAAAATAAATCATTATGTTGATTGGCAATGAGTTCATACAAAGTACCTAAAGAACAAGATTGAACTAATATTGCTGCATTTTCTTCAACCAGAAACACGTTAATAAATGCAATATTATTTTTTTTAACAGCTTCTTCTAAAAGATTTGCTGGAAATCTTTTAGAAGAAGTGCATACAGTTCGAAGTAATTTTGTTGCTTGAACGTTCGCTTTAATGTGATGAAATATCGCTTGTACTGTTTGCTCATTATCGATGGAATGTATCATTTTACTCATGCAAAGATACATTTCCTCTATTGAGGACGATTTCGTTATTGCATCAATTTCCCTCAGATAGATGTTTAAAGCATCTTCTTCTAAAGCGCGGTTTCTTATCATTATTCTCCAGGAAATAGGTAAACTGTGTAGAAATTAGAGAGGTATAAACAGTGCTTAGTTCCGAAGAAGAAAGGAATAGATAAGTTTGTCCTATATATTCAAATACTTAGGGGAAAATTTAATTATTAAAAATCCTCATGACCTACAGCTATATGTACCAGGTCATTTTTTGAGATTTAAAGGATTGAGTATTATAAGAGCCTATTGTTTAAATGATCTCAATTCCCACTTGTCGTAGCATTTCACATAACATAATAAGTGGTAATCCAATAATAGCAGTAGGATCATCGCTCTCATAATGTTCAACTAGCGCTGAACCCAATGTTTCAGATTTAAAACTACCAGCACTTGAATAAGGTTGTTCTTTATGCAAATAGTTTTCAATCATTGTCTGCGTAAGGGAACGAAATTTAACAGTAGTAAGGGCTAACCTTGTGTCTACTCGAGTAAGATCTGGGCCTGCAACGCAAACTCCGGTGTAAAAGATCACAACTTGCCCACTCATTTGCGTTAATTGTTTGATGGCATTTTCGTGGTTCAAAGGTTTGCCTAAAATGGTATTTTCTAAAGCGGCTACTTCATCAGAGCCAATGCAAACGCACCCAGGATTATTTCGAAGCGCAGCAAGTGCTTTTTCTCGTGAAAGCCTTAAGACCATATCAGTAATGGTTTCATCTGGATGAGGCGTTTCGTCTATTTCAGGCGCATAGGTGATAAAGGGGTATTTGAGCCGTGAAAGTAACTCACGACGATAGATAGAGCTGGAAGCTAACACTAAAGAATGCATCATTTACTCTTCATCTCGAACAAATAGAAAGTGGGTAATACCATAAAACTCTCGCCAAGAACAGATAAGTTCTTGATGACCTTCAGCGTAATATTTAAAGGACAGACAGGGATTTTTAGAGAGAATGGCAATGATGAAATGTGGCTCGCTGATGTAATTTTGACTCTACTGCCTAGAGAAGATATGATCGGCGCCTTATGTTACTCAATGAACTGCCAAAATATATTCAGCCGGTAAAGCTTTGCCGAACGGCGCCTCTTAAAGGGACGCAACTATCTGGCGACATCTCTCTGTGTAATCTGAATGACTTGAGCCAAGAGTTAAAATCACAAAAGAATGCTGTCGTGTCTGTTTCGCTTAATTTTTCTACAGATGGTGAGGGGATATGCTGTATTAAAGGGGATTTGGCAGTTAATTTATCACTTATTTGCCAACGTTGCTTGCAACCTATGGACTATTTTCTCGAGTCATCATTCCAGGTGAGTCCGGTAGCTAGCGATCAAGAAGCGCAACACTTACCTAGCCGTTATGAACCTCTATTAACTCATGATGGTGAAATATCTCTTGCGGAATGGATTGCAGAGGAGATACACCTTGCGTTACCCTTGGCACCTCGTCATGAACCATCTTGTGTGAGTTATGACACAAAGGATGAAGGGGATGAATCAGGATCAAATTCTCCAGGTTCCCCATTTGCCAAGTTGGCAGACTTAAAGTGATCCATGAATTTATGTTTCAGTTAACTTATATATATGGTGAAATCAAATGGCTGTAGGACAAGCGCGAACAACACGTTCCAGACGTAATCAAAGACGTTCACACGACAAAATCAGTAAACCTACTTTATCTATTGATAAAGAAACTGGTGAAACCCATCGTCGCCATCACATTACTGCTGATGGGTACTATCGTGGACGCCAAGTGATTGCTGCCGCAGTAGCGGATACTGACGAAGAGTAGACACTTGAGTAAAATCTGCATCGCTCTAGATGCGATGGGGGGCGATCATGGTCCAAGCGTTGTTGTTCCAGCTGCTTTGGATGCATTGTCGGTATACCCTCATCTCTGTCTTATTCTAGTAGGCGACAACCAGCAATTATCCGCACAACTCAAAAATTACCCTCATACCTATGATGAGTCGCGATTGCGAATTCATCATGCGTCTGAGCAAGTATTGATGGATGAATCGCCAGCAAGTGCTTTGCGCTTGAAAAAAGATTCTTCAATGCGTGTTGCCATTAATTTGGTGAAATCTGGGGAAGCAGGTGCCTGTGTCAGCGCCGGAAATACCGGTGCGCTGATGGCTATTGCGCGATTTGTTTTAAAAATGCTTCCTGGTATCGATAGACCAGCAATTGTCTACTCTATTCCAGTGAATGCTGATCAAGCGCAAATGGGCCATATGCGAATGCTTGATTTGGGTGCAAACGTAGATTGTGAGGGTGAACATTTATTTCAATTTGCCGTCATGGGATCTGTCTTAGCTGCTGCAGTTGATAATATCGAACATCCACGTGTCGGTTTGTTAAATATTGGTTCCGAAGCCATCAAAGGATCAGAAGCGGTCAAACAAGCAGCTCAAATGCTAACAGATACCGACATGATTAATTACATCGGCTTTGTCGAAGGAACTGATATGTACCGTGGACGAGCTGATGTGGTTGTTTGCGACGGTTTCGTTGGAAATGTGGCACTAAAATCCAGCGAAGGTGTTGCCAAAATGCTGATCGACTATTTGCGTCGTGAATTTACCCGCAATTGGTACACAAAATTAGTAGCCTTGCTTGCAATGCCTATACTACGTGCTATTCGAGCACGATTTGATCCTAGCCGTTACAATGGTGCCAGCTTATTGGGGTTAAATGGCATTGTGATCAAAAGCCATGGAAATGCACAACGTCCTAGCTTTAAGCAAGCTATTATTGAAGCGGTAGTAGAAGTAGAAAAAAATATTCCAGAAAAGATCCGTTCTGAAGTGGAATTGTATTTGGGTGAGCGCAAACCCCTATGAGATATTCAAAAATCGTTGGTACAGGAGGCTACCTGCCTCCTACCGTTTTTACGAACGCTGATTGGGAAAAGCGAGTTGACACTTCTGATGCCTGGATTGTTGAGCGAACAGGGATCCGTTCGCGGCATATAGCAGGTCCTGATGAATCAGCCTCAAGTATGGCGGCAATAGCTGCCAATGCTGCTTTAGAGCAAGCACAATGTGTTGCAAAAGATATACAGATGGTGATTGTTGCAACAGGGACTCCCGACAAAATTTTTCCTGCAACAGCTTGCCTTGTACAGAAAAAGCTTCAAATTCCTCCTTGTATTGCCTTTGATGTTCAGGCAGCTTGTTCTGGGTTTGTCTATGCACTAAGTATCGCCGATCAGTATATCAAATCAGGCGCTGTTAGCAGAGCATTAGTGATTGGTTCTGAACTCATGAGCCGTCTGATTGATTGGAATGATCGCAATACTTGTATTCTGTTTGGCGATGGCGCCGGCGCAGTTGTGCTAGAGGCTAGCGAAACACCTGGTATTTTATCGACGCATCTTTATGCTGACGGTAATTATGATGAATTGCTTTATGTTGATAATGTTCAATTAGGCGATCATTCTGGTGTGATCCCAGGCGTTGCTGCAAATGAAAACTTCAATATCCCTTTAAATAAGCTTCATCCTTACATTCAAATGCAAGGACAAAAGGTATTTAAGCTGGCTGTCAGTAAACAAGGGGAATTGGTTCACGAAATTCAAGAGAAGCATCATATCAGTTCAGAGCAAATTGATTGGCTGGTTCCTCATCAAGCCAACGAGAGGATTATCAAAGCGACAGCAGACAAGCTAGGTTTCTCTATGGAAAAAGTTATTTGCACTGTTGCTACCCATAGCAATACTTCAAGTGCATCCATTCCTTTAGCGCTTAATGTCGGCGTGCGTGATGGTCGAATTAAAAAAGGTCAAACTATTTTGCTTGAAGCGATTGGCGGCGGTTTGACTTGGGGCTCAGCGCTCATCAAATATTAATTTTTTTGCGGGAGTGGGTATGACGACACAAAACAAACCTTTGGCATTTGTATTTCCTGGGCAAGGTTCCCAGCATGTGGGAATGTTAAAAGAAATTGCGCAAAAATTTCCTCTTATTCAAGAAGTTTTTTCCCAAAGCAAAAACGCAACAGGTAAAGATTTGTGGGAGCTCGCGCAATTTGGGCCAGAAGCTTCCTTAAATGACACGGTCAATACTCAACCTGCATTGTTAACTGCTGGGGTTGCCTTATGGCAAGTATGGCGGCAGCAAGGAGGCGCTAAGCCTCAATTATTGGCTGGGCACAGCTTAGGTGAATATACGGCATTAGTTTGTGCGAATGCTTTAACCTTGGAAGATGCGGCAAAGTTAGTTACGCTTCGAGGAAAATTGATGCAAGAAGCGGTCCCTCAAGGTGTGGGAGCCATGGCAGCTGTTTTGGGATTAGAGGATGCTGTATTACAAGCTGTTTGTGAAGAGGCCGCACAAAATGAGGTGGTTGCGCCTGTTAACTTCAATTCTATTGGACAAACTGTTATTGCAGGACACATTGGCGCAGTAGAACGAGCTAGCGCTTTAGCAAAAGCGAAAGGTGCAAAAAGGGTTTTGATGTTGCCTGTGAGTGTACCTTCTCATTGTGAACTCATGAAACCTGCTGCGCTTGCCCTGGAAAAAGCTTTAACGCACGTAAAGATTTCAATACCTCAAATACCTGTGATTCATAACGTTGATGTCGAAATGAGCCAACATCCTGATGACATTAGAGAAAAGCTTGTACAACAACTTTACCGTCCTGTACGTTGGGTTGAAACGGTACAAAGATTGGTGGGTGAAGGAATTCAATTTGTTATAGAGTGTGGCCCAGGTAAAGTATTAACAGGTTTGATTAAACGGATTGATCCTGTCGTGAAGCCAATGGGAATTGAAACACCCGCTGAGGTAGAGACTGCTTTAACAACTGTAGGATAAAGATTATGTGGCAACTATCTTCATTAGAGGGCAAAGTCGCTTTAGTGACTGGAGCTAGTCGTGGAATTGGACAGGCTATTGCTAAAACACTTGGGCAAATGGGGGCAACCGTTATTGGTAGTGCAACCACTGAGCAAGGTGCACAAGCAATCTCCAAATTTTTAGAGCAACATAATTTAAAAGGATATGGCATTACCTTGGATGTTTCTCAACCTTCAGCAGTTGAGCAGTGCTTGAAATCCATTACTGATGATGTTGGTGCTCCCCTTATTTTAGTTAATAACGCTGGACTCACCCGGGATAATTTAGTCATGCGCATGAAGGATGAAGAATGGGATGCGACCTTAGCAACAAATTTAACGGGTGTATATCGTTTGAGCAAAGCCTGCTTAAAAGGGATGTTGAAAGCAAAATGGGGCAGAATTATTTCCCTTAGCTCAATTGTTGGGATCACAGGGAATGCAGGGCAAGCGAATTATGCGGCAACCAAAGCGGGTGTCATTGCCTTTTCAAAATCTTTAGCTAAAGAGATTGCGACAAGAGGGATCACTGTTAATGTGGTAGCACCCGGTTTTATAGATACAGATATGACGCGTGAGATCCCGCAGAATCAGCGTGAGGCTTTATTTAACACCATCCCTATGGGGTATATGGGGCATCCTGATGATATTGCTGCTAGTGTCGCTTTCCTAGCTTCTGAACAAGCACGTTATATTACGGGTGAAACCATTCATGTGAATGGTGGTATGTTAATGGACTAACTGTATTCTGGGGTCAATGGTGGCATGAAGCAAAATATTTTGTTAGCATTTGCGCCTACTGACTCTAGGTATAATACCATTAATGTTAGTTTTTTAACTTTATTTAGTGGAGCATGTCGATAAAATGGCTGAGGAACAAGTTGTCATGAACAGCATTGAGGAGCGAGTTACAGATATCGTGGTGGAACAGCTTGGGCTCGAAAGGGATAAAGTTCATCCCGAGTCTAAGTTCGTTGATGATTTAGGGGCTGATTCCCTAGATACCGTCGAGCTGGTAATGGCATTAGAAGAAGAGTTTGAAATAGAGATCCCTGATGAGGAAGCTGAAAAGATTACCACATTAAGGGAAGCTATTGCGTACGTTGAAGAGCACGCAAAGAAGTAGATAATCCCAAGCAGGGCTTATTCAAACCATTCTGTTTGACGAGGTATCAATTTCGTACAACAGAAATATACTCGAACCAGTTGTTGAGGCGAGGCGATAAAGTCTAGCGGCAACAAAAAGAAGCGTATGTAATGGAATGAGTAAGCCCTGCTGAATTTTTGCAGGAGAGGTTATGAGCAGCCACCAGCAACGTCGAGTTGTCGTCACCGGTCTGGGTGTTGTTTCACCTGTAGGAAATGACGTAAATACTGCATGGCGAAATATTCTGGCAGGAAAAAGCGGCATTAGCGTCATTGATACATTCGATGTGTCGAATTTCAGTGCGCGTATAGCCGGATTAGTTCGGGGTTTTGATCCCCAGCTTTATGGGATCTCCACAAAAGATGCCAGAAAGATGGATACCTTCGTTCAATATGGGATTGCTGCTGCAGTGCAAGCTATTCAAGATGCAGGCTTATCAGCCAATCCTGATAATGCTTCTCGCATTGGCGTGTCTATTGGTTCAGGAATTGGTGGTTTAGCTTTCATTGAAAAGAACCACGATGAATTAAGAGACGCAGGCCCTCGTAGAATTTCTCCGTTCTTTATTCCTGGTGCCATCATCAATATGAGCGCCGGTTATGTTTCTATTATGTATGGTTTCAAAGGGCCTAATATTGCTTTTGCAACAGCTTGTACAACGGGTGTGCATAGCATTGGTATGGCGGCTCGCTGCATTGCTTATGGTGATGCGGATATTATGGTTGCAGGTGGAGCAGAGAAAGCTAGCACACCCTTAGGTGTAGGCGGATTTGCGGCTGCACGCGCACTTTCAACTCGAAATGATGAGCCTGAAAAGGCAAGTCGTCCTTGGGATGTTGAAAGAGATGGATTTGTATTAGGCGATGGGGCGAGTGTCCTTGTGCTTGAAGAATACGAATCGGCGAAAAAGCGGGGTGCAAAGATATATGCTGAACTCATCGGATTTGGCATGAGTGCTTCGGCATTCCATATCACTTCTTACTCCGAAGGTGGTTTAGGTGAAGCAGAGGCCATGACGAATGCCCTGAAAGATGCACGTATAAATCCTGACGCAGTGAATTATGTGAATGCTCATGGTACTTCAACCCCTGTTGGTGACGTCGGTGAGTGTATGGCGATTAAGGTTGCACTTGGCGAGCACGCGAAGAAAATTCCAGTTAGTTCAACAAAATCAATGACAGGTCATTTATTAGGAGCTGCTGGTGCGATTGAGGCCATGTTCTGTGTACTTGCATTGCGCGATCAAATTGCGCCTCCAACGATTAATTTAGACAACCCTAGCCCAGATTGCGATTTAGATTTTGTACCACATCATGCCCGTGAAATGAAAATGGACATTTGTATTTCCAATTCCTTTGGCTTCGGCGGTACTAATGGAGCGCTGGTATTTCGACGTGTCTAGCATTTGTAGACGGAGCGCCTGCTAGCAAGCTTAGCCTCCTGGATAGGGGGCTTCATTACGGTGATGGACTATTTGAAACAATTGCTGTCAGAACAGTTCCTCACCGCAATATCGCTGATTACCCATTATGGGGTAACCATTATCAACGTCTTCTACAAGGATGTGAGCGCTTAGGAATACCTTGTCCTTCACAAGGATTACTAGAAGATGAGATAAGAAGCTTCTTTTCCCATTTTTCCCTTCCACTGCCTTCAATTATAAAATTAATCCTGACAAGAGGAAGCGCAGGAAGAGGGTATTCCCCAAGAGATAATACCTCTACCAGAATTTTAATTGGTTATCCTTGGCCCAACTACCCTAAATGTTTTTGGACTGAGGGTATTACCGTCACTATTAGTGATATCTATTTGAGTCGTAATCCTTATTTAGCAGGGATAAAGCATTTGAACCGCCTTGAGCAAGTCATGGCAGCTTCACGCATGGGGGCATTTGATGAAGCACTAATGTGTGACATGAATGGTGATGTGATAGAAGGTACTAGAACGAATCTTTTTGCAGTAATTAATAATGAATTACAAACCCCTTTGTTGAATGAAGTAGGAATTAAAGGTGTCATGCGTTCTTTTATTTTGTCGCTATGCAAACACGAAGGGATCCCTGTAAAAGAGAACGCGATACGACAAGATGAACTTATACGGGCTTCAGAAATTTTTGTTTGTAATGGGGTGCTCGGCATTTGGCCTGTTAAGCAAGTATTATCAACTCCCTTAAGAGTGGGGCCGACAACGCTGAGATTGGCAAATTTAATTAAAGAGAAAATAGTGTGTTAAAAGCTTTCCTTGCATCATTAATATTAACGCTAATGGTAGTGGTGGGTGCCTTTTGGGCTTTTGATAGCTTTTGGCATACGCCGCTAAATAATAACGACAATATGGTTAAATATACGTTAGCACCGGGTACAGGCGCTAATGTCATGGTGCGCCAGTTGAAACAACAGGGTATTATTAATCAACGACAAGCTCAGTTATTACGCTGGTGGATTCAATATAAAGGTGCGCAAAAGCTGTTTAAAGCAGGTGAATATCAATTTTATCTGTCAATTACGCCGGAAATGTTGTTAAAAAAGCTGATTGCTGGAGATGTTGTTCAATACAGTGTCACTTTTATTGAAGGACATACTTTTGATGACATGATGAGTATTGTTGCAAGACTTCCTTCGATTAAAAAAGTGCTAATAGGAAAATCTCCTCAAGAAATTATGACACTACTAGGCGAGCCAGATATCCATCCTGAAGGCATGTTTTTCCCTGATACCTATTATTTTACTGCGAATATGTCTGATCTTAATTTATTGCAGCGTATGCGCGCGACGATGCGCATGCGACTGCAAACAGCATGGGATGGACGTGGATCGAATATTCATTTGAAAACGCCATATGAAGCATTAATTTTAGCATCTATCATTGAAAAAGAAGCCATCAGAGATGAGGAAAGAAATTTAATTTCTGGTGTTTTTCAAAGACGTTTGGCTACCAATATGCGCCTACAAGCGGATCCGACTGTGATTTATGGCGTCGGAAAAGAGTACACGGGAAGATTAACAAAAGCACAGTTGAAGCAAGACACACCTTACAATACTTATGTGCATAAAGGATTGCCTCCAACGCCTATTGCCATGCCAGGAATGAAATCTATTTTCGCGGCACTTCATCCTGACCAAGGTGATGCATTATATTTTGTTGCAAAAGGAGATGGATCGCATCACTTTGCCCCTTCTTTGAGTGAACATAATCAAGCGGTGAGAAAATATCAATTAATAACAACTTCCTTAGTTTACAAGCTTGGCCATGGCGTACAATGGACAAAAGAAGCGGGGATATAATGAGTACTACAGTACAAAAAGGAAAGTTTATTACCATAGAGGGCATTGAGGGTGTAGGTAAATCTAGCAATGTCAATTTGATTGCTGATCTAATCCAAAAGGCTGGCAACCAAGTTGTTGTCACTCGTGAACCGGGTGGGACGCCAATAGCCGAAGCCATTCGAAAAGTATTGTTAGCTGAATATGATGAAGAAATATTTGGCCAAACAGAATTGTTATTATTGTATGCGGCAAGAATACAACATGTAGAACATGTGATTAAGCCTGCCTTGGCTGAAGGAAAATGGGTAGTTTGCGATCGTTTTGTTGATGCAACCTATGCGTATCAAGGCGCTGGCAGAGGTATTCCTATTGAGAAAATTGACTCTCTTCATCAGTGGGCATTAGGAGATTTTGTACCGGATTGTACAATTATTTTAGATGCATCACCTGAAATTGCGTTTGAACGTATCAAAAAAAACCGAGATTTAGATCGATTTGAAAAAGAAAAGATTTTCTTTTTTCAACGTATACGTCAACAGTACTTACAAATAGCTGGTCGCGATAAACAGCGTTATCGTATTGTGGATGCATCAAGACCACTAAAAGATGTTCAAGATATTATACGTGGCATTATAGTAAATATTTTTTAGTAGAACTCATTTAGAAATCAAGAACAATGCGGTCATTAAGGAGGCGTAGGGGCAATCCACGTTCTTCAAAATAAGAATGGATTGCTTCCTACGCTCATAATGACAACCTTGGCAAGATAAAAGCAAAATGAGAAGAGTATGTGTATAGGGAACAGCTAATGGCAGCAATTCATTTATACCCTTGGCTAGAATCTACTTGGCAGCGCTTATTACAATTATATAATAGCCAGCGTGTACCTCATGCCCTGTTGATAAGTGGCGCTAAGGGATTAGGAAAAGCTAACCTTATCCATGCCTTTGAAAAGCTTTTATTATGCCAAGCGCCAGCAGAGGGGGCTTGTGGCACCTGTCGATCATGCTATTTGTTTGAGCAAAATCATCATCCTGATCTTCGCCGGCTCGGTGAAGATGCTAAGACAATCGGTATTGATGAAATTCGAGAATTGACGCATTTTCTAGATCAAACTTCTCATCAACAAGGGTATAAAGTTGTTACACTCTTTCAAGGAGATCAACTGTCACATGGTTCAGCAAATGCTTTGTTAAAAACATTGGAAGAACCATTAGGGAAAACAGTGCTGCTCCTTGTTGCTGAACAGCCGCAAAATATGCTTGCAACCTTAAAAAGCCGGTGTACGCATGTTCACATTGTTTTACCGCCACTTCCTGTATCACTTGCTTGGCTACAAAGTAATTATTCGGAGAATGATAAATACTTGCAGCAATGTCTCGCTTTGGCGGCAGGATCTCCTTTGCGTGCAAGGGAATTTCTTGATGCTGATACGGGTAATTGGCGCAGTGCTTTGACCAAAGCCATCTTGATAGAACCAAAGAGCGCATTTGACAGTGAAGATATACAGCAATTTATCGCTAATCAGCCTAGGGAAGCACTATACTTATTTTATTATTGGGTGGCCGAAGTGACTCGGTTCGCTTTACAGGCTTCAACTGGCTATTTGTACACGGGTTCGGAAGTTAAACATTTGGAGCATTTGGTACGGAAAATACCACTCAAAAAAATATTCACTTTTTTTGAGTATCTGACAGAGTCAATAAAAACATTGTCATTGCCTGGAACAAATAAGCAATTATTGTTTGAGACATTATTTTATCGATGGGAGTTGTTGTGCTCCGAGGGAGGGTCCGTATGAGTAATTCGGAACATCAAAATCAAAACGAGAAACCTCTTCCTCGCTCTGGCGTATTATCATTAGCTATTCGTGATAAAGCTGTTTTATATGCGACCTATATGCCTTTTGTAAAGCAGGGTGCATTATTTATCCCAACGAGCAAACCTTATGCGCTTGGGGAAGAAGTTTTTATGTTATTAAATCTGATGGAAGAATCAGAAAAGATGCCTGTGACAGGAAAAGTCATTTGGATTACACCAAGTCGTGCCCAAGGTAATCGTGCTGCTGGGATAGGGGTACAATTTCAAGGTGAAGATGGCGTTAAAGTGCGCAATAAAATTGAAACTTATTTAGCAGGCGCTTTAAAATCTGATCGTCCAACGCATACGATGTAGGGATATTTGTGTACGTAGATTCGCATTGCCATTTAAACATGCTTGATTTAACTCCTTATGAAGGAGATCTTCAATTAGTATTAGATCAAGCTCGTCAACATGGCGTTAAATATTTTTTATGTGTAGCTGTGACATTAAACGATCACCCTGAATTAGTTACTATTGCAGATCGTTTTCAAAATGTATTTATTTCTTCTGGACTTCATCCTAACGAGAATCCTGGAGAGGCATTTGATCTTTCCATCTTGAAAAAAGAATCTTCACATCCTAAAGTCATTGCAATTGGTGAGACAGGTTTAGATTATTATCGTTCATCTGGCGAAATGAAATGGCAACAAGATCGCTTTGCTTTGCATATTGATTGTGCAAAGCAATGCCAAAAGCCGCTTATTATTCATACACGAGCCGCCAAAGAAGACACTATTGCGATGATGCAAAGCGAGAAAGCTAATGAAATCGGTGGTGTTATGCATTGTTTTACCGAAGATTGGGATACAGCCAAGCAAGCTTTAGATTTAAATTTTTATATTTCATTTTCTGGCATTGTGACTTTTAAAAATGCAGTAGAACTGCAGGATGTTGCTAGAAAAGTGCCACTTGAACGGATGTTAATTGAAACGGATTGCCCCTATCTTGCGCCAATTCCTCACCGTGGAAAACCTAATGTACCAGCCTATGTGAGCCATGTTGCCGAATTTTTGGCGAAGCTTCGTGGTGAATCGTTAGATAAGATTGCAGAAGCAACTACGAAGAATTTTTTTGAGTTATTTAAGCCTTCTCTTGCTCAATAAAAGAGAAGATTGAAAATGAGATGAATGATCTTCTGTCTGCAAGCATAGCGCGCAGACAAATCCCTCTACCGCTTCGCGGGAGAGATCGCTGCTTTTAGCGGCGGGTGAGGGAAAAAGAGTAAAGAGTTTGCTCATGAGTAAACTGAGAGTAAGACCCTCAACCTCACCCTCACCCTAACCCTCTCCCGCAAGCGGGAGAGGGGATAAGAGTTATTATTCTCCCGCAAGCGGGAGAGGGGATAAGAGTTATTATTCTCCCGCAAGCGGGAGAGGGGATAAGAGTTATTATTCTCTCGCAAGCGGGAGAGGGGATAAGAGTTGTTATTCTCCCGCAAGCGGTGTAGAGATAGAAAACCGATGGGAAAATATTTGCAAAAGGATTTTGCAATTGGACATCAAACCATTTTTACGTTTACCTGATAAAACCCTCTGGCAGGGTCGCATAGATAGCGGTGCTATGGAAAGGTTTTATCAGCGGATCTTAATGAAAAGCTATGCTGATTTTGTCAGCATGCCCGTTGCATTACAACCAACTATTACCATTTTGGGTTTTGCCTGTGATGAAGGTGTTAAACGTAATCAAGGTCGTGTGGGGGCAAAAGAAGGATCGAATGCACTACGTCAAGCCTTAGCAAATTACCCTTTGCATGGTCAGGCTGAAAATCTAGACCTACTAGATATTGGCAATATAATTTGTTTGCAAGACGATCTAGAAGTCTCTCAGCAAGCTTTAGCAGAAATGGTTAGGCAGATCATAGATAAGGGATGCTTCCCCCTCATTTTGGGTGGAGGACACGAAACAGCTTGGGGACATTACTTAGGGCTTCATCACAAATACCAAAAATCAAATTTTGCTATTGTCAATTTTGATGCGCATTTTGATATGCGAACTTTAGTAAACAATCAGGGAAGCTCTGGTACTTCATTTTTGCAAATAGCGGAATATCGTCAGCAAAATGGCGTGGCTTTTGATTATTATTGTATAGGTATTAAAGCAAGCAGTAATACATCCTCGCTTTTTGAAATGGCTAAAAAATGGGATGTGAAGCATCTCACTTGTGATGAAATATATGCATCCTCTGAAGCTATTTCTCTTTTAATTCAGCAAATTATTTCACAACATGACACCATTTACCTTACGCTTTGCATGGATGTGTTTGCTTCAAGCGTTTGTCCTGGTGTCAGCGCTGCTTCTCCTTATGGCATGATGCCATGGCAAGTATTACCTGCAATACGAACGCTGGCAGCGTCAGGAAAAGTCGTTGCGATGGATATAGTAGAGTTAGCACCTGTTTTTGATAAAGATAGTCAGAGCGTAAAACTAGGTGGATTGTGCCTTGCTGAATTCCTTTATCATTGGAAGAAGGTTGCCAATTCATGAGTAACTTTGTTATTTGGCAACATGCTTCTCTTGTCACAATGGATTCGGCCCAAGACTATGGATTCATTGAGGATGGAGCGCTTGTTGTGAATAATGGTTACATTGAATGGGTAGGACCTACTTCAGCGTTGCCAGAAAATTATCTTCATGCCAGTGAAATTCATCAGATAGAACAGAGTTTAATGACGCCTGGATTAATCGATTGCCATACACATTTAGTGTATGCAGGTAATCGGGCGCATGAATTTAAATTACGGATGCAAGGATTGAATTATGAAGCTATTGCAAAGCAAGGTGGTGGTATAGCTTCTACTGTAGAGGTAACACGAAAAATAAGTGAAGAAGCCTTATTTTATCAAAGTGCAAAAAGACTACAAGCATTGCTGCATGAAGGTGTCACCACTATTGAGATAAAATCAGGTTACGGATTAGATTTAGAAACTGAGCGAAAAATATTGCGCGTTGCCAATTTTCTACAAGAAAAATTTCCGGTTTGCGTGCAAAAAACTTTTTTAGGTGCGCATGTCTTGCCTAAAGAATTTCAGTCAACAAAAAAATATATTCAATTTCTAATTGAAGAAGTGTTACCTACACTCATGGCTGAAAATCTGGTTGATGCTATTGATGGGTTTTGTGAAAAAATAGCTTTTTCTGCTACCGACTTGGAAGTGCTATTGCAATGGGCTAAGCAACATCATTTAAAAATTAAGCTTCATGCTGAGCAATTGTCAAATGCAAAAGGTGCGATATTGGGCGCAAAATATCAAGCTGTTTCAGTGGATCATCTAGAATATTTAGATCAAGAAGGAGCCAATGCTTTAAAGATGTCTAATACTGTTGCAGTGCTTTTACCAGGGGCATATTATTTTTTACAAGAAACCTGTAAACCTCCTGTTGCACTGCTTAGAGCGTTAAATGTTCCTATCGCCATTGCCACAGATAGTAATCCTGGCACTTCACCAACGGTTTCCTTATTGCTGATGATGAACATGTCTTGTTTACTATTTGGGTTAACACCATTAGAAGCGCTTCAAGGTGTGACGCGAAATGCCGCTAAGGCTTTAGGGTATCAAGACAGAGGAATACTTGCCAAAGGTATGCGCGCTGATTTCGTCATATGGGATATGGAACATCCTGATGAATTTTCCTATCGATTTGGTGAGAATAGATGCCGTCAGATTATTCAATCAGGGAAGAAAGTACATGAAAAATCCATCACGATTTGATGCTACTCGTCAGATCAAAGCGCCACATGGCAATCAATTAATCGCTAAATCTTGGGCGACAGAAGCCATGCTGCGCATGTTAATGAACAATCTCGATAACGATGTAGCAGAAAATGCCAAGGAATTGATTGTTTACGGCGGTATTGGTAGAGCTGCGAGAAATTGGGAGTGTTTTGACAAAATTGTTGAAGTCATCAAACGCTTGAATAACGATGAAACGTTATTAATTCAATCTGGAAAACCAGTGGGTGTGTTCAAAACGCATCCAGAAGCGCCACGCGCCTTGATAGCTAATGCAAATTTGGTTCCGGCTTGGGCTACTTGGGATCATTTTAATGAATTAGATCAAAAAGGTCTCATGATGTATGGGCAAATGACGGCAGGTTCATGGATATATATTGGTAGCCAAGGGATCATACAGGGTACATATGAAACATTTCAAGCTGCTGCAAAGAAGCATTTTCAAGGTAAGCTGAATTCAAAATGGATATTAACAGCAGGATTAGGAGGGATGGGGGGGGCTCAACCGCTTGCTGCAACAATGGCTGGTGCCTCGTTATTAGCTGTTGAATATGATATTGAAAGGATAAAGCGACGTTTAGCAAATGGCTATTTAGATGTAACTTGTAATTCGTTAGAAGAAGCGATTTCATTAATAAAAAAGGCGGTTCATGACGATAAACCTATTTCTGTTGGATTGTTGGGAAATGCAGCAAAGATTTATCCTGAATTAGTGAAACGAGAAGTTTGGCCTGACATGGTGACTGATCAAACCAGTGCCCATGATCCCTTAAATGGCTATTATCCGCTTGAGTGGACGATAGAAGAATGTCGACAAAAAAGAAAAACAGAACCTGAGAAAGTCATTTCTGCTGCCAAAGCCTCGATGGCAAAACAGGTTAAAGCAATGCTTGCTTTTTATGAGCAAGGGATCCCGACATTTGATTATGGAAATAATATTAGGCAAATGGCGTTTGATGAAGGTGTGGATAATGCTTTTGATATTCCCGGATTTGTTCCTGAATTTATTCGTCCCTTGTTTTGTGAGGGGGTAGGTCCTTTTCGTTGGGTTGCGTTATCAGGTGATCCTGAAGATATTTACAAAACAGATAAAAAAATAAAAGAGCTTATTCCAGATGATCAGCACTTGCATCGGTGGCTGGATATGGCACGAGAAAGAATTCCTTTTCAGGGGTTACCTGCTCGTATTTGCTGGGTAGGATTAGGATGGCGTGAAAAACTAGGATTAGCGTTCAATGAAATGGTTGCCAATAAAGAATTAAAAGCACCTATTGTAATTGGACGTGATCATCTTGATTCAGGATCGGTTGCAAGTCCAAGACGTGAAACAGAAGGAATGATAGATGGTTCGGATGCTGTCTCCGATTGGCCTATATTAAATGCATTGCTTAATTGCGCTAGCGGGGCAACCTGGGTGAGTTTCCATCATGGTGGTGGTGTAGGGATGGGATATTCCCAACATGCAGGTTTTGTGATTGTGGCTGATGGTACAAAGGAAGCCGCTAATAAGTTATCGCGAGTTTTGACGAATGATCCTGCCTCTGGAGTGATGCGTCATGCTGATGCGGGCTATGAAATAGCAAAAGCATGTGCTATTAAAAACCATTTGGATCTTCCTATGGTGAACAAATGAAGACAGCCTTTATCTTGATGCCGGGTCAATTATCTTTATCGCAAGTAGAAGTACTTTATCGGTCGCAGCAAGATATTCAGATCCACCCTAGCGCTAAGCAAAAAGTATTAGATGCTGAGCAAACGGTAAAACATTATGTTGAAAATAATATCGTTGCATATGGTGTTAACACAGGATTTGGCAAGCTTGCCAATAAAGCTATCCCTGGTGAAAAATTAAAAATCTTACAAAAAAATTTAGTATTATCTCATGCCGCAGGTACAGGGCCTGAATTAGCACAGGATATTGTTAAGCTTGTTCTTTTGCTTAAAATTAATGCTTTAGCGCAAGGCTATTCTGGTGTACGTTGGGAAGTGATAGATTTCCTCGTTACATTTTATAATGCTGATATTTTTCCTTGTATTCCATCTAAAGGTTCTGTTGGCGCTTCTGGAGATCTTGCTCCTTTAGCGCATCTTGCTTCTGCTATGTTAGGTATTGGAGAGGTTATTTTCAAAGGAAAACGAATTTTAGCGAGTGACGCCCTCCAACAGATTCATTTGTCCCCTTTAGAATTAGAGCCCAAGGAAGGATTAGCTTTATTAAATGGCACTCAAGTTTCCGCCGCTTTAGCTCTGCATGCTTTATTTGAATGCCAGGTTTTGTTTGAGAGCGCAATTTATGCTGGCGCATTATCTTTAGAGGCCTCTAAAAGTGATATGCAGTTTCTTGATGAGAGGGTCCACAACCTGAGACGTTTAACAGGTCAAATCGATGTTGCGAAAGCATTCACCTTATTACTTCATAAAAATGCAACTTGTCATCAAAAAAATCATCGGGTACAAGATCCTTATTCTTTACGCTGTCAACCACAAGTTATGGGAGCTTGTCTTGAACAATTGCGTTATATAAGCACTTCTTTGCAAAACGAAATCAATGCTGTCACGGATAATCCATTGGTTTTTTCTGATAAGCAACAAATTATTTCAGGGGGAAATTTTCATGCGCAAATTTTATCTTTTGCCTCTGATGCTATGGCGAATGTTATCGCCACTATAGGTAATATTTCTGAGAGAAGAGTCGCGCTATTGATGGAGCCCAGTTTGTCTGGCTTGCCTGCTTTTTTGATTCAAAATAGCGGCATACATTCTGGATTGATGATAGCACAAGTCACTGCAGCTTCTTTAGCAAGTGAAAATAAAGTATTGGCACATCCTGCCAGTGTAGATTCTATTCCTACTTCGGCTAATCAAGAAGATCACGTGAGTATGGCAACTTTTGCAGCAAGACGATTACAGGAAATGGTAGATAATGCCATCACAATTATTGCGATAGAGCTTATTGCTGCATGTCAAGGGCTAGATTTAATCAAACCGTTTGATATTTCCATATCTTTAGAAGAGATTTATCAGAAAATTCGCAAAGTTGTTAATTTTTATGAAACCGATTGTATTCCTGCCGTTGATATAGCTCGATTAAAAGATAGGTTAAAAAAAGGCGATTTTAGGTTTATTGCGGGGGAATTTTTTAAGTGATCCCCACTAGAATGTAGTGGGGAAATGAATTATAGCGAATAATATTGGATAAAGGTGTTTAAAATGTATGTCTGTTTTTGCCATGAAGTGTATTTTTAGGTTCATTGGCAGGATCCATCGCATCAAAAAAATCTTTCGTTGCATTATATAAAGGACAGATTGCTTTGGGTGACAACTCGATTACGTCATCTATTTCTTGCTTTGGCTTATCCGGCGATTGGGAGGCGCGGGTAGCACCTGGCGTAAAAACTATTGCCATAACGAAATCCTAACTAACCATTTAACTAAATTATGTTTGGTATGTTACCACAGTTTTATTGTAAGTAAAGTGGCTCGAAGGCAAATTTCTCATAATTGAAGAAATCTGACTAGAAAAAACCGATATTCGGTAAGGGTGTTACGATTAAAAGAGAGTGATCTCTAAAAGGCAGCATATTAAGATATTGATTTTAAAACATTATATATTAAGGAATATGCTCTTTGCTAAGAATTTCTCAGCCCTTGAGATCTTTGTTGTAGATGATCTGCTTGATCAATAATGTTTGTGATTTTTTGTGTATGTTCACCTTTTTGGGCGAAAATTCTATCAGGAACTTTTTGACCTGCAGTTTGAGCTCTTTTTACAAGATCATCCACATTGGTGCCAGTTAGCCTTTTTTCAGCTTCGTCGAGGATCCTTTGAGTTTGTGCTTGCATTTGATTGGTTCGGATTGAAAAAATTAAACTGGCCATAACTACCTGCCTACCGCTCGAAGAGTTTCGTATTATGTAGCGTCAATGCTGAGACGTCAAAGAAAAAGTTTTTAGTTATTTTTGCCAGGTCGACGTGGCTTTACTTTAGCTTCCTTTGTGAGCTTTTTCACTTCTTCAATAGATTGTCGCTCAATTTTAGTAAATTCTTTAAGATGCTTTTTAAAAGCGTCATCAAGTCGAATAGAGATTTTATCTATGCTTGTGAGATCTGTGTCCTCTAATATTTTTTGACATTCCTTTTTGAGCGCTTTTTCTGCCTTACTAAGGTTTTTGTTTTTTGGTAATGAGGGCGTGTAATGATTGTTAGGGGGCTCTTGATTCATTCTGTCTACCTACACACTTTTTTTGTTACCTTACTAAATATTATGACACAATATAAGTAACATAACCAAAACAGATTATTGAATAAACGAATGCAAATTCAATGACTTAATAATGAAGGGAGTGAATTAACAGGGGGGAATAAAGAAGATCGTTAACGTTCTTCAGAAAATGGCGTATAAGGGAATATACCCTCTTTTTCATAAACCCGGCCACTAGAAACGCCTTGCTCATATAACGCTTTGAATTTTAAGATAAGAAACTCAAGGGCAGCATGCCTTTGCCCGACTTGCAATCGAGCTTCAATGATTCGCATCATTTGCTCGGCCTGGGCCCGAAAATCTAAAACGTTTCTGTCAGCCATTTAACTCTCCGTGGCAATGCAGAAAATGCAATCCGTTAAACAACTCAGCATTTCCTTGATAAACAACTTGGGGAAGTATATCAAACCTAATTAGTAGAATAAATAATCTCGCTAATCGGGCTAACAGTTATCATGCCAAAGGATTGAAGCGGTAGCAAATGATAGTAATTATCAAGTAAAATACTTACCTAATTATTTGATCTTTTTGGATAAACAATGAGTGTAGATGTTGCTGCTCCCCCCAAGATTCATATTACTGAGAGTGCTCAAGCACACTTTAATTACCTCATTAGTAAAGAGGACATGCCGGGGATGGGGTTGCGGATTTTCTTAACCAATCCAGGACTTCCTTCTGCGGATGTTAGTATTTCCTTTTGCCCTCCGGGAGAGCACCGAGCGGGTGATATTCCTATATTATTTTCAGGTTTTACGCTTTACATTGATAGAGCGAGTGTCTCTTATTTAGAAGATGCAGAAATCGACTATAAGAGCGATAAAATGGGAGGCCAGCTTGCTATCACTGCCCCGAACTTGCGTGGCACGAAACCTGAGAGTGAAGGTAGTCTTGCTGATAAGGTAAACTATATTTTGCATGCTGAAGTAAATCCTAACCTTGCCAGTCATGGTGGAATGGTGACTTTAGTAGAAATTACACCAAATAATGAAGTAGTTTTGCGTTTTGGTGGTGGTTGTCATGGTTGTGGCATGGTAGATGTTACGCTTAAGCAGGGCATAGAGAAAACATTAATGTCACAATTATCTGAAATTACTGCTGTCATTGACGTAACGGATCATACTAGTGGTGAAAACCCGTACTATACTCCGGATTGAGTTTTTTCAAATGAAAAATCAATTGTGTTGAGTATGTTGATGAATAAAAGGTGATCTCATGGCAGAAAAAATAAAAAGAACAGGATATGTAAGCGAGATTGATCAATTTTTGCGTGACTTTGATAAAAATCGAGCGCAATTTCCAGATTCTCGTTTAAAGGAAATTGAAAAGCATAAAAAGATTTTTGCTAAACGCGATGGTGTTGTTGATGAAACTAAAGATCTGATTTGGAAAGATTTCTAAATTTTGGCGACGCAATGCTTTTCTCGCCCGATAAGGTGCTAGACAGTATGTTAAGTCATCAATATAATCAGAGGCATACTAATACTATAAAATTGAAGAGGGATGACAAATGGTACGTGGCCCTAAAAGAAGTGCAGGCGTATGCACCTCCTATAACGATTACGATTTGATTGACACAAGAGCGGCTCTTGCACAAAGAGGACGTTTTAATGAGCCTGAAAAATTAGGTCTTCATGTTGCTCGAAGTGGCGATTATTTAGGAAATAAGTCTGACAGCTTCCATCAAGCAGCAACAAATGCGCTTGCTCAGAGCACAGGAAGAGGTGGTAGGTATTATCCTGAAGGACCAGATATGCCGCATCCTTCAATAAAGCCTCGCGGTCCAAGACCCTACTAGCCTTAAGTTTTTTAAGATAGTCAGAACCACTTCATGGCAACATGAAGTGGTTTTTTTATATGCTAAATATACTTTAATAGCTTTTATATATTGCTCAGATGGAATAGGGAGCCCTCTATGTCAACTTCCTCTTTTGATTTGCCCCTTTCAGTTATTCAATATTGGCAGCATGGTTTATGGTATAGCCAGTTTAATCAACTTTCTATTTCAGAAGAGGCAGGCTTTCACTTTGTTGATAGAGCAGATCTGATTAATGAAAATGCGGTTTCTTTCTTATCGCAACAAAATGCGATAGTGTGGATTGCGCCTTTTGCGGGTAAGCGAGCAGACAATACTTATTGGGCGCCGCTATGGATCCCTGCCATTATAGAAGAAGGGAAGCTCTGTCTGACTAATAAGGAGATCCCATGGCTTGCACCTGCGCATTGTGATGCATTATTTGGTCAAAGTCCTTTCGTAGAACAAATACATTGTTTTGATGATTGGCTTCGTTTTGAATGGCTAACCGCTGAAAATACCCTTTCTTTTGAAACATGGCAGGAAGTGTTTGAGGCATGCAGCGCTTTATTTGACGAACTCAGTGATAACCAATGGCAGCAAAGCATTAATTCGTTGGGGATCACGCTTTTAACGCAAGTATTTGTTTTTCAAGCAGCAGATCCGCTTCCTCCAACTGAAGCAATATCGCCATTACTTAGAGCTTATGCAGAAGTAGAAGAAAGTTATCCTAAAGCACAATTCGAGCTTCCTGAGTTGTTTACCCATGCCAAAATATTATCGGGTCAATTTCCGCACAGAGCTGCTTTAACCGTAAATGAATATGAAGCTGCTTTACATGCTGTTTCTTTAAATGAGGGCGAATCAATTGCTGTTAAATCAACGCCAAGATGTAAACCAGAGAGCGTAGTCTCGGCAGTGATTGCATCGCATTTAGTACAATCAGAGCTTTCGCAAAAACCGTTTCCTTCTATTTATTTGTTGACAACACCGCTGTCAATAAAAAAATGGTCACTTGAGAAAGTAGAACAAAATGGTGACGATTTTGAAGCATTACAAGCATGTTATAAAATATATGCAACTGGTCTTGAATTAGGCAGCGCATTTTTATCCTTGCAAGAAGAAGAGGAAACATTAGGCGAGTTAGATGCGCAAATAGAAGAGTTACAGCGGCAGGATGAATCCTTTGAAGAACAGTTAGTGCAACTTGAAAAAGCACAACGAGAATGGCAACAAAAAAATAAAAGAGGCTTTTGGTCTTGGTTTTTACCAAGCAAAAAGTGCTCCGTGCAAGAAAGCAAGGATTTGGCTAAGGTTTTAGGACAAGAGGCATCCGATCCTAAAGAGATCAAAGCATTATTTATTGAAAAAGCCAGACAAATTAAAGTTCAGCGTACTAAAATACATCAAGCACTGGTTGAGGTAGTAGAGTCGTCAGCTTTGCAACGAGGGGTATCGACGCGTTGGTTGGAATGGTTGACACAAAATGTATCACCATTGCTTGAGAGTGAAACATTGAACCATCAGTTATGTGCCATACATGCAATGTTTGGACAAAAACTTTTTCAACTTGCACTTTCATGTCGTGAGAATTCGGCTTCGTCATTTTTATCTAGTGAGGCCATACCGTTTTATCATGGCTGGGTGTTACAGCGATTAGATTGGAAAAACTTAACTTGGCAAAGCGTTCATCAAATTGAAGATTTTGCAGATTTATTGATTATAGAACAGGCAAATCGACTATTGCCGCAGCAAATGATGCCCTTATTAGCTCGAACACATCGATCAGTGTTTTTTGGTGATAATCAAGATCTTTCTACGGCGCCGTTGATGAGTGCCGTGCCGCAAGAGTGGGCGCTAAAAAAATATGAGCTCGATGAAGAAGAAACGATTGAACAGTTACAATTTAAGGGTATGCTTCTTGGTACAGGGAATGCTTTTTCTGTAGCATTAGCCAATAGTACGTACCAGCAACTGTTAGATCATGGCATGTATTCATCAACCTTGTCGCTTCATGCTGAAGTAGGTACAGCCACTTGCCTCAATTATCATGGCGAAATGGTCCAAGGGCAAAGTGCATCTAAGGGGAATATGCGAATTAACTCGCAAGAGGCATCCGCTATTGCCACGTTATTGAGCAAGGGATCGTTAGTATTAGAGACAACAGTTGTTGTAACTCCGTTTCAGGCACAAAAAGACATTATTTTGCAAGAGCTCAAAACCAAAAACCTTTCTTGTGAAGTGCTTACTTTTTATGAATTATATGATAAGCAATGGACTCATGTTATTTTTTCGCCTGTTTATACGAGCAAAGATCAAAGACCCTTTATTTTTGATCAAGGAGATCACTTTTTATATAGCATCATTGCGCGTGCTACGGAAAATTTTTGGGTGGTAGGTGATTTAACGATTTTTGATGCTAAAACTCACAGCCCTTCTGGGCATTTGGCTAGGGTATTGCACGGACAAAAAAGAGCTGTGGCATCAGTTGATTAACCGCTATTGACGGAAGCCTTTTTCTTGTCAGAAGGCGGTTCACTTCCTTTGATTTTGGGGACTTTACCTTCGGGAAAGCCTTTTTCTGGCGTAAATTTGTTGCTTGCAATAGCTTCATTCAGGTACTGTTGCATTTGCTTTTCAGCGAATTCTTTATAGCGAGAATTAGGAATATTAAATTCTGTGCCTGGTTTTGCCGTTTCCACCGCTAAACGGCACATATTATCAATAGCCGCTTTTGCTTCTTCTTCAGACATGCCATTTTTAACTGAATAGTTGACGCCGCCTCCAGTCTGATTTTTTATACTATATTCAATCGGTTTATTATTTTTATCCATTTTATCTAATTGAATCTTAAGTTCGCTCGGATTATCTTTCTTGCCGCTTGGCGTAAATTCCTTAATACCAAGGGTTTCTTGAAGCTTACTTTCTTTATTTTGCAGCTTGTCAAAAATTTCTTTTACAGTTTGAGAAGATGAAACAATATTCCTGGTGCTTTCAGGTTTAGCCATGGGGGTCAGAGAGGGGGATGGTGTAAGTAATGTTTCAAGTTCTGCATCCTCTCCTCCTCCAACTTTAGGCTTTTTAGGTTTTTGTGCCTCATCGAAAGTTGTTGGTACGGATGGTGTTCCTTTTAATAACCCTGTTGTTGGTGGAGGTGTCACCGTTCCTGTGGCAATGAAACCAACCTTTGGGCTTTTTGGGTTGGGTGTTTCTGGTGGTAAATCACTGGTAGCTACAGCGGTAGGTTTCTTCTCTCCACCGGTCAGTGTGGGAGGTGGTGTTTCTTCTGGTAAATCAGTAGTAGTTGCTACAGCGGTAGGTTTCTCCTCACCAACGGACATTAGAGGTGATGGTGTTTGATTTTTTTCTAGCGTTGGTATAGGAGGAGCGGTTGTTGTTGGTATAGGAGGAATACTTTCTTCTATATTTGTAATAGCTGGAGCTTCAACCGTATCATGTGATAAATTTTGCACTAAATTTGCAACTACATTGATGCCTGGAATTTCTCCGGGATTTTCAGAGCTTGCTACATACTCATTCATTTCTTTTGCGGTGCGATCAAGGGTTTCTTGTATTGCTTTATCTTGTTCTTGGGAGTCAGTAATTTTGCTTAGATCTTGTAATTCATACCATAGACTATCAAGATAATGTAATGCCCCTGGGGCATAGGCTTGTTCCCCTGCAATACTTATCCACTCTTGATCTCGTGGTATATTCTGGGAAATTTTATTAAGATTTTCTAAGGTCTTACTCATAAGTGGCGTTGGTGTCGACTCTTTTTGGGACACTGCATTGGCTTCTACGGTTGTACCAACAGGAGTCGCTAGTGGGACAGAGGAAAGGGTTTCATTTTGTTGAAATTGTTCTTCAATTTCATAAGCCTCTTCTTCACCGGTTTCGTGCTTTGCTGAAAGTTCTTTGGCAGCTTCTTCTTTTAATGAAGCTAATTCTTTTAAATAAGTTTCTTGGATCTTATCAATATTATCAAGTACTTCTTGTTCATCTAATATGAGTAAAAAGGAATGTTCTGGTTTTGCGTTGCCTGGAAGTGAATTAAAACTATCAGGTGCAGCCGCTAGCGCTTTAAATCTTTCAGGATTAGTTGTTTTATCAATGATCATTGAAAAGCTTAAATCTTTATTAAGCGCTTGTCTTAATGCCATTAGTTTTAATAACTCTTCTTGATCATTTACATTTCGCGGAGAGTCTCTCGTATACATTTCAAGGGTTTTTATTTCTCGTGATTTTCCTGATGTTGGATCGGTAACTGTTCGAGTTGCTCTTCCGATATCTAATTGTAATTTTGCCAGCGCTGCAAATACACTATTATTATCTATTTTATTACTGTTTTCGCTTTGATTAGTTGGGCTAGGAGGCTCGTCTTTGCTTGGCGTTTCTGGGGGTTGATTTGATTGTGGTGGTGCTTTGCCTCGATTAGCCAAAAGTGCATTTAAGGCATCTTGAGCGGCTTTTTTATTTTCAGGTGCTTGAATAACAGCATCTTTAACTATTGGTTTTTTTTCAGCATTTTTTGGCGGTAAATTGTCTTTAGGCGACAGACGATCACTCAGTGCTTTTGCAAGATTTGCTCTTCTTTCTGCACTAACATCTTCTATTTCGTCCTCTTCGTTTTCTTGGCCCTCTTCTTCCCAGTCTTCTTTTGCCATACAAATCCCCTTATACGCTCATGTCAATGTGACAAGAAGAGAGGATTTGAAGTTCATCATTTTTATCTATTTTGTTGCAAGTACAACAAAAAATTTAAAGAAAATTCGATGGTTATGAGCTGAAATGCCAGAAAAAATATCTTTCTGGCATGAGCGTAGGTGATTTACTGATTGGTATTGGTGAAACGTGGGCGTCGAGGACGAGGGTTTTTTACTTCTTGAGGCGATTGTTCTTGTGCTGTTTCTCGTTTCTTGGCTCGGGTAGGCTGGATCCTCGTACTTAAGTAATAATATTCTTGGCCCAGTTTTTCCTTAAGTTGAGGAGAAATAACAGCAGGAATACTCCCTAATGTTGCATATACGGCACCTTCACCTTTTGGTTTTTCGTGGGGATGGTCTTTGACATACTGGACGCATTCTTTGAGATCCTGAATAAAGGTTGCTGAAAATTGAGGATCTTCTAAGTGCTTAGCGGTTAAGCAAAGATGGGTTCCGGCTGGGTTTTGAATATTATTCAAATGCCAGCCTTTTGCTTTCATTTTTTCAGAAATAAGATAGATATTCAGATCTTTGGCATCAAAGGCGATGACGCTGAGTAAAGGGGTGCCAAGTATCTTCAAATCAGCGATCTGTTTGATCTCATCAGCAATTTTTTCCCGTAAATTAAAGATGCGTTTGGTGATGTCTACATAATTATCGCGGCCAATGTGCGCTAGGGTTGCCCAAGTCATGAGAATATTTGCGCCGCAACGGCTACCGGCTTGGTTGGGGGTGATGTACATTCCTATAGGAGAATCCAAAAAAATATAAGGTTGATGGATGCCAAATTTTTTACGCATGAGAACCACTGAAGAGCCTTTTGCAGTTTGCCCGTATTTATGTGGATCAAGAGACATACTACTGACACCTTTTAATGAAAAATCAAAGGCAGGCAGTTTTTTTCCCGCATCTTTGGCAAAAGGTAAGAGAAGCCCTCCTAAACATGCATCCACGTGACAACCAATATGGTGTTTTAGCGCCAATTCGCTTAATGCTTTAATAGGATCGATGGTGCCTGTAGGATAAGAAGGCGCTGATCCTACTATTGCAATAGTATTTTTATTAATTTTGCGTGACATGGCTTTGACATCGGCAATTTGCGTTTTGGGATCAACCGGCACTTTAATTAATTTAATGCCATAATCTTGTGCTGCCTTATCAAAAGCGGCATGTACAGTGGCAGGGACTACCATATTAGGGCGTGTGATGCCTTTTTCTTTTTTTGCCCATTCTTTATAAGTGCGGCATGCTTCCATGATACTGAATGTGCCGCCATTGGTAATGCTGCCACACATAGTGTCGTCTCCCTGAAAAAGCGCTGAACACCATGCAAGCACTTCTGCTTCTCGTTGTGCTAAATTAGGCCAAGCTCCAGCATGCAAAGGATTAGTATAAGCAGCAAGTCCGAAAATCTCAGCATTAAGCGAATCAAGATCTCTATCTATTAGCGAGCGATAAATAGCCCCCGACATTTTGTCGCCAATCTCAGAAAAATCGCAATCTTTTTTTATTTGTTCTAGAAGTACTTTTTTATCAATGCCTTCTCTAGGAAGGCTTTTATAGACTAAAGTCCTTTTTTTATGAATATCCTGATCCATTTCGTCCATGGCAGGTTCAAACTTTTTATCGATCTCATGTTGGAATTTGGAGCCAATAAAAGGAATTTTAGGCGCTATCTTAAAAGCTTTATCTTGGACCCAGCGTAGATCTTCACGCCATTCGCGTTGGTATAATGCATTTGCAATGGGTAAGGCTAATGTTCCAAGAATAATGCTGGTAGGGGAAAAGCCTTCTAATGATTCGTCAATGAGTTGTGTTAAGGCACCTAACATATGAACTCCTTCAGGGATCCCGAGATTTGTTGTTTTGTTGGTTAACTTTTAAGAGGCTTGGTGATTAGAATGATTATTATTGTCAGAGGTTTTTTTCTTGTATTTGGCTAACACACTTATTAGTTCTTCATTAGTATCTGTCTTGATGACATACTCATTCATTCCAGCATCTAGACAGATTTTTTTGTCCTTTTCGCTTGTACTGGACGAAAAAGCTATCATGGGTGTGTTTGATTTATAACTATCCAGTGCTCTGATATGTTGAGCAGCTTCGTAGCCATTCATCTGTGGAAGAAAGACATCCATTATTACGAGGTGATAATCGGCATGTACAATAGCGTCAATAGCTTCTAAGCCACTGGCCACAGCTTCAACAGTATATCCTTCGTTCTCGAGGAACCGTGTGAGCAAGGCACGGGCGGTGCGGCTATTTTCCACAAGAAGTATTTTTAAGGTATTGTTTGAAGCATCCTGATTCATAACTTAACCATGGTATAATGATTCCATTCAATAAGGATCAGTTTACCTTGTCTCAAGCACTGGAGCCAGCCGATTTAGTCTTCGCATCTGACTTTTTGGCGCCCGTCTCCGCTGAGGCTTCGTCGTGGCATATAGGTTGGCCATGTCGTAGCATATGCGAAGGCAGGCTATTGTCTTTGGGTTCTCGCAATCCGCATGCACTTTTATGTACACTGCGGTCTTGGCCCTTTGGCGCCTAGCTAAAAACTTATGTGCTGTGACTAAGCACGCGGCCTCCTTGGAGTGTATAAAGAATGCGATTAAGTAAAATTAAGCTGGCTGGTTTTAAGTCATTTGTAGATCCTACAAGTATCCATTTTCTAAGCAATTTGACAGCTGTCGCCGGACCTAACGGTTGCGGCAAATCAAATGTTATCGATGCTGTCCGTTGGGTAATGGGGGAATCCTCTGCTAAGCATTTGCGAGGTGGTTCCTTAACAGACGTCATCTTCAGCGGCTCTTCTGCGCGAAAACCAGTAGGGCAAGCAACGGTTGAATTGCTATTTGATAATACAGAAGGAAAAATTGGCGGTGAATATGCTGCCTATTCTGAAATTGCGATTAAACGGCAAGTGACCAGAGATGGCCAATCAAGCTATTTTCTCAATGGGCAGCGGTGCCGTCGTCGAGATATCACAGATATCTTTTTAGGAACCGGTTTAGGTCCAAGAAGCTATGCCATCATTGAACAAGGGATGATTTCTCGTGTTATTGATGCTAAACCTGAAGATCTGCGCACCTTTATAGAGGAAGCAGCTGGGGTTTCCAAATACAAAGAAAGACGTAAAGAAACTGAAAATCGCATTCAACACACGCAAGACAATTTGGCTCGTTTAAATGACTTGCGAGGTGAATTAGATAATCAGCTACGGCATTTACAAAGACAATCTCAATCTGCTGAAAAATATAAAACACTTAAAGCTGAAGAAAGTGTCATGAGTGCGCAGTTAGCTGCTTTAGTGTGGAAAAGGCTAGATGCTGAAATTAAAGAAAATGAAGCTAAAATACGAGAACTTATTACAAAGTTAGAAGAGGAACAAGCAAATTCTCAAAGTTTAAAAACAGAACAAGAAAAATTGAGACTTGTCCAAACAGATTCTAACGAAGCATTGAATGAAGTTCAGAAACGCTATTATGGAGTAGGCGGTGAAATTGCAAAAATAGAGCAAGCTATCCAGCATCATCAAGAACGTCAGCAGCAATTAATACTTGATAAGCAAGAAGCGGAACAAACATTTCTAACCGCACAATCTCAATTAGAACAAGATCAAGCGAATATGCTCAATTTAGAAGAGCTGATTGCCGAATTAGAACCTGAGCATCATTTAAGTGCTGAACTTGCTGAACAAGCTGTTGAATTGCAACAGCAATCTGAAATGGCTTTAGAAACGTGGCGTGAAAAAACTGCAGAATTGCAGCAGGCAAGCATTGGACCATCGCGTCAGGCAGATACAGAAAAGGCAAAAATTACTCAGCTCGAAAAGCAAATTCATCAGACACAAGAGCGTATGAATCGCCTAGAGGCAGAATTAAAGGCTCAAGGCGCTGATGAGACAACAGATATAGAAGCATTAAATGAAAAGATAGCACTTTGTCAGCATCAAATTGAGAATGTTGATGAACAGATTGAAGAATGTGTCGTGCAAAAAGAAGGCATTCTAACTTCTGCAAATACTTTGCGTGCTGAAATTAAAACGTTGCAACACACCTTAAATGAAATGCAAGGACAGCAAGCAGCATTAGCAGCTTTGCAATCTTCAGCATTAGGCAAAGACGAACAGGCCAAGAAAAGCTGGTTAACTGCGCAAAATTTGGAAGCCAATCCTTATGTAGCTCAGCATATTGAAGTGACTTCTGGTTGGGAAATTGCAGTGGAAACGGTTTTAGGAGGATTTCTTGAAGCAATAGGCATCGAACAGGGGCAACTGTCTTCTTTGGCAAATCAATTGCACGATCTGAAAGATTGCGATATCAGCTTGATTGAGTGGCAATACAACACAACATTAGAATTACCTTCAGACAATCGATTGGCGAGCTGTATTAAAGAAATCCATCGCTTACCGAGCAGTCTTTACCAATTGCTTGCTAGCGTTCATTTGTGTGCTTCAGTTGAAGAGGCAACAACACGTTTATCATCCTTAGCGCCAAGTGAATCTATTATTACTCCCCAAGGTCTTTGGATGGGGCAGGGCTGGGTAAAAGTAAAAGCAAAGCCACAAGATAATAGCGTGGGTGTCTTAGCACGCGAAGAAAAGTTGAAAAGATTAAATCAAGATTTAAATTTACAGCAAGAAAAGTTGTTTCAAGCTCAACAGTCGCTTGAAGAGGCTGAAGAAAAACTCAAAGATATTGAATTTGATAAAGAAACGTTTCATCAGGAAAAGAATAAACTGCATCAAGAAATCTCTACACTGCAAAGTGAGCATAGGATTAAACAAAACCGGATTGAACAAAGTCAAAAGCGGCATCAACAAATCCAACAGGATCTTGCTGAATGCAGAGGATTAATCCAACAATCACAGCAAGAAGTACATGTTTCCAGAAGTAGTTTGCAAGAAGCTTTAGAGCAAATGGCTCAGATCAATCAAGATCAAGAAACATTGGCGTTGGCAAAGGGCAACTTACAAGAGCAAGTTTCTTCTGCCAGAATAAAAGTAAAAGAAACTGCCACGCGCGCGCAAGAAATTGCCTTAAAACTACAAACCTATCGTACGCAAAGTAGTGCATTAAAAGATAATTTGAGTCGTTGTCAACTTCAGATCGAAAACGCTGAGATCAGAGTAAAAAATATTATTCTAGCAATGGAAAAAAATGAAGATCCGATCGAGACACTCAGATTTGAATTAGAAACGCATTTAGAAAACCGCATTATGATTGAGGGTGATTTAAATAAAGCACGTGATGCCGTTGCCGCGGTAGACAATCAATTACGCGAAATTGAACGTGCGCTTCACATGCTCGATCAGAAAAGCGTTACGGTCAGAGAACAACTTGAACAAACGAAGATGCATTGGCAGGCATTGCAGGTTCGTTGTGAAAGTGCGTTAGAAAAATTAAAGAACGTTGAAGACACTATTGAAAATATTCTTGCCACAATGCCTAGTGAAGCTAATGAAGGGCTATGGCAGCAAAATATTCAAGAGATTGAACAGAAAATACACCGTTTAGGAGCTATTAATTTAGCAGCAATTGAAGAATATGAAGCGGCGCTTCAAAGAAAAGAATATTTAGATTCTCAATGTAACGATCTCACCGAAGCCTTAACAACGCTTGAGAATGCAATTAAAAAGATTGATAAAGAAACTAAAACTAAATTTAAAGAAACCTTTGATCGGGTGAATAACGAATTTACGCAGCTTTTCCCCAGATTGTTTGGGGGGGGGCAAGCGAGTTTAACAATGACGGGTGATGATTTACTAGAAACGGGCATTACTTTAATGGCGAGACCCCCCGGTAAAAAGAATAGCTCTATTCAACAGTTATCTGGTGGTGAGAAAGCATTGACTGCTGTTGCGCTTGTATTTTCAATTTTCCAATTGAATCCTGCGCCATTTTGTATGTTAGACGAGGTTGATGCACCTTTAGATGATAATAACGTGGGTAGATTTTGTGATTTAGTGAAACATATGTCTAAAACAGTGCAATTTATCTATGTGAGCCATAATAAATTAGCAATTGAGATGGCTGAACAATTACAAGGTGTTACCATGCGCGAGCCAGGGGTATCACGACTTGTAACGGTAGATATTGAAGAGGCGAAATCCATGGCCGAGGCATAAGCCAAGCCAAGCTGAAGCGAGGCGGCAAGCGATGAGCAACAGGAATGTATGCAGAATACATTCCTGTTGTGAAGAGTGCAGCCAACAAAGCCTAAAAGTAAACTGGGAAGAATAAAATAACTTAAGGGAGGCATAGATGCATTTACTGTCTTTAATCATTGGGGTGGTCCTGATTGGATATATTCTTTTTAATGCAATACGCAATCGACGCAATAAAAAGAATACAAAATCTGAGGTGTTTGAAGAAATTATTTTAGAAAAAACACAAAGTCAATTTCAACAAATTCATAAAAAATTGCCAGAAGGAAAAAGTGAGCATGATCCCTTGTTAGAGGATTATGCTAAGGAAGCCCTTAAAGTTGTTGCTCCCATTTCAAAGACACAAGAGCCAGAACAAGATGTTCGTGAAGAATTTGAACTTTCTGTTGCTGAGTTACCTGATTTGCAAGAAGAACAAGTCTCTGCTTTTCAGGCTGAATTGAATGAAGCCCCTAAAGAACCTGATTTTATTGCTATCACTATTTTGCCAAAACAAAATAGTCATTTTTCTGGAAAAGCTTTGATTAGTGCTTTCCATAAACATCAGTTTCGATTTGGTAAGCAGAGTTTGTATCATCGTCATTTAGGGGACGATCCCGCTAAGGCAGTTTTATACAGCATCGCTTCTATTGTTGAGCCTGGCTATTTTGAACAAGAAACTATTCTGAAAAGTTCTTTTCCTGGGTTGATCTTGTTTATGTTTGCATCCAACGAAATTGATCCCGTGAATACCTTTGAAAAAATGTTAACTAATGCCAGACAGTTGGTGGCAACATTGAATGCTGAGCTTTGTGATATCAAACGCCAACCATTAACGACGCAAACGTTAATGCAAATTCGAGACAAAATTAAGGAAAATACCGCACATGCCGCAATGAGAGGGCAGCAAAGTTGGTAAGCGAAGCCATCAAAAAAAAGGTATTGCAACTAAGAAAAACCATCAGAGAGCATGATTATCGATATTATATTCTGGATGATCCTGCAGTTTCTGATGCAGAATATGATCTCCTGTTTAGAGAGTTACAAAAAATTGAAGAGGAGAATTCGGAGCTTATTACCTCAGATTCTCCTACACAACGCGTTGGAATTGCCCCACAAGGAAGCTTTAATTCAGTAAAACATCTTTCACCGATGCTGTCGTTAGATAACGCATTTTCGTTTGATGAATTACAACGGTTTGAACAAAGGATCAAGCAATTACTTCATGATGAATCCTCCCAAAAGCCTGCTTATTCCTGTGAGCCTAAGTTTGATGGTTTGGCTGTTAGTTTAATTTATGAAAAAGGTATTTTGTCACGAGGTGCTACTCGAGGTGATGGCACCACAGGAGAAGATATTACTGCTAATTTACGCACAATCCCGACGATCCCTCTTGCTTTGCAAGGAGATTTTCCTTCGCAATTAGAAGTGAGGGGTGAAGTCTATATGCCAAAAAAAGGATTTATTGCATTAAATGAAGCAGCAGCGTTACAAAATGAGAAAATATTTGCCAATCCTCGAAATGCAGCCGCAGGAAGCCTAAGGCAATTGGATCCAAGAATAACAGCAAAGCGTCCTTTGGCATTTTATGCTTATGGTGCGCAAGTTACGCAGGGCAAACCCCTTCCTGAAACACATCATGAAAGTTTACTACAATTGCAAAAATGGGGACTTCGCATTTGTACAGAAAGCACTGTTGTGAAAGGTATTGAACAGGTTCAAAAATACTATGAACAACTTTTGAATAAAAGAGCACAATTACCTTATGAGATGGATGGTATTGTTGTTAAAGTTAATGAAACAGCACTGCAAAATGAATTAGGTTTTGTTTCGCGCGCACCTAGATGGGCTTTAGCTTATAAGTTTCCAGCGCAAGAAGAAATGACTTTGCTAGAAGGCGTTGACTTTCAAGTGGGGCGTACAGGCACCCTTACCCCTGTGGCGCGTTTGAAGCCAGTTAGTGTTGGTGGCGTCACGGTGAGTAATGCAACGCTTCACAATATGGACGAAATTGCACGAAAAGATATTTATATTGGAGATTATGTCATTGTGCGTCGTGCTGGGGATGTTATTCCCGAAGTTGTTCAGCCAGTGATAGAAAAACGCACGAAAGAAGTAAAAAAAATTCAACTTCCTAAAAAATGCCCAGTCTGTGGTTCTCACGTGATTAGAATGCCTGGCGAGGCTGCTGCACGTTGTGAAGGTGGTTTGATTTGTTCTGCACAGAGAATTGAGCACATTAAACATTTTGTTTCTCGTAAAGCAATGGATATTGAAGGTATTGGTTCAAAACTAGTTGAGCAATTAGTGAACCAGAATTTAATAAAATCAGTTGCTGATATTTATGTTTTAACTAAAGAAGATTTGATGTCATTAGAGCGCATGGGCGACAAATCAGCCCATAACGTTCTAGATTCAATTGAAAAAAGTAAAAATACGACTTTGGGCAGATTCCTTTATGCATTAGGGATCCGAGAAGTTGGTGAAACGACGGCACATTTGCTTTCTGATACTTTTACACTAGATGAATTGATGGATATCGATCAGGACAAATTGCTGGAGTTGCCTGATATCGGTCCGGTTGTTGCTAAGCATATTATTGCTTTCTTTGCTGAAAAGGCAAACCGCGAAATTATTAAACAGCTTATGATGGCTGGCGTGAAGTGGAGCGTTCGTCAAAAAAGTGATCAAGAACAGCCACTTGCAGGAAAAACGTATGTTATTACAGGTACTCTTTCACGATCTCGTGAAGAAATTAAAGAAGCATTGCAATCATTAGGGGCAAAGATCACGGAGAGCGTTTCTGCAAAAACTTCGGGTGTTATTTTTGGAGAAAAGCCTGGCTCAAAATTGGCTAAAGCACAAAAACTGGGTGTACCCCTTTTAGATGAAGCGCAATTAAATGATTTATTAGATAAACCAGATCATTAACATTTGCACGTTTAGGGTTACAAATAATGAGATTTTTACTTGTTATAAGTGTAACCGCATCAAATAATCCTTACATTTTATCCTGAAAAATTAACATTTTATCTCATTGTTTTCCATTTTGATGTTATTCAAATAACTCGTTTGATAGTATTTCACAAAACATACTAGATAATTGGGGAATATAATGAGCGTACAATTTATTCAAAAAATGTTAAAAGAGTTTAATAGCACTGAGCAAATAAATAATTTAAAAGAGTTGATGGAAGCGATTAGATCATTATTTGGATCTGATGCATCAATGGAGCCATCTGAGGAAAAGTTCCTAGATGTTGAAAAAAGTAGCGATGTTGCTGAACTAAATAAACTGCAGGATAATGAGCCTACTGATGCAGCAGGAGAAATGGGCAATGTTTTTAGAAGATTGAATGGTCAGCTTGTCACTATAAAACATCAGAATGTACAGTCTTTTGATTTTCAAGAAAATTTTTCTCCACAGGAAACTTCTTTTCAGGAACATGAAAGTGATATAAGCGTTGTTATTCCTGGGGGTTCTTTTGAAATAACAAATAATAATGAATTAGAAAAAGAATTCGATGAAATTTTTTTTCATTCACAATCTGATATTTATGTGCACTTTACAGCGGCAGTTAATGTAGGTTTATATACAACTCATTTACACTTTCCAAAAGATCAATGGATAATAATTGAATTACCGCTGCAAAATGCTCCCCTTGGATTGCCTATTGAGCATCTTTTGATTGAAGAAGATACCCCGCCAAAAGAAAATAATATGTTTGAAGAGGAAGATGATCTCTTTGTTGAGGAAAGGCATTTATCTACTAAAGAAGAAGATCCTGTCAAAGAAATAGACGATATTCTAAATGAGAATGATATTCCTGGTATGGATGTGGTAGCTGAAGATCCTGTTGTTTTGATAGAAAAGTTACCTAGAGCCGTTTTGCCTTTGCATGAAGCTAATGACATTTTAACGATTAATGACAAAGACGGGCAGCAAACAGAGGTTTTGCCTTCAACACCAATCAGTCCCTCATTTTCGTTAATCGAAGAAGAGAGGAGGGGGATCGACACTGAAAAACTGCCGCAAGATATTGTGATAGAAGAACTTTCTTCTTCGAAACGTTTAGATAAAGAGAATATTGTTGTTGAAAAAAATATTCTGGCGGAAAAAGAATTAGATGATCATCATAAAATGTTTGATGCCGATGAAGCTGCAGTGTTACCTTTTCAACCCGGTAAGACAAACGAAGATAATATCATTGAACATAATGTTCATGCTGCTAAAGATTCCCATGATGTAATTCTTCCTATTATACCTGAAAATACTAGCGATAAAGCCGATCTCGCTCCTCAATCGTTAGATCAAATTCCGTCTCTACCGGAGCTTGATGTAAAAGAACTACCCCCTCTATCAATGTTGCATATTGAATTATTGCCACCACCCCCCCCTGTTGTAGAGCAAAATTCAGAGGATAATTTTCAAGATTTTTTGGTGGTACTTGAGGATGCAAAACCAGTCGACAGTACAACGACATCGTTAAAAAACTTTGAGGATTTTGTAGAAGTGGTTAAGGATGCCGAACCTGTACAAGAAGAAGTGGCTGCACCTTCGCAGAATGCCTTTTTAGCGGCAATTCAGAAGGGAATGGGTTTATTGAAAAAAATGGTTATTGCTGAAAATAATGAAGTTAAAGAACAGCAACCCTCTTTAACAAAAACTGAAGATACCCAACCAGGAAATGATACTACGCATAAAGTTCAAGTACTACCTTCAGTGCTAGATATTTTAGCTAAAAAGATAATTACGTTGGATGAAGGAGATGAAGAAAACGAACAACCTGAGGGATTTGAAGATGAGGATGATCCATGGTTAATTGAAGCCAGGGAAGAAAAGCAAAAAGAACAGAATGAAGAAATGATCGCTAAATTAATTGAAGAGAAAATATTAACTTCAAATGGTAAAGCACTCATCGACAAGACAGCTGAACAAGTGCTAGAAATAATTAAACCTGAAATGGATTCGATTTTGAAACTTTATGTAGACAATTTATCAAAAATCAATGCTTCAGATAAGCTAGAAAAAACAACGTTGCGAGATGGAATAAAATTAAAAGCACAAGATTTTTTGAGTGAGCAATTTGAAGAGCTTTGTACTCTAACAGCAAAAAAAGAATTGCAATCTGAACTTCAGTATGCTGTCACAAAGCAATTTAATCTAACGCATCCTTTAGCAGAAGAACAAGTACAAAAAGTATTAACGACGTTATTAGATAATGCACCCTTTGCAAAATCAATGGCGAAAAATATGGAGGATGTAAGCCAAAAGCTTCTAGCTGCTGAAAGTGAGTTTCTTAAGAATGGATATATGCCGACAGTCTTTGAACCACAGATCTCTAATGCTGTATCAGAGTTTGTAAAACATTTTCGAATGGATTCTCAATCGATATCTGAAGGTAGTGATACTACAAAAGAGGGTGCCGCTTCTGTGGAAGAAGGCTCTCTATCTTTCTCAGGCATATTAACCAATAAAATGATTGAATTAAGACAAAATCTTCGAGAAGATGAGTATTTGCAAGAAGAAGATGAATATGACGATATGTTTAGTTTAGAGGAGTTTACGCAGATTGTGAGTGAATCTAAATCGCCTAAATCAATAGCTATGGAAGAAAATAAATTAAAGATGGACTTTTTTGAAGAGGTAGTTGCAACAGCTGAGCCCGTTCCATCTAAATCTTCTGAGGCAAACAAATCAAGTATTGACGTGTCACCCGGCATTAAAAAAGCTTCACCTATTGATATTAAAGACGTCATTCATCAAGCTGATCCGGTGATTAATTTTGAAAATGAAGGCAGACCGACAAAAACGGTTGATGGCATTATCAATCCTGCTACAACCACAAGCAGTGAAGAAGTTAGCAATGCGATAGTTTTAGGACCAACACTACCTATGGCTGTACATCTTGAGAATTATCAACCGGCACCAGTAGAATAGGCGTATAAAGCGTAGTATATTTTATATTTAAGGTGAGCTAAATAAAAACGAAAATTTTATACTATATGATGATCGTGGAGTAAAATGTTATTACTCCCTTCATCAATAAAAATATTTCGTTGAAAAACAGACAATCCTCCATTCCCTCCAGGGAACGAAAGTTGAACATCTGCAACTGTAATGGGTTCAAGATGTTCGCTTTTATCTGAGATTTTAACTTCATATACGTTTGTCGCTAATCCATTTTCTTCGCGTTGAACTATTTCTACTAGTCTGTTTTCTGTTGGGATGGCTAAGTGATTAAATAAAGTATCAAGGTTAATTGTTGTTAAAGGATTATTATGGAAATTTTCTTCATTAACAATAATAGTTTGATAAACTCCCTGATCATACATAACATTGAGAGGATCTTGGTTGGTTAGTTCGATAGCAGGTGTAGTAGTAACATTGACTGTAAAATGATTCTGTAAGGTATTTCCAAGTGCATCTATCATTGAGAAACCAATATCCAAAGGCAGCTTATGTTGTGCCATGCTGATAATGGAAATATCATGAAAGTGGTCTTTGAAATAATCTTCATTCGGGATCCCCACAAATTGTAGCCGAGTCATATCTTGTTCTGGGCTACCATCCACAGAAAAAATATAGCCTCTTTCTTCATGTTCCGTTGGATAAAGCGTATGTAATAACTGATTGTCCCAATAAATATGAATGGGATTAATTTCAGAAATCCCCGCTTCAGGTTTGTAGTAAAAGGCAAGTTGATAAGGAGCGTTATGTTGAGTAATAACATCATGATTTAAACTAATCTGAGTAGGCACGGGATCGTCTAATGTTTGCCTTAAAGATAGCTCATATTCGTTAGGTAGAAGATTAGCAGGCGCTTCTCTGTCTATATGGTCATGTAAAGTAAAAGTATAACCACCATGATTATTCAGTTCAGCGGTGAAAACCATAGGACCTTGCGGGCCAGCTGTGGCTGTTAACATTTGATTATCATGAGAAAGAGTATAATGTAAATCTTTACCATGAGATTTGAACATGGGATCTAATAACGAATGTTGCTCGTGAATAGGTTCAAATTTAACTTGAGCAACATGCTGTGTTTCAGACGAAATTGTCAACGCGCCAGATATTGCTCTTGGTTCAGGTGTCCCGGGCAATAGACCAATTTCATCGATAAATGAAGTATTTTGATCGTGTTCTGGCCTTTGTGGAAAGCTCAAATTATTATCTTCATCGGAGCCAGCTGAGATATCAAATGTAATTTTACTCATACCTTCATTTTCCGATGCCAATTATATGTGTTGATACACGATTCACGAGGATCCCCTTTTATTATTAAAAGAATTCCTCGAGCTGCAACTAAATATCATCATGAAGTGTTAAAAGTGTATATTGGACTTTAGTCCTATTCAGGCTATAGGTCATTTTTAGCAAATATATTTGGCTCTTGATTTAGCTGAACACCAAAATAGAGCTACTGCCATAATGTGCAGATGACCTTACTATGAAAATGTTTTACGTTGTTCAAAGTGGGCTGCTTGCAGATCCATGACGCCAATGCTTAACATCACGGAAGAGGAAAATGAGCATGTTAACTGAAATATATAATTTCTTGTTCAGCATTAAAAAGATCAAACCTGATGTTTTTAGGC
>MKTN01000030.1 GCA_001898235.1 Gammaproteobacteria bacterium 39-13
CTCACGGAAAAGGGGCGAGAAACGCTGATGAAGGGTATTCCTTTGTGGCAGGCTGCGCAAACTAAGATCATTTCAGGTTTGGGTCAAGAAAGATATGAGCACTTGTTAAAAGAGCTCGATGGATTGACCAAGATCATTTCTGAAATGTAGATCTTGCTGCGGGCATGACTAAGTTTTTTATCTTTCCCTCTTCGTAGGAGAAGGCAGTGTGTTGTGTTGAAAAAACCTCACCCTAACCCTCTCCTGAAGCGGGAGAGAAAATAAGAAATTTGGTGAAAATTCTGTTCACAAACAGAAGTTTGCCTTGTGCTGTTTGACAGGGATAGTCATATTGTACATGGAGTTTCCACATGGCAAAAAATTGGGAAGAAAACGATCTAGATGATGAAGATCCAAGCAATTGTATTGCGACCTTGCCTGGCAAGGATATGGATGACGATTAAATCATCGAAATCGACGGATTTGATGATGACATTAATGAAGAGATATTTCTCTCTGATCCTCTAGATGATGTGTTAAGCTCAAGCGAAGCTTGGCTAGAAAAACTAGATCTAGATGAATCATTGTCTGATATTGGCAGCAAGAAATCGCTGGATGCAACCCAGATTTATCTAGGTGAAATTGGTCATTCGGCACTACTTTCAGCTTCAGAAGAAATCTATTATGCGCGATTAGCACAGCAAGGATGTGTTGCCTCACGTAATAGGATGATTGAGAGCAATTTACGGCTTGTCGTTAAAATTGCTAGGCGGTATTTAAATCGTGGTTTAGCATTGCTCGATTTGATTGAGGAAGGAAATCTCGGTTTAATTCGCGCTGTAGAAAAATTTGATCCAGAAAAAGGCTTTCGATTTTCTACTTATGGCACGTGGTGGATCCGTCAAACCATCGAAAGAGCGTTAATGAACCAAACAAGAACTATTCGCTTGCCTATCCATGTGGTAAAAGAGTTAAATGTCTATTTACGTACTAGCCGAGAATTGGTACAAAAACTAGATCATGAACCGCGGCCGGATGACATCGCACGCGCAGTGCAAAAAGATCCCGATACCGTAAAAAAAATATTGGGCTTAAATGAAAAGGTCACTTCACTTGATACACCGATGGCCAGTGAGACTGAACGTTCGCTTATTGACAATGTTGCAGACGATACAGAACAAGATCCAGCTCATAGATTAGGAGAAATGGATTTTGTGCGTGAGGTTGATAATTGGTTAGATCAATTGAATGATAAGCAACGCGCAGTAATTTCCAGACGCTTTGGCTTACGTGGACATGAGCAGGCAACGCTTGAAGATGTGGGTGCTGAAATTGGGTTAACACGTGAGCGGGTGCGCCAAATTCAGGTAGAAGCGCTTGATCATTTAAAAGCTGTATTGAGACAACGTGGGCTTGATGCTGAGGTATTTTTTAATTAAAAGAAAGGGCTGCTGTTTAGCAGCCCAGTTTTATTTTACCATCAAAGTTAGCTCAACGAGCGGAAATAACATACCCTTGAGTAAAAGGTTGCCTTCGCTAAAGTTTGGTCCGAGATTTCTTTTTTAACTTTCGAAAATAAGATAAGGTTTCGTTAATAGCATCTATGGATAAATTGAGATCCCACATTAAGTTGTGTTATTTAGGATAGGGGTGGTGATCTGCTTAATATGAATATTTATATATTCGTTTATTTCAAATCAGCTATTTTGATTCATTATTCTCGTTATCATTTTCTGAGCTTCTTGTGCCACCGCGATAGGGGGATCCAGGAGGACGTTTGGAAAGCCTTGGCCCACGTTTGACTTCCTCCCCAAAACCTTTTTCAGACCCACTGAACTGGCCGCGTATAGTTTGTTTTTGAGCAGAATGGTTACTTAAAGCTTGCCATAAATACATGCCACTGGATGTTGGAGTCATGGCAATTTCTTTTTGTAGATGTGTTACTTGCACAATTAAAACATCGCTTTTGGCCTCATTTAATAAATGATGTGCTGTAGAACCGAGGGAATGTGTATAGCCGCCTATGCCATGACTACCGACGACAATTAAATCACTTTGCTTTTTATTGCGTTCAGCAAGAATTTCTTCTTGTGGTTTTCCCATACAAAGGAGTTGATTTTCTAATGGAATGCCTAATTCTTGGCTTAATGCATTTAAGCTTTTTTTAGCATTATTTTCCAGCGTTTTTACTTCTTTTTCATGTTCTGAAAAATAGGCCGTATAGGTAAGTGGTGGCTCAATGACATGCATAATATATAATGTGGCATGACATATGTTGCTTAGCTTTTTAGCTTGGTTGCCAATATAAAGGCTTTGTGGGCCAAGATCTGTTGCAAATAATATTTTTGTGTATAGCGTTTCCACAAAAGTAGCCTAAATTAAAATACTTTCTGTTATTATTCTTAACCTAAACAACGATTTATGCAAGCGAAAGCTTTAAACACTCTGGGAAGGATATAAAAGCGAAAGGCTGCGTTTACTTGCAGCCTGGTTTTCTCTTATTTTCTTTTCTAATTTCTTCAAGTATTTGGATCCGCTTTTTATCTGTTGGATGAGTACGACTCCAGTCGCTAAAAAAGCCGGTACTAGATTTTCGTTTAAGGCGCTGATTATCTTTTTCCTCAAATTTTTCTGACTTCTTAAAGAAGCTAATCAAATCTTCGGCAGGGGCAAATTGCGTAGAATAAGCATCAGCCAATAATTCTTTATTTTGCTGTAGGCTATGCCATGTAAAATATGCTGCGATAGCTAATCCTATGCCTAATGGTGATAGCGAACAAACGCCAAGGATCATCGTTATGGAATATAAACTTAGATGAAATCCTTTTTTGAAAGAATCATAATGGGCAATGTGACCAAATTCATGGGCTAAACTAGCGATGATTTCTTTTCGCGTTAATTTCTTTTTACCGTGAAAGACTGTTGATCTCACCGTAATAATATTACCATATTTAAAAGTGAGAGCAGCGCCAAGGTTAGGTCCAATCGCTTTTTTTAATGCCTGAATAGTCGATAAGGTTTGATGGATAAGATCTGTCGATATGTTCAAATTTAATATTTTACTGGGCTTAAATTTGGCAAACATATCTTGATAATAAACATGATTTATTTTTATACCTGTTTGTTTGCTTAGTTTTTTGACGGTATTCGCCAACCAGCGTTCATTTGATTCAATGAGATTTAAGTGACGATATGAGCTGAGTGACTCTGCAATAGACGGTTCTCTTTTATCTTGAGCTCTACTAATGATATTAGCGATAAAAATAAAGCCGCTGACTGCAATGCTAGAAGTTAATAATGCAGCACTAAATACAGATAAGGCTAAAGCCCAATTTTCTAAATTGCCAAAAAAAGGTAACACTTTGTTTAGTGCTAATGAGCCAGCCGTTATACCGGCAAATAAAGGAGAGAACCCTAAGAGTGTACAGGCTGCGAGGGCTGTGCTCGCTAATATTGCCCAAAGAAACCAGTTTTTTAAAGTAAGCTTTTGTGTAGTTGTAAGCATTGTTATTCATCTAAATTTTTTTATGATGGGGCTATTGTATAGGACAATAAAATATAGTCAATTGTATAAATTTTTTAAGATATATAACTAAATTCTGTTTGTGGTGAAAATCTAGATCAATGACCTTCAAAAGACAGCAGCACATCAGCGCTACTGGCTTGAGTGCCAGCAGCAGCTTCAATAGTGACATTTTTTCCTAGTAGATAGCGCAAACCAAATTGACTCGCTGAATCGACAATGCCAACGCTATAGTTCATATAGAGCCTATCAGACAATTGTTTGCCGAGCACAAAAACGGTGTCTTCCAAGGGGTTGTGTCCAGGGGTTGGAATATGGTTTGGCTTTTTGGAAAATCCGAATTGATCTAATTTTAATTGTTCAGCCAAATCGAATCGGACATCTTTTCTTGAATTTCCCATGACACTTGCCAATTGTGAAACTGCTTCAAAAAGCAATTCAGCTTGTGCTTCATTGACCTGGTGCTGCGGACGTCCTACCACTAAATACGAAATGATATCGGCATCAGATAAGGTCATGGGGGAAGAATAAAAACCTATTTTTGGTGATTTTAGATTGCCAGCAAATTTGATCCCGACTACTTTGGGTTGCGAATCTTGCAATGCTGCTAACGTGCTGGCGGCCTGGATCTTACGTTGAGCACGTATATCTAGGATGGGATCATAGATAGGACCACCAGAAAAGATGATTTGACCATAGGCAATATCAAATGTTTTACCATAAGCACGGTATTTTCCATCTTGAAAAATAAGCTTACCCTTTGCAGTAGGTGGCTGGCCTGGTTGTTGTTTAACCTGCAATTTTCCACCGACACGCGTAGAAAAACCATGTCCTTTATAAGTAATTTTGTCACTCAGAACAAGTTCTACATTGGTTGTCATTTGGGTTGTAAAAGTTCGCTCGGCTAATCGCTTGGGAGCAGCTGATTTTTTATTAGAAATAATAACCACATCTTGAGAAGGCGAAACAGTATCAGGGTTCTTCAGACTTTTGATTTCTGCCTGGGGAATAAAAATTTTACCTTCAAGCAGCGGTGCACCGTTTTGTAACGTCAGTTTGAGATCGGGGTTAGCAACAATATAATACTCAGGAGAATCACTTAAGAGTAAATTTTCCCCTTTTAACTTGACGTTCATGGAAGGGGATGGCGTAAAAAAGTCACCATTACCTTCAAGAGTGAATGGACCACTGCCCCACATTCCATCGCCTGAGATATTCATTTTATGGTTTTCTAAGAATGTGAGTTGTAATCGATTAAGAACGGCTTTGCTACCTAAGGCAGAAGCTCGCATTTTTGCGTCTTTTAGCACAACTTGTCCAGCCCATTGGGGGCGCAAAAGTGAACCGGCTAATTTAAGATCGATATCTAATTTTCCGCGAAGATTCTCAAGGGCTGGCACTAAAGATGAAAGCGTTTTAACATTATTAATTTGTGTTTGCACGGTCCCTGAGAGAGCGAAAGGTGCTTTTTTATCGGCATTGATTTGAAGATTAACGGGGTATTGTTCACCTAAAAGCAATTGTATGGAAGAGGTAATGACTTTTTGATGCCAATCAATATCCACCTTTGCAGTGCTTTTCCCCATTTTTTGCCAGCGCTTATGCTTTACCTCAAACCCATCTACTTTTCCTTGCCAATGCTTTGATGAAAGTTGACCGCTGATTTTAGTATGAATAGGGGTGTTATTGTAATCTGCAGTGATAATTGCTTGGTGCGTATTTAAAGTGCCTTTTAAATTTAAGACGATATTTTGCAGATGATGCTCCGCCAAAGAAAAAGAGTTGGCTTGAATATTCACTTTTATTTGATTAAGAGGATCATCTAGCTGTCCTGAGGGTAGCAGCAGACTTCCTTGCGTTGTTATCTCTTTGGAATGGTATTCTACGAGATAAGGGTTTTTAGTTAAGCGTAAATCCCAATCTATTTTTATCCCTTGTTGCAAATAAGCGTCAAGTTTTCCCCACGCGCCTTGATAATGAATTTCTTCAATTTTTGCCAATTCGCTAGAAGCGCTTTTTACAATAAACTCATTAAAAAAATGTTCATAACTACCCCAATGAATAGTAGCTTTTTGAATATGAATATTTTCTACTTTAACTGGGATCGGGACTGACTTGTTAAGTGATTTTTGTATCGAATGAAGTGAAACTGGCGCTGGAACCGGCGCTGGTCTACTCTCTTGAACATTATCCTGGCTTTGATGCCATACAGATAATTGATCTGCCCTGATATATTCTAATGTTCTTTCTTTTTTAAGTAGTGTGGTTAATTGCCATCCAATATCCAGTTTCCCTGCTTTTACTATGAGATCCGGGCCATTGAGTTGAAAATCTTTTAAATGTGCGTGGCTGACCAACGCGCCTTCAACTTGAGAAAACTGAATTTTATAAGATGAATAATCGGAAATTAAGTGTAATGATGTTTTCAGTCCTTGGGGGGTTAAAATAAGATATAAAACAAAGGCAAAAGAAGCAAAGAAAAGCGCAGCCGTTAATTTTAACGTCTTTTTTAAAAGCGATAGTGGCTCTAAGTGTTTGCTTAAAAATGAGGCCATTCTTTGGTGCGTGCCTTTGTAAAGGTAAATAATTAACTTAGGAGGGTATTGTATCCTCTTGAGTTAAGCAATGTCATCTTGAAATCAAAATAACCGAGATTGAGTTGAATAACTTTTTAAATTTGCATAGGTTGATATGCAATCATTTTATCGCTAGGATGCGCACTTTTTGTTAGGAGATTAGTTTAATGACATTACCAAAACCTATCTTTGCTGAGCCTTCTATAGAGCGAGAAAAGGAAACTATTCAAGTTTATGGAACATTTGAATTATTAACCAAAGAACTTGCTAAGCTCTCTCTTTTAGCAAATCTTCACTTTTTTGCTCAATGGGTAAAATTGAAAAATACTGGACTTGAAAGAAAAATATTGCCCGAAAATGAGCAGTCAAAGGTAGAGCGACTGATAACACATTGGAAAACATTATCTCATGACGTTGCGCTTCAAACTTTCGGTACGGAATGTGTTAATTTTCGTTTAAGCCTTGAAAAAAAAATCATCAACGATTTTGAAAATGGTAAAGAAAATTCATTAGTTTTGTTGAGAGTTTTAAAAGCACTTGTTTCTAAAGGAAATACCGTCACCGCTCCTGATCCACAGCTTATTAAGATTGTAGAAAAACTTTTAGAAAAAAAGCGTATTGAAAAATTAGAAAACTTTAAAGAAATTTTCAAGGTGCTTTCTTTACCTAAGCAAGGTAAAATATTAGATTTACTTGCAAGTAAAACGCTACAAGCAAAAAATATATTTAGAAAATGTATAAAAGTAGTGCGTATCCAGCTTCAAGCAATAACGTCGCCACAAGTTAAATTACAGTTTATCAATGATCTGGTTGGTTTGCATCAAGCGAAACTAGAAAAGGAATATATTGAAAAACCGCGCAAACAATTATTATCTCAATGGGCTAAAACCGCTGAAACTAAATCACCGCATAAAGTGGGATCCGCAAAAACTTTATTTGAGGAAGCCAAAGGTGCTCAGATTAGGGCGCGAAATAGTTTTCGTGCTTAATCCATGAACTTTATAACGCCTTCAGGATTGAAGGCGTTATCTTTCGCTTATTACTCTATTTCCCTAAAGAAGAAATAGCCGCTAAGAAGAATAAATTTAAAACATCTCAAAACTTCCTTTTTATAAATGAGTGAATAAATACTTATATGTTTTTTTGACAATATACCTAATTAAGTTATAATCCACACTTTTATATCCATCAGCAGGTGATCAATGAAACGCGGTGTAGAAAGCAAATTAGTGTCTCTTCCAAGCAAACGCAGGAAGACTGAAGAAGAAAATACGATCTCTGCTGTAAAAGCTGAAAATGATACTACGGTTTCATCCTCTACATTGCCAGATTTACCTCCTGATATGTGGCAAGTGGTTCTCTCTCATCTTCCTGCTTATCAGCATTTTGGGTTAAAAAGAGGATCTCTCGTTGCGAAGGAATGGTTTAAACTCTTGCCTCAAGAGATAACCTTTGACGAAATCATGGCTTCATGCATACAAGATCCCAGTGAAGAAGGTAAAGGTGCTCTTTATTTGTTGGCACATAAGAGTTGTAAAGACAATTTAACTTTTAATCAATTAATGTCTCTTTGCGGTTGTCATATTGAATTGACAAAAAGAATGCTGAATGATGAAGAATTACTGAATGTTTTAATCGAAGGGGATTTCATTAATTTAGGACAGCATCATGAAGAGCTTGCTTCTCATCTGTTAACTGGGCCTGCACTTGAAGTAGAATCAGAACTCAGTGGAATGGGGCAATATCATCTTGCCATTGCCAAACAGTTCCTTGAAAGACATAAGCAAGATGATTTTTTAGCAGATTATGAATTAGAGATTATGGCAAGCAGTCATGTTGAAATTGCACTTGATATTTTAGATACGCCGATCTTACGTGAAAGTTGTACAATGGACGGTATCGTAGAGTTTAGCTCATTTCATTTAAGTGCAGCAAGACGAGTATTAGCTCTCCCAGAGCTGTGTAATAGATTAGATGCAATTCATTTAGCTGTACTTGGTTCGCGTTCTCTTGAGATAGCTCAAGATATTTTGAACAAGCATGGCGATAAATTAGATGGCATTGCTTTAGCATTTCTTGCTGAAAATAGCATTGAAATTGCAAAATTCTTACTTGATGATAAAATCTTGCGTGCAAGATTAGATGGAAAAAGTTTGGCAATGCTAGTAGATTCTCATCCAACGCTTATCGGTCAAATTTTTTATGATCCCGCGCTGCGAGCTAAGTTGAGTCTAGATGATTTAGCACATTTTGGCCATGATGCAGATATTGCGCTACAAATTTTAAAATTACCGGATATGGATTGGCAAGGTAAACATCTCGCCCGACTTGGTCAGCATAAAACTAGTGTTGCTAAACATATTCTTGAGGCTTCTTTGTGGCGTTGTAAATTGAGTGGCGATAATTTAGCGGTGTTAGGTGCTTTGCAACCTGTAACAGCCAAGATTATTTTAAATGATCCTGAATTATGCGCGATGTTAAATGGAAAAAATTTAGTAAAGCTGGGTAAAAATGACGTTAACATTGCCCTCATGATTCTTGCCAATCCTGCCTGTTGTGCTCTGCTTGAAAATGAGCATTTACGTATGCTGGGAGAAAAACATGTTAAAGTAGCGAAAGAAATTATCACTAATCGTTTATTCTCAGAAAAAATAAGTGAAACGCTTTTAGTTTGTTTTGATGAAAAACATCCTGGGATCGGTGATTTAATTCTGGCTACGCCTCATTTGCATCAGATAATACCTTTTGATCCTGATAATGCAGAAACAAATTTTCAAGGCCGAGCAAACGTATTTGCTCGTGTTCAAAAGCTGGCGCAAGAGCTTTATAAAGAACTATATGAAGAAGACCTTTATATCGAAAATGCACCTCAGCCTGTACTTGATGATGTTAATATGCGCATGAGGATGCGATAAGTTTTGCATTATCCCCGTCAAGGATGACACAAGGGAAAAATCTTATCCTGCAATAATAATCATTACTGATTATTCATCTTGGGCTATAGCCGTGTGAAGCGCAAAATTCGCATGCACCTGTAAAAAAACAAATCTTAATACCTAAGTGTTTTAAAATAAATTAGGCGATACGTCTATCCTTCTGATTTATTAGCTTTGATTGGCTATTATCATTATAAAGCGCTTATTGTTAGCAAAATTATATTGTTAGTACACGCATCCATTATTATGCCAAGGTGAAAAAATGGGATCAATTAAAACATCAATTCCTCATAACCTTGTTAAAGATCTTCTGAACTCGTATTTGCATTTAAAACAAAAAAAGCATCATGCGGTAAAAGTTGAAACAGAAAATGATAAGCCTCGTATTATGATAATTGGTGGTGGACTTTCGGGATTCGCTGCGGCTAAAGAGTTAACTCGTCATGGCATAAATGTATTGATGATAGAAGCAAAAAATAGAATAGGTGGCAGAATTGAGACTGTGGAATTCAAAGATAATGCCTATGTAGAATTGGGCGCACAATTTTTACATGGCATTAAAGACAATGCTTTATTTGAAGTTTGTGCCAGTTATGGGATCGAAGTAAAGCCGTATACACGCGGTGATTGGGCAATTTATAATATGAACGGCACCCAAATAGACAAAAATAAATTATCTGATTTAGTGATTCAATATAAACATCTTTTAAAATCATTGTCTATGGAGCGTCATTCTGATAATACCGATAGATTTACGGCAGAAGATTTAAAAAATCTTGATTCCAAATTGAGTAATCAAGATGATATTCTTTCTTCTGATCTTGGCACGCTAGCAAAAATGATTAGTATTAAAGAGTTGAATGAAGAAAAATTATTTGAATACAAGCTCGGCGTCAATAAAAAAGAAAGCGAAAGTAACTTTTTAGTGATGAATGGTTTTAGTAAGCTCATTATAGGTTTGTTAGAAGATGTCCGAAATACAGGTTTGTTTCAATTGGTTTCTTCAGCTCAAATAACTAAACTGGATTATACTCAAGATGAAGTCATTGCCTATACAAGAAATGGTGAAAGCTTTAATGCAGATGCTGTGATCTGCACTTTACCTTTGGGCGTGCTTAAACATCATGAAGTTGAATTTAATCCGCCGTTACCTCATGAAAAAGTAGAGGCGATAAATAAATTAGAAACGGCGATCCAAAATAAAGTTATTTTGGAATTTGATGAAGTATTTTGGAACAATGAGTTATCACATTTTGTAGTTTTGTACGATCCGACGTATCAAGCATGGGTAGATGTGCTTAATTTGCAGTTTTTCCATCAAGATAAAATGCCGATTTTAGTATTGTCTGTATATTCGAATCCTGGGCAAGATTTTCCAGATGACAAATATATTGTGAATCATTTTGTCAATTTATTAAAACGTATTTATCCCGATACCTTCAGGCCATTGAAAAATCATTGGGTAACTCATTGGAATGATGATCCTTTTGCATTTGGCTCCTATTCCTATCATCCCAAAGGGAGTTCCTTAGAAGATAATTCTGAAATTGCTAAGCCAATTGGTAGATTAATTTTTGCTGGAGAACATACTCATCGTTCACCTTCAAATATGCAGGCGGCATATTTATCTGGTTTAGAATCAGCAAGACAGGTGATAGAGCAGCTGAATTTGCTTTATACCGCACTACCCTAGAAAATTCGCCAAAAAA
>MKTN01000031.1:0-47673 GCA_001898235.1 Gammaproteobacteria bacterium 39-13
GCATACCAGGTAGTAGAAATTGATGAGGCAGCGTGTATAGGTTGTACCAAGTGCATACAAGCCTGTCCTGTAGATGCCATCATTGGTGCATCAAAGCAAATGCACCAGGTATTAACAGAATATTGCATAGGATGCGGGCTATGTTTACCTCCCTGCCCTGTCAATTGCATTACGGTGCAGCCTATGGAGGTTTCACCGGAAATGCGACGTCAACAGGCAAAAACTGCTAAAAATCGTCACCAGGCGAGAAAATTGCGCTTGCAACAGCTAGAAGCTCAAAAACGCGCAGCAGATGATCAAGTGATAAACACTAACCTGAAAGATCTCATCGCAAGCTCACTTGCAAGAGCGCAACAAAAAAACAAACCGCGTCAATGGGGTGCGGACGATGAATAAAGAGCAGCGAGAAGAAATCTTTAAGCGCTTTGCTAAAAATAATCCTGCACCGACAACTGAGCTCCAATATAAAAATGAATTTGAGTTGCTGATAGCCGTTATTTTATCGGCGCAAGCAACTGATGTCAGTGTTAATAAAGCGACTCCGCTTCTTTTTAAAGCCGCAAACACGCCTAAAAAGATGGCAGCCCTTGGTGAAGAGGGACTAAAAGAATATATTAAATCGATTGGTCTCTATCATACTAAAGCAAAAAATATTATCAAAACCTGCCAAATCTTAGTCGAACAACACCATTCGCATGTACCTCGTACACGTGAAGCATTAGAGGCTTTACCAGGAGTTGGCAGGAAGACGGCTAATGTTATCTTAAATACAGCTTTTGGCGAGCCAACAATTGCGGTTGACACTCATATTTTTAGGGTGGCCAACCGCATAGGTCTCGCTAAAGGTAAAACACCGCTTGAGGTAGAAAAACAATTATTAAAAGTGGTGCCCAAACAGTATTTGCATGATGCACACCACTGGCTGATTTTGCATGGGCGTTATACCTGCATTGCCAGACGGCCTAAATGTTCTGCGTGCATTATTCAAGATTTATGCGAATATCCAGACAAAGTTTTTGATTAAGGTAAAATATGGTTGATCAAGATCCTACTGCTTTACGAAAAGTATATTTCGATGCATGGCAAAAAACATTGCAAAATCTACCATTAACCCCAATGGAAGCCATCATTTCTGACATTATTAAACGTCACCCTGAGTATCAACCCATTTTTTCTGATCCAGAAAATTTTAACGACTTACAAAATGAAAAATTTGCATTAGATCATAATCCGTTCTTTCATTTAGGGTTACATGTCACCATTGCAGAACAAGTAGGCGCCAATAGACCTTTAGGGATCCGTCCTCTTTATCAACGTTTGTTGAAAAAATATGGCGATCAAAACCAAGCCGAACATAAAATGATGGAATGTTTAGCACGGATCTTAGTAGATAGTTTTCAGCAATCTAATTCAGTCAATGAAAAACGATATTTGGAAGCCATTAGACGATTACTATAAATTATATATGCTCAAGAGGAGGTAGATGATTTATTTTTTTTAACAAAATCAAGAAAAGAAGAGATATCTAATGGTTGGCTAATGAAATAGCCTTGCGCATAATGACACTCTTCTTTTTCAAGAATATTCCACGCTTCTTGCGTTTCAACCCCTTCTGCCACTACTTTTAGGCTTAGGCCTTTCCCTAAATTAATAATACATCGAACAATAGGAAGAGTGTCAGAAGAAATGCTTAAGTTCTTAATAAATGATTTATCGATTTTTAGTTCGCTAAAAGGCATGCGATGTAACTCAATTAAGGAGGAATACCCGATACCAAAATCATCCATTGATAATTCAAACCCGTGGATCCGCAATCTGGTTAGGATATCCATTGCCACTGTTGGCTGACTCATCACTGAGGTTTCTGTGATTTCAAAACAAATTTTTGCCGGATCAATACGATATTTTTTTACATAGCTCACTATTTCGTCCGGGAGGCTAAGATCAGTTAAATCTCTTCCCGAAAGATTAATCGATAATTGAAAATCTATTTGATGCTCATGAATTTGTTTTATAGCCTGTTGGATAATATAACGAGAAAGATTGCTAATTGAGCCTGTCTTTTCAGAAAAAGGAATGAATGCATCAGGGTAAATAAGATTTTTTTGAGAAGGAACTTGCCACCGAACAAGTGCTTCCGCGCCAATAATTTCTTTGGTTTTTATCAGAACTTTAGGTTGATAATGCAAAATAAATTCATGATTTTTGATTGCTCGTTCTATATCTTGTTCGTTAAAATTGAACCCATAGTTTTTATACTTATTTAAAATAACCGTCAGTGTTTTTATATCAATTGGCTTCTGAAAAGTTCCTGCCATCATTAAACCACGACTTTCACCTAAACGTACGGTTGTTGCACGTACTTTATCATCATGAGAGCTAATAACAACAATTGGACTCTTGCATCCATGTTCTGATAAAAGGCGTAAAACTTCAACGCCATCACCTTCAGTTAAGGACAAATCCAAAAAAATAAGCGTGGGTTGAAATTTTTTATATACAGTAGAAACTGATAAAATATCATCGGCTGTGTTAACAAGATAACCACAATTTTGCGCAATATCACTAAACAATCGATGAATGGCAAGATCATCGTCTACAATGAGTAATCTGTGCTCGACCATCTTTCAGTCCTTGTATATGATTTTTAAAAATAATTCTATATTCTTAACCCAGCAACACTTTTTTTACTTCACGCTTAAATACTTCTCTCATAAAACTTTCCTTGCGAAATATATTGGCACTATGCTTCTTTAATAAATTTTGTTCTTCTTGCGTAAGGGATTTAGAAGTTAAGATAATAATAGAAATATCTGAAGTTTCTGGATGTCTTTTTAACTCTTCAAGAACAGCAAAACCATCTATTTTGGGCATGACTAAATCTAAAATCATCACATCAGGGTGATGATGATTAACAAAGTCTAAAGCTTGCGCACCATCATGTATACAGGAAACTTTACACGGCATTTCCTTTAATGTTTCCTCTATCAGCGCTGTAGAGTTACGATCATCATCAACGACCAACACATGAATATTTTTTTTTAAATTACTTTTTCGGACATAATTTAAAATAGAATCTGTGAGCTGATTTCGACCAATCGGCTTTTGCAGGATATCAACAGCACCGACTATTGCGCCTCTATTTTCATTTGCAGCAACTGAAACCACAATAGTAGGTACATTCGCTAATATTTTGTGTTTTTTTAGCTCAGCCATCAGTTCGATGCCACTCATTCTGGGAAGAAAGATATCGAGAATAATAATATCTGGCACAGCTGTATATTGATGAGTAAGCACGTCTTCAGCAGTGGATTTCCATAATACCTCAAAACCCAGTTCTTTGAGTTGCATACCAAATAAATCTGCGGCAATCGGATCATCCTCGACCACAAGAGCATAATGTTGAGATTTAGTATCAGTCGTTTTAGAGAAAATTGTTTCATCTTGTGTTTTATATGGAAAATATGGCAATTCAATGGTAAAAGTGCTACCTTTACCCTCAATGCTTGCTACATTGACTGTTCCACCATGAAGCTCTGCCAAATGACGCGCAATGACTAAACCCAAGCCTGTTCCTTTTTCACGTGTCTTTGCAGCACTATGAATTTGCTCAAAAGGTCTGAATAATCGTTTCAAATCTTCTTTTGCAATCCCAATCCCTGTATCTGTCACGGCGATAACTAATGTATACTTATTTTTTAAATAAGCATGCACTTTCACGATACTATCATTAGGCGCAAATTTAACTGCATTTGAAAGTAAGTTATAAATAATTTGTTTTAATTTTCTTGGGTCATAAGTACATAGATTGATCAAGTCTTCAATCTCTAACTCTAAATCAATATGGTATTGCGCGGCTTTAGTTTTTATAATGGTTAGCGATTGTTCTAAAAGCTGTTTTAAATCAAAAGGTTCAATTTCTAACTCCATTTTACCAGCTTCCACTTTAGAAAGATCAAGAATATCATTAATAAGCTCTAGCAAAAATTGACCGCTATTATAAATATCACTGCAATATTCTCTCTGTTTCTCGTTTAAAGGCCCTAGCAATCCATCTTTTAATACTTCCGAGAAGCCAATGATTCCATTTAATGGCGTACGAAGTTCATGCGACATTGTAGCAATAAACTTTGATTTCATTAAGTCGGCATATTTAAGTTTTTTGTTTTTAGCAATGTATTTTTTCAATTGCGTATTTTGCGTTTTCATTTTTTTTGAAATTTTTCTTTGGATAGATGTATCACGTGCTCGAACTTGAATGGCTGGCATTTCTTTGTATTTTATGGGAACAGCAATCACTTCTGTTTCCAATTCTTTTCCATCAGGACTTACCAATACCAAATCTATCAAAGATGACAGGAGATGTCCTTTTTCCATCTGTGCAATTTCATCACGATAAGCCTGATGAAAATCTGGATGAATAAATTTATAAATGGATTCCCCAAACAAAGTTTGAGGTTCTTCAACGCCAAAAGCTGCCGCGCCAGCAAAGTTTAAAAAAACAAGTTTTTCTTGACAATGTATCAATATAACATCTGGTGATAGCTCAACTAAATTCTTATAACGTTGATCTACTTCCGTCAATTCTTGTCTATTTTTCTTTTCCTTTAATTCTCGCTCTAAAGCTAAAGGCAAACGGCTTAATTTATCCTTCATAATATAATCGTTTGCCCCAAGCTTCATTGCCTCTACAGCAATTTCTTCGCCAATTGTCCCAGAAACAATGATAAATGGAATGTCTAATTTACGCTCTTTTAGTATCTTGAGTGCGCTTAATCCGTCAAATAGGGGTAAAGAAAAATCAGAAATGATGGCATCTGGCATTTTATCAAGCTCTACAAGATAATCACTTTCATTATCAACCAGCGAACACTCAAGCCTAAAACCAGACTCCTGCAAGATATAGGTTAATATTTCAGCATCTTCAGGCCTATCTTCAACGATAAGTAAGCGGATAGGAAATTGCATATCTCACCTATTTGCTTTTATCTTGCTGTTATATTTTGTAATAACCAATAGTAGCCAATTTCGCGTACAGCTTGGGTAAATTGGTTAAAATCTATTGGCTTAACCATGTAACTATTGACCCCTAACTTATAGCTTTCGACTAAATCTTTCTCTTCCCGTGAAGAGGTCAATACAACAATCGGTATACTTCTTGTTTCTGGACTTTTTTTAATGATATTAATCACTTCAAGTCCATCTATTTTTGGTAATTTTAAATCAAGTAATATAACTTTGGGTTGATTATTTAGAGATCGTTTTGCATAGGCATTCTTACAAAAAATAAAATCTAAAGCTTCTTCCCCATCTCTGACAACTTCGATATGATTCGATAAATTGTTATTCTTTAACGCATAAAGCGTGAGCTCTAAATCTTTAGGATTGTCTTCAACGAGAAGAATTTCAACTGGTTTATTTTCATTAATTTCAATACTCATCCTCACCTCCAATGGTAAAATAAAAAGCAGCGCCTTCTCCTACTTTCCCTTCTGCCCATATTCTACCGCCATGACGGTGAATGACTCTCTCCACAATTGCTAAACCAACCCCGGTTCCTTCATAGTCTTCCGCTCTTTGCAGTCTTTGAAAGACTTTAAACAATTTATCTACATAGCGCATATCAAAACCAACGCCGTTATCTTTGATAAAATAGATTATTTCGTTATTTTCTTGCTTAAAATCTATTTGAATGTGTGGATTTTCAATTTTGCCAGTATATTTTATTGCATTAGATATCAGATTAATCATAACTTGTTTTAATAAGCTTTCATCAGCTTGACAAGACGGTAGTTCTGGATTGATACTAACATTAATTTTTTTATCTGAATTTTCATTTAGAATCTTTTCTGCTATCGTTTTGCTCAAGAGATACATTGAAACATTTTGTTTTTTTATTGATTGCCTGCTAAATCTCGAAAATTTCAAAATCGCATCAATCAAATTGCCCATTTCTAAAGCACTTTCACTAATGCGAGAAATAAAATGCTTTGCTTCATCAGGCAATGTCTTAGCGTATTTTTCTTCTAGGATATGACTAAAACCACCGATAGCGCGTAAGGGTGCTCTTAAATCATGCGAAACAGAATAGCTAAATGCTTCTAATTCTTGATTGGCCTGTAATAATGCAGCTTCATTTTCTTTAATTTTATTTTCTGCACGAATGCGCTCAGTGATATTTTGGCTAACATAAAAAACACCAACAATACGATTATTTTTATCTTTTAATGGATAATAATTTACCTCATAATGATGACTTTTTTCTGGCCCGCCAAGTTCAGCTATTGTTTTGAATTCATTATTTTCGAGCGCTTTAGTTAAGCAAGCATTCATCATCGCTTGATCACCTGGAAAATGTGCTAAATAATTAAGGATATTATCTCCGACTTTAATATCTTTATGATAGATAATCTTATATTCTCTTGCGCATGAAGAATTGAAATAAATTACATTTAAATTAATATCGAAAGCAGCAATAATGTCTTTAGCTCCTTCGATAATTCCTTTCAAAAGATTATAAAAATCCTGAATTTGATGCTGGCTTTTCCTAAATTTATTTTCCGCTATCAATTGTGACTCTTCGATTGAAAACAGATGTGCCTGCATTTTTTCTTCATTGCTAAATTCATCAGCGATTGGTTTTGGTAGTTTAGTCTTTCGTTTCAATAAAACAAAATCAGTCACATCTTCCACTCGGTGAATGATATATCTAATTTCATCATTTTCATCTAAAATAGGTAAATTAGTAGGAAACCAGTAGCGAATTTCGAATTCCCCGCCTTGATATGAGGGGCGACGAATATCATACTTTTGGATTGGCATTGAATCCGGGATCTTTTTTTCTAAGACCTTTTGGAGAGAAGCATTGAGATTGTAAACACCTGTACTATTTTCATCAGTGGGATTATCTGGAAAAACATCGAACAGTTTTCTCCCGATTATTTCTTCTCGTTGAGTCATTGTCGCACGTAGATACTCATTTGTAACTGCAACTATTACAAAATCTGGAGATAATATAAGGCATTGTGCTGGAACAGCATCAAAAAGCGTTTTAAAATCCAAAGATTCATTTTTTGATAATGTCGTATTTGTAACCATTTCACGAAACAACAATTTTTGATATCTATATAGTCTAATCTATTTCAATGCTATAAAAACAACTGGACTCTCTATTTTTTTCGTGTGGCCACACAGTTCATGAAAAATACCTTAAAGATTCTTCATCACTAATATGAATATTGAAAGCGCATAATGGTTATAATTACAGAATGAACACGCTGATCTTGAAAGGCAGTTTAACGATAAAGTTTTATCACGACACGACGATTTTTGGCTCGTCCTTCAGCTGTTTTATTGGTTGCAACTGGGCCTTTATCAGCGAAGTCTTTCATATTGACCATCTTTGGAGAAATGCCATAATGCATGACCATGAAATCTTTTACCGCCCACATTCTTTCATAAGAAAGTTGAACATTTGCCTGATAATTTCCCTTGGAATCGGAATAACCTTCAAGGGAAATTTTTCGAATTTTACCATCTGTTCGAATAAAATCTGCAAGCTCTTTTAAGCGCGCCTCATTTTCATTACTTAAAATACTACTTCCACTTTCAAAATACAGCACAGACTCTTTTAAATTCGAGAAGGGATGTGTAATCATCTCTGAAATACAATTTAAATATTCTTTGTAGGGTTTTTGAAATCCAATGGCAGATAACACAATTTTATCTTGCGACAGGCTACGTAAATTACCTGCCGTATTGGCAGGCGTCATAACAAAAGCTGGGGTTCTTCCACGTGCTAAGCTTTCCAACAATTGATAAACCGTAATGCTCGATAGTTTGATGGGAGTTTGTCCCAGGGATACGGGGATCTTCCCCAATAAAAGGGATTGATTATTATACTGCCACCTAGGTAATGAAACGATGATCTTGGCGTATCCAGGTTGCAGCCGCCCTAAAATGGACTGCAAAATAAAGCTTTGATGCCCTCCCGAAGATTGACTAAACGTCGCAGAACCATATCCAGGAATAGTGTGGCTTAAGGTGCACTCTAGCTTTGAACCACTTGTTTTCCAAGATGAATGCGCCATAGGCGCATCAAAGCTCTCAGCAAATACGGATTGCACTAGGCTAAGCAGAGCAGAAAACGTTACAATACGCAAAACTGTGTGCGACATCGATCGAGATGATCCTTGTGAACTGGGACTCGCCATCCATTCATCGACCAAAAATATAAAGAGCTTTATGGAACAGATAGAGATAATTTATCCAGATGACTGGCACTGTCATCTTCGAGATGGTGCTTACTTAGCAACGACCGTCCCTATGGTGGCAAAACAATTCAAGCGCGCCATAGTAATGCCCAATTTAAACCCTCCGGTTACAACCGCAGAGCTGGTTAGGCAATACCATCAGCGAATCATGGAGCATGTGCCAACAGGCAATTCATTTACGCCCTTGATGACATTGTATTTAAAAGATAGTACGACCCCTGAGATAATTAAAGAAGCAAAACAAGAAGGGCTTCTTTTTGGCTGCAAATTGTACCCAGCAGGTGTAACAACACATTCTCAAGCAGGGGTTACACAGCTAGAAAAGCTATTTCCTGCGCTAGAAACAATGGCAACACTTCAAGTTCCACTGCTTATTCACGGAGAGGTGAATGATCCCGAAGTGGACATTTTTGATCGCGAACGTATTTTCATTGAAAAACACCTTACCACTCTATTAAAAGAATTTCCCACTTTAAAAATAGTACTTGAACATATCACTACGCAGGATGCTGTTCAGTTTATCAAAGAAAGTGCTAACAATGTTGCGGCAACGATAACACCACAACACCTCTGGCTCAATAGAAACGCCTTATTTAGCGGTGGGATCCAACCACACCATTACTGTTTGCCCGTTTTAAAAAGAAAAATTCATCAACAAGCTTTAATACAAGCCGCAACCAGCGGCAATCCTAAATTCTTTCTAGGGACAGATAGCGCACCTCATCCTCAGGCACAAAAAGAATCTGCTTGTGGATGTGCGGGGATCTTTAGCCACCATGCGGCAATGGAAATGTATGCGCATATATTTGAGCAAGAAAACGCGTTACCTCTGTTTGAAGGATTTGCCAGCAAATTTGGACCTGATTTTTATGGATTACCCTACAATAAGGAAAAACTCATTTTACGCAAACAAAATTGGGACGTGCCTGAGAAACTTGTCTTTGGCAATGACACGCTTATTCCCTTTCTTGCGGCTAAAACATTGAATTGGCAGCAAATATCATGAATAAAGATCTTGCCAGCCGCTTCAGAGGCTTTTTGCCAATTGTTATTGATGTTGAAACAGGTGGCGTCAATCCTGCTAAAGATGGATTGCTTGAAATCGCTGCGATTAGCATTTCAATGGATGAACAAGGTTTAATTCACCCCGATCAAATTTACCACTATCATGTGATACCTTTTGAAGGTGCCAACCTTGATCCGGCAGCTCTTGCATTTAATAAAATTGATCCTTTTCATCCTTTTCGTTTTGCTGTTCCAGAAATGCAAGCATTAAAAGAACTATTTAGCGCAACCTCAAAAGAATGCAAACAAAAAAATTGCAGTCGCGCAGTAATTGTTGGGCATAATGCTTGGTTTGATCAACAATTTATCAATGCTGCCGTTGATCGTTGCAAGCTTTCTCATAACCCCTATCATCGCTTTACCAGTCTTGACACGGCAACGTTGAGTGCGCTTGCATATGGACAAACAGTTCTTTCACGCGCACTAGAATTAGCGAAAATTCCCTTTAATATTGATGAGGCGCACTCAGCCCTTTATGATGCTAAACATACAGCTGAGTTATTTTGTGCTATTGTGAATCGTTGGCAAGCATTGGGGGGTTGGCCTCTTGCGCTCCCCACAGAATAATCATCTTCTTAAGGTGTCAATTGCTAACAAATCTACCACTCGTACCTTGCACGCAAATATCCTGCGTGTGAGGTATAATCTTTCTTATAATCAAAATCGTAATTAGCAGTAAAAATAACAGCATTAATACCGTATATGGTGCCACTTAAACCAATATTGTAACTATCTTGAACCGGAGAAAATCCTGGCGTAATGAAACTAGGGCCTGCTCCAACGAATTGGGAGGTGGTTTGCATTCTATCGCCAATAAAATCGTAAAGGGCTTGGAGATGAAATTCTCCCTGGAATAGCATTTTTTCGTTAATCACATAATCATCTATCAATCTTAAACCAAGACCTGCTTGTAACATATTATAATCTGCACCATCAACCATTTGATTTGCAGCTTGCGATCTCTTTTCTTCATAAGCACGTAAATTCAAATTAGAATAATATAAAGACGCAAATGGGATTGCATGCAGCATTTTCATACCATAGACATAACCTGCTTCTGCAATTGCACCGGTTTGAATACCATGAAAACGTGCTCTAGGATAGGAATTGATCCGTCCAAAGAAAATATTTCGATTAATTAGATAATTATTGTAGGCAGCGCCTACAGCTAAATTGAAAAAGAAAGGACAATCAAAATCTATCGTACTATAAACTGTCCCTTGATAACTATTCGCTAAAGTTTTAGACAGCGATACATTGTCATGCACATCTAGGGTGGACCAACTTAATGACCATCCTATTAAGGAATTATCTGTCAACATGGTATCCCCACCCAGGATGACACCCCAACTATCATTACGATAACCATCAACTCCTTGACGTCGTTTTTGATTGGCATGTTGACGAAAAACTTTTACCCATCCCCCATAATCTCTATCATCTAAGTCACCACTTGATTGACCACTTTGCATTTTGGGCATATTCAAATGGATCCGCCAAAAATTCACCCGCTGCATTCTGTCATTAAGCGAGCCAAAAATCTGCTTCTGGTTCATAAAACCTTCATAAACAATAGCACCGTCAACAATCGGTGCTAAAGTTGATAAAGCATAATTGAGCGAATCTGCATCGGTAAATAATGATAATTCCTCAATAAGATCTTCCAAAGCGTCAAAGGTAGCACCACCTAATGCTATTGAATCTAAAGCCCCTGCTACTCCCTGATTAGGCGGGGTTGCAACGCTGGTCAAGGGTTGCGATGTGATCACTAAATCCAATTCATTTGGATTGCCTGGATTAATTTTTGTTTCAAAATTCGTTAAAAACGTGTCCTGATTAGTCACAGGAATAACGGCAAGCGCACTACCTGCACCACCTGTGACAACGGGAATAACAGTTGCTATACCAGGAGAAAATCCTGGGCGAAGCACTGTTAGAGTCGTCGGTGGAGCAACTGTTGCAGCGCCAGAAGCAACCACATCTCCTGTAGAGCGTAAATTCCCCGCCATATCCACAGCAATGTTGGTATTGGCGGTGTTCATTGTAAAAGGTCCAACAATATTAAGCTGTGACTGATTCGTTAAAAACAAAGTACCATTAGAAATGGTGACATTATTCGCCGTCACGGTTGGAGTATCAACAACAGTTAAAGTTCCACCGTTATCCACTGTCATCGTATTAGCAACAATATCTGCTATCAAATTAACATTAGTACCGGCAGCACCATGAATATTCACTAAGTTGATTGCATTGCCCGGATCACCTATGGGAAACAAAATATCAGAATTCCCTAAAAATTGTACTGTTCCAGTATTATTAGCAACCGCAGTAGTGATTGGGCCATAAGCGACACTACCACTTGTTAGTTGTAGCGTGCCTAATGCTTGAAATTCAATATTGTTGGCAAAAATATCTCCATTGATAGTGGTGGTTGTGGCTGAAGATAAATTAACGGCATTAAAAAAATGGGTTTGGCTACCAATGCTACCATTCAACGTAGTATTACCAGCGTTATTAATATCTAAAATATCTACATTATTGTTATTAGTCGTAAAATTAGCATTGACTAATGCAGCCCCCGGTGAATCTAGTTTAATGGTGGTTCCACCCACTCCCACAACATTGATTGTATTTGCTTGAACTACTGGGCTTGGTAAGGTAAGGGTATTATTTCCCCCCAACGTATTTACCGAAATCAATTTAAGCGGATTGCCTTGACCAATATTACCTGTCACAGTGCTTGCGCCTTCAAAAATAACCGTACCCGCTATTCCATTTGCGCCATCTAATCCAACCCCTGTATTAACATTAATATTAACCCCATTCGCTACTTTCAACATGGTATCGGTAAAAAATACCACCGGCGTCGCTTGAACAAGATCGGCTTGAAAATAAACTGTGTCAGCTGTGGTGCCTTCTAATCCAATTCCTAAGATCCCAAAGGTGGGACAAATCCTACCAGTAACCGTCGCTGCTCCTTCGAAAAAAATAACATCAAAGGCATTGTTGCCTGTATTATCGATGGAGATACCACCTGTATTGCCAATAGTGGTGGCTGGCGTAATGAAAAAGTTAACATTTGACGCTGTAAAATTGTATCCGCTGCCAGGAAAATAAGGCGCAGTAGCAGATGTTTGACCATTTGCACCAGCATCTAAGTTAACTGTAGCAAAAGCTAAGGGATGAAATGCTGCAAACAAAGTTGAAGCAAGCACACTACGCACAAGAAACGACTTATTAGAGCTGGTTTTGCCTTTTCTTTGCACTTTACTTTCCTTGTGTGACTGCACTGTCGTTGTTTTACCAATCATACCGTGCTCTTATCTGACCTGCATGCGCCGTATAATTTTCTTTGATATCGAAATCATATCCTGCCTTAAATGTCCAATTTGCTTTGCTAAATAGTGATAAACTTGCGCCCAAATTGTAGCTTAGACGAGCAGGTTTAAATCCTAAGGTTTTGAAATCAGGACCTGCACCTACAAACTGTGAAGTAGTTTCCATTCTGTCATTTATAAACGCATAGTAAACCATTGCATGACCTTCACTTTGGAACACGCGCTGATAATTAGCATCATAGTCTTCTACAAGTTTGAACCCTATTCCGCCTAGCAAAGAATTGAATTGGCTACTTTGAATGATTTGATCTGCCGTATCTGCGCCCTTTTCTTGATAACTGCTTAAACGAAGGTGAGAATAAAATAGGTTGGCTAGAGGGATAGCATGGAAATTTCCTTGACCAAAGATGTAACCTGCTTCACCTGCAAAGCCACCTTGCCATCCATGGTAATCACCTACAGGGAAAACGCTGACACTACCAAAGGTAATATGTCGCTGTGTTTCGTAATCGTTATAAGCTATAGAAGCAGAACCATTAAAGAACCAAGGACACTCCCATTCAAGACTGCCATATACAGTTGCTTGATAGCTATTGACCCGCGTTTTCATCCAAGGCAAAAGATCATGTTGTAAATCTAAGTTCGCCCAACTTAGCGCTGCCCCAACCATATATTCATCTGTGAGCATGGTATCGCCACCTACCACAAGCCCCCACATATCATCTTTATACCCTGCAATTTTTTGACGTTTTTGCTGATTTGCATGCAAGTGAAATGCTCTTACCCAGCCACTTGAGTCAGGATATTCAGAATCTCCGAAAGCGATTCCTTTAGCATTTTCTTTCAGGGCTTTATGCCTACTCCAAAAATGTTCGCGATCTATTCTCTCAGCAATTGAATCATAAACCATTCTTTGTGCCATAAAACTTTCTTGTGTCACTGCGCCATCAACTAATGGTGCTAAAGTACTTAAAGCAAAATTCAAAGAAGCTGCATCAGGGAAAGTATTTAATTGTTCAATGATATTCTCTAAAGTGCCTGTAAGTGGCACACCAGATAGGGCAATTTCATCTAAGGCACCACCCACCCCGATGGTATTGCTTTGATCAGCCACATTTGCCAAAGATTTCGAGGTAATGATTAAATCTAATTCATTTGGGTTAACTGGATTCACTTGCGTGGTAAAAGTGGTCAAAAATGAATTAGGGGTCACAATATTAAGTGGGGCTAATACGCTCCCAGCGCCCCCATTCACAATCGGAATAACGGTTGCCTGATTGGGAGAGAAGCCTGCATTAACAATGCTAAGATTTCCTGGTGCAGCTACAAATGCTTGCCCTGTAGCAACAACATGTCCTGTCGAGGTTAAATTATGCGCCATATCCAATTTTAAGGTGGCATTTGCTGTATTTAGCGTAAAATCACCATTAACATTCAATGTGCTATTTGGTACTAAACTTAATACCCCATTTGAAACATCGACATTTGCTGTAATAGTGGGAGAGCCACCCACTGATAAAGTACCACCATTATTCACATCAAAGGTGTCTGCAAAAACATTGGCGTTTAAGTTTACGGTTGTACCAGCAGGACCATTCACGGTTACATTATCGATGGGGATCCCCGCCTGACCAATATTAAAGCCAATAGTAGAGCTCCCAAGGAAAGTAACGCCTCCTTCTCCAGGTATAGCTGTCGAAATGGGACCAATAGCAGAAAATCCATCGCCTATTTTAAGCGTGGTTCCAGCTTGTTGAAATTGAATGTTATTGGCATAAATATCGCCTATTACTTCGGCCGTGATCCCCGCCTTATTTATGTTCACCTGCGCATATCGGTTAGCGGGTGCGCCAATACTACCGTCAATCAAAGCATTTCCATTTGGCTCGATATTTAAAACATCGATACCATTGTTATTCGTTGTGAAATTACCAAAAACGCTCACGCCACCTGCGGGGTTGTTAAGATTAATAGTTGTTCCGCCAGCCCCTACAATATTAATGGTATCGGCATTCAATTGGCTTCCAATAAAATTCGCGGTTTTAATGCCACCGCCTGTATTCACAGAAACTAATCTTAAGGGTGTTGTCATACCGACATTTTGCACTGTTGCATCGCCGACAAGAATTAACTGATCTGCAATCATCCCCGTTTTATTATCAACATCAAAGATGCTTTTACCATCACCAATAGCAACAGAAGCATCTACTAAAAAATTAATCGGCGTATTATTAAAGATATCGTTATTGAAGACAACGAGATCGCCTGTACCCAATATATTAATAGTGTTAAAACCATTCGTGGCGCCAATCTGTCCATTCACAATGGAATTTGCCAAAAATTGCACCGTGCCGGTAGTGCCACCTGTTTTATTATCAATATTGCCATCAATGAATCCCCCAGAAAAATTTGCAGTAGCATTGGCATTGAAATAAACTGGGGTTTTGTTAAAAATACTGCCACCAAAAGACACTGTGCTGCCGGCCTGATTTAAATCTATTTCTGTCAAGCCATTGTTTGCACCAATGGTCCCCGTGACGCCCCCACTTCCTGTGAAAATTAACTTCCCTGCACCATTCGCTGGAACTTGACTATCAACATTTCCAAAAATTGTCACATTATTATTTAATGTTGCTGTTGAAAGATTATTTGCCGTAGCCGTAAATAAAAAATTACCAGCGCCAACGGAAACATTTTGTTGAAAATTGACATCATCACCAGGACCCCTCAATTGAATTTGATGGACGGCATTGTTTGTGATGCCAATTGTGCCTGAGACGATGCTTGCACCATCAAAAATAACGGTGCCAATATCTGTCGCACCAGTTATATTGTTAATGCTACCATTCACATCCACGCCATTGAAAAATTCCATCGTCGATGCCGCATTTGCCGCACCTGAAAAATTGAAGGTAGGAATAGTAAGAATATTTTGCTTGAAAATAGCAGAAGCACTGGGGCCTGACACATTCAATGTCGTGGCGGTGACATTGTCATCAAAAGTCGCCGTGCTGCTATCCCCGCTGACATTGATCGTCGTTGCGGTAGTAACCTTCTGAAAGTCTGCTGTGCTGGAAGTGCCGCTTACATTAATCGTTGTTGCGGTAACAATATCCTCGAAAGTAGCTTTACTATTGCTGCCATTAACATTGACATTGGTAGCAATAGCATCATTTTTAAACGTCACATCATTTGCTGCGCCATTAATATTAATATTCGTTGCTTTAATCACATCTTGAAAGGTGACAACGCCAGGCGAACCTGTTGTGGTTACTGCAAAAACAGGGTTCGTTTGCCCAATGGTATTTACAAAATTATTACTGCCTTCAAAAATGACCGTACCAATACCGGCTGTGCCAGTGAGGTTATCAATTTTGCTATTGATGGCAACACTATCTTTAATATCAAATGTAGAGGTTGCAGACGCTGCGCCTGCAAAATTAACTATGTCGGCATTAACCGTATTGCCAAAAGTAACAGTGCTACCCGCACTTTCAAGCGTTACTGCAGAAACTGGATTAGTGGAGCCTATTATTCCATTGACCGTGGCGTTGCCGAGAAACTGAACAATATCATTTACATTAGGTCCAGGATTATCAATATTGCCGGTAATAGTAATTGTCGTACCATTCGCAAATGAGGCCGTTTGATTATCAGCCAAAAAGACTAAATTTCCTGTCCCAACATTAATATTACCGTTAAAAGAAACTTTAGCATTTGCATTCAATAATGAAATTTGGTGAATAGTTTGATTTGCTGCTGCTCCCCCTATTGCACCATTAAAGGTCACACCATTTTCTGCAAAAAGAGTACCAATATCTGGATTTCCGGTTGTATTACCGACATTGCCATTGATGGTTATATTAGAATCAAAAATTAACTCAGTTGCTGCAGTGGGATTTGCTCCATCAAAATTAATACCACCCGTGCCAGGATTAATAGTAGCACCGGTTAAGGAAAACTCGACGAAATCACCCGCTCCTCCCCGAATATTGAGCGTACCTATAGGATTAGTAAGACCTACATTGCCTTTAAAAATAACACTACCATCAAAGTTAACAACGTTCGTACTACCTGCATTCGTACTATCAATGTTTGCTGTGTAAGTCATGCCTGGGCTAAAATTCACCGTCGCGCCAGGTGCAGTAAAAAGAATTTTACTTGCTGTTACATTTAACGTTAAATCTGTCTCTCCACCGCCGGCAATAATTACTTGATTAATGGGCAAAGTATTACCAATAACACCGATAACCGTATTACTGCCATCTAAAATAAGGTTACCAATATTGGCGGTGCCCGTAGCGTTATCAACGCTTCCTGTAAAGGTTTGTCCTGAAGCCACTTCTATATTCGTTGTAGCTGTTGCGCCAGCAATAAAAGGCACGCTATTCGCATTGACGGTAGATTGAAATAAAACAGTAGTGCCAGCACCACCACTTATTGACATAGTGTTGATGGGACCGCCACCAGAAACATTTCCCCCAACCACGCCTTGCACTGTTGCTGAGTCTTGGAAGATAACAGAACCACTATTTAGAATATCATTATCGATAGAATCCCCTATCGTGGTACCTATTGTGGTTGGTGAGCAAACTGTCAAAACAGAGCCGCCAAATAATAAAAAACCTGTGCTTGGATTAAGGCCTGTTCCACCAGCACAAGTTTGAGGTGTTTGCTGTGAACCTATCACAACTGTAAAAGCGGTAGCATTTAAAGGAAAAAGACAAAATATAGTCGAGGCCAAAACTGAGCGAGCTAGAAATGTTTTTTTATCTTTCATTCAGTCCTTCCCTGACATAAATGTTGAATGCCTTTGTGCATAGAAAACTGTAAAGGCATACAGTCCAAAAAAACACCGGACTTCTTCCAATTACAAAGTAAAACGCACACTTTGGCAATAGGCATAGCAATGCTTTATAAGGGAGTTTCAAAAGATTATGAGATTAAGGTTGGGATCTAAATGTTAGTTTTATAACAACTCATAGCGTGTGCGTATAAAGGCAGCATTAGCATGATAATTGGTTTTGAATTCATAATCGTAATTCGCCATAAAGGTGAATCCGCTGTGAGTGAATAAAGTGATACTTGTGCCTAAATTAAAACCAAGCCGTTCAGGTTTAGCCCCGCGTGTCACAAAACCAGGTCCTGCACCTATAAACTGTGACGTCGTTTCCATTCTGCTATTAAGGAATGCATAATTGATATTAGCGTGCACTTCAGGCTGATAAAGGAACTTCCTGCAAGCATAATCATAAATTAACTTGCTGCCTAAGCTACCTATCAACGTATCAAAATGTGAAGCTGAAACGGTTTGATTTACCGTCCCTGCACCTGTTTCATCATATCCTGTTAGATCCAAATAAGAATAAAATAATGATGCGGTTGGAATGATATGACGGTTATCTTTGCTAAAAATATATCCTGCTTCAAATTCTGCGCCTGTTTGCCACCCACTGTAATCTGCAGAAGGGCTTAAGAAGAGATCGCCAAAGAAAATATTACGATGGGTTGAATAATCATTATAAGCTATCCCAACCAAGGCATTGATAAATAAAGGACTAACAAATAAAGGGCATTCAATATTCATATCGCCATATAGCGTTGCCTGATAACTATTTCCCTTGGTTTGAGAATGAGAAGAAACGTGATGATGGGCTTTTAGTTGAGAAACACTTAAGGTTCCCCCTAATAAATAATTATCATCAAATAGCCTGTCATATCCTGCAACCACGCCCCATGTTGTATCAGAATAACCTTCTATGCCTTTATGTCTACTTTGATTAGCATGTTGGCGAAAGGTTTTTGCCCAAATACTGCTACCAAAATCACCAAAGCCTACTTTCTCTTCATCCCCACTTGCTATCCCTGCCGGGAAAGTATTAGATTGACGCAAATGTTTTTGCCAGAAGCTGACTCTATCCATGCGCTCACCTATGCTGCCAAATACCGATTTTTGCATGGCAAAGCTTTCATTCAAGAGCGCCCCATCAACAATAGGTGCTAAAGTGGCTAAAGCTTCATTTAATTCTTCTTCGCTGGTGAAAGAACCCAATTGCGCTAAAAGATCATGCATCGCGCCAAACGCAGGCGAAAAACCAGAGCGAGTAATATTATCCAATGCACTCGCGACACCAATTGTATTACCTTGATCAGCAAATGCCGAAACAGGTTGTGAAGTAACAACTAAATTAAGAAAATTACCCGTCACTTGTGTGGAAAATTGTGATAATAGGCTATCTACAACCACCGGTATTGTATTTAAGCCGGCGTTCCCACCAATACTATTGACGATAGGGATAGTCGTCGTTTTCCCAAGCGAGTAACCTGGATTTAATACAATTAAACTTGCACCCGGATTGATAGTTGAAAGACCATTTGAAGTAATTTTACCGGTACTTGTTAAATTGCCTCCCATATCCACTTGTATCTTCGTACCTGCCGGTAAATTAAAGGTGCCTGTCACCGTCGGAGACACATGCTGCGGTAAATTTAAAATGGAGGCATTAGAAAGCGCTAAATTTCCAGTGATAGTGTTCGCACCATTGAGTGTTAAGGTACCGCCATTGTCAACCGTGACATTGGTCGCAGCGACATTTGCATTAAAATTAACATTAGTGCCAGCAGGGCCATGTATATTAACCAAACCAAGCGCATTAGTACCAATTGCAGAATCAACAGTAGAATTACCCTGAAAAATAAGTGTTCCTTGCCCAGCAACGGTACTTTGAATCAAACCATGGATCTGACTACCAGAAGTTAATGTTAAAGAAACCCCAGGCACTAGCACTGTCGATTGTGCAAATACTTCTCCATTCAACGTAGAATTTGCATTAACATTAAATCCAGCAAATGGATTGGTTTCGCTCCCAACATTTCCGTTGAGAGTCGTCGCTTTATTGAGCAGCAAGAGATCAAGATTATTGTTGTTAGTCGTAAAATTAGTGTTAGCAACCATAGAGCCAGCTAGTGGAGCCAGCTGAATTTTAGTTTGTCCACCACCACCTACTATATTGACTGTTTGTGCATTTAAAACATTTCCGTCAAAAGTAGTTGTTGTATTCGCAAGATTATTTGCATTTACTGTAATAAGCTTTAATGGATTAGTTGCACCAACACTCTGAATGGTGCTACTTCCTTGAATAATCAGGGTACCCGCTGTGCTGCCTGTGTTGTTATCAACTCCAAATACATCAACAGTATTGGCCAAGCTCAAAGTACCATCACCAGTAAAAATAACGGGCGTGCCTTTGCTCAGATCTCCATTAAATGTAACTGTAGTTCCATTGCCTTGAAGATTAATGGCTGAAATTGCATTCGTCGGCGTGATAGTCCCTAATACATTACTGTTGCCAGCAAAATTGATAACATCATTTGCGCTGCCTGATGTGTTATCAATGGAAGCCCCACCGACTAATTGCCCAATTGCAGTTCCATTTAAAATAGTGAAAGTGACATTAGAAGCAACAAAATCGTATCCGTTATTGGGCGGATATAGCGGGTTACCTGAATTAGAATTATTGGCACCTGCATCTAAATTAGCGGCAATAGCAACATGAAAAGGAAATAAACAAAATACCGTCGAGGCTAGCACGGCTTTAAGCAGAAATGATTTTTGAATTCTCATGCTGTTAGCAATCCTTGCTTACAATACAGCTGCATCAATACACAGTTTGTATGGAGTGCCCTTTCATAGGCAATACCCCTGATGTTATGTGCGAAGACTATTTCATTACAAAGTAAAAAGCGCTCCTTGGCAAGCGAAAAGGAGAACGCAACAAATACTTAGAAAACTAAATTTCTGCGGCGAGCTCTGCACCTTGGCGAATAGCACGTGTTGCATCTAACTCTAAGGCTTTATCCGCACCACCTATTAATGAAACGGCAATACCTGCTTGTTGCAAAGGTTCCCATAATTCGCGCAATGGCAATTGACCAGCGCAGATCACAATATTATCGACCGCTAAGACTTCTGGCTTGTCATCTTTTTGAATATGCAATCCCACATCGTCTATCTTGACGTAATTGACGCCAGAAATCATATGAACTTTTTTGCGCTTTAATTCAGTACGATGGATCCATCCTGTCGTTTTGCCTAAATTTTTGCCTAATTTTTCTTTTTTACGTTGCAATAAAAATATTTCTCTTGGTGAAATAATTTCCAAAGGTAAGACGCCAGCGACGCCACCACGTGCCTCATTAGTGGGATCTATTCCCCAATAATGCAAAAAGTCTTCTATATTGACACTTGGATGAATATGTTGATGATGGGATAAAAATTCTGCTGTATCAAATCCAATTCCACCGGCCCCTACAATAGCAACGCGATGCCCCACGTTTTTATTGCCTGAAATTACATCAATATAAGATAGTACCTTAGGATGATCTATTCCTGGAATATTCGGCACTCGAGGTTTGATCCCAGTTGCTAAAACAACATGATCAAACTGTCCATTTAGCATATCAACAGTTGCATGACAATTTAATTTAATCTCTACACCCGCTAATTGTAACGCATGATTAAAATATCTTAAGGTTTCATAGAATTCTTCTTTCCCTGGGATTTTTTTAGCGAAATTAAATTGTCCACCAATTTCACTTTGATTTTCAAAAAGTGTAATCTGATGTCCTCGTTTTGCCGCTTGTGTTGCAAAAGAAAGTCCTGCAGGACCTGCTCCTATGACAGCAATACGTTTTTTGCTCTTGGCTGGAAAATATTTTAATTCTGTTTCATGACAAGCTACCGGATTAACAAGGCAAGTCGCCAATTTTTTCTGGAATACATAATCCAAACAAGCTTGATTACAAGCAATGCATGTATTGATTGCTTGTGCTTTATCTTCTGCTGCTTTATTAACAAACTCAGGATCCGCTAATAAGGGTCTGGCCATTGAAACCAAATCTGCATGCTGCTTTGATAAAATGTCCTCAGCTACCTCAGGTTTATTGATGCGATTACTTGTCATCAATGGGATCTTCACTTCGCCACGTAGCTTATGTGTCACCCAGGTAAATGCCGCTCTTGGTACTTTCGTTGCAATAGTAGGAATGCGAACCTCATGCCAGCCAATTCCTGTATTAATGATGGTTGCCCCTTCAGATTCCACAGCTTTGGCTAATTGCACAATTTCTTGCCACTGACTTCCATCTTTCACTAAATCCAACATCGATAAACGATAAATAATAATGAAATTCTTACCAACAGCCTGTCGCGTGCGCTTGACTATTTCGATAGGAAAACGCATCCGATTTGCATAACTGCCTCCCCATCCATCTTCGCGATGATTGGTACGCGAGGCTAGAAACTCATTAATTAAATACCCTTCTGAACCCATGATTTCCACACCATCATACCCTGCTTCCTGGGCAAGAGCGGCACAGTGAGCATAGTCATCAATAGTATTATTGATCCCACGCTGTGTAAGTCGCCAAGGAGTAAAAGGGCTGATGGGAGATTTAATCCGAGAAGGCGCAACAGCTAAAGGATGATAACCATAGCGGCCTGCATGCAATATTTGCATGACGATTTTGCCACTGCCCTGATGAACTGCTTGGGTAATGACTTGATGTTCTTTCACATGCTTGGCGCTTGTTAAACGCGCAGAAAAAGGAGCAACCCACCCTGCGCGATTAGGCGCAATCCCGCCGGTAACAATGAGCCCTACCCCACCCCTTGCACGTGTTGCATAAAATTCTGCCAGCTTTTCAAAACCACCGGGGGTTTCTTCTAATCCGGTATGCATTGAGCCCATGACAACGCGATTTTTAAGGGTAGTAAATTGCAAATCTAAAGAAGAAAGAAGATGAGGATAGGGGTTTTGTTGCATGGCTTCCGTTCCGAGTTTCTTATCCCCTCTCCCGCTAGCGGAAGAGGGCTAGGGTGAGGGTGAGTTAATCCTAACTCCCTCATCCGGCGCTTTGCGCCACCTTCTCCCGCTAGCGGGAGAAGGGACAAGAAAAGAAAATCAAAAATTAATCAAGGATCTTATAGCTGTTCAGCATTGCTTGCTAAATAAGTCGCCACACCGTCGGTGGAAGGCTTCATGCCTGCTTCGCCTTTTTTCCATCCAGCGGGACATACTTCACCATGCGCTTCATTGTATTGTACAGCATCAACGATACGTAAAATTTCATCAATATTACGACCGATAGGTAAATCGTTAACGATTTGTGAACGTACAACACCATTTTTATCAATGACAAATGCCGCGCGAAAAGCAACGCCTGCTTCAGGATGCTCTACCCCATAAGCTTGGCAAATGCGGTGATGCACGTCAGCTGCCATCGTATAGCTTACGTTTTCAATACCACCTTCATTGATGGGGGTATTACGCCAAGCATTATGGCTAAATTGTGAGTCGATAGATACTGCAATAACTTCTACACCACGTTCTTTAAATTGCTTCATTCGTTTGTTTAAAGCAATTAATTCTGAAGGGCAAACAAAGGTAAAGTCTAATGGGTAAAAGAATACGAGTCCGTATTTACCATTAAGAGCTTCCGAAAGTTTAAATTTGCTGGTAATTTCGCCGTTACCTAAAACAGCAGCACAAGTAAAATCTGGCGCTTTACGGCCAACCAATACGCTCATGTCTCTCTCCTTTCTACGTAAATACTTCGGGGCTTTGCAGGGCGAACCATCGTAGCATGGTTCCCCTTTACCCACAAACGCACAACATTCTTATTTGACAATGATTCTCATTCTCTTGTAAAGCATTTTTTGATGAACCTGATGGTAGGTCATACAAAAAGCACCTACACCTTAATATTCTTCCCATTTTGTTTTTAGGCTTTGTTGGCAGCGCTCTTCGCAGCAGTCATATTCATGCACTCTTTCTGCTCTTAGCTTGCCGCCTCGCCTATAAACAAACTGATTATGCTTCACCATTTTGTTTTTATTCTTCTGCTGCGATAGCTTCCATCGCGTCGCTCGTCACACCAGCAGCATTAAGCTGATTTTGCAGTTCACCTTGCTCAAAAAGCTCCGTCACGATGTCACAACCACCAATTAACTCGCCGTTTAAATACAATTGTGGAAAAGTAGGCCAGTTGGCATAGTGAGGTAAGGTTTGGCGAATATCGAGGTTTTCTAATATGTTCACATAGGCATATTTCGCCTTACATAATTTGAGTATATGCACGACTTGACCAGAAAAGCCGCACTGTGGGAACTGAGGCGTTCCTTTCATGTAAAGCAATAATGAGTGATTTGCTATTTGGCGTTTAATACGTTCTAAGGTATCCATATCGTTTCCTGCTTGATCAAATTGCATCTAAGGGACATCCCCCTCTTCACTGCCACATTCTAATTTATGGCGAGTATAAACTTTTCATTTTAAAGTATTTTGCTCGAAGAATCATTGCCAAGCAGCTTGCCATCATCAATTTTGGCCAATAGACTGTGCCAGTTATCCCAAAAACGATGCCTAAAAGTAAGTTTTATTACTTTGGCGACGTGTAAGAAGCTGGCAAATTGCTGATCTTCAAGCACGCTATAATCATGCTAGGAGCAAAAAAATGGCTATAGAATTACCTGCGCTTCCTTATGAAATGGACGCTTTAGCACCCCATATTTCTCGCGAAACTTTAGAGTACCACTATGGAAAACATCATAAAGCCTACGTGGATAATCTGAATAATCTCATCACTAACACTGAATTTGCCGGGCAAAGCTTAGAGCATATCATTATGCATTCTAGTGGCGGCATTTTTAACAATGCAGCTCAGATCTGGAACCATACCTTTTACTGGCATTGTTTATCTCCCAACGGTGGTGGTGAACCCAAAGGTGAATTAGCAAAAGCTATTGAAAAAGCATTTGGTTCTTTCGCTCAATTTAAAGAACTTTTTACCAAAGCAAGCGTTGGTACCTTTGGCTCTGGTTGGGGCTGGTTGGTCAAAAAAGCTGATGGTTCTTTAGAAATTGTGAGCACAAGCAACGCGCAAACTCCAATGACTTCCCAACAAACCGCTTTGCTAACATGCGACGTCTGGGAGCACGCGTATTACATTGACTACCGCAATGCCCGTCCCAAATATGTAGAACATTTCTGGGAATTAGTAAATTGGGATTTTGTGGCCGCCAATTTCTCTAAATAACACAAGACAATTCAGCAACAGCTATCTGTCCAGCTAATCGAATGGCTAAGGCAGATAGCCTGTTTTTTACTTCTGCTGTTATGAGGAGTGATATATGCCCCATCGATTACTTTCCACTTATGATCCCTTACCTATTTCATTTTCTCACGGCGAAGGCGCTTGGATATGGGATAAAGAAGGCAATCGTTATCTTGATAGCATCAGTGGTTTTGGCGTGAATATATTAGGATATGGTAATACTGAATGGATAAACTTCGTTCAGCAACAATCCAGTCGCCTTATTCATGTCTCCAATATGTATCTCATCCCTGAAAGAGATGAATTAGCCGAAAGAGTATGCGCTAAAACAGGCATGGATAAGGTTTTCTTTACTAATAGCGGCTCTGAAGCGAATGAATGTGCTATCAAATTAGCCAGGCTGTATGGTCATCAAAAAGGGATTAATGAACCAACTATTGTTGTTTTTGATGGTGCCTTTCACGGTAGAACCATTGCTACCCTTACAGCAAGTGGCCTACGTCATATGCAGGCCGGCTTTGAACCACTTGCGAGTGGCTTTCTAAGAGCTCCTTTTGACGATATTAATGCGCTAAAGCATATTGCCGATAACCGTAGCGATGTTGTCGCTGTTATGTTTGAACCCATTCAAGGTGCTGGTGGCATTAACCTAGCAAGCCCTGCATTCCTCAAAGAAATCCGAGCTTTATGTGACAAACATCAATGGCTCATGATTTCAGATGAAGTTCAAACCGGCGTCGAACGAACCGGAGAATTTCTCACTTTACACCATTATCAAATTGAAGCGGATATTGTGACATTAGCCAAAGCGCTAGGAAATGGGATCCCAATTGGTGCTTGTTTAACCAAAGGCGTAGCGAATGATCTCTTTACGCCAGAAAAACATGGCTCCACCCAAGGAGGAAATCCCTTTGTATGCGCTGTTGCCAACAAAACCTTAGAAATAGTTGAAGGCTTAAATTTGGTAGCAAATGCAAGACAACAAGGCCAAAATTTGCTTGCCGCTTTAACGGAACAATTTGCTCATCATAAAGCTGTTAAATCTGTGCGCGGACAAGGCCTGATGCTGGGGATCGAGATGCATAAGCCTTGCAAAGCTATCGCTAAAATTGCCTTAGAAAAAGGTCTTTTGGTTAATATTGCCAACCAGAATGTGATCCGCTTATTACCTCCTCTTGTGATCCAATCACACGAGGTAGCGATGATAAGCGAAAAATTAGGTCATGTTGTTGATGCATTTGCAGAGCTATGATGCAGAGAAAAGAAAGGGGTTTCCCCTTTCTTTAATTTGAACTCGTCATTGCGGAGCACGCAGTGCCGAAGCAATCCATACCATCACTTCTGAATTGCTTCGCTAACGCTCCTAATGACAAAAAAAATGTCTTTGATATTCATTTAAGATGCTTGGCTGCAATTGCCATCTATGTCAAACGTTAGAAAACAGGCCTAGAGGATCTTAACCACTGCCTGCTCATGCATTTTATTATAGGCAATGTATTCTACCTGAAGGTGGTGCTCAGCAATAAACTCTTGAAAAGCCTTCCATTCGTGCTGATCAAAATTGGGATAATTGTAAAATTCGTCAAAAACAATTACCGTTCCAGGCTTGATGTTTTTTTCCAAAATGGTCAAAGCATCCTTTGCTGAATCATAGGTATCACTATCAATATGTAAAAGTGCAATAGGATTATCTTTTAGCACTTGCTGCTTAAAAGTGGGGAGAACTTCTTTAAAAAACCCCTTATAAACGACAACATTTTTTAAAACAGGGATCTTCGCTTCTTTGCGTTTTAAGCCAAAAGTGCCCGCCTTTAAAACATTGTCACCAGTATCCCAATCTGTAGGTAAGCCCTCAAAAGAATCAAATCCATACACCTTTCTTGTGGGATTTAAGGTTGCCAGAAAATTAGCCGTACTCCCAGTGCCAACTCCCATCTCAAGATAATATCCACTTTTGATAGTGACAGCAGCAGAAGCGTAATGAAGGACATCAGCATCTGAATCTAAAGCTTTTGCATTTTTAAAATAATGATTCACAATATTTACGGCTTTAGGATCAGTTTTATAATATTTGTTCTTGCCGTTGAGATGAAGCACTTGGTTGCCTTCCAGCGTGGAATTTGCTGGAACATTCATAATTTCTGACCAATTGTAAGCTTCAGTAGGCGTTAGTAGGGGGTGCTCTGTGGCATATGCAGGAAAACTTGTTTTAAGTAAGCACCCTAGTAAAACGGGTATTGCGCGATTTGTCACTTTTCGAAATCCCTTCATGCTTTGAGAAGCATTATGTTGTTTTTCTCACTTCCCTATTGAGGTGATAATCATAGTCACAGCACATGAGATTTCGGGTAGGCATCAAGCTATCTTGCAACCGGAGTGTACATAAAAGTACATGAGGATTGCGAGACGGCGAAGGCAACACCCCCGAAATCTCATGTGCGAAGACTATATCCTCACTCGACATGACATCACGATTATCATGTTGCGATAAGCATTTTAATCCTTATGGGTAAATAAGGCTAGAAAATTTTAATTGCTCTTGCGAATTGCTTTTTTCTCTGTTTCTGAAGCCTCTTTTCCATCTTTTATCGCAAAAACAAGATTTCTACCTCGGTCGCTTAATGCCTCTATTCCCTTTTTATTTATAATTTCTTCAAACTGCTGCGCGAAGAGAAGATCATTAGGACGACCATCCAGATCTGGGTTTTTCTCAGCACGCACTGCTATGGGTTCTAATAAACCCGCAATTTCCTTCAATACTTCTTTATCAGTGGGATTAAGCTCATCATGCTTTTGTTCTTCACTTAGTTTATCTATCCATGCTCTAGAAAAATTAACTTCCTCTTCAGGTTTTCCTATCACTGCAGTTTGTTTTGATTCCTGCGTAGCAGCTAAAGATAAAGGAGCAAACTGTTGTCCTATCGGACGTTGTTGCTTCGCATGCAGACCTGGTGTAAAAGCACGATGAGAGCGAGCACGATTTTCAGAGTGGGTTTCTTGTGAAGGAGTGTGGAATGTTGTAGGAACTGGTTCATCTACTTTTTTCTCAACTGCGGTACTTATTGGCACAATCGTCGCTTTTACTTCTGGCTCATCAACTTTCTTTTCATCTATTCTTTTCGTTGTATCGACTTTTGGTATATAGGTCTTTTCAGCTTGTTTTAGTTGTTGCTCAAGTACGCCATTACCTGAGATCCCTGCAATCTGGCTTGCTGTACGTGGAGGAGGATTATTCCAAGATTTAAGTCCATTGCCAGAAACTAAGCCTGATACTGTGTCGGCAAAACGTTGCCAGCCTGAACGTGGGTAAACTGTAGTGGTGAGCGTGGGATCTGCTCCTTTTGTAATTAATTCGCTTACAATGCTCTTATTTCCTTTTAGGGTTGCGAGCTGTAAGGGAGTAACACCTTCTGGATTTTTCTGATTGACATCTGCATTTTTTAACAAACTATCTAATACATCTTTACGTTCTTTGACTTGATCGGAAGGATACTCTCGTTGCAAAAATTCATGCAAAGGACAACGATTCGCAATAATTTGACGCGAAACTTCATTTACATAACCGGAGCCTAATCCTGTTGCAGAATAGCTTGAATAAAGGTAATTACAGTATCGAGTATCAGTTTCTCTGGAAAGATTAATAATTTCCTTACATTGTTCCACGCTCAACTTATTATTGCTGGTAACAGCCTTTTTGTACTCTTGAAGTTTTCTGCTTAAAGAAACTATTTCAGCGGGCGTGCCACTACCGGTCATGTTTAATGTATAGTCTTGACCATCAATATAGTGAGCTTTAAATAATTCTTTCACCTCAGCACTCAATCTTTCTTCATTTTCTGCTGGATTTTCATTATATTTAGTTAACGTTTCTTCCAGACTTTTTAAGCTTTCATGAAATACAAAATATTCATTTTTAAATCCTTTTTCTGCATGTTCTTTGGCAATTTGATATTGCACAGGATCGTTGATATCAAATGTCTGATTTTTCTTATTCGCAAGTTCAACCAACTCTTTCATTTGCTCTGGATTTATCTTTTCTTCTATCACTTCCAAAGCCGTTTTTCCCTCTTTGTTAACAGCCAAAGGATCTGCGCCTTCTTCCATGAAGGCTTTTAAAGCATCAACATTACCTTGTTCCGCCGCAATATCTAATAAAGTTCTTCCTTCAATTTTCTGATTAACAAGATTTTTGATATGATCATCAATATGCTTTTGGGTTATAGTAACCCCTTGAAGAACATATTTATTTTTTAGATTTTCAGCAACATTGTCAAATGCTGCCCTATATTGCTCCAATTGCTTGTGTATTTTATTTTCTTCTGGATACGCCGTCTTTAAAGCACGGCAAATACTTCCAAGAGCTAACCCTTTTTCTTTAGCTTCTTTATACACTTGCGCAGATTTTTTACTTTGCTCTTTATATTCTTTTTTAGCGTCATCCAGCATTGTTGTAAGATTTTGTTCTTCAAATGATACTGGTGGCGTTGGTGTTTTTCTTGCTTCTTCAAGTTTAGTGATCATAGTATTCATGATCCCTTCATTAATACGAAGATCCTGAACACCAAATTGTAATAATTGTTGATCTGTAAATTTTCTATCTGCATTATATTTTTCTGCAGATTTCTTAGTAACATCGTTACCGCTTTGTTTTAAATTTTCTCTGTCTTGTTCTGAGAGATTGACACTACGCAACTCTCGATCATCTAATAACGTTGCTGGCATTTCAATAAATGGAAATGATATTTGTCCTATAAAATCTCTTTGGGCTTTTTTAAGATCACCATTTTCTTTTTCAATTGCTTGAATATAAGCGCGGTAAAATGGTAGCACTGCCTGGATCACTTGCGGAGAAGGATTATCAAAATAACGCTTAATTTTTGCTAATGCTTGGCTACGTTCTTGATCATTTTTAGATCTAGATTGCTTCACCAGTTGATAAAAATCCTTCATTTCGTCTCTAGGAACAGGAAATTTGAGCTCCTCAAAAATTGAATTCATCAATCCGTTCACTAAAACATTCGAATTACGATAAACAAGACCTACGCACTTTTCTGGCGGATTTGTAGCACTTTGTTGAGCAAATCGGTTAGCGGCTAATTCGCCAGCCAAACTAATTCTTTCAGGTAAAGGTAAGGATGACATTTTTTTTGCGATGTATCTACACTGTCCAGTTTCATTGCTCTGATCAACATGACTGGCCATTTCTTCTAAGATATTTCTTTTAGTACCCGTAGTGCTCATTTATCAAACTCCCTAGCCCTTAGGAATATTCTTGTCTTTTGGGGGGCTTACCCATGTATGAAAGCTCATCCACATAACACAACCTTCATTTGCTTTATTTCAAGATAATGTAGGTTTGTATATGTGAATAAGCACTTATTTCTCTAATCTAGACTGATTATTCATCATTCTCTGGTAGATGAGATTTATAAGATTGTCAAAAAGTTCATCTAAAGTGGGCGTATATGATAAAGATAAATAGTTGATTAATGCACTTTATGAAATTTTCATTAAAAAGATAGGTAATCGTGATATAAATGCATGCTCACTCTTCAATCAAACATGGAGCTTAAAATCATCTTCTTTCACAATCATCGAAGTATGAACATGCTCATCATAAGGCTCTACCTGCCCTTTTAAGATTTTGGCCAAAAAGGCTTCAGCAAGCGCGTAAAACGCCATCCGGTTACCAGGGTGGAGGAATTGATGCCCTTCATCAGGGAAAATAGCATACGTCACAGGAATATGATTTTCTTTCAGCGAAGCAACCATTTGATCTGATTCTGATTGCATTACTCTAACATCATTAGCGCCATGGCCAATGAGTAACGGTTTTTTAATTTGCTTAGCATAAAAAAGTGGCGATCTTTCTTTTAAATATGCATTACCTTCTGGTGTATCGGGATCACATCCTAGCATTTCCTGGATAGCGCCTTGCATGGCTCGCCAATAGGGCGGGAAATGCTTTGCCATCGTTTCTAGATTAGATGGTCCCACAATATCAACACCACAGCAAAATACATCTGGGGTCATCGATAACCCCACCAAAGTTGCATAACCGCCAAAGCTACGTCCCATAATGGCAACCTTATCTCTGGTCGTAATGCCTTGAGAAATTGCCCATTCTACTGCATCCAAAAGATCTAGCTGGATCTTACCTCCCCATTCACCATGACCTGCTGCCAAATGCGCCTTACCAAACCCAGTCGATGCCCTATAATTGACGCTAAGAACCGCATAACCACGATTAGCTAACCATTGATGCGTAGGGTTAAAGCACCAAATATCGCGATAATTTGGGCCTCCATGCACCATCAAAACTAGAGGTAAAGGTTGAGAAGGGATCCCTTTTTCATTGATATCACTCTGACGTGGTAGCGATAAATAGCAAACGCATGATAAACCATCACGCATGGTAATGACCCGAGGATGCATCTTAGTGAAAGGATAATGTTTAAAATCACTATGGCTATCAAATAGATAGTGTGCTTGATGCTGCTGACGATCATAATGATAATAGGCTGTAGGACCATTATCCCGATAAAACCCTACCAACCAATGCTCGTTATCCGTACTTTGACTTAAAATATCGATATCACCATCATCAATGCTTTGCAAATAAGTAAAATCAACGCCAGTGGCATCATCTAAACTTTGCCATTTTTTCCGCTCATAATTCACGGCAAATGCTAATGGCACCTTATTTTGTGGGTTGAGCAGCACATCACAAACATCCGCATCATTATTTTTTCCTAACGTTTCAACACTTTGATTGCTCATATCAACAGAAATTAGCATCGATGTATTATTATTAATACTTTGTGTTAAATATAATTTATTATTAGTGGCCAATCCTAAGCGTAATCTGGGGTAATAATATAATCCGAATAAATCATGTAATGAAACCTGACTTAAGCAGGTTTTGCTTGGCGAAGCAATGTCGATATATTCTCCACCTTTACCATTCACTTTAATTCCCAAACGCAAATTGAGATCATCATCGGCGAAAAAATCCCAGTATTCACGATTTTCAAACAAGCATTCCAGTTGACCCGTTTGAATATCTAAAAGATAAGGATCATGAAAACGTTTATCTCTTTCATTTAATCCAATCAATATTTTATTAGGTTTTGATGCGCTAAAATGCAACACCCTAACTTGCGTTCCTGGCTTGGTATAGGTGATGGTTTTTCCTGTGGTAAGCGAAAAACCATGTAATTGCCAATTTTCATCACCATAATGGTCATGTATATAGAGAAGATAGCTACTATCTGTTGCCCACCAATATTCTTTCAAGGGATGTTGGCTGATTGTGACAGGCGTTGCCATTTGGCTTCCCCCTAGAGGCGCCACCCAAAGATTTAAATTGTCCTCAAAAGGGGCCAAGTAACTGATATATTTTGCATCAGGGCTTAATTTGACCAAAAATCTTTCAGGATCTGCCCAAACAATATGGCGTGGAATAATAGGATCAGTTATTTGCATTTAATTCTCTTTATTCAATATAGTCACAGCAGATGATTTTTCGGCTAGGCGTCGAGCTCTCGACCAAAAGGAGTGTATACAAAATACATGACTTTTGCGAGACGAGCTACGACAACAACGCCGAAAATTCAAGTGCGAAGACTATATCTAGACTTTTTGATGCGCTGATACAGAACAACTTGCCGACCATACTCGCATCATGGCGTTGCCATTCTTTTGAATTTCAAACGGAACACCACGGATCTCAACTCCTAATCCCATCATTTGCAGCATAGCAGCAACTTCACCCACATAAGGTGAGAGATGGCTCTCCCTTGTCACTAATGGAAATATACGTACTTCATTGGCAATACGTGTCAGCTCTTGGATAGTTTTTACATGAAAATCAACTGAAAATTCATCGCTATAAGTAAACAAATAATGGCTCATCAAAGCCAAGTCAAATTGCTCTTCTTTGAAGCTAAAGTGATCTAAAGCATCGTGGATATAACGTTTTTCAGTGAGCCCCTGTTTCAGATCCTCAATAAATGCCTCAACTTTCCCCGTATGATCTGCAATAAATTGTCCTGCTTGCTTTTCTGTAAATACAAACCATTCCGGATGAGCTTTGATATCAGATAATAGCGTTTTTTGCGCTTTTTCTATGGTTAATTGTATTTCATCAATACTTTTCTTATAAAGTGGATCGCACGCGATAACATTACGCTTCTTACTCGTCATTTCTTTTGCAAAACAACTCGCTCCGGAGTAACAATCTACAATGTTCATTTCTAGCTCATTTTCAGTCAAAGCAAACATCTTGACGTAGTCATCAATACCATAGCCAATGGCATTTAAAGGGTTGAGCGTCGGATTCATTGTGATCTTCCTTAAAATAAAACTGCAATCCTGATGCGTGTACTTACCACTTTTGGTAGCTAAAAAGCCACGTATATATAAGAAGTTAAGCTGTTTATTGTCATCTATGTCGTTTATCGCCAACTTTAGGCCGGCTTGTCCTGTTTTTCTTGACTTTAAATGCAATTTTTCTCCAGTTAACTATTGAACTAGCAAAACTATTATGTATAATGACCCCTGAAACTTAGCAAACTGACGACACTTAAGGTTCTAGCTTGCTTCTTAAACATTTTCGGGTATTAAGCAGAATAGGAAACATACCATGGCTCGACGCAACGATAAACGTGAACGATTAATTGAAGCTGCTGACACACTGTTTCATCAGCAAGGCGTTAGTAATACAACGCTTGCCAATATCGCGACTTTAGCTGACGTCCCATTAGGGAACGTTTACTATTACTTTAAATCTAAAGATTCCATTATCTTAGCGGTTATCGATAGACGTAAAAGACAATTATCCAGCTTGTTCTCTGAATGGAACAACCGCGAAAACATCAAAAGCCGCCTCAAAGGGTTGGTGGAATATGTTGGTACATTGGCTGATGAATCTGCGAAATTCGGTGATTCATTAGGAAGCTTATGCCAAGAATTGGGTAAACAAGGTGGCACCATTGGCCAAGCTACCTCTCAGTTAATGAATGAAATTATTCACTGGTGTGAAAAGCAATTTAAAGCATTGGGAAAATCAGACGACGACTCTTCAAAGTTAGCACTTAACTTAGTTGCTAGCCTTCAAGGGATCAGCTTAATTACCCTTACTTTCAAAGATCCCCAATACGTGGCTAGACAAGGACAATACTTAGATCAATGGCTTGAAGCTATCTAAGTTCTCTCTTATTTCTCTCCTCTCGAAACGCCTTTCCCTTCTGGGTGAGGCGTTTTTTTTTATTCATTCATTTTCTGTTAATTGCGCATATACACTTTGAATTGGCTTTCAAATGATTGAATGTCCTGCAAACCTTGAATTGGGTGTCCTATGAAATATGGATGTCCTGCAGATCTTGAATTGGGTGTCCTATGAAACATGGATGTCCTGCAGATCTAAACTGGGTGTCCTATGAAACATGGATGTCCTGCAGATCTAAACTGGGTGTCCTATGAAGTATGGATGTCCTGCAGATCTAAACTGGGTGTCCAACAATTAATTTAGTAATATTGCTGTTATTCATTTTTAATTTTTCGTGTTATGCTGCGCCAAATATTTCTTTTGCCTGCAAGAAAAAAGACATAGCAGCATTTTAAAATTTTGCACTCTGCTTCTAATTTTTTTTTCTACTATCTGGAAATTTTAAGAACAAAGGAATGACAAGGGCTTGTGGCTGTTTTAACCCAAAAGCAGCTCCCCATCTCTATTTCTCTCACAGCTTTTCCACAACTTACCCCCAGGTTCTTCACTTGCATTCACCTGCGAACCGCACTATCTTGTATGTAGATGTTTTGTACGTTCTATATGTTGGGGTTCAAAAGGTATTTCCCCAAATTGATTCACCAAGAGTAAGTTTATCGACTTTGCCACTTTAAATAGTTGGCGACGAGATCTTTTTGACTTTTTAATCTTCCACGCTGGAGGAGCCACCATGCACACAGAAAACCCGACTGCTAAAAATAATGACTATATGCAGGCTCACGGTGAGAGTTTCACCGGTTTTGCCGTTACGCCTAAACCAGGTCAATTACATGTCATGCGACGTGATAATCGTACCCTGGTTCCCTTTAACACAGATAAAATTCAGATTGCACTCACTAAAGCCTATTTGGCAGTAGAGGGTGGTAATGCAGCTGCTTCTCGACGTGTCCATGAAGTCGTCGAAGACTTAACAGCGCAAGTGACAAAAGCAGTTTCCCGCCATCTTAGCTCTGGCGGTATTGTGCGGGTAGAAGAAGTGCAAGATCAGGTTGAGCTTGCCTTGATGCGTGCAGGCTTACATAAAGTAGCCAGAACCTACATTCTCTATCGAGAAGAAAGACGCCAAGCACGTGAATCAAACCAAACAGTTCAAAATGCTAATGCCGATGCTTTGCATGTCACGCTTGATAATGGGCAACGTGTACCTTTAGACGAACAACGCCTCAGAAAGATTGTTGATGCGGCCTGCCAAACACTAGATGATGTAGACGCAGAAATCATTATTACCGAAACAAAACGCAATATTTTTGACGGTATTAAAGCAAGTGATTTGCGTAAAGCACTTATTATGAGTGCTCGGACAAAAATTGAGTTTGAACCTAATTATTCCTATGTAGCAGCTCGTCTGCTTCTTGATGATTTGCATAACGAAGCGCTTAAATTTCTCGCTTTCCCTGTTCCTGAAAACGAACAAGAAAAAGTGACACTTTATCCGCAAATTTTCAAACAATTTATACATAAAGGCATTGAGCTGGAACTCTTAAGCCCAGAATTACGTGATTTTGATTTAGATCAGTTGGGTCAAGCGCTTCAACCTTCTCAAGATCACCAATTTACCTATTTAGGCCTACAAACCCTCTATGATCGCTATTTCTTGCATCATAATGGGGTGCGTTTTGAATTGCCGCAAATTTTCTTTATGCGCGTTGCTATGGGCTTAGCTGGCAAAGAAGCAGATAAAAATGCTCGCGCCATTGAGTTTTATAATTTGTTGTCTTCCTTTGATTATATGAGCTCAACCCCAACACTCTTTAACTCTGGCACAACACGACCACAGCTATCCAGCTGCTTCTTGACAACCGTGCCAGATGATCTAGAAGGCATTTATAGCGCTCTAAAAGACAATGCTTTGCTTTCTAAATTTGCTGGCGGTCTAGGTAACGATTGGACCTACATCCGAGCCATGGGTGCACACATTAAGGGTACCAACGGCAAATCACAAGGTGTAGTCCCCTTCTTAAAGGTGGCTAATGACACTGCCGTTGCCGTCAATCAAGGCGGTAAACGTAAAGGGGCTATGTGCGCTTACCTAGAAACTTGGCATTTGGATATTGAAGAGTTTCTAGAATTGCGTAAAAACACCGGCGATGACAGACGCCGTACCCATGACATGAACACAGCGAATTGGATCCCTGATTTATTCATGAAACGCGTCATGGAAAATAAAGAGTGGACGCTTTTCTCACCTGATGAAACGCCTGATCTACATGATCTCTATGGAGAAGCTTTTGAACAGGCTTATCATACCTACGAAGAAAAAGCACAAGCTGGCCTTCTTCGTAATTACAAGCAAATTCCCGCCGTTAACCTATGGCGTAAAATGTTAGGTTTGATTTTTGAAACAGGCCACCCCTGGGTGACTTTTAAAGATCCTTGCAACTTACGTTCACCTCAGCAACACGCAGGTGTGATCCATAGTTCTAATCTTTGCACAGAAATCACGCTAAATACTTCTGTAGACGAAATAGCGGTTTGTAACTTAGGCAGTATTAACCTGGCTCAGCACGTAACTGAAAAAGGGCTGGATCTGACCAAATTACAAAAAACTATTCAAACTGCAGTACGCATGCTGGATAATGTCATCGACATTAACTATTACTCCGTACCCCAAGCACGACGTTCTAATCTTAAGCACCGTCCAGTTGGGTTAGGCTTAATGGGATTCCAAGATGCATTGTATAAATTAGATATCCCTTATTGCTCCATGCAAGCAGTTGAGTTTGCAGATAAAACCATGGAAGCGATTAGCTATTATGCGATTAAAGCTTCTACTGATTTAGCTGAAGAAAGAGGCGCTTATGCTACTTTTGAAGGCTCTTTATGGAGCAAAGGGATCCTCCCTATCGATTCAATTGCTTTATTAGCAAAATATCGTGGAAAATATCTAGAGCTCGATACCAGTCAAACATTAGATTGGAAAAGTTTACGTGAGCGTGTCAAAACCGTGGGTATTCGTAACTCCAACGTAATGGCAATTGCGCCCACTGCAACGATTTCTAATATTTGTGGTATTGGCCAATCAATTGAACCGACTTACCAAAATCTTTATGTGAAATCTAATCTTTCAGGCGAATTCACTGTAGTGAATCCTTACCTGGTCAAAGATTTAAAGAAACTGAAGATATGGGACGAAGTTCTAGTTAACGATCTGAAGTATTTTAATGGTAGTGTGCAGCAAATTGATCGCATTCCCGCTGAATTAAAAGCTAAATATGCGACGGTTTTTGAAATTGACCCACAATGGTTAATTGAAGCGGGTGCGCGTCGACAAAAATGGATTGATCAGAGCCAATCTCTCAACATCTATATAGATAAACCCTCTGGTAAGAAGATAGATGCGGTGTATAAACTGGCTTGGATAAGAGGTCTAAAAACCACTTATTACGCCAGAACGCTGGGCGCATCGGATGCAGAGAAATCCACTATTTCTAGAAGTACTTTAAATGCTGTAAAAGCAAACTTAGATGAAGTTGCCATCACGGCCCCACAAGTTTGCCCAATAGATGATCCAACCTGTGAAGCATGCCAGTAAACCGAGGAGTAACTAAAAAATGTCCATAGCGACACCTCATGTCAATAAACAAAACGCGACCGCCAAAGTGGCGGGCGCGACAGGATTAGAAGCCCTAGAATTAGGCGCAGCTCGCATTCGCGTAGATGATAAGAAAATTATCAATTGCCGAGCAGATCTTAACCAATTAGTTCCTTTCAAATATGAATGGGCTTGGGATAAGTACTTAGTTGCTTGTGCAAACCATTGGATGCCCACAGAAATTAACATGTCTGCTGACGTTGCGCTGTGGAAAAGCACCGATGGATTAACGCCTGATGAAAGAATGATTATCGAGCGTAATTTAGGGTTCTTCTCTACCGCAGATTCCCTTGTGGCTAACAACTTGGTATTAGCCGTTTATCGGCACATTACCAACCCAGAATGCCGTCAATACTTGCTACGCCAAGCATTTGAAGAAGCGCTACATACCCATGCTTATCAATATGTGATTGAAAGCTTAGGGATGGATGAAGCCCGCATTTTTAATATGTATAGAGAAATTCCTGCAGTTTCCAAGAAAGCTGCCTGGGCACTGCCTTTTACTCAAAGTTTAGGCGATCCTACTTTCTATACGGGTACATTCGAATCCAATCAACGCTTATTAAGAGACTTGATTGCTTTTTATGTTGTATTCGAAGGTATTTTCTTCTACGTTGGGTTTACCCAAGTACTTTCATTAGGTCGACGCAATAAAATGGTCGGCACAGCAGAGCAGTTCCAATACATTCTGCGAGATGAATCAATGCATTTAAATTTTGGTATTGACGTCATCAACCAAATTAGAATTGAGAACCCTGATCTCTGGACAAACGCTTTCCAACAAGAAATGATTGAACTCATTCGTGATGGTGTGGATTTAGAATACCAATATGCAATTGATACAATGCCACGCGGTATTTTAGGTCTAAATGCACAAATGTTCAGAGAATATTTGGAATATGTGGCTAATCGCCGATGTGCTCAAATTGGCTTAGCTGAACAATATCCTGGTGCAGCAAATCCTTTCCCTTGGATGAGTGAAATGATTGATTTAAAGAAAGAGAAAAATTTCTTTGAAACCCGCGTCACTGAATATCAAACTGGCGGTACATTAAGCTGGGATGATTAATTCTCTTATAGCGGCAAGAACTCTCTTGCCGCTATCTCTTAGAACAACAAATCCGTTTATTTTAACCCCACAATAGATAGCCTACGACTTTCAAAATAAGAATTTCTAACTAAAAATTTTTCTTCTTTTTTTAGTTGCTCTTAAAGAATGTCCGCCAATATTTACTTCATCAATTTTTCCAGCTTTCGATGATGATTTTAAACGATAAAGAGGTAAGGAAAATTGAGGGGCTTTATTATTTTTGCGCTGCCTTTCTTCATGCTTAATATCTTTATATTTTCGCACAAGCTCAGCAACTGGTGCTTTAAATATAAATCTCTCAAATTCTTTGTCACCAAATTTACGTTTATTAATTTGGCCATCACTTGCTAAATCAGCACGCGCAAGAACAGTTTGAGATGCAACATGATCAGTTCTTGTTGTAGCTTCAATCACTTCGGGTAATCTTTGAGCATACCCAGACATGACCAAACAAGGTAAAATAGCTTTGGTTAAAACGGTAACAGATTCACTTCCAAAACGTTTACCCCATGCCTCAGGAATAAAAAGATAGGCAAGTTCACCACCACCAATAACAACATGACCGATTGGATTATTCGTTTTTTTATCAATAACAGTCATTCCGCTCCAAGGATTGCCACTTTGCCAACGAGCACACCAACTATCTTCTGCATCAACTATTCGATTCTGCGCATAGTCAACGATCCCTTTTTGTTTAGAATCTTCATCCTTGTATAGCCTGGTTGCACTATCAGCAAATTTCTCCATCACTCTTTCGCTGCCCCATAAAAGATTCTGATAGAACGGCACATCTTCAGGAATCACCGGTCTAATGATAATTCGGGGAGTTTCAGCAATGATGCTGATTGCTGCGCCAATTTTTTCTATAGTCACTTTGGTTTTAGAAAGAATTTCTTTATCATTAAATGATGGTTTTTGGGTCTTCGTAATTGAACTTAACATCGCTTCTCCTTATCAAAGAAAAAGCGAAATGATATCACCTCATGCCAACAATCTCTATGCGTCTTATAATTATGCCAGTTTTTTCACCCAACATGTGCTAATGATGAATATCGATTGCTCATTTACCGTTTTTACTATTTCTGATTTCTCCATCAAAGAAGGCTGTTTCACCACACTGATTAACTTCAGAAACTGTGGGAAATAAACGAAATGGCTGTCTCGTTAATTTTCCAACCAAACAAGTACCTTTATCATTAGACGTCCATTTGAACCCATTGCAATTATTCGCACTCGCCTTCCAAGGATCTTGAATAAGATCAATAAATCGCTTTCAACTTTCTTATCTAGCTTTTTGGGTTGTTCAAATAAAACGTTCCGGTTGTAGGCAACAAAAATGCCAATTGCGCCGTTAAGTTTATATAGACAAGCTTCTTTAAATTTCAGGCTTTTCAAATGACGCCATCAGAGCTTGTTGTTTCTCTTTTAACAAAGAATTAAGGCGAGAAAAATAATCACCAGCTTGTGTTACGGGAGGTTTCTCTTTTTCTTTTTCCTTCTCCTTTTCTTTCTCTCCTCTTTTCTTTTTTGCTGTTTTAATGCGATTTTTTTATTTTTTTCTAAGAGATTTTTTTCATTCCATTGAAGGGGGTTAGAAATTCCCCCTTGCAAAGCATTCCCATTTCCTTTCTTCGTGTAGTTGAGCTTTCATGCATCTTAACTCACGCATATCACCTCATCGCGCCTATTTAGCCTTTCGTCTCATGAATCAATATTCATTGAATTCTCCGGCATACAAATCCTTATTTACTAAATAAAATAAGCCATTTGAATAATTAAGGGTTGAACTCTCTACTTTTAATAACACCATTGATCTCAAACGAGAGATACATTCACAGGCACACAAAGGCATAATATGATCACGCCAAAAGATATAATGCAACTTGTCGTCAATAATCAGCTCTTTTCTTCTATTGAGATCCAAGATAACAATGTTATTTTACATTTAAACGAAAAATACGATACGTATGAATATCATGGCGCTATCAATAATTGGTTATGTCAAATATACAAAAATTGCGAAGATTTCCATGAAAAATTTGAAAAAACCTATTTGGGCACCTTTAAACCCTATTTAACCTTAAAAGAAGGGCACGGATATAAAGACGGCGGAGACATACAGCAATCGCTCATTGATTTTTCAACTATCGCTTTGGCGCCTAAAATTAAAATTTTAGAATTGATTGCAAGAGGCGAAGTTATATCCGATATTAAAATTCTTAACAAAAAACACATAGAACTCATTTTAGATAAAAAATACGATAATAAAGAACTCTATTTAGTCATCAATAGAAGCTTAAATAATTTACATAAATCTTTATCACCATTTAATACATTTTTTCTTCGCCCTAAAATTAATGACTCTAAACCCATTTTAACCCTAAAGTCAGAATATGAAGACAAAAGTAAAGATGAGCTCATTACGTTGCTCAACTACATTTTTAATGGAAGTTCAAGTGGAATGAGTGCCATTCCTCTTCGACCCCACACCGAAACCTACAGCCCTGCTCAAATCTCAACAACCGCTGACAGATCCGTTAGTGTCATATCCAGTTTTACGCATGACCCTAATAAAAACGTAGTAAATCTTATTTTATGCGATCAATTTAATAACAAAATATTCTTTAGGCCAATCAATAACCTCTTAGAAAAATATAAAGAATCAGCAGAATTTAGACTCGATTTTAGAGCTCCTGGGCGAGGTAATCACAGGCCTTACTTAATATTGAAAAAAAATCATCAAATGCAACGCGCATTTATTACACTTAACAATATTATCACGTCCATTAAAGCCGATAATATTAAATTCGATGATGAAGTTGATGCGATTCCTCTTCTTATTCCAGAAACACTTGATAGTCGCGCTCAAGAATCAACCGCCGCCTTAAATCAAGACTCTCAAGATAATGCCAGTTCAAATCCATGGCCGTTATCTTTATCTGGATTCAATACATTTGTAGACAACCTGAGAGTCGCTCAGCAGGGCACACCTTATTTACCGACATATAATGAAGAGGAATTAGCTGAAGCACTGGAACCAATCTCAAGAGAAGCAGCCTCAGTCAGCATATTCTCATCACAAGCTGAGTTCGCGGCAGATAACGCACAAGAAGATACTCACTCACAAACGACATTTGAATTGCTACCCATAGATGAAGAACTTGAGCAAACACAAAATCAACAAACTAATAATACGCAGTATGCATTAACACCCTCGCTTATTGAGGAAAATAGGCAAGGTCAAATGCCATTTTATCAAACATCTTTACATAACGCCTCTAATCAGCCTATCCCTTTTGCTATCCAAAAGATGATTCTAAATGGTTTAATGCAGGGAAAACTTCTTCAGGGCGTTACAGCCCATCGTGATAATCGCCTGAGTTTACATTTGACATGTGAATACGACAAAAATGAATATTATTATGCTATTAATCGAGCCTTTAATTTAATCTATCAGATCTCCATCGACTTCCAAAAGATGTTTGAACAACCTAATCAAGATAATCACCACCCTTATCTGATATTAAAAACGCCACGTACTTATAAAAAAGGGGTATTAAAAGGCCTTATTCGCACAGCGCTCACTTCACACTTTGCTGCTCTTAGCCAAAGTATACAACAAACAGAATTTCCTCAGTTTAATGCAAACTCAGAAAATTCGTTCCAATCTGTTGAAAGTAGTATCTTAGATGCATTCAGCGGATCGACTAAAAGAAAACAAGGCCAGATTGACGATCAAAGTGCTTATCAACCACAAACAACACTCCCATTAGATGATCAGCGCAAGCGAAATCGAACGAGCATTTAACAAGGTGTAATCTTAAAACCGGATAACAAGGACATTATTGTTTTATCTAATAGCATTTTTGAGACACATTTACAGTAGAAATAAAAGGCACCACATGATCACTCTTAACGCTATAATACAACTTGTCAACGACAATCAACTTTTTTCCTCTATTGAGATCCAAGATAACAATGTTATTTTACATTTAAACGAAAAATATAACACCTTAGAATATCATAAAGCTATCAATAATTGGTTATGCCAAATATACAAAAGATGCCCAGATTTTCAAGAAAAATTTGAACAAACTTATTTTGGTAATTTTAAACCTTATTTAACCTTAAAAGAGGGGCATGGATATAAAGACGGCGGTGATATACAGCAATCGCTCATTGATTTTTCAACCAGCACTTTGCCGCTTAGAAATGATCAAGTCATATCAGATATTAAAATCCTTAACAAAAGCATCATAGAGCTCTTTTTTCCTGAAAAATATATTACTAAAGAACGCTATTTGACTATCAATAGAAACTTATTTCATCTACACGAATCTTCATCAGAATTTAGTAAATTCTTTCATCGCCCTAACATAAATGAATTCACAGCAATTTTAACACTAAAACGAGAATATCAAGGCAAAAGTAAAAATGAGCTGATAATACTGCTCAACAGAATTTTTAGCGAAAAATCAAGTGGATTCAGTACCATTCATCTTCCATCCCACACTGAAACCTCTAATAGCCTTCAAAGCTCAATAATCTCTGATTCATCTAGTAATGTCATCTCTAGTTTTACATGTAATAAAAACTATGTAACACTTACTTTATGTCTGAAATTTAATAATAAAATATTCTATAGATCAATCAATAACCTCTTAAGAGAAAAATATAAAGGATCAGCAGCATTTGGGCTAGATTTTATAACCCCTAGAAAAGGCGTTCGCAAGCCTTTCTTAGAATTGAAAAAAAATCATAACCTGCAACGCGCACTTGTTACACTTGACAATATTATCAATTCAATTAAAGCTGATAATATTAAAATCGATGATGAAATTGATTCTACATCTTTTCAACCTATTTCAGAAACACTTGATAGCCTTGCTCAAGAATCATCCCCCTTGAATCAAAACGCTCAAGATAATGTTAGTTTAAATCCGTGGCCGTTATCTTTATCTGGATCCAATACATTTGTAGATAATCTGAGCACCACTCAGCACAGTACCCCCTATTTAACTACATACAATGAAGAAGAGTTAGCAGAAGCAGTTGAACCCACCACAGAAGAAACAGCCGCAGTCAGCATATTCTCTTCATCTTCACAGACTGAGTTCGCGGCAGATGACGCACAAGAAAATACTCATTCACAAACGACATTACAGTTTTCGGGTTTTAGTGGGGCTACCAGCGTTGAAGATTTGGCTCCTCAACAAGAAACGTCAGAATTCAATCTATATTTACCGCCAGAGCTCTTCACTACAGAACAAGAAAAGATAATGTGGTCACCAGGATTCACAGAAGATACGCTTTCTGAAGAATATCACTCTCCTCAAGAAGAGACTTGGCAAAATATTCCTTTTCTCGCAGAACCATTAACGCATCAGCCATCAGAATACACTGAGACAGAAAATGTTTTACCATCCTCTGTTGAATGGCTACCCATAGATGAAGAACAGGAAGAGGAATTAAACGCACAAGAAGATACTTATTCACAAACGACATTACAGTTTGAGGCTACCAGCGTTGAAAATTTGGCCCCTCAACAAGAAGCCTCAGAATACAATATCGCATATTTATTACCAGAGCTCTTCACTACTGAACAAGAAAAGACAAAGTTGTCATCAGAATTCACTTCAGATACCTTTTCTGAAGAGTATTATCCTCCTCAAGAAGAGACTTGGCAAAGTATTCCATTTCTCGCAGAACCATTAGCGCATCAGCCATCAGAATACACTGAGATAGACAAATCGCCTCTTGCTGAATTACTATCCATAGATGAAGCACATGAACAAACACAAAATCAACAAACTGATGGTACGCAGTATGCATTTGCACCCACGCGTATTGAGGAAAATAGACAAGAGCAAACACTATTTAATCAAGCGCCTTTAAATGATGCTCCTAACCAGCACCAGACCATCCCTATTGCTACCCAAATGATATTGAATGATTTAATCCAAGGAAAACTCATTCATAGCGTGAATGCTTCTCTTGATAACCGCCTGCGTTTACGTTTGACAAATGAATACAATAAATTCGAATATTATGAAACTATTAATCAGATATTCAATTTAATATATCAGACCTCCCCCGCCTTCCAAAAAATGTTTGAACGACCTAACCTAGGTAATTTCTGTCCTTATCTGACATTAAAAATGCCTCGCACTTATAAAAAAGATAAAGCGATATTAGAAGATCTTATTCAGGCAGCACGCCATTCAAGTTTCGCTACTGTTGCTCAAAATTTTGCTAGCACACAACAAGCAGGATATCCTCAGTTTAGTATAAACTCACAAAATGAGTTCCAACCTGTTGATCAGGGCATCTTAACTGCATTCAGAAGATCCTCTAAAAGAACGCTTGATCAGATTGAAGAGCAGCATCCTTATCAAACACCAACAACGCCCCCATTAGACGAGCAGCGCAATCAAAATCGAACTAAGAATCCTAGGGGTAGATAACAAAGATGTTGTTGTTTCTAGAGGTTAACTAAGGTGGCTCAACTCTAGTTCAGGATCCGCCTGCAAAGTAGACATTACCCTATTAAAAACCGCATCTTCAATAAGCTTTTGATCTTGTTTTAAAGCGAGGTATTTGATTCTCAACTGGATCCCTAAAGGACGATCTTGATTAACCCGCAAGGAAAATTTGGGTTTATATAAAGAATGCTTTTTAAGATTGTTAAATTCCTTTTGTTGGCGTTGACTCCAATGCGCCTGCTGTTGATGAAGCAACACGTCAATTTCGTTTTCCAGAGTAGAAATTAAAGCTTGAAGCTTTTCAATTGGAGATTTAAAAGAAAAAGTCAGTAATATTTTTCCTTCAAAAAATGTTTTGTCTACAGAAAAATTAACAACAGGATTAGTTGCAATTAAGCTATTTGGTACTTTAACGATACGCCCAGTTTTATCCCCCCAACATACCTCGCTCCCCTCTTCCATGGAAAAATATAAAGGACCTATTTTTTTAACATAGCCAATATATTTTCCAACCTCAATATAATCCCCTTCAACAAACAGATCTCGCCACATGATGATAAGCCAGCCAAAAAAATTCATGAGGTATTCTTTTTGCGTAATAGTTAAGGCAGCCGAGACAACACCAATAACCGTCAATAAATAGCCAAACCCTTCGACCCATATTTTGGCCATAAAAAATAGCAAGCAGAAGAATAAAACATAGCGTGTTGCAACTCGCCATTTGAAACTTTTTTTCTTATCTTTAATTTTTCGTTTGATTAAAAACTCAAAAATAACATCAATCATCACCACAAAAATAATGGTCATGCCAGCTTTTAATAGGTTTAAATATACTTCATTCATATCTGAACACTCTCATAGTCTTCGCACATGCATTTTCGAGGGTGTTGCCTCGACGCCTACCCGAAAACGCATGTGCTATGACTATAAAATTATGATTCCGGGATCTAAAACAGCTTCTAAATGTGGTAGCCAATGATTCGTTTGGGCAACCTCGGCCTAGCATGCCCTTCAAGATACTCAATTACCATCGTCGCAATATCTAAGCCTGTTGCTAGCTCGATTGCACGTAACCCTGGCGAAGCCTTCACATCAATAAGAATGGGACCTTCTTTGGTTCTTAAAAAATTCACTGCAGCAAATTTTAAGCCTAAAACCCGAGCCGCTTTAATCGCTAGCTTCTTTTCTACCAATGTTGTTTTCACCACTTTTAACTTTTCAGCAGAACCTAAGTCGTGCTCGCTATAGGTCTTTTGAACAGAAGCGACCACTTTATTCCCTACCACAATACAGCGAATATCCTTACTATTACTTTCTTTAACATATTCTTGCGCAATAAAATTTGCTCTTAACCCACGAAAGGCTTGGATCACCGCTTCTGCCGCTTTATGGGTTTCCGCTAATACCACGCCCTGTCCTTGGCCGTCCAATAGCTTAATAACTAATGGCGTTCCTCCCACAATTTTAATCATATCTTTGGTGTCGCCGGGATAATGAGCGAAGGCCGTGGTAGGCATAGTTATCCCCGCGCGGCCCAATAATTGGTGAGCTAATAATCTATCTCTCGAATGCGAAATGGCAGCAGAGCTATTTAAAGAAAATACACCCAATGTTTCAAATTGTCTTAAAATAGCGACACCATAAAAAGTGATAGATTCACTGATGCGGGGAATAATAGTATCAAATCGCTTCAGCGGCTTCCCTTGATAATGGATAGTAGGTTTGTTTGAGCTAATGTCTACGTAGCAACGAAGGGTATTAATCACTTCGACCTTATGTCCACGGCTCTCGGCTACACCCGCTAATCTTTCTTTGGTATAACTATGCTTTGCCGTGCTCAAAATACAAATTTTGAGCGATTTTTTGTGACGCTTTGGCGCGTCATCATAAACAGAATGGCTTAATGCCCCCAAGGTGAATGACTTTTCAGGCACAACCAATAATTTGCCTTTCATTGCCGAACGACCAATTAACATCCGATAAGCCATCGTTTCTCTATCGGTTAAAGTGATTTCAATCGGCCATTTCTTCTTGCCAAACTGCGCTACCGTTTGAATCACATAACGTAATTCTGATTGTCCATTTGAACTTATAATTTCTCGCTCATCGACAAGAGGCGCTTTACAATAGACTTCTACCTCAGGACGTTGTGGGATAGGATGGATCCCAAAATGTACTTTCGTTTGCCCGTCCTCAACAATTTTTTCAACCATGAAGGCGTGCAATGCTGAAGTCTTCGCACCTGTATCTACTTTTGCGCGAATAGCCGGTAACTTAAGCTCCGGTAAAGCAATCCATTCTTCCCAACCAATCTCTAATAACTTAGTCATGGGTATTTATACTCTTTCCATTAAGTTTACCAACTTTGTATAATCTTCTCAGTTAACAGGTATTTGGCAACAAAGCTTTCAGGAGTGTATACAATATATA
>MKTN01000031.1:47693-78427 GCA_001898235.1 Gammaproteobacteria bacterium 39-13
TAGTAAAAAGGAAATATTATTTAGCATAAAAATTTATTAATTAATGTAAATAATTAAGGTTCTATCAGGGTTTTTCGCAATGCTTTTGCTTTGGTTAAGGTTTCTTCGTATTCTTGCAAAGGATCAGAATCAACCGTCACTGCTCCCCCTGTTTGAAAAGTGACAAAGCTTTTATTCAGCACAAACGTTCTAATGGTAATAGACAGATCCATATCACCATTAAACCCAATATAGCCTACACTACCGCAATAAGGTCCACGAACCGTGGGCTCAAGCTCGGCAATAATTTCCATTGCACGGATCTTTGGAGCGCCGGTGATTGATCCTCCAGGAAAAGAGGCTTTCAATAAGCTAATCGCATTTTGCGAAGGCGCCAAAATTCCCTCAACCACAGAAACTAAATGGTGAACTGTTGCAAAAGATTCTAGACCGCACAACTTAGGCACAACAATAGTATGGGGTAAACAAACGCGTGACAGATCATTGCGCATGAGATCAACAATCATCACATTCTCTGCTCTATCTTTTTCACTTGCCTCAAGTTCCTGAGCTAATGCTCTATCTAAGACAGGATCAGCATGACGTGGACGTGTCCCCTTAATGGGGCGAGCTTGCACTTTGCCATTTAACAATTGTAAAAATCGTTCAGGAGAAGCAGAAACGAGAGCATGATCTCCATACTGCATAAAAGCAGCAAAAGGCGCCGGATTGTTTCGACGTAACTTACAATAAAGATCAAAAGGTGCAAGTCCTGAAGGTAACGTGGCTGAGAACCGTTGAGAAATATTTACTTCAAAAATGTCTCCGGCCCGAATATATTCAATCGCTTTTTCTACTGCGACTTGATAGGTATCGTTATTAAAAGTTGAATCGATCCTGTCTTCTTCTATTGTACAACCTGAGACTTCTACATCAGGTACAACAGAGGGTATTTGTGCTAATAACCAATCCAAACGCTGTGTTGCACGCTTCATTCGACTATTAGGGTCTTTTTCAGGAAAGCCACTTGAAAATACCCATGTTTTAGCAAGGTGGTGATCCCAAGCAATCACTAAATCATAAAATCCCATTAAAAGATCGGGAAAGGCTAAATCATCTTTTTGATCATAGGGGAGTTTTTCTAAGTATGTTCCTAGTTCATAACCGAGGATCCCTGCCATCCCTCCCTGAAAAGGGGGGCAGCCAGCGATAGGCGCTAATACATAATTATTGAGTTCTTCCTCTAGCAGTTCAAAAGGATCACCTTCATATTCCTTATTTCCAATTTGGATCCGCCCCTTTTTACAAATAACGATTTGAAAAGGTGCTAGTGCGATAAAACTATATCTTCCTTGTTTATCATCTTGCCTTGCGCTATCTAAAAAAATAGCTCCTTCTTTGGGTAAGTGGGCAAAAAGCATTTGTGGTTCAGGGCAAACAATTTCTTTTACAAGTGGGAAATGAGGATTTTGCATGCTTGAACCTTATGGACAATAGGGCGGCAACGTTGGGAAAAATATTTCTGAGACCAACAATGGATAGGATTTAAGCCAAAAAATAGAGCGCCTTGCCCACAGATCCTCTGTCATGTTCCCTTGTGCCAATAAAGCGTTTCTCGTTTGATGCGCAAAAGGATGAGAAGCTCGCACATGTGCATATTCAAATGCATCTCTGCTTACATCCGGGTTGTGATAAAGCATTGTCTCGCCAATCGGATTATCACTTAGAGAAGCAAATTGCTTAAAGTAATGCTGATAGGTTATCTTGGGGATCACGACGCGCCCCTGAATAAGAGAAACCCCATCTCCTTGCAAAAAAACTTGGCGGACAAAGGGTAAATGAGCACTATCGATTTGTAGAGCGATAATTTCATCCTCAAAGGCTGGTAAGAAACATTGCTCAAGAACTTGGACAGAGAATGACTGGCAAACACGCTTTAATGCCTTACTTAGCATATAAGGCTTTGTTAACCATTCCAATATCAGCGATGAGGGCGACACTTCAAGCTGCAAAGGATCTTTAACCCATTCCAACTGCGTCATTATTTAGCTATTCCTATAGGAAGAAGATCCGCATGCTAGCAAAGAGAAGATAGAAACTCAAACAAAGTATGTAAAATAACTTTTGAAGTGACCACCCAGCCTAAATTTAAAATGAGAAGAGTATGTTCAAAGCTTGATGATGTTTATAATGACTCATAATATAAGTTACTTGCTGCGTTAAAAGTCACATGTCTAACAATTCATATTACGCTAAACCGCAAGGAAAATCGGGACTACTGCTCAATCAGTGGGATCTTATCATCCTTGTCCTTTTTTTTGGTTTGCTAGCCGCCTTGGTGTGGGGAGCTCAACAAATGAGCGCTCCCTATCAACTAGGTTCGCACATTCCTATTTCTCTTGATCCCAGCATGTTGCCACGCTATGCCATTAGCACGGTCATTCGGATGGCGATTGCCCTTTTGTTTTCGTTGCTATTTACCTTTACGGTCGCGACCTTAGCAGCCAAAAGTCCTCGGGCAGAGCGATTCATCATTCCATTCATAGACATTATGCAATCTGTTCCCATCTTGGGTTTTTTATCTATTACTATCTTGGCCTTTATCTATTTATTTCCTGGAAGCCAGTTAGGACCTGAGTGCGCCGCTATTTTTGCGATTTTTACTTCTCAGGTTTGGAATATGGCATTAAGCTTCTATCAATCACTGCGTACTGTGCCTAAAGAACTCAATGAAGCAGCAGCCATGTTTCACTTAAGTCCTTGGCAACGTTTTTGGCGGCTTGAAGTGCCTTTTGCTACACCTAGCTTGATTTGGAATATGATGATGTCCCTCTCAGCGGGATGGTTTTTTGTGGTTGCCTCTGAAGCCATTTCAGTCAATAACCAAAATATCACCTTACCTGGCATAGGCTCTTATATCTATTTGGCAACCGCTCAATCTGATTACAAAGCTATTGGTTATGTCATCCTGACCATGTTCATTGTCATCACCATTTACGATCAGCTGCTATTTCGTCCCTTAGTTGCATGGTCAGAAAAATTTAAACTTGAATCGAATCCAGACACTTATACAGAAACTTGGTTTCTAAACTTATTACAAAGAGCGCAGTTAACGCACTATTTTCTTGCTATGTTAAAGCGGCTCAGAGAGCTTATGACGACGCCTTTATTCCCTAAGCGTCAGCATCGTGAACTGCCGCCGCGAGTTAGACAAGCATTATCTTGGACTGCGATTACTTTTTGGAATAGTGCCTTATTAATTGCCATCCTGGCTTCTTGTTTTACGCTGGGCCGTTACATTTACACTGAAGTGACCTTTTCAGAAGTCCTACATGTATTTTGGTTAGGAATGATCACGGCATTGAAGGTAGGCATTTTAATTATCATTAGCTCCATTATATGGGTTCCCATCGGGGTATGGATTGGCTTAAAGCCAAGAGTGGCAAGTATCATCCAACCTATTGCTCAATTTTGTGCCGCATTCCCCGCTAATCTTGTATATCCCGTCATCTACATGCTGATTGTCAAATATCAGCTCAACGTTAATGTATGGAGTGCTCCACTCATCATATTGGGAACGCAGTGGTACATTTTATTTAACGTCATCGCCGGGGCCAGTAGTTTGCCGCAAGAGTTACATCTTGTTGCGCAAAATTACGGACTAAGAGGATGGCTATGGTGGCGTAAGCTTATTTTACCCGGCATTTTCCCTTTCTATGTCACAGGTGCCATGACAGCTGCGGGCGGCAGCTGGAACGCGACCGTGGTTGCTGAGGTTGTTAATTGGGGCGGAAAAACTTTACACGCGGTTGGTCTTGGCAGCTACATTACTGAACAGACAATGACCGGGGATTTTGCTCGCATTGGTTTAGGCATCGCAGTAATGAGTTTGTACGTAATTGTGATTAATCGATTCGTTTGGCATAAGCTCTATGAAATTGCCGAAGAACGATACCATATAGGTTAAATATGACGATTGAAACTGAAAAGAAAGCTATTTTTACCGTAAAAGATCTGCAAAAGACCTTTCGTTCAGCTGAAGGTCAGGAATTAGTCGTACTGGAAGATGTTAATTTTACCATGTACGAAAATGAAATCGTCGCCTTGCTTGGTAAATCTGGCTCAGGTAAATCCACGCTGCTTCGAATTATTGCCGGTCTCATTAAACCGTCAAATGGACAAGTACTTTACCATGGGCAACCTGTTACAGAGCCAGTTCAAGGTATTGCCATGGTATTTCAAAATTTTGCACTTTTACCCTGGTTAACGGTATTACAAAATGTAGAATTAGGCTTAGAAGCGTTAGGGGTAGAAAGACAGCAACGACGAAAACGTGCTTTAAATGCCATCGACACTATCGGTTTAGATGGTTTTGAATCAGCTTATCCTAAAGAGCTTTCAGGCGGCATGCGTCAGCGGGTTGGATTTGCTCGCGCGCTGGTGGTTGATCCTGAATTATTGCTTATGGATGAGCCTTTCTCTGCGCTTGATGTGTTAACCGCAGAAAGCTTAAAGGGCGACTTGCTCGATCTATGGCTTACCAAGCGTACTCGAACCAAAGGTATTTTATTCGTTACTCATAACATCGAAGAAGCTGCGTTAATGGCCGATCGCATTATTATCTTCGCAAGCGATCCTGGCCGCATCCGTGCAGAGCTGACTGTGGGCTCTCCTTTACCGCGCAACCCGCAAGATCCGCATTTTCGTAAATTAGTCGACGATATTTACACACTGATGACTACCAGTGAAAGGAAACGCGTGAGATTAGAAGATGCAGGCTCAGATTTTCAAAAAATGGGCTTGGGTTACAGACTACCTGATGCTGAGATCTCAGAGCTCACCGGTTTTGTCGATGCGCTCGCCTCGGAAGAAAAAACAGGCCCCGTTGATTTGCCTTTGCTAGCAGAAAGTTTGCATTTAGAGGCCGACAGCTTATTCCCGTTGACTGAAGCATTGGAAATTTTAAACTTTGCCACCGTTTCTAAGGGGGATATCACACTCACCGCAGAAGGCATCGCCTTTGCGAATGCAACTATTCTGGAACGGAAAAAGCTTTTTGCCGCACAACTCGAGAAAAGAGTACCTTTAGCCAAACACATCCGTGATACCTTAGATAATCGCCCTTCCCATCGTGAAAGTGAGGATTATTTCTTAAGAGAACTAGAAGAGCACCTGACTGAAGGCGAAGCAGAACGTGTACTCACCGTCATGATTGACTGGGGTCGTTATGCAGAAATATTTGCTTATGATTACGACTCAGGGATCTTAAGCCTTGAAAATCCTAAATAAAATAAGCACTGCTTTATTGATATTCTGCCTTTGCTCATTTTCTTATGCAAAAGAAAATGAAGTGAAGGTCAAAATTACGGGTGTCAATAAAGAAATGGAAGAAGGCATTCGTAGCAATTTAAGCATTCTACAAGAATATGCCGAAGAAGGCATTTCCGATCCTAAACAGCTGGAACAGCGGGCAGAACAAGAAATTTTAATTGCTTTGCAGCCGCATGGATTTTATGAGGCCAAAGTCACAACAGAAGCTCACCAGGAAAAGGATATATGGCAATTTACTTTTCATATCACACTCGGCCAACCTGTTATTGTACGAGCCATTCATTTTAATGTAACAGGTGAAGGTGAGAAAGATCCCACTTTACAAGGAATGTTAGCTTATTTTCCCCCGAAAATTGGCGATACTTTTATTCATGAACAATATGAGCAAGGTAAAAAAGCCTTGCTCTCTAAAGCCATTCAAAGTGGTTATCTCGCTGCTATCTTTAGCGAACACCGGGTGGATGTTTATCCTGATACCCACTCAAGTGAAATATATTTAACCTTAGCAACGGGACCTCGTCACTACTTTGGTCCTGTTACCTTTAGTGATACGGTTCTATCTGAAAAATTACTTAGACGTTATTTACCATTCCACGAAGGCGAAGTATATTCCCCTGAAAAAGTAGTCAAATTACAAAGCTATTTGAATCAAAGTGATTATTTTTCACAAGTGAATGTAAAAGCACAATCTGAAGAAAATTCACCTTACGTGCCTATTCTGGTAGAGCTTGAAGACGCCAAGCCGAATCAATACATTGTTGGTGCAGGCTATGGTACTGATACGGGCATGAGGGGCAAGCTCGGTTGGACACGTAGACGCTTAAATTCTTTAGGACATCGATTTTCAGCGCAAGCGCAAATCGCTGAAATATACAATAAAGTCCATGTAGAATATATTATTCCAGGAAAACATCCTGAAACCGATCAAACCAAACTGCAAGCTGGATTCTTCGAAGATGAATTTAGTGAAAAACCTTCTCATATTTATGAAACAGGTATTATAGAGGAGCGGGAAATCCATGGCTGGCAAAGAAATTTATCCTTAACATACCACCATGAACGATTTAATGCTTTTATCACTAATGATACGGTGGAATCTAAACTGATTTTGCCCAGCATCACATTTATCCAAGTTAAACGTAATGATTCTGCGACCCCTAATAGCGGTAGACGTATTGAATTAACCATGCGTGGCTCTATTGACGCATTATTCAGTGATACCACCTTTTTACAAACCTATTTGCAATTAAAATGGCTCCATGCCTACAGTGATTCGTTAAAGCTATTAACCCGGTACGATCTTGGTTTTACTATCCCTAATGATAGTGAACGCTTACCGCTTAGCCAACGCTTCTTCGCCGGCGGTGACTTAAGCCTACGCGGTTATGGTTATCGTTCTTTGCCTAACGAAATTGATAAAAATGGCATTCGCCACCCAGTTGGCGGCTCTTATTTAGCGGTAGGTAGTGTTGAGCTGGTTAAAACTATCAAAAAACCATTTGGCGTGTTTACCTTCTTTGATGCCGGCAATGCTTTTCGGCAATCTGGTAATGAAATAGCAATGGGTACTGGTGTCGGCGTGGAATGGCAAACACGATTAGGCCCAGTTAAATTTGCTATTGCAAAGCCGCTGACCAAGACGGCAGATTCTTGGCGGATCCATGCCTCATTTGGGCCGGAACTCTAAGGAATATAGGATCTTATGGGCACATTAAGAATTATATTATGGGATCAACTTACCCATTCGTTGCCCATTCTTGTTCAAGCAAAATCTGACGATATTATCTTTTTTTGCGAATGTCGAGAACAGATGAATTATATTCCGCATCATCCGAAAAAGTTGGCCTTTATCTTATCCTCGATGCGTCACTTTGCTAATGAACTCTCACAATCGGGCTTTCAAGTACATTATGTGCAATACGATAATGATCCTCAACATGGTGAATTAACCCAAGAAATCGAAAATGCTATTTTAAAATTTAAACCTTCCTTAGTGGCTTACACAGAGCCAAGCGAATTTCATATACAAGAAAAATTAAATGTATTTGCGTCTCAGAACAAAAAGATTAAATTTCAAATATTCCCGGATAATCGTTTTTTGTGTTCAAAAGAGCTGTTTTGTGAATGGGCAAAAGGCAAAAAACAGTTACGCATGGAATATTTCTATCGCATGATGCGGGTAAAATACAATATTTTGCTAAATGAGGACAAAACTCCTATTGGAGGTAAATGGAATTATGATATTGAAAATCGTAAAAGCCCACCTAAGTCTTTAAGCTCACCGCCTCGAAAAAGTCATAAAAAAGATGAAATAACCAAGAAAGTTATTGAAACAGTAAAAAATAATTTTAAAAACAACTTCGGTGATTTAGAACCATTTTATTTTGCAATTGACAGACAGCAAGCACTTGAAGAAGCACATCAATTCATCAATGAAATATTATCAAAATTTGGTGATTATCAAGATGTCATGATCCGCAATGAGGCTTATCTTTATCATTCCCTTCTATCGGCCTATATAAATGTAGGATTATTGTTACCGCTTGAATTATGCCTTATGGCACAAAAAGCATATCAGCAAGATCAAGTACCTCTTAACTGTGCTGAAGGCTTTATTAGACAAATATTAGGTTGGAGGGAATATGTAAGAGGCATCTATTGGCTAATGATGCCTGAATATACATCTAAAAATTATCTTAATGCACAACGCCCCTTACCTTGGAGTTACTGGGGGGGAGATACAAATATGGGGTGTATAAAAGAAGTTGTAAAACAAACCAAAGCACATGCTTATTCACACCATATACAAAGATTAATGGTTACAGGCAATTTTGCCTTATTAGCTGGCTTTGATCCTTTGGCGGTTCATCAATGGTATTTGTCCGTCTATGCAGATGCTTTTGATTGGGTAGAATTACCCAATACACTGGGGATGGCTCTTTATGGCGATGGAGGGTTGCTGGCAAGCAAGCCTTATTGCGCCAGTGGCAAATATATTAAACGCATGAGTAATTTTTGTAAGGGATGTTACTACAATCCTGAAGAGCTAATCGGTGAAAAAGCTTGCCCATATAATGCACTATATTGGTATTTTTTAATCACACACAGGGATAAATTAAGCAAAAATCAACGCATGAGGGTTATCTATCAATCTTTAAATCGTTTTTCAGATGAGAAGAAAAATCAAATAGTTAATCATGCACAGTCTATCCTTCACAAACTTGAAGAGGGAGATCCTCTATAAAACTACTTATTTAATATATAAATATTAAGATTAAGTATAAACGCAAAACTAACCCATAAAGTATATGGTATAAACAGTAAAAATACTGAATGTAATTTTCTAGCATGATATAAAATAATTACTATTGTTATTAATAATAAGATAAGATCATAAAGCGCAAGATCAATTCGATGAAATAAAAAGAATAAAGGTGACCAAGCTAAGTTTAATGCCAACTGTAATCCGAATAGAATAAGTAATCTGCGGTATTGTTTAGGCTGGTTCCATATTATCCCAAGCGCGATTCCCATCATTATATAGAGAACAGTCCAGGTTGGCGCAAATACCCAGCTTGGTGGATTAAATGAAGGTTTAATTAAATTTTGATACCACAGCGAATTCCCGCTACCACTTAATACACCAGCCAGTATCCCAGATATTAAGCAAAAAACTGCACCCTTTAAACAACTAACCCATAAGTTATTTTTCATCACAATCTCTGCTTATTATTTCAAGTGAATTAATAGGTATTATTACTATCACATATAAATGCCGCTTTCATCTCCATCTATTATCCTGAATTTTTTCAAGAAAATGCAAATTATTGTCAGCTTATAATTATTGCAATTTCGGATCAATCTGCAGCATTCCTTGAATAATGCTTACTTGCGGCACTTACCTCACCTGAGTCCAATGGAGCGACTGTTAATACAACAATTGTATGTTTAGGACAAACCACTTTTAGTAGTTTGGCTATGCTATGATTTATTAATTTCTATTTTACTGCATACATTTTTCATTCTTCTCCATATATCTACACTTATTAATCAACAGAATCAATTATTCTAACATAGTGATATGGCCGAGTTTTCTTCCAGGCATCGATTCCTTTTTATAGTCATGGAAGTAAGACAAATCTTTATTCAATGCTTCATTCATATCTACCATCTCTCCAATGATATTAAACATTGTTGCATTGCCCCTGCTGGCAGTATTGCCTAATGGTAAACCCGCAATAGCTCTAATATGATTTTCAAATTGGCTAGTAAAGGCTCCTTCAATCGTCCAATGGCCACTATTATGTACTCGCGGCGCAATTTCATTTGCCAATAACAAATTACCCTTTTGGAAAAATTCGAACGATATGCAGCCTACATATCCAAGGTCGTCAATTACCAAATCAATATATTCTTTAGCCTTTGAGAAATTAGAATCCTCAGGCTTATTAGACGTTTTAATAAGAATACCCTCTTTGTGTGAGTTTTCACAAATGTCATAATATCTACGTTCGCCGGACATGGTGTTAACTGCAATAATAGAAATTTCCCTATCAAATTTAACATATTGCTCGCAAATCGATTCACAGAATACATCGTCGCTAATTGTTAAAAGCTGATCTTCTGTATTTACTTTTGTCAATCCTTTACCATCATAGCCATTTTTTCGCTTTTTTATCAAAAAAGGGTATCCATATTTTTTAGCAAATTGAACAGCATCACTTACTGTATTGATGATTTGATATGATGGAGTTGGGATTGCTAATTTATCAAATAATTTTTTTTCCAACATTTTATCCTGAGTATACTTTAACGATTTCGAATTAGGATAAACTGGTTTCAACGATTCAAGAAATTCTATTGACTCATAAGGGATATTTTCGTTCTCAAAGGTAATCACATCACATGTGTTTGCAAAGTGAGCTAATGATTCAAGATCAGAATATGAACCATTCATAAAATCGCCAAGGTTAGTTATTGATTTGGTTTGCTTTTGATCATAAAAGACAAATTCAAATCCCATATATATGGCAGAAAGTGCTAGCATACGGCTTAGCTGTCCTGCACCTATAATACCTATTTTCATCATAACTCCGGGTATAGCTTATTTAGTACATCATCAGTTTGCGACTTTCGAAAATGTTGAAGCGACTGATCTATATTTTCATATTTATTAGCAAGAATCGATGCGGCTAATAATGCAGCATTAATGGCGCCACTTTTGCCTATAGCCAATGTACCGACAGGGATCCCACCAGGCATTTGAGCAATGGAAAGCAATGCATCCATGCCTTCTAATTTGGATGAAGGAATAGGCACGCCTAGTACAGGTAATGTTGTTAGAGAAGATATCATTCCTGGTAAATGAGCGGCTCCACCTGCTCCAGCAATAACCACTTCAAATCCATTTTCTTTTGCACTTTCTGCAAATTGAAATAATAGATGAGGTGTTCTATGCGCAGAAACAACTTGAGTATGATAAGGGATCTCAAGTCTCTGAAGGATCTCGACTGAGTGCTTCATTATTTCCCAATCTGATAAAGAACCATATATAACTGCGACAAGTTTTTTATTCATTAGACACCTTTGTTATGGATTACAATAATGACAATAGGAAGGATCAGCCTGATATAAATTATCAGCTCTGGGCTTAATAACTTGATAATCACAGCGAATGCATTTCTCAATTATATTTTTGAATAATTGTGTATCTGAATGACAAGAAGAACAAGGAAGATTACCTGCCACTTGCATTTCTCCAAATCCATATGTGTTACATTTTGCACATATAGATTGGATCCTTTTGATTAAATCTAAAGTTAGATCTTGAATTATCTGCATTCGGGTGGGATTAAACATGGCCCTCATGTCTGTTTCTAATCTAATTTTTTTGGAAATTTTAAACGCTTTTTCTACAGCCATTTCCAAATCAGTACGTGTTTGGATCCCTTTAGCAATCACTTGGTTGGTAGCCATTTCCCGAACAATGATTGCGTGTGAAGGAAAAAGATAGGTTGATAGAAAATCATCAAAAGATTGTTTATAAGAAAATTCAGCCATAGCATAGTTAGTTTTATTTGTCCTCTTTATGACGACAATTTCAACTTGATTTGAGACATCAACAAAACTTAATAATTCTTCATGTAAGGCAGCAAATGGCATCAGTGGATGTGGACCAAAACTTCCTTCAGTTGCCATGCCAAGTTCATAAGAAAATTGTTCCATGGCTACTTTTGCCTTGTGGACAACCATTTTCTTTGCACTCATAAAGCGCTCTTTCTCTCCACAAAAAGTTCCAAATTGATCAGTGTCATAATTTTTTGGCACAACAATCTTACATCCGAAAGTTTCTTCCATCGCTTGTTTGATAGCAAATTCCTTTCGATGCATCGTAGCTAAGAGGATCTCCCTACCCTGTAACATAATTATTTTTCCTTGGACTGATAACGTGCAAATTTATCCATTTATAATCAAACAAAGCCTTAATATGCGGTTGACGTCTAAAAACTTCATTAATTTGAGAAGCAAAAGCATAGATAACAACAAGAAGCTTGAGAGGCTCATGAACGCGCTGGTTTTTAAAGAACATAGATTGCAAAGGCAGACCAATTTTCAAATCACTCTGGTTACCCTCCATAACACCAATTTTACTAACGACGTTATGAAGCGCTTTATTTCCAGCACCATAAACGTGAGGATCGGTAGCGCTAAAGTAATATTGGGCATTAATCCAATGGGCAACTATCATGGGCGCCATGAGTATTCCCTCTAAAATGCTTGCATCATCATCTTCTTCAGGCTCATATGAGTGTAAGAATACTCTACTATTTAAATTGGTGTTTGCAGTAAGGCTTCTTGGCCCAATAATGATTGCTGCATTATTGGCTAAACCCCACTCAGGAATAAGTTCAGCATAATGATATGCTTTGTCATGATAACCATTGCAACCTATAAAGCTTGCTTCCCTTTCTTTTTTCAGCTTTGTAATGGCTTGTTCAACATCACTTTCAATCTGCCTTAGAATGTCGGGATGAGGATCTTCATCTGGTACTAGTTTTAATTTGTCAGTTGTTGTTTCATGATAAGCAGCAACAAATATAGTTTCTTGAGGAATATCAATTCCTTCAGAAATGAGCATCTTTCTTATTTCACTATTATTTAAAATTTCGCATGTAATTTTTGCATTGATAAAACCTGAATTGCCTCCACACGCACCACACTCAAAAGAAGCATGAAAAGGATTATTGGTCGTTTTCGCCTGGTGCCCGCAGATGACAACCACCGGTGCGAATTTTTTGGTTAACCCAATCGTTTTAAGAAAAGAGCACATATTTTTAAGCGTTTGTTTGATATTTCCCGCTGCTAAAAAAGGGTTCGAACAAACAAGTGCTGGCTCTTGATCCGCCTCGCTTTGCTTGGCAAAAAAAGTTTTCTGCAATAATGGAAATAGCAACAATGCGCCAACCATCTCGAAAAATGCAAATGCACTAAAATTTTTATTTTTGGCTTGATTCACTATTGTGTTCAAATCAGAAATTAATTTTGAACGAAATAAAGACGGTGCTTTTTTATGCACGCTCATATTCGGCTCAACAAGTGCCGGCGCTTGTAAAGTAGACGTATTGGTTGACTCTTCTAAAGTGAAAATCGACCCAAAAAAGCCTGCGTAACCAAATGTCTCATAACGATTAACCGATTCCAAATGACGTCGGATTGGTTCTGAACGTACATCGATGCAAAAAACAAACTGTGCGATTGGTATGCTTTCAGTAAAACTACTCGTTTTTAATTTAGCCAGCAGCGATTCTTTATATGTTAATTCATAAGCATGCTGCCATATGAGTAAAATTTGATTTTGATTACAAAAATTAGACAGATGTTTTGCATAAAATGGTAAGCTTTTCTCGTCAAGTTTTACCTTTTCCATATACAAACAACAACACCAAATAAGTAAAATCTCAACTAAACTAGCCTTTTCTCGTATTAAGGGGTTGTTTTTTCTTGATTCTAACCATTTAATAAATCCATGCCAACCAATTAATTGAGAAAATATGCATTTAAAAAAAATGGTTAACCTTTCTTCGCTTATCTGCATTTTATTGAGCAAATTATGTAGCGCATGTAATGGATCTAATGGCAACTCGATTAAAAAATCATCCCTTTTAGTCTCAAATAATTTCTGCTGCTTCCATTCTTGCCAAAGAGAAAAATCGACATTTTTTGCGCAAGCTTTTACCTGGGCTTCATCAAAGTAACGACTGATAAAAATTGAAATTTCCTCTTTGATATGTTTAGGAAACCAGGCGCTATAATCATTTGAAGAATAATCAGTTTCTTGTTTATGCTTTAATGTTAACAATGTTGATATAATATCTTCTTCATCATTTGAGAACTTTTTATTTGCAAGCAAAGCATTTTTAAGTGCTGATTTTGAAATCTTTCCAGATTTATAAAGTTCCAAATACTCATCATGAGTAAGGCACCCATTAACAGGTAAATAGTTACGTATATGATCCAAAGCTTCATCAAATGGCTTATCGGTTAAGTCCCACAAAGGGTTAATTGCTATTGATGCTTTTAATGGCCAAATAATTGGTAAAATTTGAGTTGCCTCATTAATTGATTTTTCAATCATATCAATAGTAATTACTTGAGTCATATTAGCACCTAATTTATGGCTAAAACATGCCAAAATATAAATTGCATACAATAATACTTGCAAAAATAATGTGAGTATGAATTTTTTTGTTTTCTGCGATTTCGTGAGATCCATGCAATTTAAAGACATAGTCTTGCAAAGCATGTAGCACGACAACAGAAAGCAGGATATTTGCAGTCATTAATCCTAAAGCAATAAAATAATTTGTAGTTGCGTGAGTTATTAAATTAAACCAAAATATAAAGCTAGCTGTTCCTGGAATACCAATTAGCAAAAATAAAGAAACTGACAAATAAAAACCCCACAAAGTTAAACGGTTTTCGGATACAGCGAGACGTTTATGACTAGAATGATTAGTTTGACTTATAAGCCAACCCAGTCCAAAGATGATCATTGAAGAAGATAGTGCCATTTTTAGGTTAAATGCTTTTATATATGTAAAATCTAAAGTCAATAGACATATATGCGCTATACACAATAATATGCCCAGTTGAAATAGATTTTGAGCCCTATTTGCCATCAACAGACTTAGTACAAGAGCTGTTATTAATAAATGATCCATGCAAAACATATAGTGAACATAAAAACAATTCTCTATACATGTCAAAATCGATATTAAAAATGAAACAATTATAAAAATGGCTCTTTTTGTTGAGGTATCGAATAAATTCTGATTTAACCAATCACCCAAGCGTCGTAAAGGATTTAAAAAGTAACCTCTGAAATAGTCTTCTACTTGCAATAATTTTGCTAGCTTAAAGTGACACGCTATCAACCATTGCCTTTTTTTCATACCTTTGATTGTGATCAAAGAAGAGGCGAGATACCACAGCAGGACGAGAGTGCAAAGGACATATTCAATAGTTTGATTAATTAGTATCAGCTTGGGGATCTCTATCCAGGATTCAAATGCGTTTAGCATCCACAAGTAACCCACTAAAATTATCTGCAAAGCTGCCAATACCAATACCCTCAAAACGAATTGAGCACTTTGAAGTGTGGTCATTATTATTTGATGTAAGGTTATTCCAATAAAAGTTAGAATTAACAAGCTAGATTGTGTTTGATGCGAAATCTCATTTGCTATCCATAGCATGGCGAGCGTTAAAACTACCCCCTGAGTAAATAAACTCAATGGGTTAGAAATAATCATTTTGTTTTTTGTATTTTTGAATAAATCATTCCCTGCATTCAAAAACAAAGCTGCTTTATAAAACCCATGGGCGATGAGATGGAACACTGCTGCAGCAAAACAGCCTAAACTACTTTGCATGAGCATATAGCCCATTTGGCTCATGGTTGAATATGCGAGCTTCTTCTTAACATCTGGTTGCACTTGCTTAAGAAAGCCCCCTACTATCATTGAAATCATTCCAACACATAAAATGATGTAAGCAATTGTACCAGTTTGCGTAAAAACAAAGGATAATCGTGCAAGCAAAATGCCGCCAGCATTGATTACCCCCGCATGCATGAGTGCTGAAACTGGCGTGGGTGCCTGCATGGTGTCTGGCAACCAGAAATGGAAAGGAAATTGCGCCGATTTCGTCATGATTGCAACAAACACAAGTCCTAAAATCACACTATGCACGTCTAGGGTGAAACTGAATAGGCTTAGCTGCGTAGAAGTAATTGCTGCCAATTCATGGTATTCTGATGTCCCATAAAACTGATAGCATAAAATGACAGCGAGCAAAAAGCTCATATCGCCAATTCGGTTAACGATAAATTTCTTTTTAGCCGCTCTGTTTGCTTGAGATTGATAGTGATAATGATTCAGTAATAAATAGAGGTTAAACCCTATCCACTGCCAAGCTATGAATGCAGTAAATAAATTGCTTGCTAACGTAAAGAAGACTACCGACATAACCGTCGCAAGCATTTGGCATATAAATCTAGTTCTTGTTACGTCTGATAATAAATATCTCTTTGAGTAACACAGTACCACTGTGGCTAGTAACGCAACCACCACCAGCATAACGCTAGCTAAAGGATCTACCTTGAGACCAATCTTTAAAATTTGTTCTGAGGCCGGCAAATGGATTGTGGGTGAAACTCTGTAAGTTAATGCGATAAGACCCAATCCCAACGCTGTAATTACAAGCGATGGGGATTTTAGGCTAAAAAATGGAGTATCACGCATGAGCATCCCTTTGACATCATTCAGGTGCTTGAAGTATGGTGAAAATAAGGCATAATGTATAATTTATATTTTTTATAAAATACATCACTTTAAAATTATGAATATTACCCTTCACCAACTACGCGTTTTTTACCAGGTTGCCAAATCAAAAAGCGTTACTAAAGCGGCCTTGCAACTACACATGACACAACCTGCAGTTTCAAATCTCATTCGTGCACTAGAAAGACAAGTTGAAACGCCGGTGATTGAAATACTTCACAAAAAGCTTTACGTTACTGAGGCTGGCAAAGTATTAATCAGGGCTTTTGAGCAAATTGAAGCTCAGCTACATGATACGAAAACTCAGCTTAATCTTTTAAAAGACAAAATGGTGGGTACTATCAAAATTGCCACGGTCTCTACCGCCAAATACTTTGTCCCTAGATTATTGGGCGCTTTTAAATCCGAATATCCTGATGTTCATATTGAACTTAAGGTTAAAAATCGACATGAGATAATAGAACGTCTTCGATTAAATTTAGATGATTTCGTAATAATGAGCCAGCTGCCTGACAATATCTCTATTGAGCATCACGATTTTTTTGAAGATAAACTTGTTGTAGCAGCAAGCTATCAACATTCGAAGTGCGCTCAAAAGAAGCTTAGTTTAAAAATGCTAGTGAATGAGCCGTGGCTGATACGAGAATCGGGTTCCGGTACCCGCATGGCCATGGAGAGCATTTTTAAAAAATACCGAATAAAACCCAATATTCAAATGGAAATTGATAATAACGAATCGATTAAGCAGGCAATAATTGGTAACATTGGCATTTCAATTTTATCTCATCAAAGTATTGAAATTGAACAAAAAGCTGGTCTTATTAAAGTACTAAATGCAGCAGAATTTCCGGTTCAGCATAAATGGCATCTTGTAAAAAGCAAAGGGAAAAAATTACCAATCATTGCTCAAAAATTTTATGATTATGTTCGTACACATCCAAATTTAGAAATATTTAGTTCCTAGGTTCTTATGACAAATATATTTTATCCAGATGATATCCAAGTAATCGCGTCTTCTTTACTAGCTGGCGAGGTCATTGCCATACCGACTGAAACAGTATATGGCTTAGCTGCTATTATTGATAATAAAGCTGCAGTTCAAAAGATATTTGAATTAAAAAATCGCCCCCTGAATCATCCCCTCATTGTTCATGTTGCAGATATTGATAAATTTTTACTTTACTCCAAAAATTTACCAGCATATGCGATGAAATTAGCAGAAAAATTTTGGCCTGGTCCTTTAACCTTGGTATGCAATAAATCTGATTTCATAGAAAATTATATTACAGGCAATCAGGAGACGGTAGGAATACGCATCCCCAATCATCCTGTTACTTTAGCATTATTAGAACAAGTGAATTGTGGATTAGCTGCACCTTCAGCAAATAAATTTGGCAAAATTAGCCCAACTGAGGCACAGCATGTTATTAATGATTTTGGATCTACAGTAAAAGTTCTCGATGGTGGTAAATGTAAAATAGGCTTAGAGTCGACCATTTTAGATGTAACCCATCATGATTTTTGTATGCTGTTAAGACCAGGGATGATCTCTTTGAATGAAATCCAGGCTACCATTGGCGAGACTGAGATTAGAACACGTTTTTCACAAAACCAACGCGTGTCAGGTAATTTAAAATATCACTACGCACCTAATAAACCAAGTTTATTATTTCACAATCATAGTGAGCTCAATCGTATTTTCCAAATATTTAATAACTCAGTATATGTTTTGCATATAAAGGAAATGGATGAATATCAAAATGCTCATTATCAAAAAATGCCGTCGCTGCACACTGAGTATGCAAAGGTATTGTACCAAAATTTAAGAGAAGCCGATCAATCCTCCTTTCAAGCAATAGCTATCGAATTTCCCAACGACCATCTTGAATGGCAACCTATTATTGATAAATTAGTCAAATTAACTGCTTACACCCATGAAACATACAAATTAACAGAACCAGCATAAAGATCTGTTTAAATTCTGTTTATTATGTTGTAAGTTTATAGCTTCTTACTCTTATTTTCTTCTTGTTAAATTGAAATGAGTATGATAGGTTCTAAATTCAATACCAAGAGTTCAAGTATCTTATGAAAAAAATCAGCATTAATAGCCTCATCAACACAGTAGATCTTGCTGTGTTTGCTATTTTTGCTGTCATTTCCCTGGTGATTTTCATCACCTCTGCCTTTGGCCTATCGAGATAAAAATCTGTGCCTCGTTAGGCCAGATCACAATACAGATAAAAACCCTGAATAGCTGAACTGTATTTTAATAATACTACTTTGCTATTTCTATCTTTCGAATACGAATCAAAATAATTTGTAGGAGTGTTCTCATGCATAAAGGTCCTAAAGAAGAAGCGAAATCGAGCCCATCTCAGGATATTGGCAAATCTATCGTCACAGGCGGCATCGCGGGAGCTGTTGAGGTTGGAGTCGATCACCCGTTATGGAGGTTAAAGACGCGTTATCAAGATGATAGTATCCCCAAAAATCAAAAGCTAACATTTGATCCACGGATATTATATCGAGGATGGATCCCCAACATGCTGTCGATGGTGCCGATCACAGCGGTGCAAGTAGGTACGGCAGAAGCCTTAAAAAGCTGGTTTTCAAATGATGGAACGCCCCTTTCAAAGATTAAGGCTATCGCCTATAACGCGACCGGAGGCGCATTTTCTGCCATTATGAGTAGTCCAACTGAACTAGTCATGGCACAACAAACTTCAGATCGCGGTTTCATTGCGACTTTAAAACATATTTATCAAACGCAAGGCGTACAAGGCTTGACCAGGGGTATGTTTGGCACAGCAGTGCGTGACGCAAAATTTACTGTTGGTTATGGTTTTGCAGGCCCCTACCTGAAAGAACGATTTGCCGAAATAATGTCTGAAGGCCAAGCAAGCGTGGCAGGAGGCGCTACAGCAGGAGTAGGCGTTGCAGCCTTGTCGCAACCTTGGGACTCGTTAAAAACTGCGCAACAAACTGGTTCCAATTTATCCTGCTGGGAGCTTGCTAAACAGAAACTGAAGCAAGAAGGCATTGCGGGGCTTTATAAAGGAAGTTTTTGGCGAATGAGCCGAGTCGCCTCTGCTACCATGCTCATGAGCGAAACAGCAGATCGCGTTAGCACATACTTAAAACCAAAATCTTAATAGCAAAAATAAGGAACTTTAGGGCATTCATTGTTGTAAAATGGATGTCCTTAAAGTTTTTTTACTTGAGGATAGAGTGTGAGCGTGAAATGGCAAATGCGTTTAGGCCGATTAAATTTGCCATTGCGAAGCTATTGACCAAGAAAGCGGGTTCATGGCGAATTCATGCGTTATTTAGGCCGAGTGTAAGAACTAATTAGTCTTCTTTAGCTCCTTCAGTATAGCTGCATCTACTAAGGATTTTTTTTCGGCTTCTGATAAACTAAACCAATGATTGTGAGTAACCTCTTTGACATCAACTTCCACTGGTTTTAACGGGATAATTTGCCCCCAATCATCCATATTTCTAGTACCACATTTGGGGCAACGTTGATTTGTTCTAATATTATACTTTCCACCACCATCCACGTTTTCATCGCAAGCAATACTAAATACACTTTGTACAATATCCGTTAAATCACCCTCTTCATAATTAGAAACTAAAGAATGACCAGAAACCAATTTATCTATTTCAGAAAAGGCTTTATCGTTCACATATACGCACTGAATTTCATCTAACTCATTTCTTAATAAAAGTGTGCCATACTGAAATTCATCTAACTCTGGCACTTCAAATTCATGTCCATTTATACAAATATATTGCCATAAAAATAATACCATTATTGCACCTATTTAAGTTTCAGCAAATTATCAAATTGTTTAGCTTGCTCAGCTGGCATTACAGCTGACAAGCTTGGGCTTTGAACTACCATTTTAGGCTGTAAAATTTCATGAAAGTCTTTTAAAACAACTATGTTTTCCCCTGGCCCTCTTTCGGAAGGGAATTTAATGGCATTATACCCTTGCTTTTTAGCTTGCTCGCCCATTTTAATATAATCTTGTTGTTTCTCTCCACCTTTATATTTCCATTCTGCTGCAATTTTTTCATTGGATAAATCAAGGATTTTTATTTTATCTGAATTAATTGTATATCTAATGGTATGACTAGCTTGTACATTATAGTGACTTAATTCATATAATGAAGTATCAGGAATTTCTGAAACATAAAAACCTTTGCCAAACCTAGATTTAGCGCTTAAATATCTAAGATCAATACCATTTAAAACACTTTGTCCAACGTAAGGGGAACTTACACTATGATAAACCTTGTGTTCTTGTAAAGGTAATTTTTTCCAGTCAAAAGGTTCTAATGATGAAAAAGCTGCTTCTTCAATTAAGATCCCCTTCCTGGGATAGCGAATGACACCGCGCCCTAATGCAGGGGTAATCAAAAATGGTAATGCGAAATCAAAGAATATCTCTGTTCTAGTGACACTATCACCAGTTTTAAAATCATCAAATATTTGATTAAGCAGATCCAAACGTTCAATATTTCGCTGATGTGCTTCTGGATAAGCTACCCCAAATCTCATTACAGTTACTGCATTAAATCCATCCCATATTAATTCCTGCATCTCTGAGAGTTTTTCTTCAGGTTCCACAATGATACTAAACACCGTATCTGCTATTGCATCTCCAAATTTTTCTACAGAGCGACAAAAAGCAAATACATGATTCAAAACTGGATTTTCATGATACGCGGTGATCTCTGAAGGTAAACGAAATGGTTCTCGTCGTTTACGACCATTCTTAGGATCATAATCACCAAATGAAAGTCCATTTGATTGTGATGCATCATAAATAGGAATTGTTTTCTCTGAATCAAGATTTAAGGTAAATTGAGAATAACCAACTCCAATTATGTCATATGGTGCAATGATAGACGAAAGCTCGCCATAACCAAATTGATAAATGGGTAAAGGCCCATCTCCTACTGGGGCACACAATATAGCAGCGGTAGGCATGCTGGTCATAGCAAAAAAAGGCGTCATTTCTCGAGTAATGGGCTGGGAAAGCGAATCATTATTTGCAACAGGTTCATCAATAGATGGGTTGGTTACTAATTGCGTCAAAGATTCATCAGCAGGTAAGCTCGTTCTTGCTTGTGCTAAAGATTCATCAGCAGATAAATCCGTTGTAATTTGAGCTAAAGATTCATCAGTAGATAAATCCGTTACTGTTTGTGCTAAAGGTTGAACAGGTTTGGGTTTAAACAACCAATGTAGCCCTTTGCTATAAGCTTTTTTCATCACAGCCAAGTCACTTTGCACTTTTTCTTTATCGGGAATAAATCCAGCTACAGCCACGCTATGACTATGTTGGTGAGTTATTTCGGTTTCCTTGTCTGCCTCTGTATTAATACCTGGCAAATCCTGGGGCCCCACATTATCAGCTAAAACGGTCGGCCGGTGCACTGTTTCTACAACGTGGCTTGAATATTCAAGATCGCCACTCGGTTTAGCGTTCATCGAAAGATTAAGCGATGCACTTTTGTGTTGCTGTGAACTATGATCGGTTGCTGAGGTTCCTGTTACAGTAGGCAAACCTTCCTGATCATCAACTCTAGATAAGTGACCCGTTTCAATTTTAGATCCATTCTCGAGATGAATAGTATTTGCCGATACTTCACCGCCAGGTAAAATAATCCCCGCTTTTTCAACCGTTGTTCTTTCAGTCTCTTTATCGCTTTGATAATGCCCACTCACCGTGACTGCTGTGCTAACATTAGCACTTTTTGAATGGCTGGATAGCGTTTTGGTATCCTGTGAAGTTGAAAAACTCATTTCTTCAGCAGAAACACTTCCGCCCTTCTCACCCTCGATTAATAAATCTCCTTTGATATGATGGCCCGCATCAATTTCAGCAGTATTTCGTGCATGTAATTTTGCCAAAGAAGTTTCAGTGACATGCTCTACTTGCGTCCCTTTGCTTACACTAACACTGATATCTTTAGGGTTGGATAAATTGATCCCTATACCATGCGTTGTCGTTTTGCTCGCACTAGAAGACGTATTTATCGCTTTCGTTGCGTTTATTCCTTCAATAAGAAAGATACGTAAATCTTCTGCGTCAACAACAGCACCATCTAATAAGTGCAATTCATTTCCACTTAGCCTAAAAGTACCCCCGACAAAAAGATCGGTTGAAATGGTTTGGTTTTTTTGAGTTTCTTGTATCGTCTTGGAGGAATGGATACTAAATTTCGGGTTAAAATGACGATTATTATCTTTATCTACATATGTTAAGCCCATTTGATCTGTGAAAGTCCCGACAAAATCAGCTGGGGAATCACCATATTCAGCGCATGCATAAGCCACCAAGGCAGATAAATTCCATGCATTTCGCGCTGTATTTAATAATGGCTTGGGTATTTCTGTGATACTTTTTGCATTCAGCAAATTCTCTAATTCTTGCTGATCCCATCCGCATGCGCTCATAATGCCGGAAAATATTGCTTTGGCATTATGGCTTTTTAAAATTGAAACCAAATCACTCCCAGGGGAGGTAATTGAGAATTCTTTGGTAATAGTTGTATTTTCATAAGTTTGTTGTAAGCCACTAAACGTGGTCTTATAGGCAACAATATCGGCACTACCAATAGCACCTTGTACTGCACCCAGGGTAAAATCTTGGCACCTTACAATAAGCTCGCCGCCCGTAAAAATGAAACTGCTATAAACAATCTTCTCTTCAGTAGAAGATTTTACAGATTTTGTGTGAAAAAGAGACTTATTTTTATAAGCATGAGCGCTATATTTATCGAGGGTAATGCCATCAATCGATATTTCATCTTTTGCTGCTAAGGTTGTACTGCCTGCCGAACTTATCACAACATTTTTTAAATTAATGCTACCTTCTGGCGCAGCAATGACTAAATGCCCTTTATCAGAACTGATGTCTTCTTGAGTAGGAATCCATCCAATTTCATGTTCATGCATGACTCCATTTACTTTACCGCTTTTTTTCAGACTTAAGATTTGATCAATTTCGTATCGCTGTGATTTTTCTGACTTAATCAATCCCTTTTGCGGTACTAAATAACCAAATTCATCGCCCCAAAATGATAATCCTGCAGTATGCATAGTGCCAGAACCAATAAATATATTTTGTCCTGTGCTACTAATTACAGCATTATGCCATACTGGTTTGATGTACCAATTTTGTCCTGCATCATGCAAAATGCCTGTTGGGTTTTCACCATGTTGGGTTAAGATTGCTTCTTGAACACTATCAGCAAAATAAACATGGTTGCCCTCTAGACCAGAGCTAAATGTTCCACCAAGTTGAGTAAAATTGCCGACATATCCCTGATGTCCTAAAGCATCAATCGTTCCAGAATTTCCGATTACACTGATGGTCGGACACGGCTGTAAAACCTGATTATGTTTAGAGTAAAGAAAATACTCAATTGAATGGGCAACTTGAGCATCGTTTTGCAAGGAATCCACATTCCATGTAAGAATACCATCTGAATGAATATATCCTTGGTTTGTCATGCCATCAGCTTGGAATAAACCATCTGACTTTAAATCTAAAACACTCTTGCCACCAACTCCTTCAATTTGCCGTACATCAAAAAGCGCTAAACTAGAAAAAGTGGTTAGATCTGCTGAAAATTCAAATTTATCACCTATAAAGTAAAGTGCGCTATCGTAAGCATTTTGCATACCTGACGAAGACAATTTAGCCCCAGGTGCATCTAATATGAAGGTTGCACTGCTTTGCATTTTGGGTAGTTGCCAAATAGGAATAAGCTTATCGCTTTGTTCCAAATGGAGTTGCAAAATATTAGAAAAATCAGGGCTAATCTCAAATAGTGTTTCTTGCGATAACTGGCTTTCTTTTAAGGTTACATCCAAAACCTGAACTGTGTTAAAAGCATCTTTATCTAGATCATAATTAGCAGCGCTTAATGCAACAACACCTATGCTATCTTCTTCATCTTTGCGCCATGAAACCTTATCAGTAGCGGGGTCCTCAATACCTCGGGTGGTAACAACTTCTGCTTGAACGGTACCTTCTTTGTTGATTTCTGGTCCTTCAAAACTCACTCGCTTAGCAACAAGCTTTCTGCCTTTCGCATTAGTGACCAACTTCTCAGAAATTAGCCTTATTTTTTCAACGCCAATAATAGTGCCTGCATTAAGCGCTTGCTCACCTTTACCTTCAAAATGGACTTCTTCACCAAGTATAATGCCTTCATTTTTTGCCAGTAAATCGCAAAGCAATTTAACATCTTTCTTAGAAATGATCCGTCCACTTTGGTGATTTTTGATAATACGATTTGCAGTGGTATTGATCCTTCCCAGAGATTTTATTTCGCCAAAATTCTCAATGAGTCCGATACAAGTAAGATATATCGCTTCTGCGGCATCAATTGTGCCAGATTCAAAATTAGAAAAGTGTGTATCAATGGTTGCAGCAATTTTTTGGCTTAGTAAGGCTCCCTCTTGGGTGCGATTATGAATATCACTGCCATATAGGCCTACTGATCTCGTCGCCTTTATAGATCCATTATTAGTACCATTATTTTTAACATTCAAACCAATATCGCCAGAGACCTCTATAATGCCTTCATTGTGAAGAGCACCTGCAAATACACCAAGATAACCGTGCGCAGCATATTCACCATTTAGTGCTTTTTGGACCTCAAATAGGGATTTTAAAAGCGTGGTCGAAACTTCATCCTTAGAAGCGGTTGATTGAAGTGATTCTAAATTCTTTTCTGTGATTTGAGTGATATCAAGCGTAAGCACTTGCTTTGGGTGTTCAGGAATAACGTGTTTATATTTTTCATTATCAGTCTCAACAGTCTCGTTGAGCTCTTCGCTGGTCAGTGGCGTCGCTGCAATATCTTTGATCTCATTTTCAACTGCAGGTAGAGCTTCTTCTGGCACTGTTGGTGCAGTATCAATAAAAGGTTCTTCAGGTACTATGGGTGCTTCTTCAACCGGTAATGTTGCAGCTTCCAGCTCAGCCTCTACTTCAATTTGAACATCTTCTTTTGAGTCATCAGCTTTATTTAAGAATGCTCGAGTCCTCTCTGAGCTTAAAATCACCATTAAACTATTTAATGCCTCATTCACGACGGCATGTGCGCTGAGTCTTTCCTCTTGATAATCCTTAAAAAGGGTGTGCCAATGGTTCATCCTGAATAAGAATTTTGCACCTACTTGTAAATCATTTTGAAATTCAGCCTCAATAACACCTGCTCGTTGCGCTGCATGTAATGCACCATACACGATAGATTGTAAATATTGATCAGAGTTATGTCCCTGGTTTAAAATAAAATGAACTATATCGACAGGTTTTACTGCCAGGTTAGAACCTAATAGTTCTGAAGGTGCTAGTTTATAAAGCGCTTCACGAAAAATAGCTTCGCTTACCGCACCAAGATGAGCTTGTGCCCTCTCAAGCTCATCTTGATCTTGCTCATACCAAGCTTGATAAGCAGAAACTGATGCATCGGCAATTCTAAGCGCATAGCGAGAACCATTAATTATTTTGACAGCAGATTGCAACCATTCTGCATTTTCTACAGATAGAAGCCCTCCGGAATAAACACTGACTGCTCTTGTTAAAGCCTCAATAAGCTCTAGACTTTTATAAATGAACTCTTCTTCTGAATATAAGGCGCCATAAAATTGATATAAAATATTGACAAGCAAAGTAGCTTTTTCGTCACAAGAGTTCATGAACCCTATGGAAGGTACGACATTATCTAGAAGAAGGCTTACCAGCTCTATATTTTGTATTTCTTCGCCGTTTATTCTTCTATTGAGTAATTCGCCGCCTCGATACAGAGTTTTACCCAACAATAAATAGCCACGTAAAGCAATCGCATTAGGCGTAGGGATGCAAGAACACAATTCTAATAAATTTACCACAGCATGTAAGCCGTTTAACGTCCAATCAACGCGAGAGAGCGTTGTTTTTTGCCCACTTAATAAAAATCCTGCTTGATTTACCTGTGGTGCATGAAGACGGCAATGCAAACCTTTTATCATTGCCCCAATATTATTGGTGATAATCACACCTGAGTCTACGCTTACCTGATCCGCTATAAGCGCACCTAAATTATTAACCCGAAATTCACCGTAGACTTGCAATGTTCCTTGTTGAACAACAACAACGCTATTACGTTCAAATTGAACACTGCGTGCTTTAATTTTCCCCTGATGACCCGCAATCAATTGCCCAAAGTGATTAAAGGAGCCATCTGTTTCGAGTAAAAATGACTTTGACGCAACAGTTTGCCCCTGCAAGGAAGCTGATTTTGATTTTAACTGGAGTTTTTCAGTAGTCAAACTAGCCGGCTGTTTAAAATCATTCTTTACAATAATGTCAGCTTCTTTAAAAGAGAGCATGCCATCTAAAAAGATATCATCAGCTTCAAGTTTTAAAGAAGCTCCATTTAAAAACTTACATTGTTTTGCAGTAATGATTTTTTTTGCATTAACGCTGCATTCTTTAATGCATGCTAAGGATTCAGCGGTAAAATTAGCATAAGTTGAGAAATTTACCCGGGCATCAGGTAAATTTGCAAAAGTTAAATTAATATCTCCGTTTACTGAGAGCACACATACCATATCAGGTTGTTGTGGATTATTGGGGTTCATTAAAATAACATGGCAAGAATCACCATGGCTAATAATTTTCCATTTACCCAGTTCATGAATAGATGCTGTATTTGCCCAAGGAGAAACTATATCTCGATGGATCTGATGACCAATAGCATTAAATTCACTGATTGCTAACTCTATTCCTTTAGGCGTTTTTCTAACGTTTAGATCGTAATTTAGATCTATAGTCTGCGAAGACGCATTCAATCCCTGACGAATATGTTTTATCTCAGTTTCAGTAAGATTTGCTTTAACACCAAGACGTTTAAGTTTCGCCGTGATCTCTTTGCGCTGATAAATAAGCGCTACATCCAATCCACTTTGTTCCATGTTATTTTTGTGATGGGGATTAACACCTTGTGATAATAATGATTGTAAGGCTTTTATGTCACCTTTAGTGATAGCGTTAAAAAAATCAATTTCTTCTGCTCGTTTCGCACCAGGAAATTTTTTCAAAAACTGATATAACTCTTGATCATCTGTCAAACCAGCATAATAAAGTGGGGTATAACCATTGAGATCAGTCACATCCAATTGTACTGAACAATCATAACTGCGATTAAGCAATTCATCATCGCCAGAAGCAACGATACTGTGGAGTACTGTTTGCCCTTGATCATTGACAAATAAAGAGGTATTCGCTCCTTTATTTTTTAAAAGCTCGGCAATTTCATTGTTGCCAAGCATAACCGCTAACGCCCAAGGCGATAAATTATTTGCATTTAGGCAATCAATGTTCTGTTTTTGCGTATCAAGTAAAAATGTTAATAATTGAGGTAAATTATTTCTAACAGCAATATGCCAAATGCTTTCAAAATGAGAATTAAATTTTGCTTCTTTGCTTTGTTCTTGTGAAAGAAATTTGATGCATTCTTCTTCATAGCCAGCTTCTGCCAGCTCATGAAGAACCGTATTACCTTTTTCATTATAAACGTTTGTGTAATATGGTTTACCAAGAAGCTTTCGCAATTGAGTACGAGAATGCATATTCTCAAACAAATTTGCTGTATTAAGGATTTTAGTTTTAAGCGTTCTATTAGGAAGTGAGTTTATATAGTCTTTGAATTTACCTAAGCTTAAAATTTGCGACCCTATCCAAACTCCGCCTCTTTCTAAAACCATATCAATATCAGCAAGAGGAGTATTTGTGATGACAAGATCGGGCACAATGCGCAATGCATCTATTTCTTCATTATTTAACTCGTCAAGATTATCAGCTAAATATTGCCAAAGCTGGGAATGATATCGTTGTTGATAATAATCATAAAAACTAAGTGCTTTAGGACATCCAGGAACGTGTGAACGCAACGTTAAATTGATTTGTGACAAAATCTTAAAAGATTCAACGCCTTGCTCAAGCAAATAAGATAAGATGCAATTTTCAACCAGATTATTTTTTTTATCAAATTGAGCAAAATGTTCCTGTTTTAATGCAGACTCAAGCACTATTTGTTTTTTTTGCAAACAATCTTGTTGCTCTAGTGCACTATCTAAAGAAGCTAGAATTTTTTTCTTAAAAGCAGCATCTGTATAGTCAAGAAAACTCTTCTGCTGTCTATCCTTTTCGAGAAAGGCATCCTTGCAAACTTTAGGCAAGGATTTTAAAATTTTCTGCCATTTCTTCTCTTTAGCAAACTCAAGTAAAGAAACTTTCTTCTCTTTTATTTCTTCCTTTCTTGCAATAGTTCTTTTTTCTTTTTGTCTGCTCATTACTACTTCTTCCCTGCTTTATACTCAATTTTATTATTTATGTAAGTTACACTCTAAATCGCGTTGTTTTTTGGTTAGGAGTGGTTTGTTTATTCAATTGAGGGTTCCTAGACAATGCATAAGCAGACAAACTTTGTTCAATTTCAGCCCGTAAACTTGCATTTCTTGCAGCATTAAATTGGTTTAACACCTGAGGATGCTGCTGTGTTGTTGCATTAGGAACATTTGCATCTTGTGTGTCTACTTGTGAAACGTCCTTTGAAGCAGCTTTCTTTGGAGCGGGAAGCGCCAATGTTTTTGCTTTAGTGCTTCTTGGCACTGTTTTTCGTGGCGTATTTCGTTTTGTCTTTTTAAGCGTTTCAATTTCAGGATCTTTTTCTTTTCTTGTTGTAGCGCGGCGTTGACGTTGCTTAGGTTGTTTTACTTCTCTGATATTCTGAATAAGCTCATCTTCAACCTCATCATTAGCATCACCTGCACGTACTCTTTTATATAGTTCATGAAGTTCCTTTGAATAATAAGCAATCAATTCCCTTTCCGTGATGGTAATAGCCATCCCTTCTCTTACCCCTAAATGCTGTGTTCTTGCATCTTGAATGGTTTCAATAATTTGCTTAATGGTAGTTTCACTAAAAGCAGTTTTGCTCAAATATTTTGCTGTTGCGGAGGGTAATTTCTTATGCTGCATTTTATAGTTTAGAAGATGGAGTGCCCAAGGAGTTTCTTCTGATTTATCATCGGCGGAATCTTCAAAAGCAGTATCACGTTTACTTAATATCGTTGAAACACGCAAAGTTCTGTGATCACTTCGCAATTCTTTTAAAGAGATAGATTTCATCAACCCTTGTTCTTTTACTGAATCAACCATGCTTGGATAAGTAAATCCTTTATTATTTTGCACATCACACAATTGAAGCAAGGTCGATTTTCTCAGGAAATTTCCAATTTCTGGTGCATGAGCTTCTTGTAACCCTGTATTGCTAAGATATAATTTTCGAAGACTAGCCATTTTGGATGGTGCCTGCTTTAAAAATTCTACCATAGGTTCTGCAGTTCCTGGGATTGGCTTTCGATCACGGAACTGGCTAGCCAGCAAAGGATTATTTGATAAAACTAATTTCTGTAATTTTAAATGCTGAACAATTGCCAAAATATGTGGCAAACAAGCTCCTGTTAAATTGTTCCCTTCTAAATTGAGTGTTTTTAAATTTTGAAAAGCATCCTTTTTATCCACAATGCGTTTTTTCAGAAACTCAACACTTTCATCATCCAACAAATTATTTCTTAAAATTAAATGTTCTGTATTGAAAGCCCCTAATTGGGCCGTTAACAATGTATTGAGTTTTTTGGCAGTTAAGGAGGCATCACTAATATCAATTTTTCTCAAGGTAACATCTATATTTTCATCAACTCTACTTTCCAAAGCATCCATTAAATCAGAAAGCATCTTCTTATCCATTTTTACTGGGATAACGGCTGCATCTTTTTTTGATACTTTTTTGTTTTCTTTGGCTGATTCATTCAATTCTTGCTGTTTTTTTCTTTGCTTGAGATCTTTTGTTTCTAATTCAATAGAATGTTTATGGTTAAAGACAAAATCACAAACATCACCATCCACAACATCATTCAAAGCTTCAATTTTCGCTTTTGTTAATTCTCTTGTCAGGGTATTTATCTCTTTATAAATAAATTTTCTTCCCGTAGGTATACTCAAACCACCGCTAAAATAACTCACCAGCGCTAGTGCCCCACCTGCGCCGATTACAGAGGCACCAAATAAAGTTACCAAGGCCGTGGACGAAAGATAAATCATACCAGTAGCAGTTCCCGTGCCTGCCCCTATAGTAGAGCTTCCTACTATTTTAGATAGTTCCCACGCTTGCGCTTTGAAATACGATTTTTTAGGATCTATTTTGACTTCAAGATCTTTTATTTTTTTTTCAAGACGAACAATTACTTGTTTGGGAGCTGGTGCTGTAGGTTTTTTGGACCAAAAGCTTGTGATCATACTTAACATCAAAAAATTCTCTCTATAACTATTACAATTTCTATCAACGGCCTAAATATTTCTTACGTGTTTCGGGCTTGCTGTAAAATTCGTAGGCTGAAGCGGTTTTTTGTGCTTTTTCTTTAGCGCTTTCTTTTTGATTACGATCAGGGTGATATTTGAGCATTTTGATATGGTAAGCTTTTTTAATCTCTCCCTCAGTGCAATA
>MKTN01000032.1 GCA_001898235.1 Gammaproteobacteria bacterium 39-13
CACACAATTTAAAAGTAGTCCACATGCTTTTGCAAATTCTTTTGAAATACGTTGAGAAAGTGCGGATACCGCTTGAGCCTCAATTTCTATCACTTTTTTGCCTTGAGCAATAAAATTCTCTTGCAGGAGTGCCGTATCAATTGTCATAGCGTTTATTCTTATATCTTAGTTTTCTTTCAAAATCCAATTAACTCATTGGAAATATAGCATTTGTTGTCTAAAAATAAACTAATAGTAACATTTTCAGGCTTGGCATCTTAGTCTTCATAATACCCAAGCATAGTTGTTGAGCTAGGACCTGCCGCGTAGTATCTCGGCTGAATCCTTAGCTAAGTGTGTTAAAATAGTTTCGCTGCTATTATAAAGTATTCAAACCAATATATATACTATAAGGATGGCTCTAGCCTCAGTGCAAACAAATTAAGAAAGTATGCTTTGAGTAGAGAGTGCTGACTTTAAGTATGATAGAGTGTGTGCCCTGGATTTAGTTGACAAATTATGACGGCTATCGTGCAACAAAATTGTGTTGAAATAAGTAACCTGACTTTTAGTTGGGGTAATGGGCATCGCATTATTTTTGATGATGTAGATATTAATGTCCCTGTTGGAAAGATAACTGCCATTATGGGACCCAGTGGAAGTGGTAAAACTACCTTGCTTAGGTTGATTGGGGGGCAACTTTTACCCAATCAAGGAAAAATTTTAGTCAACGGCTTAAATATCCCTGAATTGAATCGTCAGGAACTTTATGCGGCTAGAAGACAAATGGGAATGCTATTTCAAAGTGGCGCTTTATTTTCTGATTTAACTGTTTTTGATAATGTCGCTTTTCCTCTAAGAGAGCATACTGAGCTAAGCGAGCCTCTTATCCGAGATATCGTGCTCATGAAATTACAAGCAGTGGGCTTGAGAGGCGCACGAGATTTGATGCCAAATGAATTATCTGGTGGGATGCAGCGTAGAGCTGCGTTAGCACGAACAATTGCCTTAGATCCGACCCTCATCATGTACGATGAGCCTTTTGCTGGTCAGGATCCTATTTCAATGGGCGTATTAGTAAAATTAATTAAGTTACTTAATGATGCTTTGGGGCTCACTAGCATTATTGTTTCGCATGATGTCATAGAAACCAGCACCATCGCAGATTACATTTACCTCATCGCTGAAGGGAAAATAATAGGTCAGGGCTCACCAGAACAAATTAAGCACCATTCTTCTACCTGGGTGCAGCAATTTATGCATGGGTTACCCGATGGTCCGGTTCCCTTTCATTATCCAGCGAAGAATTATACTAGCGATCTCATGGGGGATAACGTTTGATCTCGCGTGTACAAGATTTAGGCAAAGAAGGTTTAAAATTCTTCGGCACAGCAGGAAAAGCAGTTTTTTTCCTGCTTCAGGCTATTTTGGGGCGTCCTTCGCTTAAGGGATTCGGGTTATTGATCCCTCAGCTTTACATGGTCGGCGTGATGTCGATGGTGATTATTGCTGTCTCAGGTTTGTTTATTGGGATGGTATTAGGGTTTCAGGGATATACTATTTTAGTGAAATTTGGCGCTGAGCATGCATTAGGCCAATTAATTGCTTTAAGTTTAGTAAGAGAATTAGGCCCTGTTGTGGGCGCACTTTTATTTGCAGGTCGGGCAGGATCTGCTTTAACAGCAGAAATTGGTTTGATGAAAGCAACTGAGCAATTATCCAGCATGGAAATGCTAGGCGTCGATCCTTTGCGCCGTATTATTGCGCCGCGTTTTTGGGCAGGGCAAATCTCACTTCCTATTCTGGCTCTGATATTTAGTAGTGTTGCTGTGTATGGTGGTCACTTAGTAGGCGTGCAGTGGTTAGGTGTTGATAATGGCGCCTTTTGGGCTAATATGCAGTCTTCAGTAGACTTTTACGATGATGTTTTAAATGGGATCATTAAAAGCGTGATCTTTGGTACGGTTGTCACTTGGATAGCGGTTTACCAAGGTTATGTTTGTGTGCCAACTTCTGAAGGGATTAGCCGAGCGACAACACGAACTGTCGTCTTCTCCTCTTTGGCTATTTTAGGTCTTGATTTCTTTCTTACCGCAATGATGTTTGGAGGATTGTAATGCAGAAACGGACGATTGAAATCGCCGTTGGTATATTCTTCTTGTTGGGAATTGCCGCGTTTGCTGTGATGGCTATAAAAGTTAGCGGATTGAGCGAAATATACAATGCCTCGGGGTATACCATCACCGCTGAATTTGAGAATATTGGTGGCTTAAAGCCTCGTGCACGTGTCAGCATTGCGGGTGTTGCTGTTGGTAGAGTTGTTTCAATTGATTTTGATGACAAGAGTTATTTAGCCAAAGTGACACTGAACATTGACAATTCAGTCAGAAATTTACCTGATGATACAAGTGCAAGTATTTTAACCGCAGGCTTATTAGGTGATAATTACATTGGTTTGTCGCCAGGATTTAGTGATAATTTCCTTAAACCAGGTTCTAATATTCCTTTAGAAAATACGAATAAAGCTGTGGTTTTAGAAGAATTGGTATCAAAGTTTTTTGCTGGTCAGGCAAGTGGCTTGAAATAAGGAACCAGAATGCGTTCAATTTTTCCTCGCGTAATTTCGTTTATATTCGCTTTTTTTATAGCGACTCAAACTATTGCGCAAGAAGCGCCTGATGCACTACTTCAACGTGTGACTCAAGAAATGATTTCGGCACTTCGTAGTAACGACAAAGACTTACGTGAGCACCCCACTCATATCTACAAAATTATCGACCAAATTTTAGTGCCCCACATTGATTGGACAACAATGTCACGATGGGTAATTGGACGTCCTGCATGGGAAAAAGCAACAGAAGCTCAGCGTAATAACTTCTCAAAAGAATTTAAAGATTTATTAATTCGTACCTATGCAAGCACCCTAAGAGCATACAATAATCAGACGATTGAGTATTTGCCGATACGAGGTGGTACGCAAGGTAAAAGCCGCGTTCAAGTAGCAAGCTTGATTCGTGAGTCTGGCAGAGAACCAATTAAAGTGACCTATCGTTTGACGAATCATGGTGGAAAATGGTTGGTTTACGATATCAGCATTGAAGGGGTTAGTTTATTGAAAGGATTTCAATCACAATTTGCACAGGAATTGCAGCAAAAAGGGATAGATGCAGTTATTCAACGTTTACACCAACATAATGAAAAGCCACTACGGTGATAGATATAACGATTAGCTTAAAAGGTAATGAGATGCTTGTGGGAGGGAAACTCGTCCACAATACGGTGATGGCTGCGCTTGAAAAAAGTATTGCTTTATTGCCAAGCGATCAGGAAATCAGTGTTAATTTAAGCGCAGTTACTGGCTGTGATAGCTCAAGTCTTGCCTTTTTAACAGCTCTCATGCGAGAAGGTAAAAAACGACGTACTCAGCTGCATTTTAGTCACATACCTGCCGAAATGGATCAAATTGGTCGGGTAAGTGGTTTAGACAATGTGTTACCAATAACGAAAAGGTAACAGTTATGTATGTTATCTACTGTTTATTGTTATGGACGTTTGTTTATTCGCTACCGGGGCTCGCTGTTTTTCCACAATTAATGACGAGTCCACGGACCGCTTTCGCCATTCCCATTATTAGTGTTTTTGTTATCTACTGCATTGCCTCTGCAACCATCAGTTTAGGTATATTAACAACGCCTTTGGCTGTTGCGATTGCGCTAACGATAGGTACTGTTGCAGCTTTAAGAATGAGAAAAACCATTGCAACAGCGACTTTCTCATGGTCAAGCCAAGATGTCTTTATCTATATCTTTCATGTGATCTTACTATTTCCCTATTTTATTAAATTGGGAACTCACGCTTTTGAGCGAGGAGATGAAATTTATAGTTGGAACTTTTGGGCGATACAACATTATTTTCTTGAGCCAATTGATTTTTCCCATACTGGCGCCCCATACCCACAATTATTTCCAAAATTACTCGCTTTTTGTTACCACATTGTTGGCGATCTAGAGCTTCAGCTTCCTGTTAGAGCGATGCTGATTGTTTTTTCTTGGTCAATGCTCACCGCTATTGCGATGGCTTATCGTCAACGCATGGCTGCTCATTTAGGCACTTATCTTGCTCTATTACTTTATGTCATGGCGTTTGTAGGTTTAGAGCAATTTTTTGATGATGGTTATGCTGATCCTATTATGAATGGGTGTTTACTGGTTTCAGTTGCCCTATTTTGGCAAAGCCAGCAAAAACCTTCATTTCACATTAGCCCAACGATGTTAGCTTTGTGGTCGGTGCTATGCGGTATAGCTGCTGCTCATGCTAAACAACCCGGCTTACTATGGATATTATTTTCGTTACCTGTTTTGTTATGGTTTGGAGCGCCAGTAAATGCGAAATGGCGATATCGACTGCTTTGTATACCTTCTATTTTAGGGGGGCTAACATGGTTGGTAGGAGAGGGAAGCACATTTCATCATAACAAAGGCGTAATTGGCTTATCTATTGCTGATCGTGACGTTATCGCGCAATTAGCTTTTTCCGTCAATAAATATTTCATTCATCAACCTTGCTTATTTTTGTTATTTTTACTTGCTTGGTTAAGTTGTCGTAAAGATAAGAGTCTGCGCCGGCTTGTTATCTTATTTATGATCCCCAGTTTGTTTTGTTGGTTTTTATTCGGGGCCTATCACCTACGTTTAGGTCAACACCTTATAGCCTTTGCTTTCTTTATTGTGGCGGCAAGTGGCTACGCACTTCCCACAAAATTAACCACTTGGGAAGGTTGGCAGCGTTTCTGGAGTTGGTTAGCAATTAGACAAAAGCAGTGCTTTATGGCTACTGTTGGCGTTAGTATCGTCATGGGTGGCTTGTTATTTGTTCAAGGAACTTGGCTAGAAAAGGGCAAGATCAGTTTATATGCTGGCGGTCGTCAAAGCTTACAACGCTACTTTGGTCAGGATGCTGATCATATTTATGCGAATGTCTATCGCAACTCTGAAGCTTTACTTTGGGTGCCTTCACGTTATCTTTATGGTTTATTTTACAAGCATACTCAATTAACCACACCTGATTATCCACGTTATGAAGCTTATAACCAGGCATCGCTAATTGATGAGTTACAACGTAAGCAGCCAGATTATGTTTTTACAGTGAGCCAAGATGTCATTGATGGGCCTGCTTCAAAGGTACTAAGTGAAGTTGTGAAAGAATGCCCCATGGCATTTGAACAAATTTCTTTCTCAAAAAACAGGTTTAGTTTTGTAACTTACAAAATTAATAAAACAGTGCTTCAGCAAGATCCTTGTTTACTGAATTTGGCAAAGGATCAAAACTCAAATCAGATAGCTCTTAAGCAAGATAACTAATGGGGCTTGCTACTGAGGCAACGGCAAGAACTATAAGCAAATGGGGATATGTGGCGAGAAGAAAGTCAACTCGGCGTCGCTTTCAACCCCTGACTCAGCTATCATGTGCGAACGATTTTTCGGTAGCCGAAGAAGGCGCTTTTTTGCGCTTTTGCGTTTTCAGAGGTAAAAAGGGTTAAGATATGCATCCTGATGAAATCAAAAAGATGATCGAAAGCAACATTCCTGACTCAGAGGTGGTTGTGACAGGAGATGGTAGGCACTTTGAAGCCACAGTGATTTCTTCACTTTTTGAAGGGATGAGTTTGCTTGCAAGGCAACGCCATGTCTATGGTACGTTAGGTGATAATATCCACAATGGGAACATTCATGCTTTATCAATTAAGGCAAAGACCCCTAGTGACAGAACTTGAGAAAAAATAAAATTTATGGATAAACATTTAATTACTGGGGGCGTCCCCTTACTAGGTGAAGTCAGAATTTCAGGCGCTAAAAATAGCGTGCTTCCTATTTTGGCTGGTTGTTTACTCACCGATGATCCCGTCATTATCAAGAATGTTCCCCATTTAAATGACGTGACTACCATTATGAAGTTGCTTGGACAAATGGGAGCTAATCTGACGATATCAGAAGGACTCACCATTGAGGTAGAAGCTGGGCATGTTAATGTGCCTTACGCACCCTATGAACTCGTTCGCACCATGCGAGCCTCTATTTTAGTATTAGGCCCTCTACTTGCTAAGCATGGACAAGCAAAGGTCTCTTTGCCTGGCGGATGTGCTATTGGGCCTCGTCCAGTCGATTTCCATGTTGAGGGTTTGCGTCAAATGGGCGCAGATATTTCGGTTGACGGCGGGTACATTCAAGCTTCCGTTCAAGGAAGATTGAAAGGCGCAAATCTTAAATTTGATATTGTTTCTGTTACTGGCACAGAAAATCTCATGATGGCCGCAGTATTAGCAGATGGCGTGACTACCATTGAAAATGCAGCTTGTGAACCTGAAGTGCAAGACTTGGCAAATTTCCTCAATTGCCTGGGTGCAAAAATTGAAGGCCATGGTACAAAAACCATCGTGATTGAAGGCGTTAAAAGTCTTAAGGGTGGTACTTATACTGTATTACCAGATCGTGTAGAAACTGGAACCTATTTAGTTGCTGCGGCAATGACAGGTGGGCGGATTACCACAAAATCAACTCGCGCTAACATATTAGAAGCGGTGTTACATAAATTAGAAGAAGCTGGGGCTGAAATTTCTACCGGGGAAGATTGGATAACATTAGACATGCGCGGTCGTCGTCCTAAAGCGGTTGATATTTGCACGGCGCCTTTCCCTGGTTTTCCCACTGATATGCAAGCGCAATTTATGGCCCTGAACACGGTTTCAGAGGGCGTAGGCGTGATGACAGAAACGGTTTTTGAAAATCGTTTTATGCACGCACATGAGCTAAGACGTATGGGGGCGAATATTCAGCTTAATGGGAATACAGCTCAAATAGAAGGAATTCCTCATTTAACAGCGGCGCCAGTTATGGCAACCGATTTGCGTGCTTCTGCAAGTTTAGTGTTAGCAGGCTTGGTGGCACAAGGCACAACGATTGTTGATAGAATTTATCATATAGATCGTGGCTATGAGTGCATTGAGGAAAAATTAGCACAGTTAGGTGCAAATATTAAGCGAGTGCAGTCTTAGTTTTTATTTTTTAGTTTTCAAAGTACATCTTATCTAAGACCCTCCTAACCCTCTCCCTCTCCCGTAAACGGGAGGGGGGACAAGGGTAAAGCACTTTCGCAAACGAGAGGGTACGAAAATGAATATTTTCAGTTTCAAAAAAAGCAAGTATGGCATTGCTTAAGGAATTATTTTTCAATACGTATTTCTTATTCCCACTACCGTTTACGTGGGAGGGTTAGGGTAAGGGTCTTAGGTTAATAATAATTTTTGAACTTAAAAGAAAATACTAATGAATTTACCAACCAACCCAAGCACTTTCCCTTCTGGTGAAACCAATTTCCTGATTGATGGCCCAAGTGGTCAATTGGAATTATTAAGCTTTGCTGCAAAAGGTCCTGCAAAAGGAGTAGCGATTATTTGCCATCCGCATCCGTTGCAGGAGGGTACAATGCATAACAAAGTGGTTCACACCTTATCGCGCGCTTTTCATCGCAAAGATTTGCATGCTATTCGTTTTAATTATCGCGGTGTGGGTAAAAGCCAAGGACAATACGGCAATTCTGTTGGAGAAATCCAAGATTTAATGGCTGTACTTTCATGGGCAGATACTGTGCTAGACAATCCTAAGATTTGGTTAGCAGGATTTTCTTTTGGTGCTTATATTGCCGCGATGGGAGCAACTCAACATGCGTGTCAGCAACTATTTACGGTTGCGCCTGCGGTGACACATCAGCCTTATTCTGAAATGCCATTGGTTTCATGTCCCTGGACCGTGATCCAAGGGGAAGCAGATGAAGTCGTTTCACCTTCAGAAGTGTTTACCTGGTTTGACCGTCATGCTGAACAACAGTCGCAAATGACGTTGATAAAATTACCTAATGCGTCTCATTTTTTTCATGGTGATCTTATTGTTTTGCGTACGCTTGTTGAAGACGCCTTTGTTGAGCATTCATGATCCCATCTCAACGCTACCAGTCTTATCTGCAAAGTGGCAAGCTGATTGCTGATGCAACACAACAAGAGATAGTCGCTTATTTCGATGTTCTTTTTCACCACTTAAATAATCAATATCGTCAGCGTTTTTTAAGCCGAATTTATAGAAGTGTGGGGATCAAACAAACCCCAGTGAAAGGATTGTACCTTTGGGGAGGCGTGGGGCGAGGTAAAACGTTTTTGATGGATTTGTTTTTTCATTCCTTGCCTTTTACGCAAAAAACACGATTACATTTTCATCGTTTCATGAATTACGTACATCATGCAATGCATGACTATCAAGGCCATAAAGATCCTTTAAAACATATTGCACGTGAGTTTGCCAACCATTCAATTGTGTTGTGCTTTGATGAACTATACGTTTCTGATATAGCCGATGCGATGATTTTATCTGAATTATTTCATCATCTTTTTGAAGCGGGAGTGACTTTGGTTGCAACTTCAAATTTGCCGCCACAAGATTTGTATTTGAATGGGTTACAGCGCGATAAATTTTTACCAACGATTTCGCTTATTAATCAGCATACGAAAGTGATGGAAATTAAGGGTGCTTTGGATTATCGCTTGCAAAATTTAACACAATCAAAAATATACCATTATCCTTTGAATGATGAAGCTGAGCGATATTTATCTCATTACTTTCAATTATTAGCACCAGAACATAATGGTGAAAAGACATTGATCATTAATGAGCGATCTCTTGCAACCATCGATTGTGCTGACGGTGTAGTCTGGTTTACTTTTGAGACACTTTGCCAAACTGCACGAAGTGCGATGGATTATGTTGAAATTGCTAGATGTTTTCATACTGTATTACTGAGTGGTGTCAAAGAGATGGGACCGCAAAGAGAAGATGCTGCACGTCGATTTATTTCGCTTATTGATGAACTTTATGATCACCAAGTGAAACTTATTATTTCAGCGCAAGCGCCTCTTCTTGCGTTATACAAAGGCGAAAGACACGTTTTTGAATTCCAGCGCACTATAAGTAGACTAACTGAAATGCAAAGTGAGGCCTACCTTGCTAAGCCGCACCTTCCTTAAATCAAAGCCTCCCTTGCATAATTAAATGTGATACTTTACGATGATGCCTCAATTGTTGTATTACTAACTTTGTTAGGGGGAATTGTGAGAGATTTATCTTTTACTGAGAGCAGCCAAGTGTCAGGTGGTGAAGAACAAAAAACCAACTATGACGAATTTTGGACAGCGTATTTTCAAGGCGCTGGATGGGGAGCAGGTTATTTAAGCTCTATCCCAATAGCAGTTTGTATGGCTGCTTATGCGATTGTTTATTATGGGGTTTACACACCAATTGCTTATGTTGCATCAGGTGCTTATAGCGCAACCAGTTACGTTGCTGGCGGTGTGTACTCTGGCGCATCTTCTGCAGTTAACTCAATCACTAAGTAAGAGTTACTTTTTGGGCGGGCCTCGGTGTCCGCCCAGATGCTTATTACTACCGGCTAGTCACTGCTGGCCCCTGATTGGCTCCCTCAGGAAGGTGGGACGTTTATCTGCCTGTCTGTTTATTTACCTCTATGAGTAGGTGCCCCTTATAGCTCGCTTGTAAATGAGAATAATTATCATTAATATTGTACCCAGATTGACGGAAGTGGAGAGTGATGCATGCTGACACTAGATGCCATACCCATTGGCCAGCATGTTCGAATGGTCGGTTTTCGCCATCAAGCACAGGGTTTTCGCCATAAATTATTAGCCATGGGATTAACACCTGGCGTCATAATGAAAATTGTCCGCCTTGCACCGCTTGGTGATCCTGTTCAAGTGATGTTGAGAGGATATACTCTCAGCTTGCGCAAAAAAGAATGTCAACAAATAGAAGTTGAGTATGCCGATGGCAACACCCAGCAACAAGATAACACATCAAACACCAGTGCAGTTAACGCTTGCTTTAGTCGGTAACCCTAATTGTGGAAAAACCACGCTTTTTAACGCATTAACCGGCGCTTCTCAGCGTGTAGGAAATTGGGTTGGTGTTACCGTTGAAAGCAAAACTGGAAATTTTGAGAATAATGGGCAAGCATTTGAAATTATAGATTTGCCTGGCACTTATTCCCTGACTTCTATTGAACAAGAAAAATCTCAAGATGAAACATTAACCTGTGAGTTCTTAAAAAAACAACAGTTTACATCAGTTATTAACGTCGTTGATGCTATTAATTTAGAACGCAATTTATACTTGACCGTTCAATTATTAGAGCAAAATTTACCGGTTATTATTGCGTTAAATCGTATGGATCTAGCTGAGAAAGAAGGGCATCAGATCCAACCTGCCGTACTTGCGGCTACTTTAGGTTGCGCTTGCATTCCTCTCATTGCACGTAAAGGTGTAGGATTACAAGCACTGAAAACGACATTATCGACGGTATCATCATACCCAAACCAGATGAATTTTCGGCTAGGCGCCGAACCCCTGAGCAACCGGAGTGTATACGAAATACATGAGGATTGCGAAGAGGGTGAAGACAACAACGCTGAAAATTCATCTGGGAAGGGTAAAGCATTTAAAATAGATTATCCGGCTGTCATAGAAGAGCAGCTTCACCTTTTGTCAAAGGCTTATTGTGAATATGAAAAGGTAGCAGAGGCACCACGCTATTTACTTTTGCGTTGGTTGGAAGGGGAATCCAGCCCATTGGCATTTACCCACCTTGTGCACCAATCGCAACAGCGCATTGTTGCTCAAAGCGGCCAAGAGGCAGATGTTTTGATTGCGATGACACGTTATGAGTTTATTGAGGGATTAGTGACCAAGGCTAAACAGTCATGCGCTTTCTCTTCATCTAACGTGCGTCCAATTGATCAAAACAGCCATCGTATTGATAAAATTGTTTGTCACCGTTATTTAGGCATACCCTTTTTCTTAGGGGTGATGTATGTCCTTTTCTTCTTTGCCATTAACGTGGGCGGGGCGTTCCAGGATTTTTTTGAGATAAGCTCTAATGCTTTATTTGTTGAAGGACTAAGAAGTGTCCTACAAAATTTAAATGTTCCCGGCTGGCTGATGGCATTATTAGTTTCGTTCGGAACAGGGGTAAGCACTGTTTTGACCTTTGTACCTGTTATTGGTGCTATGTTTTTAGCGCTGGCTTTCCTCGAAGATTGTGGATATATGGCACGCGCAGCATTTGTGATGGATCGCTTGATGCGGGCAATAGGGCTTCCTGGAAAATCTTTTGTACCCATGATTGTAGGATTTGGTTGTAATGTCCCAGCCATTATGGGGATGCGAACTTTAGATAATAAGCGAGATCGTATTTTAGCCGTCATGATGAGTCCTTTTATGTCATGTGGTGCACGTTTGGCTATCTTTACGGTATTTGTTGCGGCCTTCTTTCCAAGTGGCGGACAAAATATTGTCTTTTTGCTTTATATTATTGGCATTGGTATGGCTGTCTTGACGGGACTTTTATTGAAAAAAACCATCTTGAAAGGAGAGGTTTCTCCTTTATTACTAGAGATGCCAAATTACCAATGGCCTCATGCAAGATCACTTTGGTTTCACTGCTGGCACCGCTTGCGTCGTTTTGTTTTCAATGCTGGAAAGCTAATTTTGCCGGTTTGTATACTTATTGGGGTGTTGAATAGTATCAGCATACACGGTAAGTGGTTAGACAAACCTGATAGTAGCTCTTTACTATCAACTGTGGGGCAAAAAATAGTGCCTGTGTTTGAGCCACTTGGGATTGAAAAGGAAAATTGGCCCGCTGCGGTGGGGTTGTTGACAGGAATTTTAGCGAAAGAAGTTGTGATTGGTACGCTCAATTCTCTTTATTCACAACCTGCTATGGAGCATGCTCAAGTGTTGCCGTCATTTAATTTGGCGGAGCGCCTTAAAGAAGCTTGCCTAACTATCCCTGCAAATTTAGCTGATCTAAGCCGCGCTTGGCAAAATCCTGTTGCGGCAGGTTCTCCAGAAGAGCAGCTAGAACATCATGCCTATGGCGAAATGATTAAACGTTTTAATAGCCAAGCTAATGCGTTTGCTTATCTCTTGTTTGTGCTTTTGTATTTCCCTTGTGTATCGGCAACTGCTGCGATGGTGCGTGAAGTACAAAAAGGTTGGGCTATGTTTTCTGTTTGTTGGACCACAGGGCTTGCTTATGCACTAGCCGTTATTTATTACCAATGTGCTACTTTTGCGTTGCACCCCATGCAATCTAGTTTATGGGTAGCAATATGGTTAGTGATTGGGGTGATGACAGTGCTGGGGATCCGCTATTATGGTCGGGTATTCTTGCCAAGGGTACTTCCTACGCCTATTGTACTTAGGACATCATGACACATAGCACTTCTATTCTTAAATGCCCACACTGTGGCATTGTACTCTTGGAAAAAGAAAAACATTATGTTTGCGAAAACCAGCATCTTTTTGATAAAGCTCGTCAGGGCTATGTCAATTTATTGGTGGTAAATCAAAAAAAATCAGCAGATCCTGGCGATAATAAAGAAATGATCCAAAGTCGCGCTGATTTTTTAAATAAAGATTACTATTGGCCTCTAGCAAATACGCTGAATACACTTGTTGAGAAAAATATCAGCGATACATTTCCTTTACATATTGCAGATATAGGGTGTGGGGAAGGGTATTACTTACGCAAATTAAAATCACATTTTTCTTCAGCATCACCACACCATTATTATGGTGTGGATATCTCCAAAGAAGCTATTCGAAAAGCAGCTACGACTAGTAAGGAAATAGCGTGGTTTGTGAATAGCGTCATTGCATTACCTTTTTTAAGTGGATCGCAAGATATCCTGCTTTCTGTTTTTGCACCTGCTGACTTTGTTGAATTCAGTAGGGTACTCAAACCATCTGGATGCTTAGTGGTTTGTAGTCCCCAAGAGAATCATTTGATTGAATTACGAGAGAGCTTGTTCAGCACTGTAACAGCAATTGGACAAGAAGGGATGATGGAGGTTAAAGCAGGGGAGCATTTTAACCTAGAAGAAACCTTACCACTGCAGTTTAATTGTGAGTTAAACACCAAAAAAGATATTAAAAATTTACTCACCATGACACCTTTTTATTTTAAATCCTCACGCGAACAACAAGCGAAGGTACTAGCCTTAGAAAAACTGCATTTAACAGTGGATGTAAATTTTTGGGTATTTAGAAAGAAAGGATCTACCTAACTTATAATCTTCGCATCTGAGACAAAAAAATGGGGCTTGCTAGCCCCATTTTCATTTTTAGACACGTTGGTTCTTGATTAAGAAGCCATTGCTTTAAGTTGTTTTAAAGCACGGATTTTAACGCGACGGCTAGCAGGTTTTGCTTTAAACATCATCGTTTCACCGGTAAAAGGATTAACGCCTTGACGAGCTTTGGTAGCAGGTTTCTTGATCACTTGGATCTTGAACATACCAGGCCAAGAGAAGGATTCTGGACCGGATTTTTGAAGATGTGCGTCGATGATGTGAGCAATGGTTTCCATCACAGCGACGACTTCTTTTCTAGCGATACCGGTACGGCTCGTAATTTCAGCAATAAATTCAGATTTGCTGAAAGGCTTACGACCTACTGATACGGGGCCGGCTTTTTTAGCAGGAGCAGCTGCTGGTTTAGCAGTGCGTTTAACCGCTGCTTTCTTAACTGCACGTTTAGCCGCTTTGGGGGCTTTACGAGCAGCAACTTTCTTAGCGGGTTTGCGTTTTGCTTTAGCAGCGGATTTTTTACGGGCAACCATTTATGTACTCTCCTTAGTCACACTCAGAATTTCTTATGCTTTCCACTTTGCTTTTATCTTGCCTACGCTATCGTCTCGGCGCGACTATAATCAAACTGGTCACGGCATATACTCTTTGCATTCTTTGCCTTAGAGTATTTTTACGCTACAAAGATAGCATACTTTTTGGCAAATGGTACACTCTTCCCATTTTGGCTTTAGCCGCTGCTGGCTGTGCTTTCGCAGCAGTCGTGTTATTACTACATACACTCCTGCCCGCTCTTCGCAAATGCTTCGGCTGTCCTAGTAATTGGGTCCGCCGTCGCCTAGTGCATAGGCGGATTGCTCCTCGCTTGTCGCGTTGCCTAAAGCCAAAATTGAGTATAGTCGAATGATTAAAAACCTAATGCTCGAGCTAACAAAATAACTGGATGGCCTAAAGTGATAGCAGGGTTTCGGGTTTTCAATTGTTTTTGAAGGTGCAAAGCACACCCAATATTGGAGGTTGCTATATAATCTACTTGAATGTCATCTAGCTCTGAAAGTAGTTGTTTTGCTAAAGGTTCTGCGAGATCAGGATGATCTAACATATAGGTGCCTGCCGCTCCACAACATTGTGTTGAACGAAAGGATTTCCAGGTTAATTCAGGTATGCGCGCCAAGAGCTGTTCTGGATCGGCCGTTGATTTTAAGACATTTCGTCGTGTGCAGGGAGTATGCAACATGACTCGTAATGGTAATGGTTTGGGAATAACACTTAAGGGCCATTCATGGTGTTGTATGAATGTCACGATATCCATGACTTTATGAGAAAACGAGCTAAGATCTGTTGCATCTTCTAAATTAGTATCTGAACTAAAATGTGTAGCATATTCTTGAAGTACAGCACTACAACCAGTTGCTGTGGTAATGACGTAATCTACCTTTTTTGTTATTCCCATTAATGCTTGATTGTTTTGCTTTGCAAGATGATACGCTTGGGCCATGTCTCCAGCATGCGAAGCAATGGCCCCACAACAGGTTTGGCTAGAAGGAATATAAACATCCATCCCAAGATGGCGAAGCACGTAAATGCTAGCGGCTAATGTTTCTTGATCACACAATGAGCTGATGCAGCCAGTGAAAAGCATGACACTACCGCGCTCAGTCCCTATAGCAGCGTAATGGGGTTGAAAATGATACGGCTTGGAGACACCACTAAGTAAATTATCAAGTGAGCTTAAACCGAATAATGACGGTAATTTAACAAAACGTGCTAAACGTCGCAGGCCAGATTTATCAAGACCCCATAAAAGCCAATGCAAGGCCCGTAATAATGAAGGCTTTGTGGCTATCCAACTTAAAAAGCGCGTGGTGAAAGGAGTTTTTGGTAATGGGCCTTTGCTTGGCAACTGCTTTAATAATGTTCTGCCAAAAGTGAGCAATTGACCATACTCTACATGTGCAGGACAGACGCGTTCGCAAGCACGACATCCCAAGCACTGATCAAGATGCGTTTGCGCTTTTTCGCTCAGCGGTAGCTTTTCTTGTGCTAAGGCTTGAAATAACGCAATTCTGCCGCGAGGCGATTCATTCTCGTCCTTGGTAAGCAGGTAAGTTGGGCAATGTGGAAGACATAGTGCGCATTTCACGCATTGGCTAGCATAGTCAGAAACGGTTTGAGCCAGTTTGGAAGAGGATTCTTTGTGTTCCATCAGATGGTGCCCAATATGGTACAATAAGAATCAGTAGAATATCATACTCAGCTTAGTTTGTTTTGCAGATTGTAGTGAAGAATGAGTAGTAAAGCATAAAAGCAAACTGGGAAGAGTATACCGCATTTTTGGTGATTAACTGTGGGCTATTTTCAATACCAACTCTTTTTTTGTACAAATTTGCGTAAAAGCGGCAAGCGTTGCTGTGCCGACGGAAATGCTGAAGCACTTCGAGATTATGCTAAACAGAAATTAAAAAAACTTGGTATACATCGAGCTGGTGCTTGTCGCACCAATACTTGTAGCTGTTTAGATCGCTGTGAGGATGGTCCAGTGTTAGTTATCTACCCAGAAGGGGTGTGGTATACCTATAAAACGACGCAGGATATAGATGATATTATTGAGCAGCATATTTTGAAGGGAGAGGTAGTAGAACGTCTAAAGCTCTCTTCAGAGCCGCCGGGTAAGAATTAATTTTTCTTATCTCCTATCCCTTTTGGGGAAAGAGTGAGGGTGAGGGGAATAATTTCTAAGACCTTCATCCTAGCCTTCTTTCGTAAATGGGAGAAAGAACAGGAAAGAGAATGCCCTAATATCTTGAAATTTCTACTTAAAAATACAATTAATTAGTTTTTTAACTAATTAAAAAACATGTTTTCTCGCAAGTTTTTTGCGCAATTGCAACGAAATAAGTGAAGATCCATTGTCACTGGTGAAGGGGTTTTGTATAATTCGCCAACTTTGAGAGTTGATTTTCCCTTGGGAGTACCCGGTTATATGAAAACCTACGTCGCGAAACCTCATGAAATTAGACGCGATTGGTTTATTGTGGATGCTAAAACCATGCCTATAGGCCGTATTGCATCACGTGTTGCGGCTATCTTACGCGGTAAGCACAAAACCATTTTTACCCCTCATGAAGACACAGGTGATGCCGTTATTATCATCAATGCGGCTGAAGTTCAGGCAACGGGTAAAAAAGAAAAAACAAAGATTTATCACCACCATACAGGTTATCCTGGTGGGATTAAGTCCGTTACCTTAGAGAAAATGCGTGGAAAAAATCCAGAGCGTATTCTTCAGTTAGCCATTAAGCGCATGCTTCCTAAAGGTCCTTTGGGAAGAAAAATGTTTAAGAAATTGTGGGTATACGCTGGTGCTGAACATCCTCACCAAGCGCAGCAACCCAAAGAATTAGCGTTTTAATCTTAATAATTGGTAGCAAGGCATGACAACAAAACAAAATTATGGAACTGGGCGGCGCAAAACTTGCCGTGCTCGCGTGTATTTAAAGCGAGGAACCGGCAAGATCACAATTAATGACCGCACCTTAGAAGAATATTTTGGTGGTCGTAAAGCTGCTCACATGATCGTAAAACAGCCCTTGGCGTTGTTAGGGTTAGAGCAAAAATTCGATGTTAATGTTAACGTCTGCGGCAGTGGTCCTATGGGACAAGCTGGTGCAATTCGTCATGGGATTACCCGTGCGCTATTGCAATACGACGAAGAAGGTTTTGTGAAAGACGAAAGTGATGAAGGAGAAGGCGGCGCTACTGGTGCTCAATCTTTCCGTCGTACCCTCCGTAAAGCTGGCTTTGTCACTCGTGATCCTCGTGAAGTTGAACGTAAGAAAGTGGGTCACCGTAAAGCTCGTAAAGTGGAACAATACTCAAAACGTTAATTGTTCATACTTCGAAAAAGGCGGCTCCAGGCCGCCTTTTTCATTTGTAGCCACACTCTTCCCATTTTTGCTTTATGCGTTGTTGGCAGCGCTCTTCGCAACAGTCATGTATTTTGCATACACTCCTGTCGCTCATCGCTTGCCGCCTAGCCTAAAGCAAAAATGGTTTGAGTGTAATAACTTGGTTAGCTTTATAATTTGATGCTAAAATACCAAATGCCCGCCTTTTTTAAAAATTTATGACTGTAGAGAGAACCGAGCGATGATCGCTTTCAAAGAATTATCCATGCATTACGGATCAAAATTGCTCTTTGATGAGGTGAACTTATTATTATTGAATAATAGGCGCTATGCGATAGTCGGGGCGAATGGTTCTGGTAAAAGTACTTTATTGCGTTTACTTATGGAAGATGAAACCCCAAGCTTGGGTGAAATTACCACGCCTAAAGGCATGAATATTGGCTGGGTAAATCAGGATCATTTTCGTTATGAAAATAATCGCGTCTTGGATGTTGTGATCCAAGGAAAGGCTGATCTGTGGAAGGCATTTGAAGAAAAGGAAGCGTTATTGCAAGGCGAATGGGATGATAAAGCCGCACAGCGCTTTACCGAATTAGAAGAAATTATTGCGCACCATGATGGCTATATGGCTGAAGGGTTAGCGCATACTTTATTGGAAGGATTGGGGATCCCGCTTATCAATCATGAAAAACCGCTTTCTTATTTATCGGGCGGTTACAAAATGCGTGTTTTGTTAGCACAAGCCTTATTTGGTAATCCTGAAATTTTATTGCTCGACGAACCGACTAATCACTTAGATATGATGACCATTTGTTGGTTAGAAGAATATTTGATTAATAATTTTAAGGGATTATTACTGTTTGTATCGCATGATATTAAATTTTTAAACAGTGTTGCGACCAGTATTTTGGATATTGATTATGGCGAAATCCGAGAATATCCAGGCAACTACGAGAATTTTATCGAGAAAAAGAAAGAGATCATGACGCAAAAGCTTCAGGAAAAAAAGAACCTGGAGGATAAAGTGGCCAGTATGCAACGCTTTGTTGAGCGATTTAAAGCGAAGGCTTCTAAAGCAAGGCAAGCCAGATCGCGAATGAAAATGATTGATAAGATTGAATTACCTGATATTAAACAATCCTCTAGAGTAAGCCCTGCATTTGATTTTCAATGTAGAAGACCTTCGGGTAAGCAAGTGCTAACTGTCTCTCAATTGGCTAAAGCATTTGGTCCTAAACAGGTATTGTCTAATGTCGATATTAAAGTGAATCGCGGCGAAAAAATTGCCATTATTGGTCCGAATGGGATCGGCAAATCTACCCTGCTTAAAATAACTTTAGGTTTATTGGCCCAAGATAATGGCGATGTAGAATGGGGTTATGAAACGCAAATAGCCTATTTTGCTCAGGATCATCACGATCAGCTAAGTGAAAACATTAGTGTTTTTGAATGGCTTTGTCAAAATGCAGATGGCGAAACCTCCGTTCGAGTGCGTCAGATGTTAGGGCAAGTGTTGTTTACCAAAGATGAAGCAGAAAAAAATATTTCAAGCATCAGCGGTGGTGAGGCGGGCCGGTTATTATTAGCAAAGATCATGTTACAAAAGCCTAACGTTTTGATCATGGACGAACCCACTAACCACTTAGATGTTGAAAGTATTGAAACATTGACTAAAGCATTACAAAATTATCAGGGCACTTTGCTTTTAGTGAGCCATGATAGGCATTTTGTGAATAATGTAACAACGCGCGTCATTGCACTCACCCATAAAGGCGTAAAAGATTTTAAAGGTAATTATGAAGAGTATTTAAAATATTATCAGGAAGATTATTTAAACGTCGATTTTGTCGCTGGGTAGGTGGTAAAGTAATCGCTTGTCTCTTCTTTATAAAATCTGCACATAAAGTATTTTTTATGTGCAGCTCTAACATTGTTTTAACTTCTCAAATTTAAAATCATACTGTTTTTATCAATGTTTCGATAATTTACTTTATCTTAAATGTTTCTTTTACTTTCATTTTTTGTCCTGAATAGTCAAAATAATTCCCTGTAAAATTCAAGTAAAATTTAATTTTTATCGAGAATGTAAAGAACTATCAAGGGTCTTTAAAAAATATGAATCATTGTACATCAAATGATTTTGGCCAAATAACTACACTCTAAAGATCAATTCAATTTAAGAAAGTATTCTAAAATCAAATTTGCTAAAAACCTGTTAGCAAATGCAGATTTTTTAATACTAACTATGTTTTGCATTTTTTATTATTTCGTTAAAAATCAAATTGTTAATATTTTCATTGTGCTGCAAAACAAATTTTTGCTGACAAGTCGTTTTATTTTATGGCAAGGTATGAAGCGCGTGGTTAAACGCAAGTGTTGAGAGATTTTTCTCTAGGTCGGTGTTTAAAAAAGCAAGGAGAGCCGCAATGGCAATGAATGGTCCCCAAAATAGTACTGAAGAAGTAGTTGCAGAAACAACGGTTGAAGTGCCAGCACCCAAAAAACAAGTCGCAAGTAAAACACATCAACAAACTTTGGCAGAATTTAAAAAATCTAAAAGCCTGCCTAAAGATGAATTTAGAGCTAAAAATAAAAGTGAAATGGAAGGTTGGAGATCCAATTTCGAAGCAGCTGCTTCCGATATGCAAATCGATAAAGAACCATTGACAGAATATCACTGGAAAACAGCGCAATTGCCAAAAACAGGTGCTCCTGAAGGATTTCAACCTCAGCAAAAAGCATTTGATGAAATTGCAGAAAACTTATTTAAAGAATTTGGCAAGTTAAACATTGTCGATCCTTTTGCGCCAACAGAGCCCACAAAACCTGTAGTTGAAAAAACTGAAACGCAAACAAGTGGTTGGACTACTTCATTGTGGGGCGCTGCAAAAAGTCCTGCCGAAGTAGAATATGACAGCAAAATGGAAGCGTTTAAAAAGGACAAAAAAGCATTTGATTCCCAGAAGAAAGCATATGATGCTCGTCGTGAAGATGTTACAAAGTTAAAATCTGCTCTAAACTCTGCATTAGAAACCGCACAAAGCAAATTAGAAAAACTAGTTACTTTTGAACCTGGCGTTCCATCTAAAACCATTCAAGCCGAGCTTGGATTGTCTACATTTAAAGACAAAGAAAAAGGCATAGTCAGCCAATTTCTGGGTAATAAATGGGGCCGAAACAACTTTGTAAAAACTATTGAAGAAGAAAGAGCGCGTGCATTAGAAGCACAAAAGCAATCTTCACTTCGTTTAGCAGTTCAAGCAAGAACACCTGTAGCTGAAGAACTGGTTGAAGAAGAAATGGAAGCTGCACGTGAACGCCGCAATGCTTTAAAAGTAAAATAAGCTTTTTCTCTTCTCTGCTTCCTTTAGCATGTTGTTTGTGCCGAAGGAAGCAGTTTTTTCTCATTTATTTCCACTCATCTTCTCATCACCAATATCTAGCTTTATTATATAAATTCATTGCGTTGCAAAACATATTTTTGCTGACAAGCTTCATGCGTCATGGCATCGTAGTAGTACATTTAAAAGCTTTAAAATAAAAATAGATCTGTTTAGGTTGGTATTACTAAAGGAGAACTTTATGGCACTAAAAGGCGTCGACAAAAAAGAAGAAATGGAAATGGTGGATATAGAAAAGGGGATTGAGGTTGAACCTCAACGTTTATCTGCCATGGAATCCTTAGAAAAATTATTAGAGGGAATGCGATTAACTGAGGAAGTTGACGAAGAAGCCTTGCGTGAAAAGAGATCAAGACAGATTGATGAAAATAAAGCAATTTATCAAAAATTAGAAAAGCAATATGAACACGTCAAAAGAGAAAAAGAAAGGGCAGGACAGGATTTGGGTAAGTATGATCCTGTCTTACCGTTACAGAAAATCTTTTCATATGTTGCGCCTGGAGAAGAGGTGGATGTTTCTCATCGTTTAAGCGCGATGGAATCACTGGAGAATAGATTGAGGGGAACTTCGCTGTCTGGTGGTGTTCAAGATGGTGAACGTAGAAGAAGAGAAGAGCTTCTTAGGCAAAATGGTGAAATTTATGATGCACTTCAAAAAAAATATGAAAAGACAAGGCTAGCAAGTGAGGAGTTTGCAGAAAAGCAAAGTAAAGGAAGTACCTCTTCACCCTCATTATCATCATCAAAAGAAGAAGAGGAATTCAAGCGTTCTATTCAAAGAACAGAAGTAAAGAACAAAAAAGATGAGCAAGCCTGGCTTGAGGAAGAAAAAGCCTACACAAGAAGTCCACATGAGCAGGCGGCCAAATTAGTCCCTGCTTGGCAGGAAATCATTGCGCCTTTATTGACAGATAAATCAGAAATATCAGAAGAATTAAAAAGAAAAGAAGCTGCAAAATCTGCAGCACGTGAGTTTGCAATAAAAGAGGCTGAAACAGCAAAATTGAAGAAAAAGCCTAATCCGTTGCCAAAAGATCTTAAAGAACTTAATAGAGAGCTAAAGACGGAGATGCGCGGGTTAACACCGGCGAAACGAGAAACCATCAAAGCTGATCCGCTAAAACAACCAAAAAAAGAGCCAATTTTAATTGATGCACCAGTGATGACAATCTTACCTAAAACGCATACAGAGTCATCATGGAGCGATTATTTGGGTAAAACACCTCATGATGTGTATCATGAAAATCGAGAAAAAATTGCCAAGGAATTAACCCCATTTATCGCTAAGCAGGCAGAAAAGGCTGTAAATGTACGCCAACGTTGGCACGAGTTAATGCATCCCTTAGAAGATGCTGCTCGAAAAAAAGCGCTTGCCGATCAGAGGTTAGCTCAAGATAAATTACCACCTTCTGCAATAGTCGCTAAAGCGTGTGAAGGTGCATTGGTTGAAGGAGAACCTATTGCCAAAGAAAAAAGTGGGCGCCCAGTTGTCACCGCTTTTTTAAGCCAAAAGCCTTATGTTCTTGAACCTTTTCATAAGATGTTGCGTTCGCATCAATTGGAATCGGAAAGGCTAAAGAAAGAAGAAGAAGATAAAAAATCTCAAGAAGTTTCAGGCATTGTTGATCAAAAGAAAAAATTGACACATAAGTAAGTGCTAGATAAAGAAAGGGGGAAACCCCTTTCTTTATAAATTTTTAGTGGCGAGAACACGTTCTACTGTATCTACAATCCCTTGTGTTTGGCTGTCAATTTCAATATTAACAGATTCTCCTTCCGTTGCTTGTCCAAAGGTTGTAATACGTAGTGTTTCTGGAATGAGATGGACAGTAAAACTGCCACGAACATCAGTGTCACCTACCGTTAAGCTTGCACCATTAATAGCAATAAATCCTTTACCTAAAATATATTTCATCCAAGCCGGGGAACAGGCTATCGAGAGAACTCGTTGTTCTGGCGTTGGGGCAATGATATTGCTAATAATTGCTTGTCCCATTATATGGCCAGATAAAAGATGCCCACCAATTTCATCTCCTATTTTGGCAGCACGCTCAAAATTAACCAATTGATGTTGTTTGAGTGTGGCAATGGTCGTACGTTTCAAGGTTTCTTCCATCGCATCGAAGCTCACCTGATTGCCTTGAATAGAGACAACAGTTTGGCATACTCCGTGGACAGAAATGCTGGCGCCGGGCACTAAATCCTCTAAATATTGGCGAGGGACTTCTAATGCATAACGTGTCAGGCGTGGGGCATGCTCAACCCAGGCAACTTTGACGGTTGTTTGTACAATACCTGTGAACATGAATACTCTCCTACATTGATGAAAGAAGCCTGCCATATAACAATCAATAATGAAAGAGGGCTGTAAGAATAAACCGCATTTTAACGTGCATTCTCAACTATAAAGGGTAAAAAGTCCCGTTAGGGATCCTCACTTGGATCCGTTGAAAGGAAACCTTAAAAAATGATCCTGATAGGGATTTTTACCTCTAAAATGTGCTATCTTACTAAGATAATCCCGTACGGGACGAAAACGATGAAAATTATTTCTTCTTCGAGACAATTTGGCAACCTCATTAAGCGTACACGCAAGCTTCATCATCTTACCCAAAAAGAGTTGGCCGCAGCGAGTGGAACAGGTGTACGTTTTGTTCAAGAACTTGAAAAAGGCAAAATGACTTGTGAGCTTGATAAAGCTCTAAAGGTCGCTGCAATGTTAGGGATCCGTTTAGAGGCGCGCTTACCTATGCAACATCCTTATTCAGTGGCAGCGCCTTATGCAGAACAATAAACTTTCTGTACGGTTATTCGGGCAACCCATTGGTATCCTGGAATTGGATAATAAGGGGAGGTTGCACTTTAATTATCTCAGCAATGCCACGATGAGTATTTCTCTTTCCCTACCTTCTAGTGAACAAGCATTTGATCACAAACATTGTCATCGCTTTTTTAAGAGCCTATTACCACAAAATGATAATATCCTTAATTCTATCAGTAAAATATTGGAGATAGAGCCAAATAATACATTTGATTTTTTGCGCTTGATGGGACAAGACTGCGTTGGTGCGCTTTCATTTCATTTACTTTGCTCTGAGATTGAAGATAAACAAACTTCGCCATTGAAAGGAGAAATTATTTCCGATAAAGAACTGGCGCATCGTCTTGGATACTTGTGTGAGATACCTATGCTTGTTAATGAAGAGGGCAGAAGAGCATTATTGCCGGGGTTACAGAGTAAGGTAGCTGTTTGTTTGATTGATAATCAGATAGCCGTGCCATCAAAAGGATGTTTTAGCACACATATTTTAAAGTTTCCGGCACGTCATGCTAAGGATCTCATTGACAATGAATATTTTTGCATGCGCTTAGCTTCACGATTAGGGTTACATGTTTGCGCTGTAGAAATGAGAAAGATCCAAAAGACAAATACTCTGCTGATAAAAAGATATGATAGGGAGATCTGTGGCAATATCGTTAAACATTACCACCAGGAAGATTTTTGCCAAGCATTAGGTGTTTTACCTTCGCGCAAATTAGAAGTAGATGGGGGGCCGGGTTTTGTGCATTGTTTTTCGTTATTGCAAAAAGCGAATATTCCTGCAATTGATCGTAATCATTTTATGCGCATGATTTTTTTTAATTATTTAATTGGTAATACTCAAGGACATGCGAAAAACATCTCACTTCTTTATCTTTCGCCCAGGTATTTCCAATTGGCACCTTTTTATGATATTTCGAGTATTTTGGATGATGCTTCAAACATGGCGATGAAAATAGGTGATGATTTTTTTATGAAAGCAATTAAATCCAGAAATTGGCAAATATTATGCACGCAAATTGGTTATTCCTACCCTGCATTCAAGCAACTTGCACAAGAAATGTTAGACGTTTTATTAGAGAGTGCGAAAATTGAACATAAACTAATGGAAGAAGAAGGAAAAGAGACAGATTTTGTAGATGAGTTAATTAAATTTTTGAAAAAAAATATTCAACAAGTTGAAAAAATGCTTAACTTTCGTTAACCTTTATAGAAGGCACATCATTGATGCGCGTTATAGGTAGAAAAATCTCAAAAGTGGTTCCTAAACCTAATTCTGAATGCACTTCAATTTTTCCTCCATGCTTTTGTATAATGCCATAAGAAACAGAAAGTCCAAGTCCTGTCCCAATGCCAACGGGTTTAGTGGTAAAAAAGGGCTCGAAAATAGCATGGATATTTTCTTCAGAGATCCCACTTCCAGTATCTGATATTAGAATGCATACTTCTGAATTGCTTTGCAATGTTTTTATAGTGATTAACCCTTTGCCTTCAATAGCCTGTGAAGCATTGACTAAGATATTCATGATGACTTGATTAATTTGACCAGGATTACATTTTATAGAAGGAATATTAGGCGATAATTCTTTTTTTAATTCGCATTTGTACTTTAACTCATTCCATATCACTTTTATTGTAGATTCTACACATTCATTGATGTTGACAATTTTATACTCAGCCTCATCTAGCCGTGCAAAGGATTTAAGACTAAGCACTATTTCTGTGACGCGTTGTACGCCTTCTAAGGATTCACTGATAAGAGCCTCAATGTCAGAGAGAAGATAGTTAATTTTCTCCGAATCTGTGTCATATTCAGATTTTTCTTTAGCAATTTCTGCTGGTAAAAAATCAATAATTTTATCGAAAAACAATTGTCGCTTTTTTCTGACACCTTTATAATAATTCACATATTTTCCGAGGATGCGCAGATTGTTTTCTAAATAGGAAATAGGGTTGTTGATCTCATGCGCTATGCCGGCAGCTAATTGTCCTAAGGATGCCATTTTGGAGGTTTGTACCAATTGTAGCTGGATTTGCTTTAATTCATTTAAAGCATTTTGCAGCTCTTTATTTTTGGATTTTACTCTATCTTCCGATAATAGCCTTTCTATTATGGTTGAAACTTGCGCTGCTGCGCTTATTGCAAATTCAAGATAATGCTTTTTCTTTTTACTTGAATCGTCTGCAAAAAATTCTGCAATCGCATATATCTCACCAAAAACAAATAAAGGGACAGCATAAGCGCCAATCATGTCTAATTTTCTTCCTTCTTGTTGGCGTAAGAATGAGCCCTCGTCAAAAGCGTGATCCAGCCAAACAGGTTTGTTTGTTTTCATCACACTGCCAGGGATCCCATCATCAGCTTGAAATTCTGTTTTCATGGTTTGTTCGATAAAATTTTTGAATTTTTCTTGTGATCTTCCATACCAAATATTTCCAGGAGTAAGCTTTGTCTCATTATTATTTTTAAGAGATCTTTGGACAAAATAAATATGTCCTAATGGCCATTTGCAAAATTTGCAAACCTCTTCAAGATAGCATTTTAAAGTTTGAGTAATATCTGTATTTTTAGTGTGGGCAAAGTTAATTAACGACACCAACAGTCCCAATGCTTCATTTTTGAATTTTAGATTTCTGTTGTTTTTTTGTAATTTCTTATTCGAAAGCAATAATTCTTCGCCTTTGTCTTTAAGAAGTCGCTCTGCTTTTTTTCTTGCCGCTTTTTCTTTTTTAATAGATTCTTGTAAGGGTTCTTTGTTCATAAGATGATTCCCTAGTAGAAGGGCATTGATTATTCTTCATATACCCAGACGCTCATTTCAGCTAATCTTAACAAGTTGTTGATGATATCCTCGCTTAATACCTTTCCCTTTGGTAGTAACAATATTTTATGTGCAGAAAATAAATCTTGCGAGAGAACCATTCCAGGTGACAGCATTCTTGTAGAGATAGCTTTTTCTTTTAAATAGGTGCAATGTAAAGGTAAAGTATTCACAATGTTGCATAAAGTGTCGACTAATTTAGGATCGTAATAAATGCCACGATATGATTGAATAAATGCCAAAGCTTGAGCGCTAGAAAGAGTTTGTGGAAGAATTAATCCAAGTTGTAATTGCTCATAATCGATAGCAATTGACAATATACTAGTGTTTAAAGGTATTTGATCTTTTGAGAGTTTTTTAGGGTACCCCATTCCGTTATAACGTTCACGATGTGCCAAGATAATTTTTACAATGTCTTCTAGACCGTCCATTGATGAAAGAACTGTTGCGCCCAGAAGTGGATATTGCTCGAATAAACGCTTTTCTTCAGTGGCAAGCGTTTTATAAGGCGTTTCTGTAAGATGTTTTGATAAACCTATTTTTCCAATATTATAAAGTAATCCCGAGAAATAAATATTGTTAATTTCTTCTTGTGGCAATTTTAACGCCTTTGCTATTTTAACTGCGAGTTCTGCAACTTGTAAGGTATGTTTTCTATGTTTGTGATCATATATATTGATAAGGTTAGAGCAAATTTTTACAAGAGAAGTATAATTTTGTGACAGTTTTTTCAATGCTTGGTCAAGAGCGTGAGTTCTTTCTTCGACAATTATCTTTAGATTATCATTTATTTTTAATAGTTCTGCATTTTGTGATTTTACCTTTTTGATTAAGTGCTTGTTTTTTTCCTTTAGATGTTTGGTTTCGACAGAAAGCTTTACAATGGCTTCAATTTGATTTTCATGCCAAGGCTTAGTTAGACAATAATGTATTTTGCCAACATTTACAGCAGAAATAACGGAATTTAAATCTGCGTACCCTGTTAACAAAATGCGACTGATATCAGGCCATTTTGTTGAAACTTCTTTTAACAAAGTTTGGCCATCCATTTCAGGCATGCGCATATCTGAAATGATAGCATCAATGTTTTCTTTGTTTAGAATATTGAGTGCATCTTGACCGCAATTTGCGGTAAATACCTGATATCCAAGTCCAGAAAAATGTCGTAGCAAGCTTTTAAGAATGTTTTCCTCGTCATCCACAAATAGAATGTTTCCTGGTAAATTTGCTATTTTTGATTCTAGCATGACTACCTCCTGTTTATGGACTATTCTTAGAGAGATATCTCCTACATTCCCTCGCTTTTTTGAAATAAGAGTTCCTTCATCTCATGCTCTATTTCATCAGAATAAAAAACCTCATTATTTTTAGATTCATAGGAATATTGCGCACAAAGTATAGATCTATCAATTAATGTTGAGGCGATATTGGTCTGAGGGAAAAAACTTACACCGATAAAAGGAACTAATCGAAACGAATGATTTTCTACGTCAATCGTCTCTTTGAAAAAATTTCTTATTTGCATGATAATTGCTTTTGCTTGCTGTTCTTCTATGTTGTTGCCTATCGCGAAGGCAAAAATGTTAGGGGAAAGCCGAGCATAAGATTGTGCATTGACAGCATTTTTTAAGGTTGAAGAGATATAAGAAGCTGCATTTCGTAAAAAAGTAGTGCCAAATGCATTAGAAAGACTGTTTAAGTTTTCAAAGTACAATGCAACGACAAACAAAGGATGAAGATCTTGTTTAGAAAAGATTAAAGTAGCCAAATGTTCTTCAAATCCATCTCTGTTCAATAAATCTGTATCTTCATCATGTGTCGCAGTTTCTTTGAGTGCTAAATCTTTTGCTCTTAATTCAGGAAAATGCATGAATGAAAAAGAATGATATTGATGATTTTGTTTATTGCTAAATTCTGAGATTAATAATGTCCCATATAATTTAGCATGTTTTTTGGTTATTAAAGTCGTCTCTCCTTGCCAAATTTTATTGGTGGAAACTTCTTCGAGAATTTCAGAAATATCCGCTGCACTAAAATTAAATATCTGCCAGATATTTTTACCCATAATTTCTTTACTATTATATCCTGTTAGCATCAGAAAGGGATTGTTTGCAGATTCAATAGTATGTTCTAAATTAGATAATGCAATTGCTTCCAACGCATTATCTAATACTTTGTCTTTTATTTCATTGGCTTCAAGCTCTTCGTAGTACTGAAACGCTCTTTCCAGTGAATCCAATAAATAACGTTCATCCCAAGGTTTAGGGATGAATTTATATATTTCTCCTTTATTAACAGCTTCTTGTAAGGCGTTAAAATCGGTGTAACCACTGATAATCATTCTGACTGTTTTAGGGTAGTTTTCTTTAATTTGTGCTAGTAATTCCGAACCAGAAATATTAGGCATTTTTTGATCTGAAACAATAACAGGAATTTCTTCGTGCTCTAAAATGCTGAATGCATTTGCAGCATCCATTGCCGTGTGTACTTTATACCCATAAAAATTCAGTTGTCTTTTGAGTGTTTTTAATATGTTTTCTTCATCATCAATGAATAACACGCTTTTTTCTTTCATGTTGCGCCATTTTAATCATTGAATTACTTAACCATATAGACACTGCGGGTACTGTAAAGTTCCCCGTTAAGGAGAGGGTTTTGTCGTGAAGATGTGAAGCTAAAAGCACCGTGAAAACAGTGCTTTTAGTGTTGAATGAATTTTAATGGCCCAGTCTGCGTAGTTTAGCCAAAGAAGCGGCAATTTCTTCTTTGCGACCTCTATCTTGGATTTCATACGCTTTGCGAATAGGTGCACGTTGTGCAGTATCTAAATGTTTCCTGGCTTCAGCATAATTTCCTGTGTCGACAAGGAAATCACCATAATAATAATTAGAATCGCTTCCTTGAGGATCAATTTGAATAGCTTTTAATAAATTTGCACGAGCTTTTTCTTTACTGCCAAAAGCGACCGGCCAGCCTGGAACGCGAGCATATAAAGCACCAAGCACGCCATAAGCAAACCCATTTTCAACCTGAGGGTTAAGCTTAATAGCTTCTTCTAACAACGCGCGGGCTTTCTTAACATAAGGTAACACCCCTAAACCACCTTTGATGGATGAATAGGTGCTGAGTATAGTGGCATACCACACCATGATTTCAGGCTGGTTAGGATGTTTTTGGTTAAGAGCATCAGCACGACGGATCAGTTGCTCAAATTCTGGAATTTGTTTGTTTTTGGGCGTTTGAAACTTAGCAATTGCCCAATCTGTACGCAGTTTTTCAACTTCTGCATCATCAGATTGCGGTTTTGCAACTGCAGCTGAAATTAGGAATATAATTAAACTAACAAAGTACGCTATCCTTGCGGTAAAGGACATAGCCTGCTCCTCTAGCATCTGGTAAATAATAAGGGACAAGCTGCTATACTAGTACGTTGAGTAAAGTCAGACAAGGCACAAAATATCTACATTTTTCCAACTGATGATTTGAGACAAGCTTGGCTATCACCAGATGTTTCTTTCTTTATCATCTCCTCCCTTTCTTCTATCGTCGTTTTATGTTCTTCACGGATATTTTTAAGGGATGCTAAAATGGCTTGATAATGAGGGCTATATAACGGAGATTTCGTGGAAAGACGCCTTACCTCTTGTTCAGCTTCTTCATAACTTATTTGTGTTGATAATATTTCGGCTTCTTTTTTTAGTTGCTCTGATAATATTTCGGCAGTTTTTCCACCCCAGTGGATTAATAAATCATTAATGACTCGAAAGTGATCTTGTTCAATTGCATAATCGACTAAAGTCCAATGTTTTGGATGCATTTGATCTTGCCAATTAATCTTGGCAAGCCCATTTAGAAGAAGTTGATACACATCTGCCCATCGACCTTGTTTTGCTGCAGCAAACACTTTTACATCGTAAGAGGGTCTTGCGCCAAATGCCCATAGTCTTATGCGTAAGTTTAAAGCAGGATTGTCATCTCTTTCTGCATAATCGAATAAACGAAACCCTTCAGTGTGTTGATTGTGGCGTGCGTCTATATTAACCGCACCATGGATATTTAATAAAAAGAAAACTGTATTCCAATCGCTACGCGCAGCAGCGTTTAAGCATGGACCTGTTAACATAAATTTTTCCTGCTCTTTAAAATTTGTGGATGCTAACGTATTTACCCAATTCACTTCAAGAACTTCAGGTAAGAGTTTATCGATGTCCGGGTTTTCTGAAGTTGAAATTGAAAATAGGACGACTTGTGGGATGCGTATCTACTGGTTTGATGGTGTTTAGCGTTGATTTGTAATAGGGGTTGAGATGTGCCGAAATAGGCAAAGGTTGATGAATAGAGGAAGCCTGTTGTTGAATTTCTTGGGTAAAAGTAATGAAAAAAGTGTTTAATGTTTGGGCGTCTTTGCCTTCTCTGTTTATCACCAGATCGTGGATAACATCCATTTTATCTTGCGCAATAGCATAATCTAGCAGAGTCCAGCCTTCTGGATGCATGGTATTGCGCAAGTTAACATTAATGTTATATAGATGGAGCAACTCATATACATCATCCCATGCACCATCAGCTGCGGCCTTAAAGAGTTTAATGTCATAAGACGGGACGGCGCCTAATTGCTGTAAGCGAAGTATCGCTGCTGGTTTGTTTTGTTCTTGAGCGTAGTCTAGCAAACGTAAACCTTCAGGATGTTCAAGGTGGCGCGCGTGAATGTCCACAACATTTTTTATGTTTAAAAGAAAAAAAACAGTATTCCAGTCACTTCTTGCTGCGGCATTTAAGCAAGGACCTGAGAGCATGATATTACCTTAGTGCTAAGAGAAAAATAGCATTTTAACCGCGATAACTGAAGCTAACATACCTGCCACTTCAGCAATTAATCCTACTGCTAATGCATGTCGAATGCGACGGATCTGAACAGAGCCAAAATAGACAGCTAAAACATAAAAGGTTGTCTCTGTTGAACCCATCATGGTGCTAACCAAATAGCCTGTATAACTATCAGGTCCAATAGCAGGATTTTGTAAAATATCAGACATGACGCCTAAACTTCCAGAGCCTGAAAGAGGGCGCATGAATACCATAGGTAGTGCTTCTACCGGGATCCCTATTATTTCGGTAAATGGGCCAATAGTTTTTGTAATAGCATCTAATGCCCCGCTTGAGCGAAACATACCAATGGCTACTAATATAGCGACAAGAAAGGGGATAATTTTAATGGCAATCTCAAAACCAGATTTAGCGCCTTCAGTAAAACACCCATAAATATCAATTTTTTTAAATAGGCCAAAGGCCAAAATAGCAACAATCAAGGAAGGAAGGATCCAAGCTGAAAATTGCTTACCCCAAAATAAAGTGGTTGGAATAAGCAAAATCAGAAATAAAATAGCAGTTGCATTGACCCAAACAGGGTAAGGCTGCACTGTTTCATCGCAGGAAGTGTCAGTAACCAGTGTAATGGTAGCTTGAGGGGGGGTTAATACTCTTTGTAATATTTTGGCGGCTATTATTGCAACGATCATGGCGCATAATGTCGCGATAAGCGTACTTGCAATAATGCCGGCAGGATCTTGCGACCCTGCGCTTGTACGAAGTGCAATGATTTTGGTAGGTATTAATGTGATGCAGGTTGTGTTAATAGCCAAAAACAATATCATTGCGTTTGTTGCAACCCCAGGGTGAGGATTAAGTTTATCTAATTCCTGCATGGCTTTTAAACCAAAAGGCGTTGCAGCATTTCCTAGCCCAATCATATTAGCGGAGAGATTCATCACCATTGCACCAAATGCAGGGTGATTAGCGGGGATCTCTGGGAAGAGCCATTTTAGTAAAGGGTATAGTAATTTAGCGAGGATGTTTAACAAGCCTGCTTCTTCAATAATGCGCATTAATCCCATAAATAATGCGAGAACCCCAATCAATCCAATCGCCAATGTGACAGCATCATTTGCCGCATGCAATAAGTGATCTGTTAATGCATGCATAGGAGATAGATCTGAAGTCCCTTGTACCGACCATTGCCATTGTTGCCAAACCGTTGCTGAATAAGCAATTGCGATAAGGAGGAAGAAAATCCAATTCATTATTGATCTCTCTGGCAATAGCGTGACGTGATTATTCAATATCCACACTAATAATACAAATTATGAGTGCGCTATGAGATACACTAATTTTTCTTTCTGACTTTGTAAGTTTTCCCTTAGCGTAAATGGGGTGATAAGGCGAAGTTGCTTTACTTAGCTGCCGAGCACCCTGTAGTCTTTTGAGCTCGATAGTGTAGACTATCCGATTATTTTGTTGTTCTGCGGCGCCTTACGATGCAGCGGCCCGTAGAATTGTGATAGTATATGCCGCCATCTCGCATGGCTTTACAAGTTTGAAAACACTCAAGAATAATTCGTCCGGGAGGGACATGAATGAGTGATGACAAAATCGATACCAGTCGACGGCGGTTTTTAACTGCAGCTACTACCGTCATTGGTGGTGTTGGCGTAGCATTTGCTGCGGCGCCTTTTATATCTTCTTGGTTCCCAAGCGCTAAAGCGCAGGCCATGGGTGCTCCAGTAAAGATTGACATTAGTAAGTTAGAGCCTGGTGCACAAATGACTGTCGAATGGCGTGGTCAACCTGTTTGGGTTATCCATCGGACCAAAGCCATGTTGGATAAGTTGCCACAATTAGACAGTGAACTTCGTGATCCTAAGTCGGAGCAAGACCAGCAGCCAGCTTATGCACATAACGAATATCGTTCCATCAAGCCTGAGTATTTGGTACTAATTGGAATCTGTACTCATTTGGGATGCGTACCTATGTATCGTCCTGAAGTGGGTAGTGTGGAGCCAAGTTGGCAAGGCGGCTTTTTCTGCCCCTGCCATGGTTCTCGATTTGATTTAGCCGGTAGAGTATTTAAAGGGGTGCCAGCACCACTTAATTTGGTTGTTCCGCCCTATGAATATATTAGTGATAACGTTATCGTCGTTGGAGTAGGTCAGAAGGCTGCATAATGAAAAACTCGTCATCAGGATTCATGGGATGGATTGATGCACGCTTCCCAGCCACAAAGATGTGGAACGAGCACGTTGCGCAATATTACGCTCCCAAAAATTTTAACTTTTGGTATTTCTTCGGATCGCTTGCTTTACTAGTGCTAGTCAACCAATTATTGACTGGCATTTGGTTAGCGATGTTTTACAAACCCTCTGCTGATGCAGCGTTTGCCTCCGTTGAGTACATTATGAGAGATGTTCGGTTGGGCTGGTTGCTACGTTATATGCATGAAGCAGGCGCATCTTTCTTTTTCATTGTTATTTATCTCCATATGTTTCGCGGGTTGTTATATGGCTCGTATAAAAAGCCCCGCGAATTGGTATGGCTAGTAGGATGTGCAATTTATGTTTGCCTATTGGCTGAAGCGTTTATGGGATATCTTCTGCCTTGGGGACAGATGTCCTTTTGGGGAGGAAAGGTAATTACTTCTCTATTTGAAGCCATTCCAGGGGTTGGACCAAGCGTTGTGGAATGGATGCGTGGAGATTATAACGTTGCAGATGCTACCTTAAACCGATTTTTCGCGCTTCATGTTGTAGCTATTCCATTAATTTTCTTACTTTTAGTTTGGATGCATATTATTGCGTTGCATGAGGTTGGCTCGAATAACCCTGATGGAATTGAGATAAAAGAGAAGAAGGACAGTGAAGGTAAACCGTTAGATGGGATCCCTTTCCACCCTTATTACACAGTGAAAGATATCTTCGGTGTATCAGTTTTTCTGTTAATTTTTTCTGCTGTCGTGTTTTTTGCGCCTGATGTTGGTGGTTTCTTTCTTGAAGCGCCTAATTTTGAGCCTGCTAATCCGATGAAAACACCTGAGCACATCGCTCCAGTATGGTATATGACACCTTATTATGCCATCTTGCGGGCAATACCAGATAAGTTAAGTGGTGTTATTGCGATGCTTTCGGCTGTATTGATCATATTTTTCTTGCCTTGGTTAGATCGCAGCCCAGTGAAATCCATACGTTATCGTGGGCCTATCTGCAAGGCTATGCTGGTTATTTTTGTGATTAGCTTCGTTTCTTTAGGGTATCTAGGGTTAAAACCACCTAGCCCTTCACGAATGATTGCTGCGCAAATATTTTCTGTGCTGTATTTTGCCTTTTTCTTGGGAATGCCCATTTATACGAAGATTGATAAGACAAAACCTGTCCCGGAGAGGGTCACGAATAAATGAAAGCAATAAAAACGTGTTTGCTATTGGCTATTGTAACGACGTTTATTGGTCAGGTATTTGCCAGTCAAGGTGGTGTGCACCTAGACAAAGTTAAAAATAATTTATGTGATAAGGCATCACTGCAACGTGGTGCAAGCTTATATGTGAATTATTGCATGGGGTGTCATTCACTTCAGTTTGTTCGTTTTAACGATATGGCAAAAGATATTGGAATAGTTGATAAGAAAGGTAATGTCCTAGAAAAGCTAGTGAATGAAAATTTAAATTTCATCAGCGATAAGGTAACGGAACCATTACTTTCAGCTATCCCCAAAAAAGACGCACAAGCTTGGTTTGGAGTGGCGCCGCCTGATTTATCGCTGGTCGCCCGTTCCAGAGGCAAAGACTGGTTATACACTTACTTAAGAACTTTTTATGAAGATCCCCAAAAACCTTGGGGAGTAAACAATATGGTTTTCCCAGATGTGGGAATGCCACACATCCTATTATCATTACAAGGGGTACAGGTGCCCGTTTATACATCAATCGAAATGTTTGATGATGAAGGCAAACCTTATCAGAAGAAGGTGATTGATCATCTTGAGCTGAAAACACCTGGTACCTTAAGTAAAGAGGAATATGATAAAGCCATTACGGACTTGGTGAATTTCTTAGATTATGTTGGTGAACCCCATAAGTTAGAGCGGGAAAAATTAGGGGTTTGGGTATTATTATTTTTAGTGGTCTTTACCTTATTTGCGTATTTGCTCAAACGTGAATATTGGAAAGATGTTCATTAAAGCCAATTTTGGGGGGCAATCATGGCAGTGGTAGCTAATAAACGCTCGGTCATGACATTGTATTCAGGCTCAACTGATCCATATAGCCATCGGGCGCGGATCGTTTTGGCGGAAAAAGGTGTCACTTTTGATCTGTATGAAATAGATGTCGACACGCAGGTTGACGCTTTGGTGGAAATTAATCCGTATAATACGGTACCTACTTTGGTTGATAGAGATTTAGTACTCTATGAATCAGAAATCATTATGGAGTATTTGGATGAGCGTTTTCCTCATCCTCCATTAATGCCTGTTTATCCTGTAGCAAGAGCACGCAGCCGACTAATGTTGCATAGGGTTAACCGGGATTGGTATACCTTAATGAATAAAATTTTGGCAAAAAATGCTGATCCTAAAGAAGTGCAAGAATCGCAAAAAGCCTTATACGAAAGCATTGTTTCGGTTTCTCCTATGTTTAAGGAAATGCCTTATTTTCTCAGTGAGGAATTTTCACTAGTAGATTGCGCAATCGCTCCGATGCTATGGCGCCTTAAAGCTATGGGAATTATCTTGCCAGCTGAAGCAAAGTCTATCCAAGAATATGCAAAAAGGCTTTTTGATCGTGAAGCATTCCAGATCAGCTTAACTGATGCTGAACGTGCATTAGGTGAGTAATATGAATTCAAGTCGACCTTATCTTTTGCGCGCGTTTTATGAGTGGATAGTCGATAATAATGCGACGCCATACATTGTCGTTAATGCAGATATGCCTGATGTTTCTGTGCCTCGGGACTATGTTGATAATGGTCGAATTGTTTTAAATATTTCTCCCGGTGCTGTACGTGCTTTAATTGTAGCTAATGATCATGTGGAATTTAATGCAAGATTTGCTGGGGTTCCACACGATATCTACGTCAGCATGAAAGCCATTACTGCTATCTATGCTAAAGAAAATGGTCGTGGCATGGTATTTAAAGATGACGAGGAAGACGAGCCGCCACAAGGTCCTAATGAAAATGAGACCGGAGGTAGTAAAGGGGGCAGTGGTAAAGGTAAGAAAGGAAACGGTCGGCCGAAACTTACTGTCGTCAAATAAGTGTACTTTCCCATTTTGTCTTTAAGCCTTGTTTATTACTGCTAGGGATTGATATTTGGCCATCCCGTAGCATAAAGAGGCAGATTGTTTTACGCATCTTCATGGTACCCTTCTTTCTTAAAGAAGGGTACCATACCTGTAAATTATCAGATTTATGCAATAACGACATTGCTAACGGGAACGTAAGTGCTTTGCGGATCAGTAAAAAATACTGCGTCCAGACCTTTAGCGACTGTCATTGCAACAGCATATGCGCCAAAAATTGTTGCCATGCCTAAGATAACGCTAGGGTTTCCGGTAAGTATTGAGAATGGGAGCCCAACTATAGCGCCGGTGACGGTATTCTCAACAATAAAACTAAAATTATAGCCATCTGTGATTATTCCACCGTTGACGCCCATGGTTTCATTTTGATTTAGTTCACGCATTTTCATCTCCAATATATAAACTGCAATGAGAGGATCTCGCTGCTTGCTGCAAAGTCGCAATCATTCGCCAAACGAGATTTACAGTCAACGAAATTGACCCCAAAAAACAATCTATCCGATAAAAGGAAACCTTAAAGAGATAAATGATTTTGCTAATTGAAATCACTTTAAGTTAAAATACTAAATAATTTTATTGTGGCGATCCTAAAATGTTCTCTCTTCTTTATAATTCCGCTATTTATTTTATTCCTTTGATTTTAAGCATGGTGATTGTTGGGATAGGCATAAAATATATTTGCTCTTCAACAAACAAGGTGAGTGCGGTTGATCATTTATCGCAAAATAAAACAGAAAATAAAAAGGAAATTTCCTTAGATGCGAAATTAGCAAAAGTGAACAATGACTTAAATGAAATAAAGCAAATCATGCTACAAAATATCTACGGTCTATCAGAGCGGAAATTTTTATTACAAGCACAACAAAAAGTAGACCAACTTTGCAATTTTCAGCAAAGTTGTGAGTCACCTGATATCACTTCTAAACATGCTCTTGGTAAAAGAAATACTTGAATTTTTCGTGTGACTGCATCTGTGTAATCACATATATTGAGCCTAGTTTCGTTTCTTTATTTTAGCTAAAATAAAAGATAGGCAGCTCTTTCAAGGAGAGTGATATGAAACGTTTATTCTTCCTTGTGCCTGATTTGAAAGAAACCAGCAACATAGCGCATGAGCTAGAAGAAATTGGGGTGAACAATCACAATATTCATATTTGTGGTGGGTTACCTGAAGATTTAGAAGATGAGCACCTTCATCGCGCCAATCTTTTGCAAACGACACATCTTGGTAAAGCACTAAAACGTGGGCCTTTGATAGGTTTAGGTTTTTTTGCTCTGATTGTGGCACTCTTTCTCATTGTATTACCTGCCAATGTGACTATCACTGCATTTGGTTATATTGCCATGTTAATTTTTGGGGTGGTGATTGGAGTATGGACCAGTGGTTTGATTGGCATTGGTGTCAAAAATGGTGTCGTGGAAAAATATGAAAAATATGTGGAAGATGGGCATTATATTATGATGATTGATATTCCGCCTGAAAGGGAAAAGGAGTTAAAGCGGATCGTCTTTGATCATCATCCGGGCGCACGCATGGCAGAAGAAGTCCTCCACTAGTATAGTCTTCGCATATGATTCTTCAGCTTTGTTGGCTGTGTGTTTTCGCAATAGTCGTGTATTTTATATACACTCCTATTTCTCTAACACTTGCCGCCTCGCTGAAAAATCATCTGCTGTGACTATACCTACTAATGATGAAGGCATGTCATTTTGATTCAGGAAAGAATTTTCCTGGGTTGAGGATGCCTTTAGGATCGAATTGTGCTTTGATTTGTTGCATTAACTTTAAAGTAGGTAAAGGTATTTCCTTTGCAACATAATCTCGTTTTTCCATTCCCACACCGTGTTCGCCTGAAAGGCTTCCATGGAGTGCTACCACTTTATCAAAAAGTAGATTCAGACATTCTTTTGCTTTTGGGCCTGCAATAGGATCGAAAGGATCAATTAACAAATTAACGTGTATATTACCATTGCCAGCATGTCCAAAATTTACAATCGTGATATTAAATTGGGCTGCGAGTTCCTGCGTATATTCCAATAAAGCAGGGATATTCGAAATGGGAACAACAACATCTTCATTAATTTTATGTGGAGAAAGGCTTCTCAGCGCTTGTGATAGAGATTTGCGTATTGCCCATAATTTTTCTGTTTCTTCGGTGGTTTGTGCAACAGCAAGATCAATAAGACTCGCATGATGGGCCGCGTTCTCCATCAATTTCACATCTGAGGCTAAACTATCTTCAGAGCCATCGACTTCAACCATCAGCATGCTACCTGCATTTTCAGGGAGATCTGCATTAGCATGTTGACGGATCATTTGAATAGCATTGCCATCTATGAATTCACAGCCGCAAGGTGTAACAGGTTGTGACATGATTTGTGTGACGGCTTGTGCGGCTCCTTTGATATCACGATAAAAAGCACGTAAGGTACGTTTTGCTTGTGGTAAAGGTGTCAGTTTAAGAGTAGCTTGGGAAATAATCCCTAAAGTGCCTTCTGAGCCAATTAAAAGTCGCGTGAGATCATAACCGACCACGCCTTTGGTGGTATAAACACCGCATTGTATGGTTTCACCTGTCCCTGTTACGGCAGTTAAGCCTAAAGTGTTTTCTCGTGTTGTGCCATATTTTAAAGAGCGGGGGCCTGCCGCATTACAACTTAAATTTCCACCTATGCAGCAGTATGCAGAACTGGTGGGATCAGGAGGCCAAAAGAAACCTTTGGTTTTAGCAAGAGTTTGCACTTCTGCATTCAGCACGCCCGGCTCAACTACCATGATACGATTAGCCGGATCGAACGAAATCACTTTTTGCATGCGCTCTAAAGAAAGTACTACGCCACCTTTTAATGGAATGGCGCCTCCTGTGGTACCACTAGCGCGTCCTCTGGCGGTGAGAGGAATACCATATTCGTAGCAAAGCTTGACTGCCTGCACAATATCTTCATGTGATTCCGCAAAAATAACCGCATCAGGCAATGAATGACGACGACTATTATCATAACCATATACCCAACAATCTGCGGGATCTGTGTAATATTTTCCGGTTGGAAAATTTTTTGTTAAAGCCCTCAGAAATGAAGAATTAATCATATTCGAAGATCTTAACGACTTTTTTCACCCCTTTGGTATGCCGTGCGATGTCAACTGTTATTTCTTCTTCTTGTCTATTAACAAGGCCTAGTAAATAAACCGTTCCACCTTCGGTGACAACTTTAACGCGCGTAGGGTTAAGATCTTTAGTGAGTGCCATTTCGCTTTTGACTTTAGTTGTAATCCAGCTGTCCTGAGAGCGTTGCAGTAAGGACGTAGGCGCACCTAAGGTAATCTCATTATGCACTTGTCTAATTTTTCTAACATTCTTAACAGCTTTTTCAATGTCTGCTCGTATTTTTCTGGAGGGTACCTGACCAACCAGTAACAATCGATTGTTATAGCTGATTGCGCTCACATGTGCATCCGGGTTGCCTTGGATAACCTCATTGATTGCATGCGTAGCTTTGAGTTGAATGCTTTTATCTTCAACAATAGTGCCTGTTGTGCGTCTATCTTGCGCAACGATGGCACTCGTTGCAGCTGTTCCAACAACGACCGCAGCGCATCCTTGGAGAAGCAAGAGCGCTACAGTGAGACTGAGTATGGCAGTTGTTTTATGATTTATCGTAAACATGTTTGTGGCCCAAATTCAGAGTCGATGTAATCGCATAAACAATGAATAAGAAGAAGATGTACTTCTTGAATTCTCGCAGTCGATTGTCCTGGGACTCTTAATTCAATATCATCATCGCGTAAGATGCGTGCAAGATCACCGCCATCTTTGCCGGTTAATGCAATCACTTTCATGCCTTTGCTATGCGCTGCATAGACGGCATTAATGATATTTTGAGATTTACCGCTTGTACTGATAACGAGCAATACGTCACCTTCTTGTCCAAGCCCTTTAATTTGCTTAGAGAAGATGTCGTGATAACTATAATCGTTTGCAATCGAGGTAAGCGTAGAAGAATCTGTTGTGAGCGCCATTGCAGCAAGGCTCATGCGTTCTTTTTCAAAGCGATTCAGCAGCTCTGAGGAAAAATGTTGAGCATCTGCTGCAGAGCCACCGTTTCCACAACTGAGAATTTTGCGCTGACCCTTTAAAGCTTCTACCATGCATTCGGCTGCCCGCACTATATCTGGGGGTAATGTATCTAAGGCTGCCAACTTAGTGTCAATGCTATCATTAAATAGTTGGCGTATTCTGTCTTGTTTATTCATATATTATTTTTCTAACTAAAAATGTTATTTTTTAACTAGGAGGGAGTTATTCTACTCCAAATGCATTTGGGATCCAGGTGATTTTAGGATTTAGTTGGTTACCAGTGATGGAAATGACATCAAAACGGCAGGAATGGGCATCCGCCCAAGGATAAATTTGGTAAAAATAAGCCGCTGTCCGTATTATGCGCTGTTTTTTAGCATGGGTTATGGTTTCATAGCCTTCACCAAAAGCATTATTTTCTCGGTAGCGTACTTCGACGAAGACTAACTCAACTTTGTCTTTCATAACGAGATCAACTTCGCCCAGGGGAGTATTAAATTGAGCTTGGATAAATTTTAATCCCTTAGCAAGTAAAAACTGCTTAGCAAGCGCTTCTGCTTGATTACCAATCACTTGTTTGGTGCTTTGCTTTTTAAGGATATTCTGCGTACCCTTGAGGACGGATTTTAATCGCTTGAGCATGGTTTTTATTTAATACTCGATATTATTTTTTATCCCCTCGACTTTGGGGAGAGGGATAGAGGTAGGAGTCATTGTGTCTCAAAACAATACTAATTTTTTTGAAAAACATCCTAAAGCAACATTAACTATAGTAGTTATTTTTTTGCTTATGGCATTGTATGGTATTTGCTCATTGAAAATCATTAATAATGCTTATACTGAGTTTGAAAGCAAAAGCATTAAAACGATAGTTCATCAATATTATGTAGGCAAAATCATTGATAACAATGTAGGTCGGTTTATTAAATTACGAGAACATCGTCCTAATCAAGAGAAATTTGAGCGTCCCTCTAGAAATTACATTAGAAACATTGCTCCAAATAGTATTGAACGTAAATATTATCGGGTTGCAACAGATGAACATGGTTTTATCGGTCCTTCGCAAATTCATGAAAACCCTGATATTAAAATCGTTTTTCTCGGTGGTTCCACAACTGAATGCTTATATATGGAAGAAGAAGAACGATTTCCTTATAAGGTAGGGCGTGCACTTGAAAGCGCGCTGAAGAAAAAAGTAAATAGTTATAATGGTGGTGTTTCTGCCAATGAGTCGATGCATTCTTTAAATGTTTTGATAAACAAAGTTTTGCCGATGAAACCTACGATGGTTGTTTTTATGCATAACATTAACGATTTGGTGATACTTCGTTCTCATGGGGAATATGGGTATCCTGATTCACTTAAAAGTCATCTGCAAACTTCAAAAAATATTTTTACGCGTTATGAATTCGCTAAAGAACCCAAGCCTGTAGATGAACAGTATATTACCCGAGAATTCCAGCGCAATATTGAAACATTTATTGCTATTTGCAAAATTAGAGATATCCAACCTGTTTTAATGACACAAGCTAATCGGGTAAAAGATGATCCGTTGTACCATCGTTTTAATGAATTGATTCGTGAAATGGGCTTAAAGCATCAGATCATGGTGATAGATTTAGCAAAAGAAATTCCTGCTAATACGCAATATCTGTATGATTCTTATCACTACACTGCCAAAGGCTCAGCGCTTGCGGCCAATATAATTACTAAACAGTTACAAATTATACTCTGATAAACAGAATTGAACGCTTGTAGATACCCTTATTGTGAGCGTTCATTCATCTTATTCTGTCTGTTTATCAGTTTTGCCTAGAAAATCAACATATTGCCCTTATATATTAAGTTCTTAAAATAACTTACACAGAAAGGGGTAATACCATGTTGAATTCAACACTAACACAAGCAACGCCACCACCAACCAATACAAAACAAGGCACAAATTGGTGGCAAAACATTAAAGATAATTTAAATAAAGGTTATCAAGGGATCTTGGGGTATGTAAAAAATCCTTTTAGCGGATTATCAGCTTATTTAAAAAAGGGAAATAATCCTGATAAAAGCGAATTAGATGCGCTAAGACAAAAGCATTTTGATCTGATTGCTACTGAAGCGAAGAAAGTCAATCCTGATTACAACGCGGTGACTAAACAGATCACTAAAGATACTAAGCAATATCTGCAAAAAATTATTAAAGAGGAAGAGGAAAAACTAGGGAAGGCTCCTTGTAAGTATACTATTGTTACTTTAGGTTCTTTGGCACGTCAAGAAACAGGACCTATTACAGATCTAGAAATTGCAATTTTACCCGAGAAAAAAGATATAGAAACTTGGAAATATTTTTATCAATTAACTCAAAATATTTCTGATCGTCTATTTTTACTTGGCGAGCATCCTGATATTGGTGGAAAAGGCTTAAGAATGGACGAAGCAGATAATGCACCTCCACATTTACGTTTTTTTGCGCGTAATGCTACACCCGAGCAAGCCAAAGGATTATTGCAAGAAGCTATTTATAACAAGCACTGGGATAAAATTCCTTATGAAGGTTCACGTCCTTTTCTTGCGACGCCAGAAGAATTTGCAGAATACTCACGTGAAAATTTTATTCAAGATAGAGCCGTTCTGCGTAAACAAAAAGAGCAAGCATTTGAAAGAGAATGGGCCAAAGTTAAAAAGGATCCCAAAAATAAGAAAAAATTAAAGACGAAGAAAGGTCAACAAGAACTGCTCAATGAAATTTATTTCTGGCTTGATCAAATGTATAAACCGTTTAGCCCGCGTGAATTAAAGACCGCAAATGATGCTGGAAAGAGTTTGGGTAGAAATACCGATCGTCTTTGTGGAGATATTCCACTCTTTAATAAATTTAAAGCGAAAAAGAATAAGATTTTAGAGACGAAAAGTGAAGGCAAAGAGTTAAAAGCAAAAATTGCAAAGGAAAAAATGATCACTGATATTCAAGGTATTTATCAGAAAGGAAAAAGTGTATTTCTTACCGGCGAGCTTGGTAAAACCTTGGATCTTAAACGTGAATTATATCGTTTTATAGAACAATTTTTAACTAACCTTGGTTTTTATCATCATTGCAAAACGCAAAATTCGATTGATATTGCCAATGAATTAATTGGTCGTGGCATTTTAAGTCCTGAGTTTGGCAAAAAAATCATTGATTTTATGCAATTTGCAACCGGTTTAAAATTAAAAGAACAAAGCATTATCAAGCGCCAAGGATTTGCTGCTTATTTTGATCAAGATGAATTTAACAGTGATAAGGAAGATTTGGAAAAAGAAATCAAGAATCTTAAGGCATGTATTGAATACCTTAAAAAATCTGATCCAAAATCTCCTGATATTGCGACTAAAGAAAGAGATTTGGTAAAACTAGAACATAAGCTTGAGCATTTGCTTGAAATGGCGCCTGGCAAGATCTACTCTGAAGAAGATGTGTCACGCTTAAAAGCTATGTTGCCAGTCGCCAAAGAAATCTTTGCTGAAGCCGTTGCATGGACTCAAGGTAAAGAAAAGCTTGGCTTTAACGGAAAACCAGTATTGGCAGCAAATGCGAAACCCGCTCCTTTACCTTTGGTAGCGACACAGCCAAAACCATTGTTGTTCCAGGCAAATAATCCTGCACCTAAGGCAGCTGAGCAAGCGGTTGCGCCCACGCCGGCAATATCAATAATGGAATATTTGAAAAAAATGTTTGTCAGATAATTTCTATTATTGGTAACTCTTTAGGCAACCCAATTTTTGGGTTGCCTTTTTTATTGTTTTGAAAAATAAAATACATAGTTTAAAGTATGACATATTTACGTTAAAATAATTATTTTTTCAACCTATAAGCAGCTTATGGCAACTTATATTCTTATTCATGGTGCTTGGCATGGTGCCTGGTGTTGGGAAAAGGTTGTCCCTCTCTTAGAAGCCAAAGGACATACCGTGTATGCGCCTGATTTGCCTGGTCATAGTCAGGATGCCACACCATTAAAAGTGATTACTTTAGATCATTACGTGGATTGTGTTTGTCGTATTCTAAGTGATTGCTTGGAACCTGTGATATTAGTTGGTCACAGTTTGGCTGGTGTTGTGATTTCGCAAGTCGGCGAATTGATGCCTGAAAAAATCAAAAAGCTCATTTATCTTGCTGCATTTTTACCCTTAAATGGGCAGTCTATGTTTGAAGTCGCAAAATTACAACCGCCTAGCCGATTTGTCAAAATGATGAAAAGAGTGCCTGAAGAAAATGCTTTTTATTTTCCTGCAAAAATGCTCAAGGGCTTTGCTTGTCATCTTTGTACTGATGAAATCATTGAAAGAATTAAAACCCGTTTATGTGTTGAGCCTTTGCTTCCTTCAGATACGGCCGTTTGCTTAAGTGACGAAAGATTCGGCCAACTGCCAAGATGTTATATTGAATGCCTGCAAGACCAAGCTATTCATCTTGAAACGCAAAGAAAAATGGTGGCATTAACGCCTTGCGAAGTGCTTACATTAAATTGTGATCATTCACCGTTTTATTCTGATCCGGAAGGGTTAGCTGAGATTTTGATTCAAGCAACGTGCTGAGTCACACGCTTTTTCAACTTGAAGATAATTTCATTTGAGGTTACATCGTCTCACATTAACCATTTATCTTGACTGGATTGTATTATTCCCTTTAATTATCAATAAATTATGTTTAGTGAAATGGTTTGCCTAAGAACTTTTAACTAACTTGTTCTGGCGTAGGTAAAATCTCATTAAAATTTACTGTACTATTCGTCGTATCATTGTGCGACAAATGGTCATGATGAAGTCTTTTTGCTTGTTAAGTGTCGGATAAATTGAGAGTCAATTAATCCAAGTTCAAAGGCTTTTTGGAATAATTCACTTTTATTTTTGCATTCTAATTTAAGTCTTGCATTGTACAAATGGGAGGCTGTTGTTTTAGGGGACAGTTTTAGTATATTTGCTATTTCTGCCGCAGTTTTTCCCATTAAGTAGTAACATAAACACAACATTTCCTTATTTGTTAATTTAGAAAGAATATTATCTTCCATTAAGTATTCAGCAGGTAAACTGAAATTATTAATCAGTTCTTTTATAGTGTTCTCATAGCTTTGTTCTTCGTTCTTCGTTGAAGTCAAATGCGTGGGCACAGGCACTCTTGTTTCATAGGCCTGTTTAATGAGAGTTTTAGCTTGTACTTTAAAGTATTCTGCAAATTTAATGAGCATTTCCAAATGATTAAAGTAAAAACTAATGCCTGGATTTTTTTTATGACTAAAAGCAAAAGTGAAGATTTCTTTACCAGTCGGTTCATTTGATGATTGAATGAAATTAATTGGACAAAATATTCCGAAGTCCTCTGAAATTTTTATAAAACTGCTAGAATGAAAATCTACCCATGGATAGATACCATCTTTTTCATAGGTGCCTTGAAAAGGAACATTCAATGAAGTTCTTATCAACCAATAGGCTTTGTTTGTATAAAACATAAATCCTGTGTTATCTGGATAATAACAACCATAAAATACTAAATGCAAACCATCAAGCTTATTAAGTGGCGATTGGATTTTAATGATTTCATACAATGATTTATCACAGATATGTTTGGGAGGATAAACTTGCATGATGATTCCATATAAGGCAGCTAGTATAATATGTGTAGATAGCCATCTCATTAAAGATGGTATTATCATCGAAAATCATAAACCGAATATTCAGTAAGTATATTTTATACAGTTTATGAGTTTTGCCATCATACTGTACATCATACTGTAGTGGATAGGTATTGGCCGGCTCTGGTAAAGACATGTTTTACGCTTCATCAAACACTCCACTGCTTTTATCGAAGCGAGCCCAGGATCTCTTAAGCATCAATGAAGCTCATTGTGTGATGAAATAACTGAGCGTATTTCCTGATAGGTCAGCGACAACATTTCAAATGCATAAAAAAGACTATAATTTACTTTACTAATTGTTATTTCTTTATAATATTTAAATTAGTTATTCTGATTGCATATGCTTTCATCAGGGACGAGGTAGGCAGCAATGGACATGAATTGGCACATGGCGATGTTTATAACAGGATGTTTGATTACGTCCTCGTTTGTCTGTAAAGCCGAAGAGAATACTTCTTACAAAAATGAGACTACAGCTTACTCAACCGCTCCAACGATAGCTAAGCATAACGCTCAAAAAGTTGTTCCTTCAGAAACGTTACTTCAAGTGTTTGAAAACCTAGACAAAGTCGCTAAACATGACATAGAAAGGGATCATGTGGGTCTTTGGAATGAATATAAAGGAAAGTTAAAAGCCTTGTTGGCTGTTCAGTTCACAGATTCGTTTCAAATTGGGATTGACCAGGTGAAATCGGGGCCTTTAAATGTAGAAGAAAGTGAAATTGTTGATGTAAATCTGCATTTATCGCCTAAAAGTGGTAGCGATGATTTCAAAGCAAAAGGATATGGATTAGAAGTTCGCCTCAAATTAGATTGAGTATTCTTGTCAAATCTTTCTTACGGACTTTTAGGTTTAGTGGGGCCTTTGGGTATGTCAGCCTGGTTTGATTTATCCCCACTGATTGAAGAACCACCCTTAGTATTTCTACTCATTAGGTAAAGAATTTTCTTTGATAGATCATTTTGTTTAGCAGTATTGGGATTATTTTCAGGGGTGTTTTCGGGTGAAGCTTTTTTTCGTTGTTGTTCAATCTCTTGCGTACTCAAGATAGATTTAAAACCATCTAAGATTTCTTTCCAACGGCTCATAATGTTTTACCCTTTGGTTAGCGACTTTGGTAAGCCGTTAAAAGGTTTTATACCATATGAGTAATCATTCTAACACATAAAAAAGAAAAATGTCTATTTGGGGAAAAAATCCAGTAAAAATTATATACCCAGTAAGCCGTTAGCAAATTTCTTATGACGCTCTTCTTCAGCTTCTTTTTTCTGCTGCTGCTGCTGGTAATCTTCAATGCGAGCTTTACATGCATTTAATGTAGATAAACGCATTTGAGTTAATAAATAAGAATCTTTTCCCTTGTTTGTGCCTAATAAGAAATCTTCTTCGGATAAAGGGTTTGCAGAAGAAGATAGTGGGAGCTCATCAATGCCATAAGCACGACTACGATCGACGAATATAGTATCGGTTGTTAACTTGGCAAATTTAATTTTCGACATCGTTGTCACCTAAGTATGAATGCACGGGTATCATACCTATTCATATGGGGATCTCAAGGGGTGTTTCAACGTAGTTTATACCGTTGGCAGATGAAAGTGAGCACAGAAGAGATAAAAGGGATCAGCAGATTATTCAAAGTTGCATTAAAGAGCCGATAGGGATTTATCAAGGGGGAGAATCGACATTCTCTCCCTTGATTGCAAGCACAAGCTTGGCTTGTCTGGCATATATAATTGATCAATTCACTTTAGAAGGAACACCGTCAACTACTTTTGCCCAGCTCAATTGACGTTGAATGTGATTGTTAGAGCCAAGTGCTAAGTCACCTGTAACACCGGGGTATTTTGTACCGGTTTGCAATTGCTTAAAGTGCGTTGTTAATTGATATGCATCCACGCCCATTGCAAATAATCGATTGTATTGATCAGATTGGTTAGCCCCATTGCGGTTTAGCAGCTGACGCATATTTTGGCCCTGTTGTTGATCAATTAGCCATGGCATGTCGCAGAATACGATCCCATTAATATCTCTGTCTCTTTTAGGGTTAGGATTACCGCTATAAACGCTGGAAGTCGCATAAACTGGCACATCTTCAGCATAGTAAAAATCGAATAAGGGCTTAAGTTGACGAGCTTGATCGGGAGGAGCGGCCATTACAATCACGTCGACATCTTGACGGCGTCTAGGTTGAAATTCTACTTTTTCCGACAGGATATTTTTAATGTGATTAGCGCGCTTTTGGCTTTCATCAATACCAAGCAAACGTCTGACTGCTGCAGATTGATCTTGTGAGGCATTTGTATGGACGGTATGAATTATGCGCCCGCCGCGTTTTTGCCATTGTGTTGTAAAGGCACTTGCCGTACGTTGTCCCCATACGTTATCTGGAACAATTAAGCTCGCGCTGCGATAGCCTTTTTGCCAAGCTTTATCTGCAATTTGTTCAGCTTCTGCTTCTGGAGCTAAAGTATATTGCACAAAATGTTTGGGGGCACTTTGGACTCCAGGGTGATGATTTAAAGCCAAGACTGGTGTCTTGAGCGCGCGCGGAGGAAGCATGCTTAAACGATGAACATCTTCTTTGGATAATGGACCGACGACAAAGTCTGCACCTTCTTCAATCGCAAGCGCATAAACACGCTGAACATCGCTGTCCTTTGTGGTGTCGTAAACGCGTACGTTGGGTTTGGTTCCATTTTGTTGGTAGTAGCTTGCTAAAAAACCTTCGCGAATAGCTTTGGCTGAATCTGCATGTTGACCCGAGAGGGGAAGTAGCAGTGCAATTTGGTGAGGTTGTTCAGAAAGTGCAGCAAAACTATCACTATTAGGGTATTCTGCATTCGAGAATGGAGAATGTACTTGAGTATGCCCTTCATAAGAGCTGCCTTTGTAACAACCTCCAAGTAATACAACTAACAGAAGTAATTTTGATAATCTTAAAAAATAATTGTTTCTCATAGTGCTAATTTTTTCCTACAACTGAGGCCTCATCATGCATCAACAGATGGGTAAACTTTACGTCGTTGCTACCCCGATTGGCAACCTTGACGACATAAGTAATAGAGCAAACAAAATTCTAAGTCAAGTAGCTTGGATTGCTGCAGAAGATACTAGACATAGTAGTGGTCTATTACAACACCTTGGAATTGGAACATCTCTTATCTCCTATCATGAGCATAATGAGCAAAGTCGCACTAGGATGTTGATTGAAAAATTATGTCAGGGAGAGAGTGGTGCTTTAATTTCAGATGCAGGCACTCCTTTAATTAGCGATCCCGGATATATGTTGGTTGCTGCTGCACATGAAGCAAAGATCCCTGTGATCCCTATTCCTGGTCCGTGCGCATTCGTTGCCGCACTCAGTGTAGCTGGGTTACCCACCGATAAATTTTCTTTTGAAGGGTTTTTACCTGCAAAATCACAGGGAAGACGTAAGCAGTTAGAGTCTTTAGTCGATTTTCCCCATACCATGATCTTTTATGAGGCGCCTCATCGTTTGGCTGCGTTGTTGGAAGATTGCGCAGAGATATTTGGATTGAATCGTCAGGCAACTATTGTTAGGGAGTTGACTAAAAAATTTGAGTCTGTTTATAAAAGTGACTTCCAGCATTTAATAGCAGGACTTGCTAGTGGTGACATCCCACAAAAGGGGGAATTTGTCCTGATTGTCGCAGGCAACACCATGGAAAAGCATTCAATGGGAGAAGAGGAAGAGGAAATGAGACGAGTCTTAGCTGTTTTATTGCCAGAAATTTCTTTGAAACAAGCAGTGCAAATCACAGTGAAATTAACCGGATTTGCCAAGAATGCTGTGTATGATGTCGCAATGAAGATGAAAGAAGAATAAGACCTCGCACAACCCTCTCCCGTATCCGCCTTCGCTCAAGCTAGGCGTGATTCAACGGGAGAGGGGATCAAAAAGTGAAGTAGGCTGGGCCGTAAGGCCCAACACCCATAAAAAGCAGTCACTGCGAGTTTGATTGTTGGGTCTAAAGGCCCAACCTACACTTGCTAGTCATTTACTGCTTGCTTGTTATCTAATCAAACCGTATCCTTGAGCCCGAGAGTTGGCTAGGCAATCGCTGTAGGTGCTCCTTAATGGAGTAGGTTGCAGAGGAAAGTCCGGGCTCCATAGAGCAAAGTGCCAGGTAACGCCTGGGAGGCGCGAGTCTACGGAAAGTGCAACAGAAAATAAACCGCCCATTTATTTTAGAATAAATGGGTAAGGGTGAAACGGGGCGGTAAGAGCGCACCGCGTGGATGGCAACATCTCACGGCACGGCAAACCCCACTTGGAGCAAGACCAAATAGGAACCCCTTCTTATTATGAAAGTAATAAGGAATATGTTGCTCACATAGGGTTCGGGTAGGTTGCTTGAGGTATGTGGTGACACATATCCCAGATGAATGGTTGTCCGCGACAGAACCCGGCTTATCGGCTAACTCTCAACTCTTCTCCTTTTTATGCTTTGTTGACTGCGCTATTTGAGCGCTAGTCATATATTTTGCATACACTCCTACCGCTCAAAAGCTTGTCGCCGCGCCTAAATGTAAAAGGGTAATAGTTATTCATATTGCTTTTATTCTTTGTTGCGGCGCTATACACTCCTACCGCTCAAAAGCTTGGCGAAGCGCCTAAAAGTAAAAGGAAAAGAGTATTGATACATTATTTTCTTCAAGTTTTATTTTTCACTAGCAAATTACGAACACGATTGGCAAAATGCTCTCTCATTATCCTTTGTTTGTTATTGAAATTACTTTTATAAAAGTTAGTTTTTGAACTTTCCTTGACAAATGAGGAGCGGCGCACCTATAGTGTGGTTAAGTGGATTATTGTGGATCATTGTGGGTTAAGAGTGGTGCTGGAATGTTTAGGGGTGTTAGTGAACTATCTCTGGACAATAAGGGACGTATAGCGATCCCGGCCCGCTATCGTGATCAATTAATGCAGTACTCGCAAGGGCATTGCATTATCACCATTGATACTGATGAAAGTTGTTTGCTTATTTATCCGTTACCTGAATGGGAAAAAATTGAGCAACAAATTGAAAAATTGCCAAGTTTTAATCGTCAGGTGCGACGTGTGCAACGATTATTAATTGGGCATGCCACGGATTCTGTTATAGATAATCACGGAAGAATGTTAATCCCTCCTCCTTTACGTGACTTCGCAAAATTACAAAAAGAAGTCGTTCTGATTGGCCAAGGACGAAAGTTTGAACTTTGGGATGAGAATATGTGGAAAAATTGCCGTGATCAATGGTTGCAGGAGGATATAAAAGACATGCAAGAATTGCCAGCAAGTCTTTTATCGATATCATTATGACAATAACTACATCACATCAATCCGTTATGCTTCGAGAAGCCATTGAAGCACTCAACATCATACCTGAAGGTGTTTATATCGACGCTACTTTCGGGCGTGGTGGTCATAGCCATGAAATATTACAAAAACTGAATGAACATGGCCGGTTATTTTGCCTTGATAAGGATCCTGAAGCCATTGCATTTGGCCAGCATCGCTTTAGAGATGATAAGCGAGTCACTTTTGTTCATCAGTGTTTTGGTGATTTAACGACGATAGCGCACGATTGCGGTATTGCAACTAAAGCCAATGGTATTTTACTTGATTTAGGGGTTTCTTCCCCACAATTGGACGAGGCATCGCGAGGTTTTAGTTTTATGCGCGATGGTCCCTTAGATATGCGAATGGATCCAACGAAAGGACCCTCTGCCAAAGAGTGGGTTAATACCGCATCACAAGAAGATATTATTTATGTGTTGAAGAAATTTGGTGAAGAATCCTTTGCCAAGAGAATTGCTAGGAATATTGCTGAAGCACGAACAATCAAAACTATTGAGACTACTTTGGAACTTGCGCATATTGTTGAGCGTTGTATCCCACGCCAAAAAATAGGTCGTCATCCAGCAACGAAAACTTTTCAGGCTATTCGTATCCATATTAATCGGGAACTGCAAGCAATTGAACAAGCATTAGCTGGAGCAATGCGAATATTAGCACCTGGCGGCAGATTAGTCGTTATTAGCTTTCATTCGTTGGAAGATCGCATGGTGAAACAATTTTTCAATGGACAATCAAAAGTGAAATTGCCAAAGGGCATTGCATTGCCAGAGAAGGATTTAAAAACACCATTTAAATGGGTTATCAAACGTCAGCGCCCATCAGAGGATGAAGTTAATCTGAACCAAAGATCAAGGAGTGCTACGTTGCGCGTAGCGGAAAAAAACACTTTATGATCTGAATTTAGCTTTCCTAAAATCTAGGGAAAAAAAGCATCTGAAGAAGTTTGTATATAGCTAAAAGTAATACTAAGGAACGCGACCCATGTTTATGCGTCGTTTGAAAGCAACCCCCCACCAGAGCCCATCGTGGTTTGGGGGACTAGGGATAGGATTGTTGGCTTTTATGGTGTTTATATCAGCATTGGGTGTTGTTTATAACAAGCACCTAAGTCGTCAATTATTTACAAAATTGCAAGTCATACAGCAAGAAATAGAATCTCTCCAAGTTGAGTGGGGACAATTATTGTTAGAACAGGGGACGTGGGCTTCCGATGCAAGGGTGGAGCGGGTTGCTCGTGAACATTTGCATATGATGTTGCCTGAACCTAATGAGGTTGTGGTCATAATGGAATGAGTATTCGCACATGAGTTTTCGAGAGTGTTGCCTTCGTTTATCTCTCCTCATGTACTGTACACTCCGGTCCGCTTTCACAAATGCTTCGGCGGGCCTGAGAAATGAGGCCGCCTAGCCTTTTAGGCGTAGACGGTTGCGAGATAACTTGGCGCCTACCCGAAAACTCATGTGCTGTGACTAAATATAAAATGCTACAATTATTTGCTGTGTGAGAGGATGTGTTCTGGGGCGCGGTAAATAGTAAACAAGTGTTAGTTAATTGGATTATTCTGGCATAAGATGAAATTACAACAATTATTACAAGGTTTAGCAGAATATCGTGAGCACGAAGATCATCACGTATCTGGTTTATCTCTCAACACGCAACACATTCAGCCTGGTGAATTATTTATTGCGCTTAAGGGGCATCAGCATGATGGACGCACCTATATAAAAGAAGCTATCTCACGTGGAGCAAGCGCTATTATTTGTGAGGCGCAAGGGTTAGAAGCATTTCATTATGTTGCATCTCGTGAAATGCCAATTATTCCAGTATCTAACTTGGCGAGTAAGCTAAGTACACTTGCTTCGCGATTTTATGATAAGCCTAGTGCTGCGATGAAAGTGATAGGGATCACGGGCACCAATGGTAAAACTACCTCAAGTTTTCTTTTATCTCAAAGTTTAAGCCGTTTAAATATTCCTTGTGCAGTACTGGGTACATTAGGCTATGGATTTCTCCACTCACTTTCTCATAGTGCATTAACAACACCGGATGCTCTTTCCTTACAAAGACATTTAAAAGAATTGAAAGACCAAGGCGCCGAGGCGGTTGCCATGGAAGTGTCGTCTCATGGTTTAGCACAAGATAGAGTGAGCAGTATTGAGTTTTGTAGTGCCATCTTCACAAATTTGACGCAAGATCATTTAGATTATCACGGTAATATGGAAGCTTATGGTCAAGCGAAACAAAAACTATTTCAATTTCCAAGTCTGAAGCGCGCGATTATTAACGCAGATTCTGATTATTATCCAAAAATCATGCGTGTCATACGACGTGATATTCCTATTATTTTGCATACAGTTCAAAGTAAATTATCAGCTGTTCCCTCTCAACGTTCTTCATTGCTTGCCATCACTCTTAAGCAATTAGATTTAGATCAAAAAGGTATTACTGCGGTTGTAGAGACACCGTGGGGGCAAGGCATATTACGCTCGCCATTATTAGGCATGTTTAATGTCAGTAATTTATTAGGTGTTCTTGCAGAGCTTTGCTTGCAAGGCGCTGATTTGAAAAATGCGCTCGCGGCGCTTAGCCAATCTTATCCCCCTCCTGGACGTATGCAACGATTAGGAGGGATCACTACGCCGCAGGTCATTATTGATTATGCTCATACACCTGATGCATTGGAAAATGCGTTGAAAGCCGCTCGTAAGCATTGTCGTCGGCGTTTATGGTGTGTCTTTGGATGTGGTGGTGATAGAGATAAAGACAAGCGCGCTAAAATGGGTCATATTGCCGGTCTTTATGCGGACAGAATTGTCATCACAAACGATAATCCGAGAACTGAAAATCCGCGAAGTATTATCGATGGTATTTTAGAAGGGTTAAGTGCAGAGCATCATGACAAAATATTTGTTGAAGAAGATCGTCAATCTGCTATCGAGCATGCAATAAGCCGCGCTTTGGCTGTTGATACTATTTTGGTGGCAGGAAAAGGACATGAAGATTATCAAATTATTGGGGATCAAAAATTCCCCTTTAGTGACGTTGAATGCGTTAAAACCCTATTAAAAGAGGATAACAATGAAGCTATCAATTATCGCTAAGGAGATCCAAGCGCAATTACATGGATCGGATGTGGATTTCCCTTCGCTTGCTATTGATAGCCGAAAAGTGCAACCGGGGGATATGTTTGCTGCAATTAAAGGAGAAAATCATGATGGTCATGATTTTATAGCACAAGCTATTACCCAGGGAGCAAAAGTTATTCTTGCTTCACGCGGCCCTGAAAATGAAATTGAGAAAAAGATTTCTTTTTTACAGGTAGCAGATACCACTATAGCATTGGGGGAGTTAGCAGCTTTTTGGCGGCGCTTAAATCCTATTCCAATGGTGGGGTTAACGGGTAGTTGTGGTAAGACTTCAGTTAAAGGGATGGTTGAAGCCATTTGCCAGCAACAAGGAACTACTTTGGCAACCAAAGGTAATTTTAACAATCATATTGGTTTGCCATTAACATTACTGCGTTTGGATCCTAAATATCAGTTTGCTGTGATTGAAATGGGGGCAAGCCATGTTGGAGAAATTCGGTATTTAGGTAAGATTGCGCATCCTACAATTACCTTAATTACGAATGTTGCTCCAGCGCATTTGCTGGGGTTTGGCAGCATAGAAAATGTTGCAAAAGCCAAAGGTGAAATTTATGAAATTTTACCACCAGAAGGAAAAGCTATTCTCAACATTGATGAAGCTTTCAGTGAGACCTGGCGTCAGATTATTGGTACACGAGAAGCCATCACCTACGGGTTATCTGATGGAGCAATGGTGTTCGCTCGTGATATTGAGTTACAACCTTTTTTCGTGCAATTCACTCTGCATTTGCCAAATGAACAGTCTCATAGCGTAAAAGTGAATATTCCGGGCAAACATACGGTGATGAATGCTTTAGCTGCAGCTGCTTGCGGATTTGCTTTAGGGATCTCTCTGCCTCGAATTGTTTCAGGCCTTGAATCCTTTCAAGGGGTGCCCGGTCGTTTGCGACGCTTTAAGGGATTAGAAGGAGCGGTTGTGATTGATGATAGCTACAACGCCAATCCTGGCTCGGTAAATGCAGCCTTAGATGTGCTTGCTAATTGCCAAGGAAAGCGGACCTTTGTGATGGGAGACATGGCTGAATTAGGAGAGAATGCTATTAATTATCATGCTGAGGTTGGGAAGGTAGCTCGTCAGAAGGGCATAGAGCGTTTATTGGCGGTTGGGAAGCTCAGCGAGCATGCGGTGAAGGCATTTGGTGAAGGTGCCAAAATTTACCTCAGCAAAGATGCATTGGTTGCTGATTTAAAAGGGATGCTGACTTCACAATCCATTGTTTTAATTAAAGGCTCACGCAGTTCAGGCATGGATGTCGTGACTGATGCGTTGGCAATACGTGAGGAAGCTTAAGCATGCTGCTTTGGTTAGCTGATTTTTTATCGCAACATTTTCGTTTTTTTCATGTGTTTCATTACTTGACGCTGCGTACTATTTTAGCAGCGTTAACAGCGTTGATTTGGACGCTATGGTTTGGTCCACATATGATCAATTGGCTACGCCAGCATCAAATGGGACAACAAGTACGCCAAGATGGTCCACAATCACACTATAGTAAGGCTGGGACCCCGACGATGGGGGGCGCGATTATCTTGGTGGCAATAGGGGTAGCGTGCCTACTATGGGGAGATCTCACGAACCGCTATTTTTGGATTGTGCTTTTAGTAACATTGGGGTTTGGATTAATCGGTTGGATTGATGATTATCGAAAAATTATCAAAAAGAATTCTAAAGGACTACCCGGTAGATGGAAATATTTATTTCAATCTATTATCGGTTTAGTTGCTGTTAGCTATCTTTACCTGACTGCAACCACACCTCAAGAAACGCAGCTAGCATTACCCTTCTTTAAAAATGCCTTAATTCCTTTAGGCTTTTCTTATGTTATTTTGTCTTACTTTGTCATCGTAGGTGCTAGTAATGCAGTCAATTTAACGGACGGTTTAGATGGATTGGCCATCTTGCCTACCGTGCTGGTCGGCGGGGCATTAGGCATATTTGCTTACCTTGCTGGGCACGCTGAATTTGCTCAATACCTTGCTATTCCGCATGTATTAGGCGTTGGGGAGCTCTGTGTATTTTGTGGTGCCTTAATGGGGGCAGGGCTTGGGTTCTTATGGTTTAACGCTTATCCCGCTCAAGTGTTTATGGGAGATGTGGGATCATTAGCCTTAGGCGCTGCGTTAGGGATCATTGCTGTTGTCGTTAGACAAGAAATTGTACTGTTCATTATGGGCGGGGTTTTTGTCATGGAAACGGTTTCTGTGATTTTGCAGGTGGCCTCTTTTAAATTAACCGGACAAAGAATTTTTCGCATGGCACCCATTCATCATCATTTTGAGTTAAAAGGGTGGCCTGAGCCAAAGGTCATTGTGCGCTTTTGGATTATGACAGTTGTATTGGTATTAGTAGGATTAGCAACGTTGAAGTTGCGTTGAGGTAGTCTGCTTTTTTATCTTGTCCCCTCTCCCGTGCGAGGGAGAGGGTTAGGGTGAGGGGCTTTTGAACATGCACCCTTACCCGCCCTAACGGGCACCCTCTCCCGCAAGGCGGGCGAGGGGAAAGACTTGAATGCTTAAGGGAATTCTCGTGTGAACAATTCAAACTTACATGTCGTCATCGGTCTTGGTGCAACAGGACTTTCCTGTGTTCGCTTTTTATTGAAACAACACATTCCAGTTGTGGTCATGGACACCCGGGATATACCTCCCAACTTAGCGCAATTTCAAAAAGATTATCCGACTGTTCCAGTGTATACAGGTCATGAGTGGCCACAGGCTATTTTAAATCAAGCTAAAGCATTGGTGGTGAGCCCTGGGATCTCAATTGCTATTGCTCCTATCGCGCAAGCTAAGGCACATGGTGTTGAAATTATTGGTGACATTGAATTGTTTGCCAGAATCAATAAAGCACCTGTCATTGCTATCACCGGTTCCAACGGTAAGAGTACAGTCACGACCTTAGTAGGTGAGATGGCCCGCGTTGCCGGAAGAAAAGTTGCAGTAGTCGGAAATATTGGCACGCCAGTATTAGATGTGTTTGATGAGGGGATGCCAGCATTTGATTTAATTGTGATGGAGCTTTCGAGTTTTCAACTTGAAACGACCTATAGTTTGCAACCGCTTGCAGCAACGGTTTTAAATGTGACACCTGATCATATGGATCGTTATGATAGTCTTGCAGACTATGCTAGTGCGAAGCATAGAATTTTTATGAATGCGCAGCATGTGATTATTAATCAAGACGATCCACTTTCACAAAGCGCTCAAATTTCCAATCTTGCGAAGAAAAGCTTTTTCACCACAGCCGTACCCACGCAGAACCAATTTGGTTTGCGGACGTTAGAAGGAAAAATGTGGCTTGCCTTAGGTGAGCAAAATATATTGCCTGCCGACACCCTGAAAATTGTTGGAAAACATAACTTAGCAAATGCGCTAAGTGCGCTTGCTTTAGGAGCTGCCGCAGATCTGCCAATGAAAGAGATGCTGCAAGCCTTAGTTTCATTTAATGGATTATCTCACCGTTGCCAATGGGTTGCAGAAAAAGAAGGGATCCGTTGGATTAATGATTCAAAAGGGACCAATATTGGCGCTTGCCAAGCGGCATTAGAAGGCATTGGGCAGCAACTATTAGGAAAAATTGTACTTTTATTAGGCGGAGATGGTAAAGGTGCTGATTTTGCCGATTTATCTTCGCAAGTGATTAAATATTGCCGAGCCATTATTGTAATGGGCAAAGATGGTAGTCGCATTTTGGCGGAGCTTGGAGAATCGATACAGTCTTATGCTGCTGGGTCGATGCAAGAAGCCGTAGAAATAGCCGCTTCTTGTGCGCAATCTGGGGATGTTGTGTTGTTATCACCGGCTTGTTCTAGCTTAGATCAGTATCAAAATTTTTCACATCGAGGGGAAATATTTATGGATACTGTCAAAGCAGTATTGGGCCATGCTCATGTCGGTTAGAGCACAACGAAAGTTTTTTTATAACACGCGAATAGATCCACTGCTGATTGGATCGGTTGTCGCATTACTTTCCCTAGGGTTAGTGATGGTGACTTCTGCTTCAATAGTCATTGCAGAAAGACGATTAGGACATCCTTTTTATTACACGCTTCACCAAGGTGTTGCGATGTTGGTCGGTTTTTTTTGCGCTTTGTTTGTATGCGCGCTTCCGGTTAAAGTTTGGTTTCGTCTTGCTGCTTTTATGATGGTGGCGGCGCTGATTTCTTTAGTCTTAGTCCTTATTCCGGGAATAGGGCGTGTTGTTAATGGAAGTGCGCGCTGGCTAAATGTGGGATTTACCTCATTTCAAGTGTCTGAGTTTTGCAAATTATCAGTCGTTATTTATATATCAAGTTATATCGTACGACATAACGAAGCATTGAAGCAGAAAGTATCTGGTTTTATTCGTCCCATGCTGCTGCTTTCCTTTGTGGGCGCGTTACTTATTCTAGAGCCTGATTTTGGCGCTACGGTTGTTATTTTAGCTACCTCCTTGGCGATGTTATTTTTGGCAGGAGTACCCTTATGGCAATTTATTGTGTTGCTATCTGTGGTTGCGGTGACATTAGGCGCGGTAGCCATTTCTGCTCCTTATCGCTTAGAGCGACTGACTTCCTTTTTAGATCCTTGGGCTGTGCAGTTTGATAGTGGGTATCAGTTGACCCAAGCTCTCATTGCCTTTGGTAGAGGAGAATGGTTAGGGGTAGGATTGGGAAGCAGTATTCAAAAGTTATTTTACTTACCTGAGGCGCATACCGACTTTGTTTTTGCTGTCTTAGCAGAAGAATTGGGGTTAGTCGGTGCACTAGCGACTGTTGCTTTGTATATCCTATTTGTTTGGCGTGGTATGATGGTAGGTTTGAATGCTGAAAAGCGAGACGATCGCTTCGCCGCTTTTGTAAGCTATGGCATTAGTCTTTGGGTTGGTTTGCAGACGTTGATTAATATCGGCGTTAACACAGGCGTATTGCCGACCAAAGGTTTAACGCTTCCTTTTTTAAGCTATGGTGGAAGCAGCGTATTAGTAATATGCGTTGCAGTTGGATTATTAGTGCGGGTTGATTATGAAAATCGGTTAGCCCGACGCCGGGAGACCCCCATTGGGCGTGCAACAAAATAACAAAAACCATAATACTTCTTCTCCCTCTGAAGGGGAGCCTAACCCTATTTCCTCAAAAAAAGTTATGATACTAGCTGGTGGAACTGGCGGACATGTCATGCCTGCGCTTGCAGTTGCTCAGTATCTGCAAGAAAAAAACGTTGCTATCCACTGGTTAGGAACCCAAGCAGGTTTTGAAGCACGATTAGTACCCCAAGCAGGAATAACTATTTCCTATATTGATATTCAAGGGTTACGTCGAACTAAATGGTATGCATGGGCATTAGCGCCCTGGCGTATTACCAAAGCATTGCTACAGTCGCTTCGTGTGATGTTGCGAGAGCGTCCTGACGTTGTATTAAGCATGGGAGGGTATGTAGCAGGACCTGGCTCCGTCGCTGCTTGGTTATTAAGATGTCCTTTAGTGCTACATGAACAAAATGCAATTTCTGGGTGGACTAATCGTGTACTCTCAAAGTTTGCCAAGCGGATTATGGTTGCATTTCCTAATGTCTTTTCTGAAGTTATACAAAAAGTCACCTTTACGGGCAATCCTATCCGTAAGGAAATATTAGCTTTACCTTCGCCAGATGAACGATTTATTGAAGAAGAAAAAATACAAGAAGAGGTGACGTGTCATCTTCTTATTCTGGGAGGAAGCCAAGGTGCCCAGATCCTCAATCAAACAGTACCACAGGCACTTGCGCTTTTGCCTTTAAAACTCCGTCCCAAGGTTTGGCACCAAACGGGAAAAAGCCAGCTTGAGCAAACAAAAGTAAACTATGCCGAGCATGGCATAGAGGCAGAAGTAACTGATTTTATACAAGATATGGCCAAGGCTTATGCGTGGGCTGATATTGTTATTTGTCGAAGTGGAGCTTTAACAGTTGCTGAGCTGTCTGCCGTCGGTGTAGCCAGTATTTTAGTCCCTTTTCCTTATGCAGTAGATGATCATCAGACGTTTAATGCTAAATACTTAAGCGATCGAGAAGGTGCGTTTTTGTTGCCGCAGTCAGCATTATCTGCCGAGTCTCTACAAAAGATTTTACTTGAATACATTAATAATCCAGCAAAACGTCTTGCTGTCGCCAAGGCTTGTAGGCAATTAGCGAAACCTTTGGCAACAACAGATGTGGCGGAACTTTGTTTAGAGGTTAGTTGTGGATCATAAAAATAGCCAATTTACGGTGCCGGAAATGCGCCGAATCAAGACCATTCATTTTGTAGGAATTGGGGGCGTTGGCATGGGAGGGATTGCAGAAGTCCTTCTTACACAAGGGTATCGTATTACAGGATCTGATCCCGCTTCTAGCGCATTGACCACACGCTTGAAAAAATTGGGCGCACACATTAGTCATGAACATTCAGCTGAAAATGTTAAAGGAGCTGATGTTGTAGTGATATCTAGTGCGGTAAAAGAAAATAATATTGAAATCGTTACCGCAACTGCTGCACGCATTCCTGTTGTTGCACGCGCTGCCATGTTGGCTGAATTGATGCGTTTTCGCTATGGAATTGCTGTAGCGGGAACACACGGTAAAACCACTACCACCAGTTTAATTGCGAGTTTATTAGCGCAAGGAGGGCTTGATCCTACTTTTGTCATTGGTGGTAAATTAAATAGTGTAGGAACCAATGCGCGTCTTGGAGCAAGCCGTTATTTAGTTGCAGAAGCTGATGAAAGTGATGCTTCCTTTTTGCATCTTCATCCTATGGTTTCGGTTGTGACCAATATCGACACAGATCATTTGGGAACTTACGAAAACGATTTTGCCAAGCTGAAAGATACCTTTGTTCAATTTTTACATAACTTACCTTTTTATGGATTTGCATTAGTTTGTATGGATTGCGCTGTGGTGCAATCCATACTACCGAAAGTGGCGCGTCCGGTGATCACTTATGGTTTTCATCAAGATGCAGATTATCGAGCAGTCAATTACCAGCAAGATGGAATCAAAACCACTTTTACTGCAGAGCGCCCTCATAATGTGCCATTAACAGTGACATTAAATTTACCTGGAAAACATAATGTATTGAATGCTTTAGCTGCTATCGCTGTTGCAACTGAAGAAGGTGTGTCAGATGAAGCGATTATTCAAGGCTTAGCAGAATTCGCAGGCATTGGGCGACGTTTTCATATTCATGGGGAATATTTAGCACCACAAGGGCATGCGTTAGTGATTGAAGATTATGGTCATCACCCGCAAGAGGTGAAGGTGACGATAGAAGCAGCGCGTGGCGCGTGGCCAGATAGACGTATCGTGATGGCATTTCAACCGCATCGATACTCTCGTACCAGCATGTTATTTGAAGATTTTACGCAAGTTTTATCTGAGGTTGATGTTTTATTAATGCTAGAAGTTTATTCCGCAGGTGAAGATCCTATTGCCGGTGCAGATGGACGCACGCTGTGTCGCTCAATACGTCAGCGAGGTAGCGTTGATCCTATTTTTGTTCCTTCGCCTTCTGAATTGCGCGAAACCTTAGATAACGTATTGCAGCCAAACGATATATTGTTACTTCAAGGCGCAGGTAATATTGGTGCTGTCGCCATTGATTTAGTTTCTCAAGCAGTAGCCGCTGAAGCTGCTGGTCGTAAAACAGGTTAAATAAAATATGTTGAATAAAGATGCCAAAGAAGAAGTGCTCATTGAAGGAGAATTGCTATCGCAATCTTTGGCCTCTTTAACTAGTTGGCATATTGGTGGTATTGCCGAGCGACTTTATTACCCACCTGATGTGGAAAAATTGAGCCATTACTTAAATACTTTGTCACTAGAAAAGCCAATTACTTGGCTGGGGTTAGGCAGCAATGTACTCATCCGCGATGGGGGCATCAAGGGCGCAGTCATTTGCACAAGGCAGCTTCAAGAATTATATCAGCAAGCAGATGGTAGCATTGTTGCGCAAGCCGGTGTTACTTGTGCTAAGTTTGCGCGTTTTGCAAGTGCAAGAGGATTTGCTGATGCTGTTTTTTTTGCCGGGATCCCTGGCACAATAGGTGGCGCCTTAGCAATGAACGCCGGAGCATTTGGCGGAGAAACCTGGGAATGGGTTGAAGCGGTGACGATGATCAATCGGCAGGGACAATTCACAAAGCGAAGTGCTAATGAGTTTGACGTTGGTTATCGTTCGGTACGCTCTAAGCAGGGGCAGCCATTACAAGAGGCTTTTATTGAAGGGATTTTTCGTTTTCCTTTGCGTCAACATACTGAGGGGAAGAATAGTATTCGAGAGTTATTACGGAAACGATCAAGCTCTCAGCCTATTGGCACTTTAAATTGCGGCTCTGTTTATAGAAATCCACCAGGTGATTTTGCAGCTAGACTAATAGAGGCGTGTCAATTGAAAGGACATCAAGTAGGTGATGCAATAGTATCTCCCAAGCACGCAAATTTTATTATTAACTTAGGTCATGCGAAGGCGCGCGATGTCGAAGCATTAATGGAAATTATTGAGATTAGCGTTTTATCCCAGTTTGGGATCAAGCTATTCGCTGAGGTAAAAATTCTTGGCCAGAAAGAGGACTAACTCGTGGCAAACTTAATCCAAAATCTAAAAACATTCACTGAGAAACCTATTACACGGCCTGAGAAGAGAAAATTACAAGCAAAAGAATTTGGAAAAGTAGCTGTTTTGTTTGGTGGGCGTTCTTCAGAGCGTAGCATTTCATTACAAAGTGGAGAAAACATTCTGAATTCTCTTTTACAACAAGGGATAGATGCTCATGGTATTGATCCTGATGAAAATTTAGCGCAAAAGCTTATCGAGGGTAAGTTTCAACGTGCATTTGTCGCTTTGCATGGAAAAGAAGGTGAGGATGGGGTTGTGCAAGGTCTTTTGCAATTATTAGGGATCCCCTTTACCGGCAGTGGTGTAGCTGCCTCTGCATTGGCGATGGATAAAGCAAGAGCAAAGCTAGTCATGAATGGTTTACGGATCCCCACACCCGTATTCGGCGTTGCTAAAGATATAGAAACTGCTAATGAAATTTCACAAAAGATAGGGTTCCCCGTTTCTGTTAAACCTGTAGCGGAAGGATCAAGTATTGGGGTTACCCGAGTTGCTAATTTGGCAGGGATTGCGCCTGCTTTTCATAAGGCGGCTCGTTACGGTGATGTGATTATCGAAAAATGGATCGATGGAAAAGATTTTTTTGTCAGCATCATAGGCGATACGGTATTACCCTCTGTGGAAGTTCATGCTTCAAGTGGGTTTTATGATTACCAGGCGAAATACGAATCTCACGAAACGAAATATCTTTGCCCAGCACCTATTTCATTAGCAAAAGAACGCGCATTGCGTGCGTTAGCCTATCGCGCGTTTTGTGCTTTAGGGTGCGAAGGGTGGGGGCGTGTTGATTTAATGCAAGATGAGAGTGGTAAGTTTTGGGTATTGGAAGTAAATACGATCCCTGGTATGACTTCTCATAGCCTTGTTCCTATGTCAGCAAAAGCGGCAGGAATGAGTTTTGATGACATTGTAATGATGATTTTAGAGCAAACGCTTCAAGCCGAACCTGCTACAGAGTTAGTTGGTGAAGTTGCTCAAGCGTAACAGGTGAGGCATGGAAACCGCGTTGCGACTTGGACAAAGACGTCATGTTGAAAAACGACCCAAGCGGGGTCGTATTTTTTTAAAGCGGTTTTTTCAGACACTAAGTTGTGTTTTTGTATTTTTCGCTGTAAGTTACTCGGTTTTTTGGTGTTTAGATCCTGCTCATTTTCCCATCTCGTCTGTTAGATTTGTTGGGGAAAGAAAATTCCTTTCGCAACAAGAGCTGCAAGAAGTCATTTTTGCAGAGGTAAAAACGGGATTTTTTGGATTAAAAGTTTCATCCTTACAACACCACTTGTTATCATTGCCGTGGATTAAACAAGTAGATGTCAGGAAAGTTTGGCCGGATCAGTTAGTAATTCATTTTGAGGAACATAAGCCAGCTGCATTTTGGGGCGACAGCGGTACGATAAGCGATATGGGCGCTTTATTTTATCCTGAACTTTCCAAGTTAAATGCTGAATTGCCTAAGTTACAGGGACCTGACGGTAGGGCATCTTCAGTATGGCAGCAGTATTTAGTCATGGAGCGAGCATTAGCGCCTTTAAATTTAACGATTACTCATTTAACCCTAGCGCCTCGAGGTGCTTGGCATTTGCAGCTATCTAATGGTATTACCGTTATACTAGGAACAAATGATATTTTAATGCGTTTGCAACGATTTGTTCATGCCTACGAAAAACAGTTACATGCGCGACAAAATGAAATAGCTTATGTCGATCTCAGGTATACAAGTGGCATGGCGATTGGTTGGGGAACTAGTTAACGAGCGTAGCTGCAGTGAAATTTTCAAGTCTTTAATCTGAAGGTTAAAGACTTTTATTGCATTGTAGGAACATTTATAGTCGTATTCGAAGACTATATTTAGGAACTAGTTTATGCTTAAGGGGCAAGTTTACAGGGAGACATGGGTTCAATGTCTAAACGACCAGATAAAAATTTAATTGTTGGCCTAGATATTGGAACTTCTAAAGTCGTCGCTATTGTCGGGGAAATTACCCCTGAAGGTAGTGTTGATGTGATAGGTATAGGCTCACACCCTTCAGTAGGGTTAAAAAAAGGCGTTGTTGTTAATATTGAATCAACAGTGCAGTCTATCCAGCGTGCTATCGAAGAAGCTGAGCTGATGGCAGGCTGTCAGATCCATTCCGTTTATACGGGGATAGCAGGTAGTCATATTAGAAGTTTAAATTCACATGGTATTGTTGCTATTCGCGATCAAGAAGTCACTCAAGTGGATGTCGATCGTGTGATTGAGGCGGCTAAAGCAGTGGCTATTCCTGCTGACCAAAAGATACTCCATATTCTACCGCAACAATTTATTATTGATGCTCAAGATAGTATTAAAGAACCAATTGGCATGTCAGGTGTACGTCTTGAAGCTAAGGTACATATGGTCACAGGTAGCGTTAGCGCTGCGCAAAACATTATTAAGTGTGTGCGTCGCTGCGGTTTAGAAGTTGACGATATTATTCTTGAACAGTTGGCTTCGAGTTATGCGGTATTAACTGATGATGAAAAAGAACTCGGCGTTTGCCTGATTGATATAGGCGGCGGCACGACAGATATTGCCGTATTTACCCACGGTTCTATTCGGCATACAGCAGTGATCCCGATTGCTGGCGATCAAGTCACGAATGATATTGCCGTTGCTTTACGTACGCCAACGCAAAATGCAGAAGCTATTAAGCTTAAATATGCTTGCGCTTTGGCGCGGATGGCTAATACTACGGAGATGGTAGAAGTTTCTGGTGTATCTGATAGATCAGCAAGGCTATTGTCCAGAGTGACTTTAGCTGAGGTTGTTGAACCAAGGTATGAAGAGTTATTTAACTTAGTACAGGCTGAGCTTCAACGTCAGGGATTAGAAGAGCTGATTGGATCGGGAATTGTTGTTACAGGTGGAAGTGCGCAAATGGAAGGAGTTGTTGAACTGGCTGAGGAAATATTCCGCATGCCTGTTCGTTTAGGCTTGCCACGCTATGTGACTGGTTTAGTTGATGTCCAACGCAACCCGATTTACTCTACAGGCATTGGTTTGCTCCTTTATGGTCGGCAGCAACAACTGGAACGTCATATTGATACAGCATCAAGCCACGGTTTGCCAGGTGTTTGGGGACGAGTGAAGCGCTGGTTCCAAGGAAATTTTTAAAATTACTATTTAAATTTATATTTAGACTACTAAACTTGAAGTATTATTTTCAAGTGAGGTGCGGTGCATACCCAGTGCCTAAGGAGACAAGATGAGCGAATTGTTTGAACTGATGGATAATTATCCTCAAACCGCAGTGATTAAAGTTATCGGTGTTGGTGGCGGTGGTGGTAACGCTATTGAGCATATGGTTAACGCCGATATTGAAGGCGTTGAATTTATTTGTGCTAACACTGATGCGCAAGCACTTCGCAATGCTTCGGCTCGCACTGTACTGCAGCTCGGAACAGATGTCACTAAAGGATTAGGCGCTGGCGCTAATCCAGACGTAGGACGTCAAGCTGCACTAGAAGACATTGAGCGTATACGAGATGTTTTACAAGGTGCGGATATGGTCTTCATCACCGCTGGAATGGGCGGTGGAACAGGGACAGGTGGCGCGCCTGTTGTAGCTGAAGTTGCTAAAGAACTTGGTGCTCTAACAGTTGCTGTTGTAACAAGACCATTTCCTTTTGAAGGTCGTAAACGCATGATGCTAGCTGATGAAGGTATTCGTCAATTAAGTCAGCATGTCGACTCTCTTATTACTATCCCCAATGAAAAATTACTTACCGTATTGGGTAAGGGTGTCACTTTATTAGACGCTTTCCGTGCTGCTAATAATGTTTTATTAGGCGCAGTTCAAGGTATTGCTGAATTGATCACGCGCCCTGGATTGATCAACGTCGATTTTGCTGACGTGCGTACAGTGATGTCAGAAATGGGCGTTGCTATGATGGGAACAGGTACTGCACGCGGTGAAAATCGTGCGCGTGAAGCTGCAGATGCTGCTATCTCTAGCCCATTATTGGATGATATTGACTTAGCAGGTGCAAAAGGCGTACTCGTTAATGTAACTGCAGGTATGGATCTCTCTATCTCTGAATTTGAAGAGGTAGGGGATGCGATTAAGAATTTCACCTCAGATAATGCAACTGTCATCGTTGGTACCGTTATTGATCCTCAGATGACGGATGAATTGCGAGTGACATTAGTGGCTACTGGGTTAAGCAGTGGTGCTGGTACTTCTGCTTGGGCTGAAGAGAAAGAAAAGATTGAGCCACGAGATAATTTTCGCGTGCAACGCCAACCTTTTATGAGAAAGCCAGTTACAGCAACAACGCCGGCTCAAAGAACCAAAGAAGCAACAGCCTCGACGACTGAAGAATTAGATTACCTTGATATTCCTGCTTTCTTGCGTCGTCAGTCTGACTAAACAAAAACAGTGTGGTATCATTGGCCGCAAATTGTGAAGCAAGGTCCATTTCGGGCTAATGCACATAAAGGAAAGCAGGTGGCATGTTAAAGCAGAGAACTCTAAAAAATGTAATTCGGGCTACGGGAGTAGGAGTCCATACTGGGGAGAAGGTCTTCTTAACCTTGAAGCCTGCGCCTGCAAATACTGGCATCATATTTAGACGGATAGATTGTGATCCTGTTGTAGAGATCCCTGCCCGTGCTGAATATGTGGCAGATACCTCATTTTGTACAACATTAAGTAAAGATGGTGTACGTGTTGCTACCGTTGAGCACTTACTTTCAGCGATGGCAGGACTTGGCATTGATAATGCCTATATTGAAGTCAGTGCGCCTGAAGTACCTATCATGGACGGAAGCGCGGGGCCATTTGTCTTTTTGATACAGTCAGCTGGCATAAAAGAGCAGTCTGCAACCAAGCGCTTCATTAAGATAAAGAAAGCAGTTGAAGTAAAAGATGGCGATAAGTTTGCGCGCATTGAACCTTATGACGGCTTCAATGTTTCTTTTACGATTGATTTTGATCATCCCGTGATCCGTAATGGTGGGCAGGATTCAACATTAGAATTTACTTCCATGGCATACATTAAGATGGTAAGCCGAGCGAGGACATTTGGTTTCTTATCCGATTTTGAATGGTTAAGAGCTAAAAATCTGGCCTCTGGTGCAAGTCTTGATAACGCTATCGTCTTGGACGAATATCGTGTTCTGAATGAAGACGGCTTACGTTATGACGATGAATTTGTACGCCATAAGATTCTGGATGCTATTGGTGATCTTTATCTGTTAGGGCATGGTTTGATTGGTGCTTTCCATGGTGTGAAATCAGGCCATACACTAAATAACAAGCTTATTCGCGCATTGTTAGCAGATCAGACTGCATGGGAAATTGTCAGCTTTGAAGATAAAACAACAGCTCCAATCACTTATGCTGCACCTGAAATGCTTGGACAAGATGCATTAGTGCCAGCATAACAGCTGTAAAGCATAACGATGTAAAAAAGGGGCTTTTGCCCCTTTTTTTATTTACATTCTTCTATCTTGCTTTTTCCTAATCCCCTCTCCCGTAAATGGGAGAGGGCTAGGGGGAGGGTCTTAATTCACATTTCCTTCACCCGCTGTTAAGAGCAGCACTCTCCCGCGGGGTGGTAGAGGGGATATGTCTGCTTCGCAGATCCAATCCGCTCTTAGCGCGGGATGTCTTCTTTCCCGCATTTGGCCAATCTTTCTAAACTTGCCACCAATTTTTCAAATCCTGGTTTATCTTTAAAAGAATTAGCTAATGCTTGGAATTGTGCTGCATTCTCAGCAGAAAGTTTGGCGGGTTCGAGGGGAGCGCTATCTACTTCTTTCTCTTGAATCATCTGATGGAAATTAGTTTGTATTTTAACTTGTATTGAGCGAAGGCCTGCCCAGGTGGGTAAGGAACGTAGTTGGCTTAGCAATGTTGGAACGGAGTAACGTAATCGGGTCGCCCAAGCAGCGCTTGCAGCAAATAGTGTCAGTACACCAGAATCGTAGTAACCTACACGACAATGGGGTATTAAATCAGGTTCTAAAGTTGAAACAAAAATAGTATTGAGTGTTTCAATCGCTTGAGCCTGAGAAATCAGTTTTCCTAGTTGGCTTTCTGATTTGTCTAATAGTTCACTAATGTTGTAACTTGAAAATGACATAAAGGCTCTTCTAATGTTAACAAGACCTAAACGAAGCCGTTCGATAAGATTGAAAACGCTTTCAAGCGTATTCTCTGATGGGTCTTTCCAGCTTAGCTATAATACAGCAACTTTACTTCTTTTAGGATTTTTTGCATTTATTGGTAGTGCATTTTGGTTAGGGCATAGGCTTGCTTATTGGCAGCTAGGGCAAGGATCTCTTATTGGCGAATGGCAACAATACCTTCAAGTAGATAGGCATGCTTTAAAGGATCTTGAAGTAGAAACGCAACATCATTTGCAAGTCTTTACTCAGCATATGGGACGAATAGAAGCCAATTTGATGCGTATTAATGCGTTAGGGGAGCGCCTGGTAGAGTCTGCTCACCTTGATCCAAGAGAATTTGATTTTGGACAAACAATCACATTGAATGAAATCTTACAGCAACCCGGAGAAGAAAATTTATTGCAGTCTTTAAAAGCATTAGATGCTGTTTTAGCAAGACGTTATACACAATTGAATACGCTACACCTTGCATTACAAACTAAACTAGGACAAGGGGAGCTGGCACTTAGTGGACAGGGAAAACAAGTGGCTGCTGGCTGGATATCCTCTTTTTTTGGGTACCGTCACGATCCCTTTACAGGTTCTAAAGCTTGGCATAATGGTGTAGATATCGTTGGCAAGGAAGGATCAGAAGTAAAAGCCGTCGCTGGAGGAGTAGTTAGTTTTGCTGCTTCTAAAGGTGGATATGGTCAATTGGTAGAAATTAATCATGGGAATGGATTATCGACCCGTTATGGCCATAATAAAGAGATATTAGTTCGTCCAGGTCAACTTGTTAAAAAGGGGCAGGCGATTGCTTTATTGGGATCAACGGGACGTTCTACTGCACCTCATGTACACCTTGAGGTGCATAAAAATGGCCAAGCAGTAGATCCAGGGCAATTTTTCCCTGATCTGAAAAGGACGTGAGTTAGCTTACATATATCATTATGCTATGATAAAATCTCCATGTTGACAGATAGACTGTGATATATTCCCTATAGTGATTATCTTTTGAGGAAATAGCGAACCCCTATGTTTTCAGGACTGGTAAAAGCGCTTTTCGGAAGCCGCAATCAACGACTCATCAAACGCTATCGCAAGATAGTAGAGAAAATTAATTCATTTGAGCCTGTCTTAGAAAAGCTCACGGATGAAGAATTACGTTATAAAACGGAAGAATTTAAAGAACGCTATCGCAAAGGAGAAACGCTAGAGCAACTGTTGCCTGAAGCGTTTGCTGTCGTGAGAGAGGCAAGTAAGCGAACTTTAAACATGCGCCATTTTGACGTTCAACTTATTGGCGGCATGGCCTTGCATGATGGCAAAATTGCAGAAATGTCGACAGGGGAAGGTAAAACATTAGTTGCAACCTTACCCGTTTATTTGAATACCCTCAATGGAAAATCGGTCCATGTTGTCACCGTCAATGATTACTTGGCGCGTCGAGACGCACAATGGATGAGCCCGCTTTATCATGCATTGGGATTAACCGTTGGCGTTGTTGTGCCAAGAATGCGTCAAGAAGTCAAAAAGCAGAGCTATTTATGTGATGTCGTTTATGCTACCAACAACGAATTGGGTTTTGATTATCTTCGAAACAAGATGGCACATTCTGAAGAAGAATGTCTGCAAAGAGAATTGAATTTTGCAATTGTTGACGAAGTTGACTCTATTCTTATCGATGAAGCGCGAACACCTTTAATTATCTCGGGTGCTGCAGAAGATAGTTCTGAATTATACATAAAGATGAATGAGATTGTTCCTGCGCTTAATCCGCAAAAAGTCAAAGATGGCCCTGGTGATTATTCGATTGATGAAAAATCACGACAAATATATTTAACTGAAGAAGGGCATTTGCGCGTTGAAAATCTTTTGGTGAATGCAGGGCTCTTAACCTCAGGTAAAAGCTTATATGATCCAATGAATATTGGATTATTGCATCATTTGAATGCCAGCTTAAGAGCGCATGTAGTTTTTAAACGAGATGTGGATTACATCGTTCACAATAATGAAGTAGTCATTGTAGATGAGCACACTGGTCGTACGATGCAGGGGCGTCGTTGGTCTGATGGGCTTCATCAGGCAGTTGAAGCAAAAGAACGTGTGCCAATTCAGGGCGAAAATCAAACATTGGCTTCCATTACATTTCAAAATTTCTTCAGACTTTATGAAAAGCTTGCGGGAATGACAGGTACTGCTGATACCGAGGCCTATGAATTCCAGCAAATATATAATTTGGAAGTAGTTGTTATTCCTACTAATCGTCCCTGTGTGCGTAAAGATAACGCTGACGTGATTTACTTAACAAAGCAGGAAAAATTTGAAGCTATTGTTGATGAAATCAAAGAGTGCGTTAAACAAAATCGTCCTGTTTTAGTGGGTACGATTTCTATTGAAAACTCAGAATTACTTTCTCATATTCTTGATAAGCATAAAATTAAGCATAAAGTGTTAAATGCAAAATACCACGAGCAAGAAGCGCAAATCGTAGCTGATGCAGGTCGGCCTAGTACGGTTACCATTGCTACAAACATGGCCGGTCGCGGTACAGATATTGTGCTTGGTGGCTATTTAGATGCAGAAATTCGTGCATTACCTGAACCTACTCCTGAGAGTATCGAAGCGCTACGTCAGGCATGGAAAGAGCGACATGATAGCGTAGTCAAAGCCGGTGGCTTGCATATCATTGGTACAGAACGACATGAATCACGTCGTATTGATAACCAATTACGCGGACGAGCGGGTCGTCAAGGTGATCCCGGTTCTTCGACCTTTTATTTGTCATTAGAAGACAATCTAATGCGCATTTTTGGCTCCGAGAGAATGGCTGGCCTCATGCGTAAATTAGGGGTAGAAAAAGGTGAAGCCATCACCCATCCTTGGGTTACGCGTGCTATTGAAAATGCACAACGTAAAGTTGAAGGTCATAATTTTGATATTCGTAAGCAATTACTTGAATATGATAATGTTGCCAATGACCAACGACGCGTAATTTATGATCAACGCGATGAATTAATGGCCACCGATGATATTTCAGAAAATATTGTCGGCATCCGTAAAGCCGTTATTGATTCGGTAATTTCTGAATATATTCCTCCTCAGAGCATTGAAGATGTGTGGGATGTACCTAGTCTTGAAAAAACTTTAGAGTCTGAATTTGGTTTGAAGCTTCCTTTACAACAATGGTTGCAAGAGCCCAATGTTCACGAAGAAGTATTAAGACAACGCATTTTAGAAAATGCGATTAAAGATTTTGAAGCTAAAGAGGCTATCATTGGTAGCGACGCAATGAGACGATTTGAAAAATCAGTCATGTTGCATGCATTAGATTCGCATTGGCGTGATCATTTATCGCAAATGGAATATTTGCGTCAAAGTATTTTCTTACGTGGATATGCGCAAAAAGATCCAAAGCAAGAATACAAACGAGAAGCGTTTAATTTGTTTACGGCAATGCTTGAAAGTATTAAGCGCCAAGTCATTAGTTTGCTTTCGATTGTTGAAATCCAAGCGCCAGCGGATATTGATGTCGTTGAAGCACAAGAACAACAACGTCGTATTGCTAATAACGAGTCGATGATATTTCGCCATGCAGCTGCTAGTGCTTTAGAGGGCGCTGAAGAAGAGCAATTGGGTATGGGCGAGGAAAAAATGAGTGCGATGGGTGGTGGCGCTACGGTAACGCGTGCGACCCCTAAAGTAGGACGTAATGATCTTTGCCCTTGTGGTTCGGGCAAGAAATATAAACATTGTCATGGCCAACTCTCCTAAGGAAAATTCTTTGTCACGGATCAAGGTTGCCGTTGGGGTGGTGTTTAATGCACAAGGACAAATTCTTGTTGCAAAACGCCGTCCTTGGCAACATCAAGGTGAATGTTGGGAATTTCCTGGCGGCAAGATAGAACCTGGCGAAACCGTTGAAAATGCGCTAAAGCGTGAATTATTCGAAGAGGTTGGGATCCAGGTTTTGCATCATGAACCGTGGTTGGAAGTTGCACATGACTATCATGATAAAGCTGTTCTTTTGCAAGTACATAAAGTCATATCATTTCAGGGAGAGCCGCGTGGTTGCGAAGGCCAATTGGTACAGTGGATTTCTCCGGACAAATTAACTTCTCTTACTTTACCACAAGCTAATGAAGCCATTGTGAAAGCCTTGCGAGGGAAATAGCTGGGAAAAGTGGCTTTCAATGTCAGAATCAAAAAATTATTTTGGTAGAAATAGCATGGAATTAAGCTGAAATGAAATTAGTTTTATAGGCAGATGCCTCAATTAAGGTAAAACCTTTTGTTGAACGACAGAAGGTTTCCTTAATGAAAAAAACTGCTAAAACGAACGATATGGAAATTAGTCCTGCTAATAATGCGAAAGTGAAGTGATAATCTGCTAAATTTAATTTTCCAGTATTGTGGCTGTGATGGCTAAGTATCCATCCGAAGATTGGTGCCACAACAGATGTTAACAGGGTAATCATGGTGTTGTTAAAACCTATCCCCACTGCTAAATAAATTTTGTTGCATTGCTCAGCCATAATTGCAAAGCCAATGCTTTGACCGCTTGCTCCAATACCTAGTCCGAAGAATGATAGCGCTAAAATAATTCGACCAGATGAAGTGAAATAGACAATTGATATCAGCGAACTGAAACAGAGAAATGCGGCAGTAATCATAATGAGTTTTCTTCTTTTTAGAAGATCTGATAAAAATCCTAATAATGGGCATCCAATGGCATAGCCAAGCCATCCAAGTGTTATCATATAAGACGAAAAATGACCGCTATAACCATTAATTTCTAAAAAAGTTTTGCCTTCATTTTCTGATAAATATTCAATGATAAAATAGACTAGTGCCGAATAAATGGCGATAAACCAAGTCTGTTTTTGGATTAATAGGCTAGATAAATTCTTAGTGGCAGATATGCTCTTACTAATAATTCGAAATTTATTTGCACTATTTTGGTTATTTTTAGCAAAGCATATCACCATTATTGCTAATGGGATCCCTAAAACTCCCAAACTGAATAAAGTCGTCCTCCAATTAGCATTACTTTCAGTGGCTAGGCTATTGAGTGGCCCAGCTGCTATCATTGGCCCCATTGTCCCGATGAATTGGGATAAACCTATAAAAAGGCCATAGTGCTTTTTGGGCATCCAGTCGTAGACAGCAATGAGTAAACAAATAAAACCAAAAGATGAGCCCAGTCCCATGAGCATTCGAGCTATGATGGCAGTTTTCAATTCATGGCTGTAGGATAAGAGTGCCGCAGAGAAAATACAAACGCCTATGGCGAATAACAAAGATCTTTTTAATCCATATTTTCCTATAATGATGCTGACTGGGATCTGCATGATTCCATATATCATTAGGTAAGAGGTTGTGCTTAATGTTGCAAATGAAAAGTGACTTAACTTTAAGTCATGCATGATGGGTTGTTGAAAAGTACCTAAGACGGTCCTTAGTAGAAACTCATAGGTGAAAAATATAGCACATATCATCCAAATGATTGTGCCTTGAAAACTTAACTTGTTTTCAATTTGCATGAGTAACTAATTCTCGTTGCTGCTCTTCCCAAGATTCGATAGCATTTTCTGCTCTATTGTAATCGATAAATGAGGCAATTTTAAAAATGGACAAACCTTCGTGAATCAAAGGTGTGGTGTTTATCCCAACAATAATACCATCTTTAGTGGCTTTGACATGCTCTTCAAGATCAGAACTGAAAGGATCTGAAATAGTGCCAATTCTATCACCTTTGCTGATTGTTTGGCCAAGGACCACATTGACGTGCAAAATTCCACCTTTATGCGCAATGATCCAGTCTTCATCTTGAGAAAAGACAGGAGTAATAGATTCAATAGGTGCTTCTTTAGGAAGCATATCAATGGCGCGCATAATATTTTTTGTGCCTTCAACACCGATATTAATTGCGTTTTCGTCGAACCGCATTGCTTCCCCCGCTTGGTAGACAATCAAGGGAATATCAAGATCTTCCATAGTTTGACGTAGCTTATTGCCATCTAAGCTTACATTCGTGACAACTGGGATTTGAAATGCTTTGGCGAGTTGTTTAGCTTTGTAATTGTTAAAATTACAATAAACCTGAGGCAATATATTATGATTAAGTGAGCCAGTGTGCAATTCAATGCAATAATCAGATTTTTTTATTAACTCATGTGTAAAAATGTAAGCAATTCTTTCGCCATATTTTCCTTCTAATTGGCCAGGGAAACATTCGGCTAGATTTTGTCCTGACGGCATAGTTTTAGGGTAATGAGTTAAACCATATACATTCAATACTGGCACAGCAATAATAGTGCCAGTGATATCATCTGCATTAAAGGATTTCATTAAGCGATTCACTATTTCTAAACCATTCATTTCATTGCCATTAATAGTAGAAAATATTAAGAGGCAAGCG
>MKTN01000033.1 GCA_001898235.1 Gammaproteobacteria bacterium 39-13
GTTTCTCGTGGCAAATGTTACCAATAGACTTGCAATCAGAAATTTAGCTTATGCTATTGATGTTCAAACGATTGAACCAAATATACTTAGATTATTGGTAAGATGTTTTTCAATTGAAAATAATAAGCACCTATTTATTCTAGCTGCGATGCAAAGAAATATTTTAAATGCGCAGATAATTTTTGATGAAATTAAAGTAACAGATCCAAGCCCTCTTTGGCCTGACTCAAGCTGCTTCTACTGGGGGATTGATCCTATCGTAGCAAGTCATATTCAAAATATTTTTCAACAAAAGGAAACTGATTTTTCTTCATGTTGTCCGTTAACATATGAACAGGCAGAAGCTACTACTAAACCATCCGAGCATCAATCCTTGTCACATAAAAGAAAGTTTGCTGAAATGATAGCAACAGACAAAAAGCAGGATCTTTTGTGGATGAAAAAGAAAGAGGGCAGAAGTCCAAAACGACAGCGTTTTGATGAATTGCATGAATTGAATTTGCAAAAGGTAAAAAGAAACATATAAAGATGAATAAATAATCGAATGAACTATTTACATGTAGAATTAAAGTGTGATTTTAATTCTACATGTTTCGCATGAAGAATCGAGCGTGATTATTTCTATAATCACGCTTTTAGTAGTAGGAGGCGGATCGATATACGTTAATTGTTACTTGTACGAAATTTTTTTAATGCGCTTGGTTCAGCTGATTCTAAAGCATTGGAACCTTGCGAGGTTTCATGTAGATCAAAGTCTAACTCGTTTGCTAGACGTTCAAGATAAGTTTTGGTTTTTGGTTGAAAATATTGTTCTCTGTTGTTTCGCTCAGTGGGAGCATGTTGATATTTCTCAAATAATTCAAACGGAAGCAATTTTTGCAATGGCTCAATGTAAACCGGATTTTGTTTGGTACATTCATCTATTTTTTCAACAGTTTTTTGGACCAAGGATGGTGTTTGTTCAGCTTGAGAGAATTTTTCGTAACAATCTTGTAACATTTTTATCCATTTTGTGCGATTTGTTAACGTATCGACAGTATTATCAGTTGAATCCTCAATCCATGGAGTATGAATATCAGGTAAAACCTCATTTTCAAGTGCATCATCAGCATTAAATTCTAAGATGATTCTTGCACAATAAATATCTTTTTGTTGCATGGCCAATTTAAATAGTGTATTGAGTTTTGGAATATCCTTTTTTGGAATATCCTTTAGCAAAACTGAAAGCCCCTCTCCTTCCTCTTCTAATTCGAGATTTCTTAAGATGGCTAATTCAAATATATTGTTACCCATGGGGACTGTTGCTTCAATATCTGCGCCTCTTTTAATCAATAAAGACGTTGTGTTTGATAAATTGGCATAGACTGAATAGACCAATGGGGTTGTATCCGTTCTCCCCTGATTTTCTATATTTGCCCCGGTTTCAATCAGTAATTTAGCGATATTTTCATTATTTTCATTATCATTATAGAGTGCATACAATAAGGGGGGGGTACCTTCGTACCCACTAATCTGTCCATTTGTCGCTGCTATAATCGGAGCTTCTATGTCACAATTGTGTTCAATCAAAAGTTTTACTATCTCTTCACTTCTCACGTCAATTGCATGATGTAAGGGAGTCTGTCCAGATGGGTCATATTTATTAGTATCTATAGCAGGCTCTTTCAGCAACCGTTCTACAATAGCGGGACGCTTTCCTTTAATCGCTGCTGTGAGCGGAGTGAGTCCTAAATCGGTATCAGCGTTTACATTAGCGCCTTGTTTGATGAGATAATCTACAACTTCATAATGCCCCCTAAAGGCAGCAACGGTAAGGCCGTGTTGAAGTTCATATTCAAGATGTTTTTTAATTTTTTCTAGATCACCAATTTTCGCAGCTTCTAAAAAATTTTTATGATCTTTGGGTAAAGGCATGGAAACAGGCATACTAACTCCACAATAACTAAATTATAAAATCTAGCGAATTGTGATGAACCTGTTTTTGCATAAAAGCTAGGTGGGTACCAGTCCTCGAATGATCCTGTCGAGAAGATCCATCAGATTTTCAAATATAACAAAACGTATATTAGTACGCAATCTGTTATCTTACTTAATTTTCACTATAATATTATTGTGCCTACACTATAAACCCCGATTTTCCTAAAAAGTTGATAAATTGCGAATTATAAATTTTAAATATTATAAACGGTCATTCCAAGTATCAAACACTTTGGAAATTAAGCTGCTCATTGCATTTTACAGTCCCTGAAGTGGCTCCAAATCACTTTTCAACAGCTATCTTTCGAGTGGTACTTTTTTCTGCCTTAGGTAAAGTAATTTCTAAAACGCCGTTTTTACTCTTAGCTTTTACTTTGCTTGAATCAACTGATTCAGGTAATGTCATCTGTCTCATAAATGAGCCACTCGAACGTTCTACGTGTAAATAATTTTCTTTTTCTTCCTTTTTTTCAGATTCTTTATGGCCTTTGATTGTTAAAACGCCATTATCAACGCTAACATCAATAGCAGAAGGATCAATTCCTGGAACATCTGCATATACAATATAATAATTATCATGCTCTTTAATATCTATTTTAGGTATCCAGTTTGTTTTTGATATTTCTGAAGTTCCCAATTCAGGAATGTTATTAAAAGATGAAAGTAAACGATCAAAATTTGTAGAAAGATCAGCTAAAAGTTCATTTCTAAAATTGTATGGTCTTATGTGTTTCATATTTAATCCTCCTATTTAAACGATATTTTTGAAACTTTGATTCTGCACCTCATTTTAATGAGGCTGTATATTGATCCAAAATAATAAAAAATTACGATGCTAGCCAAAAATGTGATCAATATGATCATAGCTAGTATAGACTCTTAAAATATCAAGCTGATGACATCAATATTGATTGTGTTGACGGGTAGTAATTTACACACCTGATCAGAAAAATTTATAGTTGTGTGTAAACTCTCAAATATTATTTTTAAGTGTAAATAATTAGGATTGCTAATGAGCAGCGACGATGCTTTAGAAAAACTTATTTCAGTTATTGAGGCAAAGAGTTTACCTCTTTCCATGAATGACGAATCTTCATATGCATCCCTCCTTGAGAAAATTAGTGATGCGCGTCTAGTGCTTATTGGTGAGGCAACACATGGGACGCAAGAGTTTTATCAAATACGTGCAGAAATTACTAAACAACTCATTTCTAAAAAAGGATTTATGGCTGTTGCAATAGAAGGAGATTGGCCTGACGCTTATCAAGTTAATCGCTATCTTAAGGGCATTGGCGATAAAAATAATCCAGAGCTTTCGCTAAAATCTTTTTCACGTTTTCCTAGGTGGATGTGGCGCAATACTATAATGTTACCATTTCTACTCTGGTTGCGCGCCCATAATGATAAAATATCAATGTTAAATAAAAAAATTGGTTTTTATGGTCTTGATTTGTATAGTTTGCACTCGTCAATGAATGCAGTCATTGAATACCTAGAGAAAATTGACCCCAATGCCGCCATGAGAGCGAAAGAACGTTATGCCTGCTTTGATCATCTCAATATTGATCCTGAAGCTTATGGTTACTTAACTAGCGCAGGGATCAAAAAGTCTTGTGTAGATAAGGCTATGGAGCAATTATTTGATTTGCAACATAACGCCTTACATTTGATAAGCAAAGATGGTATTGCAGCTGAAGAGGAATATTTTTATGCAACCCAGAATGCACGTTTAGTTAAAAATGCAGAAATTTATTACCGAAGTCATTTTGAAGGACGTGTATCATCTTGGAATATTCGAGATACTCATATGGCAGAAACACTTAGCATATTATCAAATCATTTGGAAAAATGTTTCAATAAACCTGCCAAAGTAATTGTTTGGGCACATAACTCTCATGTTGGTGATGCCAGAGCAACTGAAATGAGTGAACAGGGTGAAGTCAACATAGGTCAATTGATGCGAGAACAATACGCTGAAGACAGTTATTTGATAGGATTTTCAACCTATGAGGGGTTTGTTACTGCTGCATCAAAGTGGGACGGGAAAGCTATGCAAAAATCGATTACGCCAGGTCTTAAAGGCAGCTATGAGGAGCTATTTCATCATGTAAAACACCGCAATTTTATTCTGAATTTAACGGGTGATGAACAGCTAGAGCACTATTTACATATACAACGCTTACAGCGGGCCATTGGCGTTATTTATCGGCCTGAAACAGAACGTAGCAGCCATTATTTTTTTACAAGATTACCTTATCAATTTGATGCGATGATTCATATTGATCAAACGACAGCGGTAATACCTCTTGATATAAATACCTTGAAAGACATTAGTCTTGATCAATAAGCCCTCGCTTTTAAGTAAGGGCTCATTGCTGATATTAAAAGTGAACAGTCCTTGGGCATAAAAGGTTAAGTAACTACTTTTTTAATTGCTTAGCATAGTCTCTTAAATCAGCTGGAAATAATATTTCTTCTTCGCCTTCGTTGGTAAAGTCAGAGCCTTCATAAGCATCACATTTAGAAAATGAAGGATTTTGCCAAGGGTTATGTATTTGCCCAATTTTGGATTTTTGTGAATTAAAAGTCGCTGCATTGACGAGCTGGCGTGCTTTTATGGCTGACGCTGCTCGAACAATAATGCGATCTATTTTTTTAAAGTGTGCAGTAGGCCATTTAGGATTGAAAGGGGTAAGGACAAATAAGCGCATGGTATTTTCTCTAAATAAGTAAAATTCAACCATTTTACCCTTTATCAAGCAAGAATACGAGGATATTGTTGCTTTGCAATCAACGCTAGCCATGGTTTTGGGCTCTCCTGAATATTTCCTTAACAACTGTTTCCTAGGAAACTAATCTGGCGTTTGGAGGTGGGGCGATAACATGACGCTTTCACACCAATCTATTTATTTCACCAATGAAAGCTGTGTCGTCAATCAGATGGAAGCATTAATAAGTGGATTGAATGATATTCCGAGATTCAACAACGAAACATTTATCAATGAGGTGAAAGCACTTTTCCCGAATTTTTACGAGCTTCCTGGGAAGCGGGAATGATTTATTATGAAGCTGATTTAATAGCGAGAATATTGCAATTACGGTGCTGAGGGTGAATTGTATGTTGAAGATTATCCTGCTGTTGAAGATGAGAGTTTTGTAAACAATAGTCAGCAGCCATCCCTGGCACAACTATAACCCCTTTTTAACCTAGCTCGGCCATTCGTGGTCGGGCGTTGAGTTTTTTTAAAAATTGGCGAGGAGTCAGAGAAAAATCAGTTCGTATACACAATCGTTATGATGTGGTCTTATGCACGGCTTTATCTGTATGGCTTCAATATAACCATTTAACCCCCTAATGATACATTTGATGATAGTGAATACACGCTCAATAAGTTCACCCACATACATCATTAGCTAAAAATTTGTATCATGTTACCAAATTTAGTTTTCTTGCTTACGATAAAAGGGGAACAATATATGCAAGGGCCAGATAATTTTAACGAGATCACCTTGAGTGCTATCCAAGAACAAGATCCTTCTTTGCATGTTTTAATGAATTTGCTAACAATAAAAAAGGAAGATGATTTTCTCGAAGCAAAAGAAGAGCCATCGGAAAATCACCACACCGCTACGATATCACCTGAATTGCCTGAAGAAATATGGTTACACATTTTGTCACTAGGACAGTTTAATCCAAGAGAGTTGAGTGCTATTGGAGTAACCAGTCATTCATTACAATTGCTCGCTAATGAAAAAGTGATATGGAAGCAGTTACTTCAACGTTATTTCCCGTATTTAGAATCTAAAGAAGCAGATCCCAAAGGGGTATTCATGCGGGAATATCATAAATTTCAACAGTGTTATGGCCGAAATGTAGGCATGACATTTTTGTTGTCTGCTTTAACAGGGGATATTGTTACTTTGGCATCACAAACGCCAAAGCCATTAACTGAAGAGATGATAAAATGGCTAGATTATCTTGCTGCAGTTCATGGTAATCCGTTTTCTCTAGAAAGAATATTTAATCACCCTCATGCTGAACATGAAAAAGCAGTCGCTTATATTATTGCCAAAGTAAATGGAACTGTTCCCCCTATTTTGCAAGAAATGAATGAAAAAGAATTAGCTATAGAAGCTTATGTTGATGCTGTAAAGTACGCAATTGTAGGTAATGAAGAATGGATAGCAAAAGAGATCTTGGATAGCACTGAAATTGAATCAGAAGATGCGCGAAAGTTTTTTGAGTTGGCAGCCGAAAATGCCAGCATTTCTTCTATGATGTTATTATTGCAGAAATATCGTAAAAACATTTCCCCACACTGTAAAGGAAGAGCTCTTTTCTTAGCGGTGCAAAAAGAAGATGAAACTGTTGTCGAAATGCTTTTAGAAATGACCAAACGTCTCTTGCCCTGTTCTGAGCATTGGAAATCGGCATTATTATCATCAGTAACAAATGGAAAAAGCAATTTCGTTGCGCTAATTTTATCTAGAGTACGAGAAAGCGGCACGGAAGCAGCAGCCAATATACGTAGGACCTGCCTACTAAGTCGCTGTTTAGAGATAGCAGTTCAACAAGAAAACTTAGCAATCGTAAATCAACTGGTTGCTATGGAACACGTTGTTGTTGATCAGAATTGTGTTTTTAGTGCTATGAAGAATGCTATTGAAAAAAATGATCTTGCTATTTTGCAAGTGCTAGCACCCTTTGCAATTTTTCATCTTAAAGATAACCATGAACAGATATTAGATCTTTTACACCACGCGATGCATATAGCTGAATGCGATAACATCGCAGTAACACAAATAATAGTGAATGCGATAAAAGCCAGCCAGCCAGGTATTTTAGATGGTGCCATTATTTCGCTGAAAGGGATCGACCCAGTTATGGTAGAGCAATATGAGAATATTTTTTGGGGACCAGAGGAATTCTCCCCCTTTGATCCACTTATCTTTCCGTTGCTAGAAAGAGATCAAAAGGCTGAGGGGATATTCGATATTGCTCATGACAAAGAAGTTAAAAGAGAGCTAAATACCCGATTCTCTTTGGCAAATGATGAAAATGAAGCTGAAGAAAATACTGAAAATAACAAAGTGAGGAAAAAACCTCGATATAAAAAAACGAAAGAATCCTCACGAACATATTTGCAACGATTTGATGCAACACAACCTCCGGTTGAAGATGCTATTTCATTACCAGAACAAGATAGTGAGTTTTCACTTGGAAAGCGCAAGCATAGAGCTTAACATTAAGTATTTCTATGAAGTCCTGGCGGGAAACCAAAGAACATCGTTGTAAACATTAAGATGACGATGTTTATCCCATTTTATTTTTTTGCAGGGAAGTCGGCATTCTTTAGAAAATATAATTATTTTTACTTCCCACCCCACGTCCTCAGGCGGATGCAGTTTCACATTCGGCATTTCGTAAATTCAAATAAAAAAGGACCCTGAAGGGTCCTCTTTTATTTGAATTTGGTGGAGACGGCGGGAATTGAACCCGCGTCCGCAAGACCTACGTCAAAGGGTCTACATGCTTATCGGTGATCTTTTATTTAACTCTACACACCCGGATCAGAGCGGTTATGAAGAGCGAGCCCAGTTGTTTTTAACTGCTCGTGCTAGGGCGGCGTGAGCAGCGATCTTGTTTAGTCGACCTTCTATTCTACCGTCCAAGCACAATAGGTAGAAGGGCTTAAGCTGTTTTTTAGGCAGCTACCGCGTATAGTTCATCGTTTGCAACTATAAAGTAACAGTTGAAGTTTTACGAGATTAAACTGTGTACTCGGCATGCATCTTTGGGTTCGTGAACTGCGTCGAAGCCAGGTCGTCCCCACTTTCAATCATAGTCTAATTGGGAGGCCAAAGCAATACGACTTGATGGAACATACTGATAAAACAGCTGTTTTTAGCGCTTAAGTATGCGTTGACGATCGCGTTGCCAGTCGCGTGCTTTTTCAGTTTCTCGTTTATCAAAGAGCTTTTTACCTTGAGCAATGGCAATGGAAACTTTTGCTAAACCATTTTTCCAGTACATTTTAAGGGGAATAAGGGTGTATCCTTTACGTTCAACTGCACCAATGAGCCGTTTAAGTTCTTTTTTATTCAATAAAAGCTTACGGGTACGGCTATTTTCAGGGTGTATATGCGTTGATGCCGAGTTTAAGGGGATAATTTGTGCGTTGAGGAGCCAGGCTTCGCCATTTTTAATGATGACATAGCTGTCGGCGATGCCACCTTTACCTGCACGTAAACTCTTCACTTCCCAGCCTTGCAGGACGATCCCTGCCTCGAATCTTTCCTCAATGGTGTATTCAAAGCGGGCTTTACGGTTTTCGGCTATGATGTCGAGATCGTCGGTTTTTTGTTTTTTACTCATAATATAGGCATTATACTTTTCTGAGATGAAAAATAAATCATTCTCATTATAATAGACACTCGAAATTGTTTGTTTTTCGACGAGAGGGCTTTTTGACGGTTATTCAGCGCAGCGCATTTGTCCCTTATTCCCAGGCACAAATGTTTCAACTCGTAAATGATGTGGAGCAATATCCCCAGTTTTTGCCTTGGTGTGCCCATGTCGCCATTTTAAATCGTTCAGCGGATGAAATTGAAGCTACCGTTACAGCCACCAAAGGTCCTTGGCGTAAATCTTTTACAACCGTGAATCGATTATTACCACATGATCGCGTAGAAATGCGGCTGCGTAATGGTCCGTTTCGTCATTTAGAAGGGCATTGGGAATTTAAATCCGTTGCCAATAACGCCAGCCACGTGTCTTTGCATCTCTCTTTTGAATTTAATAATAAACTTATAGCAATGGCCTTTGGCCCGCTTTTTCAACAAATGGCGGGTACATTACTTCATGCCTTTACACAAAGAGCACATCAGATTTATGCCTCACAACTCATTGATTAATATTGACGTTGTTTATGCAAGTAGCAGTAAAGATTACAAAATCGTTTCTTTACAGTTGCCAGTAGGAAGCACGATTGAACAAGCCATTTTAGAATCTGGCTTGTTAACACATTATCCTGAGATTGATCTGGCGCAAAACCAAGTAGGGATCTTTGGAACGATAAAAACACTGCAAGCAATTTTGCAAGCAGGCGATCAGGTAGAAATTTATCGTCCCCTTTCACAAAGCGCGATGACAGCTAGAGAATTAAGAGCAAGGGCGCAGAAAAAGCAGCAACTTATGCAACGGCAGAAGGCATCTCATCACGAGTAATGTGATCAACCTGACCGTTATCAAAATAAATCGCTATATGACGCCGTACTTCTGGACCATACCCAGGCTTATCGTAGTAGATGTAATCCCAACGGTTAGTATGAAATACATCGTGCAACATGGGCGTGCCCAAGACATAGCGTACTTGTTCTTCACTCATACCAGGCTGGATCTGCTCTAACTTATCTGCCGTCACAATGTTGCCTTGTTCTAAATCGAACTTATAAGGACGCACAAAGCATGCACTTAAGCTAAGGCATAAGAAGACAAGAGAGAGGCTTTTGCAAAAAGAACGTGTTTTCATTTTCATTGTGTAATCTGGTAAACTCAGTTTGAGGTTTTGGAAATCGCCTACCTTTCTGTCGCAAGGCTAACATGTCCGACTGGAGGGAGCAAGTTAACCCCGCCTGCCTTTGTTTCGCTATCCGAACACTAAGGACATCCATCCGCCTTCGTTTCACTTCGGCGCGATCATAGTTTAAGGGGACATCCATCCGCCTTCGTTTCACTTCGGCGTGATCATAGTTTAGGGGGCATCCATCCGCCTTCGTTTCACTTCGGCGTGATCATAGTTTAAGGGGACATCCATCCGCCTTCGTTTCACTTCGGCGCGATCATAGAAAGGACATCCTCCTTTCCCAATAATAAATTGTCGTCATTTTCTTAACTGAATAAATATTCGCTAATTTGTGCGACATACAATAGTTTATAAATTAACTAATATATTCTTTTGTACTAAAAGGTAAGAGCCATGGCATTAGAGTTTAATACCAAAATTGAAAACACGTTGGATCTAATTGCGAGCAGTTTGACGAATATCTTTCAATTTGAGTGCACATTCGAAATCTTCAAAAAAGCGAAGCAATTAGTAAATAAAACTGAAGATAAAACTAAGCTCACGATGAAAGAACTCATGGATAAGACGCTGGCATTTTCTGCAAAATTTGATAAGTTTGCAAAATCGCCATTAAATGTAAACGCAGAAGAAAAAGCCAAGATGTTAGCGGAAGAATTACTTTGCTATTTTACTGAAAATGAGATCCTGTATTTGAGTAAATCAGTAAAAAGAAGCCATCTCCAAAATCAAAACAACAAATTAGTTGAAAAATTAGAATCATGTTTGTCTAGCGATGAAGCGCATTTACTCGAAAAGTTATTGAGAACAGGAGTTGAAAAAAAGGACTTAAAGAACAGCAAGGCTTGGTCGATTAAAGAGACGAAATTAGGTCAAACGGCATATCAAGTTTTTGATATTTACTTACAACATCATGCTGCTAAATATAGAATTAAAGCGGAAACACCAAGTACAGAAGAAGATTCTGTTGTAAACTCAGCCAAGCGTCCCAAAAATATATAGATATCCGTCCTGTCCCTTCTTTTCTATGAAGGGACATCCCCTCCCATATGGTATTAAGATATTCATCTACCACCTACTCTCTTACGTACCTAAAGTGCGGGCCTCTCGAATCAATGATCTTCTCTGGGTATCTCAGATGGATGTCCTACAGCTTATATTTGAATGTGAGAAGTGGGTGTCCTGTCTGGTCCCTCATGCTATCTCAAATGGATGTCCTGCGGCTTATGTTTGCATGTTAGAAATGGGTGTCTCGTTTGAGGGAGCGCCGGCCGCAGACAAACGGTACTTTCGAAGGCAAGATTTTTTGTCCATATCGTGATAGCCTTTGGGAAAAATTGTAAATGAGAATCATTTTATGTCAGAAGATAAACTTGAAAACAAGGATTTAAAAAAGGTGGGCCTCAAGGTCACCCTGCCACGCCTAAAGATCCTTGGCATCCTAGAAAATGCTGAGCAACGTCATATCAGTGCCGAAGATGTTTATAAGAAATTACTAGAGTCAGGAGACGATGTAGGCTTGGCGACGGTTTATCGTGTCTTGACACAATTTGAAGCAGCAGGCCTTGTCATCCGCCATCGCTTTGATACAGGACATGCTATATTTGAATTAAATGAGGGTAATCATCACGATCACTTAGTTTGCGTGAAATGTGCAACGGTGGCAGAGTTCGTCGATAAAATTATTGAGGAGCGCCAAATCGCGATTGCCGATAAGTTTGGCTTTAAAATCACAGAGCATTGTTTATATCTTTATGGTGTCTGCAATAGTTGTCAGGAACAAACTTCTTAAAATAAGTCCTACGTTGCTATAAGCTCTTCTTGGTGTTTCAACAGTTGTTTAGCATGCGCTCGAGCTTGAGCCGTCACGTCTAATCCTCCTAACATCCGTGCAATTTCTTCTATACGCTGTCCACCTGTTAAAGTATGGATCTCACTTACCGTGCTACTTTCATGACGCGTTTTCGTCACTTGTAGATGATGATCACCACATGCAGCAACTTGGGGTAAATGAGTGACACATAATACTTGCGCTGATTGACTTAAATGCTGTAGCGCCTTGCCGACAATTGCACCAATTTTGCCGCTGATCCCCACATCTACCTCATCAAACACAAGACACGGTGTCGCTAAATATTTTGCCGTTAAGAGTTCAAGTGCAAGACTGATCCGAGATAATTCCCCACCCGAAGCCACCTTTGATAAAGGTTGAGGTGCATGTCCTGGATTGGCGCTTACGCTAAATACCACTGTTTCGTTACCATGTAGGTGTAATGAATTATCATCATGCGCAACAAGCTGCACAGTAAATACCGCCCCTGGCATGCCTAAAGGCTGAATAGTTTGAGTTACTTCTTGTGCTAATTTTTGCGCTGTTTGCAAACGCACTTGACTTAATTGTGTGGCAAAATGTTGATAATGTTCAGCCGCTAATGCTAAATCTTGCTCAAGCTGTTTTAAGTTTTCTTCAAGGTGCGCATAATGCATTGCTTGCGCTTTCAAGGTGTCAAAATGCGCAAACAGTTTTTCCGGCTCTACTTTATGCTTGCGTGCCATATCATGGATCCGCTCAAGACGATATTCTATTTCAGCTAATCGTGCCGGATTAACTTCTAAACCTGAGGCAAAATGGTTAATTTCTGAAACCGCCTCTTCTAGTTGAATATGCGCATTAGAAAGGCATTCATGCGCATTAGTAAGGGTTGAGAATTTTTCACTCAGTTTTTGCAAGGATGAAAGTGCAAGTGAAACTAACTGTAATGCGTTACCTTCCTCTTGATTTTCAAGCAGAGCAAGGGTTTGTTCTGTTGCTTGGATATAAGAAGCAGCATAAGCAAGCTGATCATGCTCTTGGTAGAGTTGTGCTAATTCATGTTCGTTAAGTGCTAATGCTTCAATTTCAGCAATTTGGTAATGCAATAAATCGATACGCGATTGTTCAGGTGAGGCACCCGCCAACAAGGTTTGCCAATAATGATGAAGTTTTTCCCAGGCTTTAAACGCAGTGCGTACTTGACTGACAAGTCCATCATGTTGGCCAAATGCATCTAGCAGTCGAAGCTGTTCGTGAGATTTAAGTAATTGTTGATGTTGATGTTGGCCATGGATCTGAAGAAGGTGTTCTCCCAACAGACGCAGTTGTTGTGTTGTAGCAGGACGCCCGTTAATAAAAGCTTTTGAACGACCATTAGCATACAGAATACGACGGATAATGCATTGTTGCGTTGATTCATCGCAGGTGAGTTCAAGATCTGCTAGCCATAAAATTGCGCCAGGCAGTGAAGCAATATCAAACATGACTGCAATTTCTGCTTTTTCTGCTCCCGGCCGTACAAGGTGGCTATCTGATCTGCCACCAAGTGCAAGGTTTAATGCGTCTAAAAGGATGCTTTTGCCAGCCCCTGTTTCTCCCGTGATAACGGTCATCCCAGCAGAAAAAGTAATATCTAACAGTTCAACAACAGCCAAGTCTTTGATGTAAAGATGTTGTAGCATGAACCTTAAGCGCTCCAGCCCAATTTCGTTCGCAATGTATGGTAATAATCATAGTCGGTGGGATGAAGTAGGCGCAATTCTTTGGCTTTACGCGAGATAATAATCCGATCATTGGGAAGCGCATTAAAATGTACCTGGCCATCACAGCTCAAGCGTGGGTTAAGCAGGTTATCTGGCATAATATGAATTTCAATGGTTGATTTACTATCAACGACAATAGGCCTACTGGTTAACATTGGAGGATGCATGGGCACTAATGCAATCGCATTCAGCGTAGGATGTAAGATAGGTCCGCCCCCTGATAGCGCATAAGCGGTAGAGCCAGTGGGGGTTGAGGTAATTAAACCATCAGAACGCTGGCGATAAACGACTAACTTATCAATGATGACTTCAAATTCAATCATTCGTGCGATATCACCGGAATAAATGACAACATCGTTTAACGCCATACTTTGGGCAATCACTTCGTTGTCTCTTTGTAGCTCCATCTCTAGAAGAAAGCGGTGCTCTTCTTGATACTTACCCGCAAGCAATGGCTCTAAAGATTGCGTCAATGCTTGTGGTGAAATGTCGGTAAGAAAGCCACGACGCCCTCGATTCACACCAACCACAGGAACACCGTTATCGACCACGGCGCGAGCAGCATCTAGCAGGCTACCATCACCGCCCACGACGATGATGAGATCGCATAAGGCACCGAGCGCTTCTCGTGTTGCCTGTTTAACGAAGAGGTTAGACATGGACTGTGCACATCGCTCTTCCATAATGATCTCAAGCCCTTGCGCTTGCAAAAAGCTGACAAGGGATGCAATCGTGCTATGTACCTCAGGATTGGTATGCTTTCCAATAATGCCAATTTTTGTGAATGATGTTGTCATGTGGGGTCCAACTTGCCAGGTAACCTACCTAACATCGGAATTACGTATGATTGTCCTAAAATACACTTTCGGCAAGGTTAAAACAATCGGCCCTTCTGATATGGTTCTTTGTTGCCTAACCCTTTAGAATAGTAGGCCAAGTAAACTAGGATAATTTTCAAACCTATAAAAGCGTGATATAGCCCGTATTGAACCTATGAACGATTATTGTATCTCTGAACGTGCGCAATTATTGCTTAAGCACCTCGTTGATTTATACATTCGCGATGGACAACCAGTAGGCTCTAAGACTCTGGTTTCTGAGGCTTTTCCTACGTTGAGCCCTGCCACAGTACGCAAAGTGTTGGGCGATCTCGAAGAAAGGGGATATATTTGTTCGCCCCATACTTCTGCCGGTAGAGTCCCGACCACGCTAGGGATCCGATTTTTTGTCGATAGTTTATTGTCTGTACACCCCTTGGATCCGATGCAAGCTCAGAGAATGCAGCAGCAATTTGATTTGAGTCAATCAACAGGGGATTTAATTGCTAAAACCTCTAATGTGCTTTCTGAATTGACCCATATGGTAGGTATTGTCACGCTACCACAACATGAACAACAACTGTTGCGCCACGTTGAGTTTTTACCTTTAGCGGATAACCGCGTATTAGTGATTTTGGTCATTAATGAACGAGAAGTTCAAAACCGTATCATCATGACGGAACGTCAGTATACGGCTAGCGAATTGACGCAAGCGAGCAATTTTCTGAATCAGCATTTTGCCGGTAAAGATTTAATCAACGCTCGTCATGAATTGCTTCAATCCTTAAATTTTGACCGCACACAAATGGATAGCTTGATGCAAGCGGTGGTTGATGTTGCTGACAAAACCTTTGTGCCACCAAAACGCCAAGAAGAATATGTCTTAGCTGGTCAACAAAATCTTTTTGCCAATCCTTTTGCTTCAATGACACAATTGCAGAAATTATTTGCCGCCTTTACCCAAAAACGAGAGATCCTCCACATCTTAGATCAATGCCTGCAAAGTGATGGGGTACAAATGTTTATTGGCGAGGAATCAGGGTATGATGCTTTCCGTGAGTATAGCGTTATCACTTCGCGTTATAAGGTAGATGGAGAAACAGTTGGGGTCTTAGGGGTCATTGGCCCTACACGCATGAGATATGACAAAGTCATTCCTGTGGTTGAATTGACAGCCAAGGTGCTAGGCACACTCTTGAATCCAGATAAATAGTCCCCACTTATTAACCAGCAATGAGCTACCTTGTTAGTTAGTTATATTTTATAAAGAGGTTCTGAATGGAGAAGCATAAGCATAATAAATCCCACACGGATAAGCCTGGAACACAGGACGAGAATATGCCCTCTCAACGATTTGAGGATAGTCCTTTAGGAAGCAATATTTCCGAAGCGGCTGAATTACCTTCTCCAGACAATATCAATGAATTGCACGATCAAATTGCAACGCTAAGCAAGGCTCTACAAGAAGCACAAGAAAAAGTGGATAGCCATTGGGATAGACTTCTTCGTAAAGAAGCAGAATTCCAAAATGTGCAAAAACGTGCACAAGAAGATATTGAAAAAGCTAGAAAATTTGCCATTGAGCGTTTTGCCGCAGAAGTGTTAGCGGTGGTAGATAGCATTGAGCAAGGGCTAGTCTTTGCTGAAAATGGCAAAGCTTCTGTAGAAGATCTCACTCAAGGGATGAAATTAACCCATACCGTGCTGTTGAATGCATTGGACAAACAAGGTATTCAACCTGTTGATCCTAAGCAGGGTGATGCATTTAATCCTGCCTATCACGAAGCCATTTCTATACAGGAAACGTCGGATGTCCCTCCCAATCGGGTAATGGCAGTGGTTCAAAAGGGGTATATGCTCAATGAACGGTTATTACGCCCTGCGAGAGTGGTTGTATCTCGTGCGCCTGCATCAAATGCAGGATAAATGATCAGCAAGATTTTAAGCATTTTTAGGGGATTTCTCTTGAATAAGACTAAGTTTATCCCCATGTATTTGTTAACGAATTGATAAATAACCTTACTTTTAAATGAATTGGAGAAATAGGTAATGGCAGCAAAAAATGTCGTCATTGGTATCGACTTAGGGACCACCAACTCCTGTGTGGCCATTATGGAAAATGGTAAACCACGCGTGATTGAAAACAGTGAAGGTGATAGAACAACGCCTTCTATTGTTGCAATGACGGAAGATGGAGAGCGTCTGGTCGGACAAACTGCAAAGCGCCAAGCTGTTAGTAACCACCAGTATACGTTTAACGCTGTTAAACGTTTAATTGGTCGCAAATTTGATGATCCTAATCTGCGTGACAGCCATATCGCTTATAAAATCGTAAAAGCAGATAATGGTGATGCGTGGGTAGAAGGTCGTAATAATGAAAAATTAGCGCCACCACAAATTTCCGCGCTGGTCTTGGCCAAGATGAAAAAGACGGCTGAAGACTATTTGGGACATGAAGTGAAAGAGGCTGTTATTACTGTCCCTGCTTACTTCAATGATTCACAGCGCCAAGCGACCAAGGACGCAGGTAAAATTGCCGGCCTTGATGTGAAGCGTATCATTAACGAACCTACTGCAGCGGCATTAGCATTTGGTTTAGACAAAAAATCAGGTGATTCCATTGTTGCTGTTTACGATTTGGGTGGTGGTACCTTCGACGTTTCCATCATTGAAATTGCAGATATCGATGGCGAGCAACAATTTGAAGTACTTGCTACAAACGGTGACACCCATTTAGGCGGTGAAGATTTTGATGACAGAATTATTCAATATCTTGTTGATGAATTTAAAAAAGACACAGGCGCTGATCTACGCAAAGATCCATTAGCATTACAACGTTTGAAAGAAGCGGCAGAAAAGGCAAAAATCGAACTTTCTTCACGTGAGCAAACAGATATTAATTTGCCTTATATCACAGCAGATGCCAGTGGTCCTAAACACATGAACATTCGCTTGTCACGAGCGAAATTTGAATCTTTAGTTGATGATTTGATTCAACGCACATTAACGCCTTGCCGTACTGCATTAAAAGATGCGGGCAAATCCGAAAAAGATATCACCTCTGTTATCTTGGTCGGTGGACAAACCCGTATGCCTAAAGTACAGGCTGCCGTTGAACAATTTTTTGGCAAACCTCCTCGCAAAGACGTGAACCCAGATGAAGCTGTTGCTATCGGCGCGGCCATTCAGGGCGCAGTATTGTCAGGTGAAGTCAAAGATATCTTATTATTAGACGTCACTCCGCTTTCCTTAGGTATCGAAACCATGGGTGGCGTGATGACAAAGTTGATTGAAAAAAATACAACGATCCCAACAAAGAAAAGCCAGATTTTCTCAACAGCAGAAGATAGCCAAACGGCTGTGACTGTGCGCATATTCCAAGGTGAACGTGAGCAAGCAGCAGCAAATAAATTCTTAGGGCAATTTGATTTAACGAATATTCCTCCCTCACCACGTGGCGTACCACAAATCGAAGTAACTTTTGATATAGACGCTAATGGTATCTTGCATGTATCGGCTAAAGATAAGGCGACAGGCAAAGAGCAATCTATGCAAGTTAAACCCTCTAGCGGTTTAAATGATGCTGAAATCGACAAGATGGTTCGCGATGCAAAAGAGCACGAGGCTGAAGATAAGCAGTTCCATGAGTTGGCTAGCGCTAAGAACCATGCTGACAGCCTCATTCATGCAACCGAGAAATCCCTCAAGGATTTGGGTGAGAAAGTTGAACCTAAAGAGCGCGCTGATATTGAATCCGCAATGTCTGATTTGAAGACAGCAATTAAGAGCAACGATAAGCATGTTATCGATACCAAGACCCAAGCGCTTTCTGAAGTTGCAGGGAAAATGGCACAACGTGTTTATGGTGCAGGCGCTGGTGGCGACGGTCAAGGACCACAAGGCAGCCAAGGGGGTGAAGGTGCAAGTCATGCTGACAAAGGAAAAGCTGATGACGTCGTTGATGCAGAATTTGAAGAAGTGAAGGACAATAAGCAACAATAATAAGAAAAACCTCTCTTCTTATTGTTGTTGTTGGCATAAATCGGCGTAAAGGTTTCTTTGCGCCTTTATGCTTTCTGGAAACCAGAAAAATGGTGCGGATTATTAAATGTCAAAGCAAGATTATTATGAAATTTTAGGGGTTTCCCGTGATGCAAGCGATGGGGATATCAAAAAAGCCTATCGTCGCATGGCAATGAAATACCATCCTGATAGAACTTCTGGCGATAAAAGTGCAGAAGAAAAATTTAAAGCTGCAACGCATGCTTATGAAGTGCTTTCTGATCCACAAAAACGTCGTGCTTATGATCAATTTGGTCATGCTGGCGTTGATCAGCAAGGAATGGGCGGTGGTGGCCCAGGTGGTTTTGGTGACATTTTTAATGATATTTTTGCAGATATTTTTGGGGGCGGGGCAGGACGTCGCGAAGCCAGAGGGGCAGATTTACGTTATAGCTTAGAGCTGACCCTAGAAGATGCTGTGCGCGGTACCAATGTCACAATTCAAGTGCCAACTTGGGTGGAATGCCAATCCTGTCATGGTTCTGGTGCCAATAAGGGCAGTAAACCTACTACCTGTCATAGCTGTCATGGGCATGGACAAATTCGTATTCAACAAGGATTTTTTTCCTTGCAGCAAACCTGCCCAACTTGTCGAGGATCGGGACAGATCATTACAGATCCTTGTCGTCCTTGCCACGGTCAAGGGCGTGTTCGTGATGAAAAGAAACTGCAAGTCAAAATTCCACCAGGCGTTGATGATAATGATCGTATTCGTCTCAACGGTGAAGGTGAAGCAGCTCCTCAAGGGGGGATGCCTGGGGATCTTTATGTTGAAATTCATATCCAAGAACATCCTATCTTTCAAAGACAAGGCGAGCATTTGTATTGTGAGGTCCCCATTAGTTTTGTGACTGCCGCTTTAGGGGGAGATTTAGAAGTCCCTACGCTAAATGGTAGGGTAAAACTACATATACCGTCCGAAACCCAAACAGGCAAAGTATTTAAAATAAGTGGCAAAGGGGTTAGGACAGTACGGGGCAGCGCGCATGGCGATTTACTTTGCCGTGTCATCGTTGAAACACCTGTGGATTTAAGCCGCAAGCAAAAGGAAATTCTACGAGAATTTGAAGGTGCTGTAGATGCGCAAAAGAATAGCCCTAGAGTCAATAAATGGTTTGATAGGGTGAAAGATTTTTTCGATAAAATGAAATTTTAATTGATTTTCCTTTTTTTACAGTAGATTTATTTTCTCTTTTCTTTATGTGAGCGTAGCGAACCATTCTCCCACTTTAGAAAAGGGGGAAGCGCGTGCAAAGCATGCGCAGGGGGATTTTTGAAGTGGTGCGAACTATAAAATCCCCCGCTCGCTGCGCGAGCTGCCCCCTTTACGAAAGTGGGCGTTGAGCGCTTCGCGCTAATACGCAAGTAGAGATAAATGAACAAACATGTCACATAAGGAAGTAAACATATGCTAAGGTTGGCTATTGCAGGTTGTAGTGGACGTATGGGTATCGCCCTGATTCATGCGGCATTGGCAAGCGAAGGGATAAAGCTAACGGCTGCAACAGTTTCTGCACACAATCCGCTCAAAAATACTGACGTCGGCACTATTGCTAAGGTAACCCCTTTAGAATTTAAGCCTGTCGATGATTTGTCGCTTGTGAGGGATAATTTCGACACCCTCATTGATTTCACCACGCCAGAGGCGACAATGGCTAATTTAAAAGTATGTCAACGCTATGGTAAAAAAATGGTGATTGGTACCACTGGATTTAATGGTGAACAAAAAGCATTGATTCAGGAAATGAGCCAAGAGCTTGCTATTGTATTTTCACCGAATATGAGTATTGGTGTTAATTTATGTTTTGAATTGCTTAAACAAGCTGCAAAAGTTTTAGGTGAAAGCGTAGATATCGAAATTATTGAGGCCCACCATCGGCATAAAGTCGATGCACCCTCAGGTACTGCCTTAAAAATGGGTGAAGTGATCTGTGATGTGCTTGATCGGAATTTAGAAAAAGTTGCAATCTATGATCGCAATGGGATCACAGCGCCAAGAGAGCGCCAAACTATAGGTTTTTCTACAATTCGTGCAGGAGACATCGTTGGTGAACACACAGTAATGTTTGCAGCCGATGGGGAGCGTGTTGAGATTAGCCATCGTGCTTCAAGTCGAAACGGTTTTGCAATGGGAGCAATACGTGCGGCAAAATGGTTAGAATCGAAGAAAGAAGGTCTTTATTCTATGGCCGATGTATTGTTTGAAAAACCATGAGTATTATTCATCAGGAAATTCTAAAAATACCAACTCGTGCTTATCATACTGTGGAGATGACAGCAGAGGTGGGAGCAATTATCAAACAACATGCCATCAAGTGGGGCATTTGCCATTTATTTGTTCGCCATACTAGTGCTTCACTCTTGATTTGTGAAAATGCCGATCCGACTGTACGTCAGGATTTAGAAAATTTTCTAAGACGGTTAGTACCTGAAGGAGATCCTCTATTTTTACATCAAACCGAAGGCCCCGATGATATGCCAGCGCATATTCGCACCATTTTAACGCAGACCAGCTTGAGTATTCCCATTCAAAATAACAGTTTACTGCTAGGGATCTGGCAAGGAATTTATCTTTATGAGCACCGGGGCCAAGCTTTCACCAGAGAAGTCGTATTGACATTGCAGAGCTAAAATACCCGCTTAAGGTGTAACCTTAAGCGGGAGACTCTTAGGTAAAATGATTTCTAATATCAGAATGAGTGATGGTGCTATCGTCAGTATGAGTGCTCATACTTGACGAAGGTGTGCCAGTGTAAGGATATGAAGGGTAAGTATTTTGATGACTACTACTTACCGGATAAGGATAATAGCAACCACCATAGTAGGCATAAGAAGGTAAATAGCTGGGCATTCCGTGAGGAGAATACGGCATTGGTGGTGTAGGGTATAGCATTGTTGTTGGTGTAGGGTACATTGATGGCGTGTGCGTGTGATAAGGGAGCCCGCTTGTCATGGCTTGATAACCAGGAGTGAAGGCTCTTGGCACAGGGGGAGCACTTAACATAAGAGAAAGCGAAGCTTCAAGTTGCGTTGCAGCATCTAAATTCTCTTGTAGCGCAGACATCGTCTCATGGCTTACTGCACCAATAGCTTGATCTAGCTTATTAATATCGTCGCATAAGCTCTCGCCTATCGTCGGTGCTTTTAAAGCGTTTTCAAGCTTCAACTTACTTTCTATTGCCTCATCAAGCTTCATTTTAATTTGAATGATCTCTTCTGCTTTTGGACGTTTATTTTGTAGATGTCTGATGGTTGATTCAAGTTGTTTTATTTCAGAATGAATTGATTTCAGCGTTTTTTCTACAATCGAATATTCAGTTTCAAGCATACCTTTAGCTGTTTCAATTTTTTCGCGTTCTTGCTTAATCTCAATTCTGCTTGGTCCTTTATATTCGCTCTTTTTGTTAGCGGAAATAGCTTCATTTAATGCATCTTCATGGCTTTTAAGTAATTGCAAATCTAAAAATTTCTGATGGATTTTAGTTCGAATTACATCTAAAGAACTATTGGTTTCCTCTTCAGTTAGAGTTTTACTGAAAATTATTTTTTCCAGCTTTTGAATTTCTTCTTGAATTTTTTCATCTGCATTGATTAATTCCGAAGATTTCAATTCTAAAAATGCTATTGCATTATTGACATCAAGTAACACAGAAGAAATATGCGCCATTTTTTCTGCTTGTGGAAAATCAAAATTGCTTGCTTGCTTCAAGGCGTCATCTAAAAGTGTTTGATAAGAATTTGCATATTTTTGACTTTCAACAGAATATTGATAAAAATCATTCGCAAAATCATATTCCTTTTGATATTCGGTAACAGAAATCCCCCGGCTGGAAAGCTTTTGCAAATGCTGTTTGATGGCCATCAGTTTTTCACCAAAAATTTGGGTTTTTTTCCGTGCCAATGGTAAAGAATCACCTAGTTTTCTCTGTGCATTTTCATAACTTTCCTTGTTCGTGATAAAAGCATGAATGACGTGAATATCTTCGCGTGTGTTAGCTTCATATGAAGGAATAATAATTTTTTCTATCAAAAATGTTTCCGCTACTTTGGCATCTTTTTGATTGTTAGTAAAAGTGATTAATTGCCAGCCGTCATTTTTAAAACAATGATCGCGTAGTAACGTTCTTTGCGTAGTAGTCTGTGTTCCCACGTACTTATGATATCTATCGCCATCGACTTGGATGCAGGCCTTAACCGCAGGAGTTTGATAGGTAATATCTGACTCTAAGCCCAATGACTCACAAATAGGATTATGAGGATCAAACCTAGTCGGATCAATAGGGTAGTTTTGTGCAAGCATTTCTGCTGTGCTCACTAAGGTTCTGTGTATTTCAACTTCAAAATCAGAGCCATGAGCGCTTTCACTAAATTGCTCAATAAAAGGTTCGATTGTTTGTGATAAGTTTTCAGGGAAAACTTCAGGGTAAATATTTCTAATCTGAAATAGCTGTTGTGCTAAAGATCGATTACTTAATGGATTTGTTTTGAGTTGGTTTTCAATAACTTGCAACAATACGTCTGCTTCGCTAGCTTTTAAATAGGTAAGAAATTTGTCTTCGCTGCGCGAAAGGAGAATAACAGAATGCATAATTCTTATTAGTGCATCTGCAGACCAAGAAGTGGGATTGGATAATATAGCTTTTAGGCTAGCATTAACAATACCATCAATTGGACGATTATATTCGGTAAATGTTGGTATAAAACCTGAATCGCGTTCTCTTGTTCTAAATTGATTGATATCAATATGCGTTAAACCTGTTAAGGTATAGGAAAGATGATTAGCCAGTCTGGGATCAAGCTTTCGTATAAAAAATGCAGTTCCTTTTTCTATCAAATTTTGCGTGATTTCTTTTAAAGAGACAGCATTCCCAAATCTTGGTTTGTAACTGGTTTTGAGTGGGATACAGAGCTTTCCAATAAGTTGTAATGTGTTGGCTTCAACGCATTGGCCGCGATCGAGCGTAAAACGATCTGAATCTAAACCCGCTTTAATACAAAGTGCTTCAACCACAAGTTTTGCAAAAGCGCCATATTCTGGCGTATCTTGACAATGGATAATCGATTTTTCGCCGCCGGGAAAATTTTTGATGAAATCGATTAAGGTTGCATTGAGCAATGCTAATGTTGTGCTTGGGCTATTTTTAACCTTGCTAAGTTGAGTGGCAAATGAACAAATATACTTAGCTGCAACAGATTTTAATAGTGCTTTTGCTTCATATGAATGCTGCAACGATGCATTACCGCCTGGGAAATTTTGTGTAAACCCTGAAGCGAATTTTGCAAAATCTTCTGGCGTTGTGGTGGATTGTTGGCTCAACAATTTTAATTGAATTTTGTGCTTTTCAATATACTCATTTTTTCCTGGATTTGAAGGCGTTGTGTGCATCGTAAATAACATTTTAAACCACCACTATTTCATTCTTTATACTAATTTTCGTTTAATATCGATAAGTTTGAATTGTAAGTTACTCGGCTTCGTTATTTCAATGTTATTGGTCAGGATGTAAGTGATTGAAAAAATTGAGGAAAAAAAAGATAAATGGCAAAGCGGTGAAAATAAGGGGATAAATGGTCGTCTTCATTTTTAGTAAACGTTTATTCACGATGAAATATTACTTCGTTAATCTGAAAATAAACGACGCTAAAGAAGTTTTTCGTTTAGTCTTTGCGTTCTCTTTTGGTATACTTTATCAACTTGCTTTGTAAAATAGATGTGAGTACACGAATGTTAGGTTTTCCCGCTGTTCCCCCTATTTCTTATCTTCCTCCCGTATTAGATGAACAAGAAAAAATATTATTAGCCAATATAGAAAATTCAGAGAAGCTAAATGAAATCCTTTTGAACTTGAGGGGAGAAAACTCAGTTATTCATGCCTTATTTGAGGCTAATTACCTAAGAGCTGCAAATGCACTTGCCCATAATCAGTATGCGTTGGATTTGAATCAAAGTGATCCATTTGGACGACCGTTTGTTCATCTTGTTTGTGATCAGAAAGATCTGAACTGGTTTTGTTGGCTCATCACTCGGGCAATCGATGGCGAGGTTAATTTACTGTCTTATTCAAAAGCCGGACAAAATATTTACCATGCTAGCGCGCATAATACTGATCCTGTTTTTCTCACATTTTTGTTTAATGTTACAAAAGATAAAGACCATCTTTTTCGTATGAGTGAAGCAAATGAAAATCCGTTAATGATGGCAATACAATTTGATAATGCCCACTTCTTTGAATGCTATCTTAGATTTTTTCCGACTGAAACATTAGAATTTAAGGATCATCAATCTCAAAATATATTGCATCTTATTGCAAGATATAATGCTGTCAATTGTTATCGTAAATTAAAACAGATGATTTCAAAGAGAGAATTGGCTGAATTAGAGAACATGCAAAATGCAAAAGATGAATATCCACTCACTATTGCAAATGCAAATGCAAATTCATCTCAAGGTGTTTTTCAACACATGATGAATTACTGTCATGAAAATGGTATGCCTACCTTGATATGGTCTGCCTCTGTACATTTGGTTACACAGCATTTAGAGAATCTTTCTTTGCAAGAAGGGCCCTCAGCGAGTAGTGAGAAACCTTCATTAGCTAAGACTATTGAACTTCATATTTTGAATAAAACTGCTTTCAATGTAGATGATGTGGTTAATGCTGGAACGAATAGCTTTTTAGTAAAATATGGCAAGGAACTGCCGACAGATCTTCATTCTGCCATTTATGACGCTATGAGTGAAATTGTTTCAGATATTGAGAAAGATGCTGTTAAAAACACAGTGGTTGATCAAGATGGAGATTTAACAGGCCTTTCTACAAAGTTACATCAAAACCGTAAATTACGGCAGTCATTTGCATAGTAAGGCAATGGCCTGCTGTTAGCTAAAGCAGTGGGCCTACACTAAAAATCCGGTTTTTCGCATCTCTTCTAACTTTTCAAGCATGCAATCTCATTGTATCGAAACTTCTAATCGTGTAATTCCCGCTTTTAATAATAAAAGGTTGATGGAATTTTTAGGGACTTTTAATAGTCATAATGGCATTGAAGTAAAAAAAGATAATGAGATGCTGCTATGCCAAAATACCCTTTTAAGCCTGATGAAATTGGGGGCTCGCCAAGAGGTTACGATGTATTCAAAGATCAAACTGAAGAAGAAGCAGAACACGTTGTAGAGGATATCGTTCCTTGGGCGAGGGAAGCAATTCCTGAACAAAAAAAGAAAAACAAGGATGAAGATGATCTTAATTATAAAGAGCATATTGAAACGTTATTATCTGTTGAAAGAGTTAACCAAATTGGCGCACTAGCTGCTTTGAATAATGCCTCACAAAAAGGCTTCATTCTTGATAGGTTGATGGATGTTTTGACGGATCTTTATTACGCAGCAAGAGATATGCTCTCTGGTCAGAAAGTTAAAACTTCCTTGACCATTGGGGCAGGGATTGGCTTTGGAGCAGCAATAGGTGCTGTACTTGGTACCTTTGTTTTTCCAGGAGTAGGAACAGCGATTGGTGGCGCGGTGGGATCTGGCATTTCAGCAGGACTTGGCGCAATTGGTGGCACAGTGGGATTGAGTATTTTAGGGGCTTTTGGAGGAAGTTGGCTCGGGAAACAAATTTCTCGAAAACTCTTTAAGCATGAAAAGCGTTTTGAATTGTCTAAACGCGAAACTTCACACATTAAAGCAGCAACTGCAACGCCAGGTAAGAAGGGAACAGGGATCACGGGTGAAACCGCCAGGCTCATGAATGGTTATTTATATAATCGTACTAAAGCAATTCAAAGTCCTACATGCAAGCGTTTCTATAAACGGCTAAGAAAAGAAGGGATTTTTAAAGCCAATCCAGCTGTGCTTGAAGAAGCTGCGCGGTTTTTTTGCCAAGAGCTTAAATTATTAGAGCAAGAGATGAAAAGTAAAGGTGGTTCTGATCCTGCATTGAAGGAAGCTTTACAAAAAGATATTGACGCAGTGCTTTATATATTGAACAAGCTTAAAAAAGTAGAAGGTTTTTCCAAACAAACACATAAGAGAATCGTCAAGACAGTGGATGATTCTGCTTTAGCTCAAGATATGCCAAAACCTATAAACAAAAAATCAGGGATAGAGTATGCGAAAGAGCATACAATCTCAACAAAAGACATACAGAGTATTGATGAAAAATTTAAGCGAAATCTTGGTAGTTTAGAGCGTCCAATGGAAGTAGTAGAACGAGTAGATAGCAAGAGCAGGAGGGGCTCGCTAAAGTATCAATACAAAATTAAAATTGACAGTGGTGAGGAATTGCAAGTATTTTTTAAAGAGAAAAAATCGAATCCTGAGCAATATTCTGGCTCTGTTTTTGTGCGTAGTAGTGATTTAGAACAAACAAAAGACAAAGGAATTATTCCTGAAGTATTAGTCGCACAAGCCAAAGCTTATTACGAGAATACGGGGATCCAAGAGGTTGTTGTTGTGGCCGCAGGAGATGATGAGCTTGCAATTGCGTTGATGGTTGCAGCTCAAAATGGAGGATTAGTGCCACGTTTAGATCCAAGAGAATATCCTGAAGATGAGCCGAAAGCTCAGGAAAGAAAAAAGGCAATTCTTGCTGAAGTAGAGAAAAAGCTCCGCCCAGAAGCAAAGCAAGAAGTAGATGTCGTAAAATCTAAAATCAAACGAAAAAAAACGACAGGTTGACACCAGTATTTAGTTAGTAAACTTTTTTATTTTTATAGACTTTGTTACCACATTTCGATAAAATGCGGCCATTTTGTGTACGCCTTTTTTGTAATGGAGGTGACGTTGTCTTGCCCTGCCCTGCTTGCACTTGAAGATGGTTCACTATTTGAGGGGATAGCCTTTGGTCATTTGAGTCATTCGGCAGTCTACGCGGTAGGAGAAGTTGTTTTTAACACCGCAATGACTGGCTACCAAGAAATCTTGACCGACCCTTCCTATGCTGGCCAATTAGTCACCCTAACTTATCCCCATATTGGTAATGTGGGTATCAATTTGGATGATAGAGAATCCAATGATGTTTATGCGAAGGGACTCATCATACGCCAACTACCTTATCAATTAAGTAATTGGCGCGCTCAATCAACACTTGAACAGTTTTTAGCTCAGCATCAAATTCTAGGTATTGCTGAGATAGATACTCGGCGTTTGACCCGTTTAATTCGGGAAAAAGGGGCACTCAAAGGATGTATTTATAGTGCACCTTCACTCAATGAAAAATCTGCTGAAGAAGCTATTGCAAAGGCCCGAGCTTTTAGTGGGCTTAAAGGATTAGATTTAGCGAAAGAAGTCACGACACCTTCGCCGTACTTATGGCAAGAGGGTGGATTGTGGCATACGAAACGCACAAGTGGTGAAGCCTTTAAGGTAATTGCTTATGACTTTGGGGTGAAAAAAACCATTTTACGCTGTTTGCATCATTTGGGATGTCATATCACTGTCGTTCCTGCTAAAACCACTGCCGAGGAAGTCTTAGCGCTTTCACCCGATGGTATATTTTTATCTAATGGTCCTGGCGATCCGGAACCCTGTGATTATGCAATCAAAGCAATTAAAAGCTTCTTACAACAAGCAATTCCTCTGTTTGGTATTTGTTTAGGGCACCAGTTACTCGCTTTGGCCAGTGGAGCAAAAACACATAAGATGAAGTTCGGTCATCATGGTGGTAACCATCCAGTGAGATGCTTAGGTGATGATACCGTGATGATTACAAGTCAAAATCATGGTTTTGCTGTAGAAGAAAATACAATCCCTGATTGCTTGGAGATAACGCATCGTTCCTTGTTTGATCAAACGATTCAAGGGTTTAAGCATCGTTTAAAACCTGCTTTTGGCTTCCAAGGACACCCAGAAGCGGGTCCTGGACCAAACGATGCACGGCTCTTATTCCAAGATTTTATGCAAGCCATGCGAATTTATCAGAAGCAAAAACAAACACTCGTGCAACCTACTGCTCTGGAAATGAATTAGACCAATGCCAAAAAGAACAGACATCAAGAGTATTTTAGTTATCGGGGCAGGGCCCATTATTATTGGTCAAGGCTGTGAGTTTGACTATTCCGGCGCCCAAGCTTGTAAAGCATTGCGAGATGATGGATATCGCGTGATATTGGTGAATTCTAATCCCGCCACTATCATGACTGATCCACAAATGGCTGATGTCATTTACATTGAACCTATTCAGTGGCAAATCGTTGCACAAATTATTGCAAAAGAGCGCCCCGATGCATTGCTTCCTACAATGGGAGGCCAAACTGCTTTGAATTGCGCACTAGATTTGGTGCGCAATGGCGTGCTTGAAACGCACGGTGTAGAGTTAATCGGTGCGAGCAAAGAAGCGATTGATAAAGCAGAAGATAGAGAACAATTTCGCAAAGCGATGACTGAAATTGGCTTAAAAATGCCAAAATCAGCTATCGCTCACAGCTTGGAAAGTGCAAAACAAGTGCAAGCTTCGGTAGGTTTTCCGACGATCATTCGCCCCTCATTTACCTTAGGGGGTAGTGGTGGCGGTATCGCTTATAACATGGAAGAGTTTGAGGAAATTTGCAAAAGAGGTCTAGATTTATCCCCAACGAAAGAACTTTTAATTGAACAGTCGATTATTGGCTGGAAAGAATTTGAGATGGAAGTGGTGCGGGATAAAAAAGATAACTGTATCATTATTTGTGCCATTGAGAATTTAGATCCAATGGGGATCCATACGGGTGACTCCATTACAGTCGCACCGGCACAAACACTCACTGATAAAGAATATCAGATCATGCGAGATGCTTCGATTGCTGTATTGCGTAAAATTGGTGTGGAAACAGGTGGCTCAAATGTTCAATTTGCAGTCAATCCGCAAAATGGCGAATTGTGCGTTATTGAAATGAATCCACGTGTTTCTCGTTCTTCAGCACTTGCTTCTAAAGCAACAGGTTTTCCTATTGCCAAAGTAGCCGCTAAATTAGCTATTGGCTACACCCTAGATGAATTAGCTAATGAAATTACAGGTGGACAAACACCTGCATCATTTGAGCCTACCATTGACTATGTGGTGACAAAGATCCCACGTTTTAACTTTGAAAAATTCCCACAAGCCGATCACCATTTGACGACGCAAATGAAATCGGTAGGTGAAGTCATGGCCATGGGACGTACCTTCCAAGAATCCTTACAAAAAGCTATTCGTGGATTGGAAGTAGGGTTATGCGGATTAGATCCTATTGTGGATTTAAGTAAAGCGGATGCTAACAACGAAATCCACCAACATTTACAGCGTCCTACTTCACAAAGATTATGGTACGTGGCGGATGCTTTTCGTGCTGGGTTGGACATTGAACAAGTTTATGAATTATCCCGTATTGATCCTTGGTTCTTAGCGCAAATCTATGATTTGGTCATGACTGAAAATGAAGTGGCAACATTAGGTTTTGGCGGTATTACCCAAGCCAATTTGTTGAAATTCAAGCGTAAGGGTTTTTCTGATCAACGTTTAGCTGATCTCTTGGGAATAAGTGAATCTGCTATGCGTAAACATCGTCATGAACTCAATGTACGTCCTGTCTACAAGCGAGTGGACAGTTGTGCGGCAGAATTCTCGGTGCAAACTGCTTATATGTATTCTACTTATGAGCAAGAATGCGAAGCGCAGCCTTCAAACAAAGATAAAATTATGGTACTAGGCGGCGGGCCGAATCGTATTGGTCAGGGTATTGAGTTTGATTATTGCTGCGTTCATGCAGCACAAGCGATGCGTGAGGAAGGTTATGAAACCATTATGGTAAATTGTAACCCTGAAACCGTATCGACAGACTATGACACATCCGATCGTTTATATTTTGAACCCTTAACTTTAGAAGATGTGCTTGAAATAGTGAGTCTTGAAAAGCCAAAGGGAGTGATTGTGCAATTTGGCGGCCAAACACCGCTCAAATTAGCTAAAGCGCTTGAAAACGCTGGCGTTCCTATCATTGGTACTTCACCTGATGCAATTGATAGAGCTGAAGATAGGGGACGTTTTCAACAAATGATTAATCGTCTGGGATTATTACAGCCACCAAATGGAATGGCTGAAAGTCCAGATGAGGCTTTGAAGGTTGCTCATACGATTGGTTATCCATTGATTGTACGCCCTTCCTATGTTTTAGGTGGTCGAGCAATGGAAATTGTTTATACTGATGATGAATTGCGCGATTACATGCAGCGCTTTAGTAAAATTGTTAAAGATTCCGCTATTTTATTAGATCGCTTTTTAGATGATGCCATTGAGGTTGACGTCGATGCCGTTTGTGATGGAGAAGACGTATTGATTGGTGGGATCATGGAACATATTGAGCAAGCTGGTGTGCATTCAGGAGATTCTGCTTGTTCCTTGCCACCGTTTAGTTTAAGTAATGATATTCAGGACGAATTGCGTGATAGCATGCGCAAAATGGCAAAAGAATTACGTGTGGTAGGATTAATTAATGCGCAATTTGCGATTAAAAATAACAAAATTTACGTGTTAGAAGTCAATCCGCGTGGTGCAAGGACAGTCCCTTTTGTTTCTAAAGTGATTGGGGTTTCTTTAGCCAAAATTGCGGCACGTTGCATGATTGGAAAAACTCTTCAATCGCAAGATATGCTCAAAGAACGCATCCCAGAATTCTATGCTGTGAAGAAAAGTGTATTTCCTTTTGAGAAATTCCCTGGCGTAGATCCTATCTTGGGCCCAGAAATGCGCTCTACTGGGGAAGTCATGGGGGTAGGGGAAAATTTTGCGCAAGCCTATGCGAAAAGCGAATTGGCCACGATGTCACCCCAAATAGGAACGGGTAGTGCTTTGATAAGCGTCAAGGACGCAGATAAGGCAGGCGTTGTAGAAATTGCAAAAGACTTACAGCGTTTTGGATATAAAATTGTTGCTACACGTGGCACTGCAAAAGCGTTGTTAGCTGCCGGCCTTGATTGTGAACTCATTAGCAAGATGAACGAGGGACGACCTCATATTGTGGATAGTATTAAAAATGATAAACTTGCCTTTATTATTAATACTACCGAAGGGCGACAAGCTATTGCAGATTCCAATGCTATTCGCCGAACTGCGGTACAGCATAAAGTATGTTATACAACGACGCTATCTGGTGCACGAGCGCAAGTTTTAGCGCTTGCTTATCAAAAAAATAATGACATCGCACCCATTCAGGCCTTGCATTTAAGGGTTAAAGTACAATGAAAAAATTTCCAATGACGGTGGCAGGGGAACAGAAATTACGCGATGAGTTAATTCGCTTAAAAACCGTTGAGCGTCCTAAAGTCATCGAAGCGATTGCTGAAGCAAGAGGACATGGTGATTTGAAAGAAAACGCAGAATACCATGCCGCCAAAGAACAACAGTCATTTTTAGAAGGCCGGATTTCTGAAGTCGAAGGAAAGCTTGCTAATGCGCAAATTATTGACGTTACTAAGTTACCTAAAAATGGTCGCGTAGTATTTGGTACAACGGTCGTGCTTATCAATGTAACTACAGACGAAGAAGTAAAATACAAGATTGTTGGTGATGATGAATCCGATCTGAAATTAGGCATGATTTCAGTGAATTCACCCATTGCTCGTGCAGTGATTGGTAAGAACGAAGGTGATACGGTATTAGTGCAGACGCCTAGCGGCGAAATTGAATACGAGATCAGCTCCGTTCAGTATTTAGCTTAATTTTTAATTGCGAAGCCGGCGGGCCTTTGTGTCCGCCCGAAATATAGCGGACTGGGGCACCTGCTTCGTTAAAAAGCTACGGTGATTGGGCCGCTGCATAATTTTTGGCGCTTGCGCGAAACAGAAGAAAGAAAAAATTTAGTCTTCTTTCTTCGGTCTATACAAAACTAGAACATGCCCAATAGCTTGCACAATCGTTGCCTGATGGTGTTCGGCAATTTCAGCAATCATTTGCTGGCGAGCTTCTCGAGTTTCAGCGTTGATGCGGATTTTCAGTAATTCATGTGCTGTTAGAGCAGCATCAATTTCCTGATGGACTTGAATAGTGAGACCTTTGCCCCCAACTATAACAATGGGATGTAACTGATGGGCTTTGGTAGCTAAATTTTTTAAAAAAGGACGCGTTAACATTTGTGATAAATTACTTTAGAATAACAACTTAGTGCATTTTAACCTGAGATCCCACTCGATGTATACTCAAAAGCGAGCAAAATAAGAAGTGTATGGCTCGTACTAAACATGGCAAATCCTGGATGCAACGACATCTCAACGATCCCTTCGTGCAAAAAGCGCAGAAGCTTGGCTATCGTTCGCGTGCTAGTTTTAAATTGCTGGAACTACACGAAAAAGATAAGCTCTTTAAACCAGGGATGAAAGTTGTAGATTTGGGAGCTGCCCCAGGTGGGTGGTCACAGATCCTGACAAAATTAGTAGGACGTCAGGGTAAAGTAATAGCTCTCGATATACTTGAAATGGATCCCTTACCCGAGGTGACTTTCCTTCAAGGAGATTTTACTGAGCAACAAACATTAGAAAATCTACAAGCTGAGCTCGGTGAGGAACAGGTAGATTGGGTAGTATCAGATATGGCGCCTAACTTAAGTGGGATGATAGCGGTTGATCAGCCTAGAATGATGATATTAGCCGACTTAGCTTGGGATTTTGCAAAGCAACACCTAAAGAAAGGAGGTGGCTTCTTGGTAAAGGTTTTTCAAGGCGATGGCTTTGATTTATATGTAAAAACTTTACGCCAATGCTTTGAAAAAGTCGTTATTCGCAAGCCTGATGCGTCTCGATCAGCCTCGCGCGAGCTGTATGTCTTGGCCAGAGGCTACTATAATATATAGTATCTTGCTTATGCATTGCTGAACCGTGCCGATCAAGCCTAGATATGTTGTCTAGTTTACTTATAGGTGGTAACGGCACAGTGGTTGCAATATGATAAAGACAACGAAACCGTAAAATGATTTTTAGGTGAAAGCTCACGTATATGCTTAAACCGGTTAATCAACTGGGAGCACAAAAAATGAAGATCGATTACGGATCAAAAGAAAGGGGTCCTAGCCTTGAATGATATGGTAAAAAATCTAGTCTTATGGCTCATCATCGCTGTCATTTTGATGTCGGTGTTTAGTAACTTTGGACCTCGGCACGCGCAGGTTGAGAAAATCGCTTATTCTCAATTCCTTGATCAAGTTAAAAAACGCGAAGTGAAATCAGTCACGATTGATAATCGCCAAATCCGTGGCGTGAATCGTAATGAACAAAATTTCGTCACTTACATGCCTGTCCAAGACGATTATTTGTTAACCGATTTGCTAAATAACAATGTTACCGTGACAGGGAAAGCGCCAGAACAACAAAGCTTGTTGATGAGTATTTTTATCAGCTGGTTCCCCATTATCCTATTTATTGGCGTGTGGATGTATTTTATGCGCCAAATGCAAGGTGGCGGTGGTCGTGGTGCAATGACCTTTGGTAAAAGCCGCGCTCGTCTTTTGGGTGAAGATCAAGTCAAAGTTACCTTTGCTGATGTGGCAGGGGTAGATGAAGCTAAAGAAGAAGTAAAAGAATTAGTCGACTTCTTGAAAGATCCTGAAAAATTCCAACGCTTAGGTGGGCGGATCCCAAGAGGCGTGTTACTGGTTGGACAACCTGGTACAGGTAAGACCCTATTGGCCAAGGCGATCGCTGGAGAAGCTAAAGCGCCTTTCTTTACGATTTCCGGTTCTGACTTCGTTGAAATGTTTGTCGGTGTGGGTGCTTCACGCGTCAGAGATATGTTTGACCAAGCGAAAAAGCATGCACCTTGCATTATCTTTATCGACGAAATTGATGCAGTGGGTCGTCACCGTGGTGCAGGCCTTGGTGGTGGTCATGATGAACGTGAGCAAACTCTCAATCAATTATTGGTTGAAATGGATGGGTTTGAAGGGAATGAAGGGGTTATCATCATTGCGGCAACTAACCGCCCTGATGTACTTGATAAAGCCTTGCTTCGCCCAGGACGCTTCGACAGACAAGTGGTTGTTGGCTTGCCAGATGTCAGAGGCCGCGAACAAATTCTGAAAGTACATTTGCGCAAAATTCCGATGGCGGATAACGTCGAGCCTAAAGTGATTGCGCGCGGAACACCAGGATTCTCCGGGGCAGATTTAGCAAATTTAGTCAATGAAGCCGCTTTATCGTCAGCTCGGCATAATAAACGTTTGGTCGATATGGACGAAATGGAGCGTGCTAAAGATAAAATTATCATGGGTGTTGAACGTCATAGCATGGTTATGAGTGCCCAAGAACGTAAATTAACGGCATATCATGAAGCTGGACACGCTATTGTCGGACTCACCGTGACGGATCATGATCCCGTTTATAAAGTGAGCATTATCCCAAGAGCAGCTGCCTTAGGCGTCACCATGTTTTTGCCAGAGCAAGATCGCTACAGTTACTCTAAGAAACGTCTTGAAAGCCAAATCACCAGCTTGTTCGGTGGTCGACTTGCTGAAGAGCTCATTTTTGGTGTTGAATCTGTCACGACAGGCGCTTCTAACGATATTAAACGAGCAACAGAAATTGCTCGAAACATGGTCACTAAGTGGGGACTATCTGAGCGCTTAGGACCTTTAACTTATAGTGAAGACGAAGGTGAAGTGTTTTTAGGTCATAGTGTCAGTGTTCGCAAAGAAGTGGCTAGCACAACCGCGAGCGTCATAGACGAAGAAATTCGTAAAATTATTGATCGCAACTATGATCGTGCGAAGAAAATACTGGTCGAAAAAGAAAGTATTCTTCACAAAATGGCTGATGCATTGTTGAAATACGAAACCATTGATGCTAATCAATTGGATGATCTCATGGCTGGGCGCACACCTCGTGAACCTGAGGGATGGTCTACCGGAGGGACTTCATCAGATGAACCGCCTACATCGCAGTCATCTGTGAAGGAACCACCCACGCCTTCAGTCGATGCTGAAAAACGTAGTGTTGATGATAGCGATACCGCTAAATCACATTGATTCAAATGTTGTACTCGAATCAATTTGAATTGGCGAGGTAGTTCCTAGTGTTTCAGGATCAATTATCATTGATGGGCGTTTTAAATGTAACGCCCGATTCTTTCTATGATGGTGGTCGCCATCACTCCAAAGAGAAAGCCTTTTCTCACGCCTTACAAATGATACAAGAAGGGGCGGATATTATTGATATTGGGGGCGAGTCCACTCGTCCTGGTGCACAAATTGTCAGTCCTGAAGAAGAATGCGATCGCGTTATTCCTGTTATTGAGAAATTAAAGCAAGAAACGGACACACCCATTTCTATCGATTCCCGTCATACTGCTGTGATCAAAGCAGCGCTGGATGCAGGTGCGGTATTTGTAAATGATGTGTATGCGCTACAAGATGACGGCGCATTAGCAACTGTAGCTGCAGCTAATGTACCTGTTTGCTTAATGCATATGCAGGGTACGCCTGAATCTATGCAAAATCGCCCGCACTACCAAGATGTGTTGCAAGAGCTTTATCATTTTTTCATAGAGCGTATTGTCGCTTGTGAGCAAGCGGGTATTGCTCGAGAAAAAATTTGGCTAGATCCGGGATTCGGATTTGGAAAAACCTTAGATCACAATTTAACTTTATTAACCAATTTATCCTTTTTTAAAACCTTAGGGTGTCCGCTTTTAATTGGGTTATCGCGTAAAAGCATGTTTGGCGAAATATTAAACAAACCTGCCGATGAGCGCTTACATGGTACATTAGCGGCAACCATGGTGGCAGCGCTGCAAGATGTTTCTATTATTCGAACACATGATGTTGCAGCGACAAAAGATATACTTACCGTAGCACGAGCTATCAAGCCGTATTTGCAAAGGAGAGAACAAGCAGATGTCTGTACAGCGTAAATATTTTGGTACGGATGGGATCCGTGGCCGCACAGGCGTTCCCCCTATTACGGCAGAATTTGCTTTAAAATTGGGTTGGGCCGTTGGACAGATTTTAGCGCAAGATGGTCGCGGCTCTGTATTAATTGGAAAGGACACACGTATTTCCGGCTATATGTTAGCCGCAGCTTTAGAGGCGGGTTTGATTGCAGCAGGATTAGATGTCTTTTTATTAGGTCCTATGCCGACACCAGGTGTTTCCTATCTGACGCGCTCTTGTGGTAGCCAAGTAGGTGTGGTCGTCAGTGCTTCTCATAACCCCTATTATGATAACGGGATTAAATTCTTTAGCGCTGATGGAAAGAAATTGCCTGATGCGATTGAGAGCAAAATTGAAAGTCTTTTATCCTCTGAGATGACGACTGTTGATCCTCAAAATATTGGTCGCGCTAAAATAATGGAAGATGCAGCAGGACGGTATATTGAATTTTGTAAGGGTACTTTTTTAAAGCCCTTCGATTTGAAAGGGATCAAGGTCGTTATTGATTGCGCTAATGGTGCAACCTATCATATTGCTCCTCATGTTTTCACGGAGTTGGGGGCAGATGTCATTGCCATTAACCATCAACCGGATGGTTTTAATATTAATGAAAGCTGTGGTTCAACACACCCAGAGGCGCTGCAAAAAGCGGTACTCACTCATCGTGCTGAAATTGGTATTGCCTTTGATGGGGATGGCGATCGCGTTATTTTGGTTGACCACAGAGGTGAAGTGGTTGATGGGGATGAAATTTTATTTATTATTGCAAACTCATACCGCAATCGAGATATTTTACAAGGCGGTGTGGTCGGCACACAAATGAGTAATCTAGGCTTAGAAAAAGCATTTAATCAGTTGCAGATCCCTTTCATGCGTACCCAAGTGGGAGATCGCTATGTCATGGATGCTTTAACGCAAGCCGGTTGGCAATTAGGGGGAGAAGGCTCCGGCCATATCATCTGCTTAGATCAAACCACAACGGGTGACGGCATCGTGAGTGCTTTACAGGTATTAAGCGCAATGTGTCATGCCAATAAAACCTTACATGAGTTGAAAAAAGGCATGAATAAGTGTGCGCAAATATTACTGAATGTACCTGTTGCTAAAGGTTCATCTGTCGTGAATGATTCACGTGTGCAGTTAGTGCTAAAACAGCTTGAAAAAGATTTACAGGGTAAGGGAAGAATTTTACTACGCTCTTCAGGGACAGAGCCTGTCGTAAGAGTGATGGTAGAAGGTGAAGATAGAAATATCATTACCCATGCAGCACAGGAAATTGCACAAGTAGTCGAACACGTCGCTAAAGTCACCTAAGAAAGTGCTCAATGCGCTATAATGTGTCGAACTATACGATAAGATTTCTTTTGCAATCTTGGGATGTTTATCCCCTTATCCCCTTATCCTCTTTTTGAAATAGGGGCGTAAAATGATTAGATAGACAGCTTGGCTTGCAAAAGCCAGGCTGTCTATTGGTAATAATCACTTACATTCTTCGTGTTCTTCGAGCTTGGGGAGCTTGAACGACAATTTCCTGAATTTTTTCAGCAATTAAACAAACCTTTCTCAATTCTGCTATTTCTCTTCTCAATTCTGCCCTTTCTCTAGTGAATCCTGGTATTTCTCTAGTGAATCCTGGTATTTCTCTAGGTAACGGCAGGCATTCAATAGAATTTGTGTTAAGAATTTGCTGGGCAACGCTGGGATTGTTTTTGCCTAGTTCGGCTTTTTTTCTACCACTTAACTTACCAAACAAGGATGGATCTTGAATAATTTGGCAAGCAATGTGAGGGTCACGTTTGCCCAACTTTATTAAGCAAGAGGCATCTATGTCAACGTATAGTGAGGGATCAGCCATGATTCTTCGCGCAATTTGTGGATGTGCTTCTGCCATCCGTGCTAAACCGAACTTATCTAACTTTTCGCGTAAAGAGGGCTTGTCTAGAATTTCGTGGGCGTTTTCTAAGTTCTGGGTGCCAATGATAGCTAAAGATTCTTTATCCAATTGTTGACGAAAAGCGTCATCTTTAAAAATTTCAGGCAGCTGCTTAGAAAGCATAAGTAAATTATCTTTATTTAACTTTTTACGCAATACTTCATCATCATAGATCCTCTTGGCAATTTCAGAATTAGCCCCACCAAGGATCGCTAAACAGTCGCCATCTAGCATCGTATTTAGAGCTTTATCACTAAGAATTTGATAGGCAATTTCTGGATGACGACTGCTCATTGTGGCTAAATTAATTCCATTTAGTTTATCTTTTAAGGAGGCATCAGTAAGGATCCTGGTGGCAATTTCTATGTGAGCACAGCCAAGGTCTACTAGATCATAATCATCTAAATTATCGCGCAAGGAAGCATCATCGAGTATTTTATGAGCAATTTCTAGTTGTCTGACACCAAGCCAAACAATCTCGGATAAATTAAATGCGAAGTTATCGATGATTTCATGAGCCACTGATGCATGGTTTTTGCTAAGAATAAGTAAATGATCAGTGTTAAGAATGGATCTTAAACCTATATTATTTATAATTTTTTTTGCTATTTCAGGACAAAGTGAAGCAATTTCTAAAATTTGAATTAAAGACAAATGATTATAAATATCCATATTAGCTAACGTAGGGTGGACGTTATCTGAGTTTTCTCTGCAGCCTTCAATGATCCCTTCAAATGTTTTTTTGCTATTAAACTTTCCTTGTTTTGATAATGTGCACCATTGCTTGGAAACACTAGCAATTTTATTTTGGCCGATAAAAGAATACGATGGCAAGTAAGAAAAAATAATGGAGTATATTTCTTCGAATAATTCTGGAGCAGCTGAAGCGGCAGAGACAGCAGTAGATGTTGTGTTGTCATCAATTCGACTGCGTTTGTTGGGCCTAGCAGATAATGCTTCTTCTTGTGAAGCGGCTTGAGCAGCTGGGGTATTTAATTGAGCAGAGGTTTGGCGACCAATGGGGGTTCGCTTGCGCTTTTTGTCAGGACCTAACATAAAAATGACCTTAATATTTATAAATTTTTAAAAGAGAATTATACATTATCATATAAGAAATTATGTCGTAAAAAACCCGAGATTTATTCGCAAAGGATAAACGGTAATATTGTGAGGATAGAGTGTAGTTGCATTCAATCTTTCTAATAAAATCAGTAGATAAAAACTTATTTACATTCTGGGTGTTAAACGAACACTGTGAGCTTGACTAACTATTTCATGAATTTTTATTGTCTTTGCAGAAATATTTTGCAGTAGTGCAGTTTGATCCCTTGAAAGTCTTCTACGGCGAATGACGTTGAGAATTTCTTGTGCCACTTTGCCATCATTTTGACCAAGCATTACAATGTGTTCGCTTTCTAATTTGGAAAAAAGGTATCGATCATTAATAATCCCATAAGCAATCTGTGAGCATTTGTTGCCAAGTCTTGCCAAATCGATTGCTGCTAATTTCAAGGATAATGCGGTATTCTCCATCGTTTTTTGAGCAATTTGTGGATGTTCTATAGCCATCAATGCTAGATCTTCTCCATCTAATTTATTGCATAAGGAGGGGTTATGTAAAATTTCGTGGGCAATATCTAAGTGCTGAACACCAATAGCAGCTAAATCCGCTCCTTCCAGTTGCTCTAGAAACTTTTTATCATTATAGAGCTCTGGCAGATAATGACACATATTCACTATATCAGTTGGAGTTATTTTGCTGCGCAGTGATTCTTCACGATAAATCTTTTGTGCAATTTCAGAATGAGCTCGACCCAATGCGGATAGACAAGCACTATTTAACATAGTGCTAAGAGATCGCTCATTAAGAATATAACGAGCAATGTTTAGATGGTAGCGGCCAAGAGAGCCAAGAGATAGTGCATCAATTTTATTTTTTAAGGTCGTATCGTTGAGGATTCTGTGTGCAATTTCCGGTAAATATTGTCCAAGTGCCGCTAAATCACCTCCGGTTAAGTTTTCGCGCAAGACAGTATCATTAAGGATCCGGTTGGCAATTTCAGGTTGATGCTGTCCAAGGATAGCTAAATCAAGCCCGTTTAGCTTTCTACATAAAGATGCATCGTTAAGAATTCGATTAGCAATTTCTGGCTGGTATTGACCAAGAATAGCTAAAAATGCCCCCTGAACCTTATGGCAGAAAACATTATCATTGAGAAGCTTATGACCTATTTCTGCATGATGCATTCCAATCATAATTAATTCATAGCTATTTAATTTATTGAATAAAGATGAATTATTAAGAATTTCTAGTGCTACAGTTGTATGCTGTTTACCGAGAATAATTAAATCATCAGCATTAAGCAATGAGGTTAGGCATTCATCAGTGACAAGATCATATGCAACAGCAGGGCAAAATGCAGCAATTTCTAATATTTGGGTTAAGGATAAATGATGGTAAATTTCTGGATTGGCTAACGTAGGTCGTGCGTCATCGGGGTTTCTTCTGCAGCTTTCAATTAAATCTTCAATTGTTTTTTTACTATTAAATATTTCCTGCTTTGATAATGTGTACCATTGTTTAGAAACTCTGGCTATTTTATTTTGTCCCATAAACGAATACGAAGGAAGGAAAGAGAAAATATGGGTAAGCATTTCATGGTGTAATTCAGGAACAGTCGAATCAACTAAAATAGTTGAAGCAACTGGGATAGTTGTAGATGATATAGCCTTATCAATTCGGGCGCGTTTAGCCGATCTATCTGATAACCCGTCTTCTTGAGTAGAGATTTGGGTAGCACGCGTATTTAACTCAGTAGAGGATTGACGACCAATAGGGGTTCGTTTGCGCTTTTTGTCTGGACCTAACATAAAATTATCCTAAAATTCATGTATTGCTGAATAGAAATATTTTTTGATTTTCATAAAAATGCTGGGAACAAACTAAGGCTTCGCAGAGCTCAATTAAGTGTTGAGCATGCACAATAAGCGATGAAGATAATCTTGCTCACTTGAGGAAGATTATCTTCATAAGTTATCGGTTCTATTTAAGCTTACATGTGTTTTGTTTAAGGTCCCGATTCTGTTCAGCAATTTCTTGGATTTCGTTGGCAATAAAAGAAAGCCGTTTGAAGCATGCTTGAACATGAGGCATAAGTTTGCTGCATAAGTCTGGCGTATTAAGTACTCTATCGGCAATTAATGGATAACTACTACCCAGTCTCGTTAAATCAGCATTACTTAATTCATCGAGTAAACCAGCATCAACGAGATTACCTATAATAATCTCTGCCATATTTATATCATTTATATTATTATCAGGTACTACACTAAACATCCCCAAAGGATCTATGTTCATGTCTGTAAGTCCTGGATGGGATTGATTAAGGCTGAATAAACCAACGGTTCCCAATGTTTTGCGCAAAGCTGGTGTGTTGAAGATTTTGAGTGCAATGACGCGGTCGTGTTGACCAAGAGAGGCTAAGTCAAAACTTGTTAATTTTCGATGCAAAGAAATATCATCAATAATTTTATGTGCAAGTTCAGGATGATATGCGCTAAGAGCCGCTAACCCAGACAAGCCCCATTGAGCGCGAAAAGTAGTGGCATTAAAAAGTTGACGTGCAATCACGAGATGATGTTTGCAAAGATCTCCTATGTCGTAGGGCGTCATCTTGTTAAACAATGCGGCATCATCCAGAATGTTATTTATAATTTCTGGCGAATGCTGCCCAATTATAGCTAAATCTTCGCCCTTTAGCTGATCGCGTAGTTTATCAATTATTTGCTCTGCGATTTCTGGACATAATGAGGCTATTTCAAGAATTTGCGCGAAAGATAAATTATTGAAAATGTTTTTGCAGCGTAAAGTAGGAAGTGCTTCGGTTTTATCTCGTCTGCAATTAGCGATTATTTCGGCTATATTTAATTTTTCTTTCAATGCCCTTTGTACACTTTCAGCTTGCATAGAATGTTGCCAGCTTTTTGATACATGTTTTACCGAATTTTGGCCAAGGACAGCGTAAGCGGGCAAATACTGAAAAGCCATTTGCCACAGTTCATCATCTAATGTTAATCGTGATGATGTAGCATCTTCTTTTTCATCTAGTTCTGCTTGTGCACGGTTCGTTGAAGAGTGTTGTTCAATACCTAGCATAAAATCTCCATTAAAAAATCGATAATTAAGTAATTTTACTTGATGGTTATAATTTTGTATGTCAAAAATGATAATGAGTATAAGCTCATGAAAATTTTCAGCATGAAAAAATGAGTGATATTGCATTCATTTTTGATAGCAGTGACATCTGTTCAGGGTGATTGTAATGAAAAATATGATTTAACCTGCAATGGCATTGCCTGAAGGACTACTCACTTTGTTGAAAGGTAGAAAAGAACGACTGAGTGGTAGAAGTGGAAATAATCTAGATCCTTTAAAGAGATCTGCAAGAATAAAGCATAGATCTCTTTAAGATTTAATCAATCTTCAGTGCTGTTTTATCAGGGATAAACATTAATTTTTCATTTTCTTGTCTTTATTAGAAAAATTATTGCTTTTCTTCTGAGATTGACCAGTATTAGGTATTATTTCTATAGTGATATTGCTAGATTTTTGTGAATCCTCACTCATCAGTAATCGCTTTCGTTTAGTATTTTGTTTCTTCGGTTGCTCTTCGTCGTTAGGTAAATGCAATTCATTATCTTCTAGATCATCCTGTTCAAATGTTGTCGGATCTATGTCTATCTCCATTGAATTATTACGAGTCATTTCGATAAGGATTGGCGCTAAGCCATTATTATCCTCAAGGCTTTTATACCATTCTTTTAGATCTGGTGTGGTATCATCTTGATTAAATAGTTGCTGCCATGTTTCAAAATCGCGGCGAGATATTTTTAATTCAGGGGTATCATCAAACCCACATTCTTCCCATATGCCATTTTTCTTGTTAACAAACATAAGATCATTTGTTATTCTTATATAGAACCCGTCTGGATTAATTCCTTTTATAAAATCTCTCGCCGTTTTAGAAGCATGCTTGCCAATTTTAAAACCCTTCCAATCGTAAATTTTTGATTCGCAGCCTATCTTACGATTATTTATTTTAATGTCCTTTGCAGTAAAGGATTTTGTTTCATCGAGCCATGCTCTGGAACTGCCCATATGCCAAACAGCTATTTTAAAGGCTTTACGCTTTTCGTTATTAGGCTCGCATGTCACTTCAGCAAATGCTTGGGTCATATTTTCATTTTTATGGTAATAGAGGATCTCATTCTGTTTTAAGAAATCATTAAGCGCTTCTTTAGTGACGCTTTCGGCAAAGGTTTCTGGTATAACGATGCCTAAATCTTCTTGCATCAAAGCGGCAGCTTTGACGTATTCTTTGGTTTTTAATTTGGTATTTTTGTGTAAATCTTTGATCCCTTTGTAGCCTTTAGATAAAGCAACTTGCAACACTAGTTGTCGCATTTGTGATACTTCTCTCTCGATTCCGCCATCTACAGAAACAACATAATTTTCACCTTCTATAACTTGATCATTAACATCTGTTTTTATTTCCATATTTCTCGACATTTTTTTAACAGCTTGTTTAGCAGCATAAGTTTTTCCCGAACTTGAAGGCCCTCCTACCCAAAGGATCAATTTCTTTTTCCATTTCGGACCATCATACTCTTGGGTTGATTTTAGAAAAACGGCATCTCTGAAGGCGCGGCTACGTCTTTCTTCATTTATAGCTTCTTTATATAGAATAAGGCCCTCTTCAAGAAGAAGATCCTTCATTTTAATGGTGGGTCTAGGTTTTGTATCTATTTGTTCAACTTCTTTCATTCTTTTTTCTAAATAGAGCGCAAAGGCTTTTCTTGCAGTGGTATCTTCTTTTCCTTCCTCTTGTGCTCCTTCATATAATTGTGCTCTGCTTTGCTCATTAAGGAGTTTCTTTACCTCTTGACGTGGATTTTTAACCTCAATGTCAATTTCTCCATTTTTTTCCCTTTCTTCCCTTTCTTCTTTAAACACATCATAATTATCGATGTACGGCAACCATTCTAAAGCCGGAGCCATTTGATAAATTTCGCTCTTAACTTGATTAAAATCGTTCATGAATGAAACATAAGGTTCTTCTTGAAATAATATTTTATTATCTCCAGGTATTTCTGGTATTTTTTCAATCAAATTTTCAATCATGCCAAATAAAACATTATTAACTTGTTCATAGAATAATGTTTCTGTCGTAGAAGTATGTATATATTCGAGAAGTAGATCCTGTATGCCATCAATTTGTACTTGATAATCTTCATATATACCTTTTTTCTCCTTAACAGTTTCCCATTTGTACATTTTTTTATTTAGTTTAGATAATTTGTCAATAAAATTTATAAGCTCGTTACCTATCCTTTGTTTTGAATCGAAAGTTGAAAATTCTTCATTTTTTATTGAACCTGAGCGTGAGGTCGAAAAGCCTTTCTTTTTTTTTGAACCTGAATTTGAAAAGTCTTTCATGAGGACACCCTTTATGTGCTGCCAATCGGTACCCTAGTGACATTCATATTTAATATTTCGTTCATTATTTTAATCGTTTAAATCCCTTTAAGAATTGATAAATGCCTTTTACTTGATACTCAATCAGTTCATTACTGAATTAAAATTCAATCGATAGATATATGATGAATGCCACGATAAATTTCAGAAAAGAAGCGTAGTAAAGAGATAAATACTTTTGTCGCTGAACTCAAGATTTAAGATCAATTCTTGAAACTTTGAACGGTGGGATATAATTTTCTAGAAATACTATATTTATCGCAAAAGAGTTTATGTCATAAAAACATATAATTGAAGTCGAAAAAATACCATTTTTTGATATTTTACACGATTCAACCTCAATCAATGTTGTATGAATGAAGATTGAAAATCAATAGCAGACAATTCTCCTTTTCTCATCGGATTCAGCTCATTACTCATCTGATATACATTGAATAATTATTTCTCGACTCATAAAATCAAGTCTCTTTTAAGAAAAGAGAGGTAGATATGTTAGGAACAACTTTAGCTTGGGTGTCAGGTTATACTCAATATGCTTCTGGTTATGTGCAACAAACTTTTGATAATGGCACAACTGTTCTATTAAATTTATGCAACACTGAGCTGAAGAACATAGACCCATATTTACTAAATAACTGCTACATTGATATTTATTCGCAAATACCAGAAAAATATGAAGTTATTGTAACTGGTATGTATGAGGTTGTTAAAACCTATGGAATGGGGACTCCGGTAATGGATGCAGTAAAAGGGGTAGTAAATGATTTGGTAAGAGACGCTGTAAGAGCAGAAAAATTTTACGCTAATGCTCCCAAAGAATACATCATTCTTGCGGTTGGTACTGGTATGGTACTTGCGCAATTTGGCAATTATCTTTCTAAAAGACGCAATACACAACCACAACAACCACAACCACAACTCGCTAATCTACAAGCAAACAATGTTGCTGTAATAATAGATGACACACCCAAGAGGCAGTCCAAAAAAACTTAAATTTCACATTTAAAATCTTCAAATTTACCCCCTGCACTACGGGGAATATGACTAATATAATTAAATGTAAAGTCAAAAGGGTGCGAAAAGATAGTAATCAATTTTTCTCGTAAGCTATTTTCTTCAACATCTGAAAAAGGTTTGATAAGCGCTAAGTTTATATGAATTTCATTCAAGGATTTTTGTATCACTTGAAATTGCGCGCCAGCAAAAAGATCCATCAAACGTAACCCGTTATTAGCGAAAGCTGGCCAGACTTGTCGACCATCCGGCATTTTGAGAATATTGCGTTTCCTTCCTAAAATTTGCTTGATGACAGGAAGTGTTCGACCGCAACTGCATGGCTCACCAACAATCGCATAGTCGCCAATTTCATATCGGATCAACGGTGAGGAAAAATTATGTAAGGTTGTAATGACAACGCGCCCTGTTTCTCCAGGTTGGCAAGGGCTATTCTTATCGTTGAGAATTTCAACCATCAGGTTTTCTGCTTGAATGTGGTAATTTTCATTTTCTGAGCATTGTAACGCGATATATCCAACTTCTTTCGCAGAATAGGTATCGATAAGTGGAATGCCAAGCACCTCTTGAACCAAGGTGCGTAGTTGTGGCTCAACAATTTCACTATGAGTGTGTACTTTTTTGAGACGAGACGGTTTTTGGTTGAGCTGTGCAAAGTATTGAGTGATTTCGCGTAAAGTAGAAGGATTGCAATTTAAGTAATCAGGATTGATTTGCATAAGCCATCTGGCTTCTTCTTCTGCAGTGCAAAGCGTCAAATGATGGCAAGGCCCCGTTTCTACAATAGGAAAAGTAGCCGTGCTCCAATGAGGATAACTTGTGCCAAAGGGAGGTTGCGCTGCTTTATTTTCAGTAAAACGAATAGCGGCAAAAGTTTTGTCGAATTTGTCCTGATGCCAAAGATGATTTCTCAACGAAATGGCATTCCAAAAGAATTGGGTAGCAATATTTCCTTTCACCGTGACCGGTTGCCCCGTAGAGCCACTTGAAGATAACAATTCTGCAGGCTCATGAGCTGGAAGTGCTTCGAGCGCAAAAATGGATGGACCCGCTTGTTGTAATAAAGAACGTGTTAATAAAGGTAATTCAGGCCATAATTCTGCTAGCACTTGCGGGTGATTGATACAGGGCAAATCAGCCATTTTTTGCTGATAGTAAGGAACATGTTGGCGAGCAAAATTAAATAAGACAAATAATTGTTCAAACTGGTGTTGACGTAAGTGTTCAATGCTTAACTTTTCACTCATAGAAAAGCTATCTAATTGATAATAAAGCTGCGCAGCCATAGGATGCGGCACTGTTGGCCACATTATTCTAGGAACAGCACTGCGCACAAGCGATGAAAAAGAATGAAGAGGGTTCATTTAATCTTTTATACCTAAGCTACAGACAATTTGTACGCAGTTTGCCACCTAAAAATACGCCTTGGTTATTGTAATTGCTAGTTTTTGTAGTTAATAGACTCGCGCCTTCCCCTCCAATAATACCTGCTTCAGCATGTTCTATAGCACTAAAATAAGTTTCTGTTTGCCAGCCTGCTTGAAGATCAATTGTCGTTGCAACACCACCTGCTCCTCCGATGATACCAATGGGTTGTGAGTAATTAATCCCGAGCTGAAATCCTACTTTAGGGACTACGGTGTTATGGCCGGAATAGATTTTTGAGGTGTTATCAATTTTATCTGTTGCATTTAAAGAAACATCGCGATCGCCAATCAATAATGCTGTATTAGCATTGATGAATACATTTAAAGATTTATTTAAGTTATAAAATAAATTACCTTCAAATCGTGGTCCGATACCGTTGAAATGACTAGCATCAGAATGACCGACAGCGATGGAGCTATTTAGATTAAAAGCAGAAACATTGACCTCAGAATGGATGCGGGCGTATTCAGGACCAAATCCATAACGCACTTGCCATGGAGACTGAAAATTTTGAGTGTGGGCCAATACAGCATAAACTTCATCATAGTCGAAAGTTGCATGACCATGAATGTTTTGCCAGATACTGACAAAAAGCCATTTAGGAAAAATAGGGGAGTCGAGTCCTCCCAAGGTATCGCCACTGTTACTTGAATGTAAATGCTGCCAGCTTAAGGTAACATCGTTGTTATTGTTAAACCCTTTCCCGGTGTAGAGGCGAAAGCCCCACTGAAAATCGGGATCAAGGTTAGAAATGCGAAAACTGCCATTAGCATTAAAAACACCTACATAATCTAAGTCATCATTACGGGGTTGTAAGTAAAGGGCATCAATTCCAGCAAAGTAGTTGGTTGCAAAAGCAGATGGCAGCCAGGTTACCCCTATGACGAAGAGGCTCATTGAAGTTTTTTTGAATTTAGTCATGATTTCCCTTCCTTACAGACAGATTTCCTTATCCTTGAAGCATCATTGTATGGTAGGAGTGCTGTAGTTTAAAGAATTGTTTTGGCTAAACACTGCACACAAGAGCGATAAAGGAATGGAATATTCTACATTGGAAAAGTGTTGAACTAAATTAAGTTAGCTGCATGTTTTTAAACCTTTTTTTCCTTCAAGTGCTTCTTCATGCAAGGAAAATCTTGCGAACGCCTAAGTAACTCAGTTAATATTCACCGGTTTTAAAATATTAAACGAAGACCGTCATTAAGGCGCGCATGAACAGAAAGATTACAGTTGTAGGTAATTGGAAAATGCATGGTTCAAAAAGCCATGTCAGCGAATTTTTTGCCGCTTTGGGTGCGCATCACTTCAAAGAGTCAGCCAGCATTCAAATGGAGAGTGTAGTCTGTCCGCCTTTTATTTATCTTGATCATGCTGCTAAACTGCTCGAGCAAAACCCAAAATGTGAGTTGGGCGCCCAAGATGTGAGCGCGCACCAAGCGGGTGCTTTTACAGGACAAGTGGCGGCAACCATGCTTGCTGAAGTAGGGTGCAAGTATGTAATAGTAGGGCATTCTGAGCGTCGCCAGTTTTGTCAGGAAACAGATGACATCATTGCTGAAAAGTTTTTGGCAGCGAAATCAGCAGGATTAACCCCTATTTTATGTGTGGGGGAAACCCAAGCTCAACGGGAAGCAGATTTAACGGCCTCTGTAGTAGTAGGCCAGTTACAAGCCCTGTTAGCTAAAGCCGGTGCAGCTGCATTTGCACAGGCTATGATTGCGTATGAGCCCATTTGGGCGATAGGCACAGGACTAACGGCTACACCTGAACAAGCACAACAAGTGCACGGCTTGCTCAGACTTACCATTGCCGAGTATGATGCGACGGTAGCAGCGTCGCTCCCGATTTTGTATGGCGGGAGTGTGAAGCCAAATAATGCGAGAACATTATTTTCAATGCCTGATATAAATGGGGCATTGGTGGGAGGCGCTTCGCTGAATGCACAAGATTTCTTAGCAATTTGTGATGCGGCACTTTAAGGTTTCTAAAGAATGTATGTGATTTTGTTAGCAGTCCACGTAATAATATCCCTAATGTTGATTGGGTTAATTCTCATTCAGCATGGAAAAGGCGCACAAACAGGAGCCGCTTTTGGTAGCGGTGCCTCACAAACCGTCTTTGGTAGCCAAGGGTCCGGTGGATTTTTAAGTCGCGCCACAGCAACGCTTGCAGTTTTATTTTTTGTATTAAACCTTTTCTTGGTTTTCTACTTAAATAGAACAAGCCACCGTGGTATGCCTATGGAGGCGCCAGCGACTGCAAATGAAACAAAAGGTTTGCCAGAAGGTAAAGATAATAAGAAAGAAACAGGCGCACCTGCTGGAACAGATGTGCCAGCAATAGATTAATCGCAGCAAGGGTTTTTCGGCGAGGCAGCAGTCACAAAGCCGATAAATCAATTGCGAAGATTATAAGAAATGCCGAAGTGGTGAAATTGGTAGACACGCTATCTTGAGGGGGTAGTGGCGAAAGCTGTGCCGGTTCGAGTCCGGCCTTCGGCACCAATCAGTTCTTTCTCAGTTCTTAAGGACATTCCGTCTTCTCTCAATTGTTTGCTTTCAGCCCTTTAGAGAGGGTACTGGAAGTGGGGCAAAGGGAGAAATCAAAGGATTATTAAGTAGAAGCTTTTATTCACACTCACCGATGGTTAATATGGGTGGGATTCACTATGTATGGCATAATTTTCTTCGGTAAGGATTCTAAAACGTGTTAGAGAATTACCTTCCAATCCTCATCTTCATGGGATTAGCAGTAGGGATCGCTGTTTTGCTAATTAGTTTAGGGGCTTTGATATCCCCCAAACACCCCGATCCTGAAAAATTATCTCAATATGAATGTGGCTTTGAACCTTTTGAAAATGCGCGCATTAAATTTGATGTGCGATTTTACTTAGTCGCTATTCTTTTTATCATTTTTGATCTTGAAGTTGCCTTCCTTTTCCCTTGGGCGGTCGTTCTAGAAAAAATGGCTTGGCCAGGCGTTATTGCGATGGGAATTTTCTTAGGCTTATTACTAATTGGTTTCCTCTATGAGTGGAAGAAGGGGGCGCTAGAATGGGAATAGATGGCGTACTCAAAAAAGGGTTTGTGACCACGTCAGTTGATAAGCTGGTAAATTGGGCACGAACAGGCTCTATGTGGCCAATGACTTTTGGCTTAGCCTGCTGTGCTGTTGAAATGATGCATGCCGGCGCTGCGCGTTATGACTTAGATCGCTTCGGAATTGTTTTTCGTCCAAGCCCAAGGCAAAGCGATGTTATGATTGTGGCAGGTACCTTATGCAATAAAATGGCGCCAGCACTTCGCAAAGTGTACGACCAAATGGCTGAGCCACGCTGGGTTATCTCCATGGGATCCTGTGCTAACGGTGGTGGTTATTACCATTATTCCTTTGCTGTGGTGAGAGGTTGTGACAGAGTGGTTCCTGTGGACGTATACGTGCCAGGGTGCCCACCGACAGCAGAAGCTTTGTTGTATGGTATTTTACAGCTGCAAAATAAAATCAGAAGAACTAACACCATTGCAAGGAGCGCTGAATGACAAAGCTTGAGGTGTTAGTACAAAAATGCCAGACGGCATTTTCCAATGAAATTGAAGAGTGGTCTCTGGTAAATAACGAGCTGACCTTAGTTGTAAAGGCAAGTGAAATTGTATCGGTATGTCAGCGCTTACGTGATAACGAAGATTTTCGTTTTGAAATGCTGATTGATCTGTGCGGTGTAGATTATCTGCATTATGGTATGGGTGAGTGGGAAACAACCCAAGCTACCAGCAGAGGGTTTGAACGTGGTGTAAGACCTATATCCGAATTAAATCCATCAAGCGAATGGAAAAAACCGCGTCTTGCTGTGGTCTATCATCTTTTATCCATTACTCACAATCAACGAATACGCTTAAAAAGCTTTGTTGCTGATGATGAGCCTATTATTGATTCTGTCGTCAGTGTTTACAACTCAGCTAATTGGTACGAACGAGAAGCATTCGATTTATTTGGTATCCTATTTGCGGGTCACCCTGATTTACGTCGGATCTTGACCGACTATGGCTTTGTAGGACATCCCTTTAGAAAAGACTTCCCCTTAGTCGGGAACGTTGAAGTGCGTTATGACGCTAAACAACAAAGAGTTATTTATGATCCGGTAGATATTATTCCTCGAACCTTAGTACCTAAAGTCATACGTAAGGCGACGGAGCAGGAAGGGTCAAATGGCGGAAATTAAAAACTATACGATGAATTTTGGTCCGCAGCATCCTGCTGCGCATGGTGTATTGCGTTTAATTTTAGAGCTTGACGGTGAAACAGTGCAGCGTGCTGATCCACACATTGGATTACTTCATCGTGCAACAGAAAAATTAGCAGAGAATAAACCATTTAATCAAAGCATTGGCTATATGGATAGATTGGATTATGTCTCCATGATGGTCAATGAGCATGGTTATGTGCTAGCAATTGAAAAATTGTTAGGCATTAAGCCTCCCATGCGTGCTCAATATATCCGCGTCATGTTCGATGAAATTACCCGGATCTTAAACCATTTAATGTGGATTGGAGCGCATGGATTAGATATAGGCGCGATGACCGTTTTCCTTTATGCATTTCGTGAACGTGAAGATTTAATGGACTGTTATGAGGCCGTGAGTGGGGCGCGTATGCATGCCACTTATTATCGTCCAGGTGGGGTTTATCGCGATCTTCCCAACAAGATGCCAAAGTACAAGCCTTCTATTTGGCATAACGAAAAAGAAATTAAGAAGATGAATGAGGTAAGAGAAGGCTCTTTGCTAGATTTCATCTGGGATTTTACTGAGCGTTTTCCTCAATGCGTTGATGATTATGAAACCTTGTTGACTGATAACCGCATTTGGAAACAAAGAACAGTGGGCATAGGCGTCGTTTCAGCGCAAAGAGCTTTGCAATTAGGATTTACAGGACCTATGTTGCGAGGTTCGGGTATTGCGTGGGATTTGCGTAAAAAACAACCTTATGCCGTCTACGACAAGTTAGATTTTGATATTCCTATTGGAAAAGAAGGTGATTGCTACGATCGCTACCTGGTTCGTGTAGAAGAAATGCGTCAGTCTAACCGCATCGTTCGCCAATGTGTTCAATGGTTGCGTGATAATCCCGGCCCGGTGATGATTGATGATCACAAAATTGCGCCACCACGACGCGAACAGATGAAAGAAGACATGGAATCTTTAATTCATCATTTCAAATTATTTACCGAAGGATATTGTGTCCCTGAAGGTGAGGCATACGCTGCAGTAGAGCATCCCAAAGGAGAATTTGGCGTTTATTTGGTATCTGATGGATCAAATAAACCTTATCGCTTAAAAGTGCGCGCAGCAGGATTCCCCCACTTGGCAGCGATGGATGAAATGGTAAAAGGTCACATGTTAGCGGATGTCGTGGCTATAATTGGTTCCCAGGATATTGTTTTTGGAGAGATTGACCGGTGAATAACGGCGTCGCAAAAAATTTGGTTTCGCCTGCGGTATTATCACAAAACGCACGTGCCCATATTGATCAATGGTTAAAAAAATATCCCACTGAGCAAAAACAATCTGCCGTGATAGCTGCATTAACCTTTGTGCAAGAAGAAAAGGGTGGTTGGTTAACTACAGAGCTCATGGATGCAGTAGCAGCATATTTGGGAATGCCCAAAATTGCTGTGTATGAAGTGGCAACTTTTTATAGCATGTTTGAGCTAGAGTCTGTTGGTAAACATAAAATTTGTGTCTGTACAAATATTTCCTGCATGCTATGTGGTTCAGATGACATTGTCGCTTATTTGAAGAAAAAATTAGGCATAGGCTTGGGAGAGACCACAACGGATGGCAAATTTTCCTTAAAATCCGTTGAGTGCTTGGCAGCTTGTTGTGGTGCCCCTGCGATGCAAATAGGCCCTGATTATTATGAAAATCTCACCCCGCAAAAAATCGATGAGATTTTAGCATCGAAGGAGTAGAGCTGTGAGCGTATCAACCAATCAAGTCTGTTTTCGCACGCTGCATTTAGAAAAGCCTTGGTCTTTAGAAGCTTATCTGTCTGTAGGTGGATATCAAGTTTGGCAAAAGATTTTGCGCGAAAAAACACCACCTGATGAGATCATTAATGAATTAAAAGTTTCTGGTTTACGAGGCCGAGGCGGTGCTGGCTTTCCCACTGGCTTAAAGTGGAGCTTTATGCCTCGTAATAAGCCTGGTCAGAAGTATGTTTTATGTAATTCTGATGAAGGTGAGCCTGGTACCTGTAAAGATCGTGATATTTTACGCTTTAATCCTCACCAGTTAATTGAAGGGATGGCGATAGGTGGCTATGTGATGAATGCTACCGTCGGTTATAACTATCTACGTGGTGAATTTATTGAACCCTTCAACCGCATGGAACAAGCCTTGGCTGAAGCACGCCGCGAAGGTTTCATTGGAAAGAATCTTTTAGGCAGTGGCTTTGATTTTGAATTACACAATGTCTTAGGTGCTGGCGCCTATATTTGTGGTGAAGAAACTGCGTTAATGGATTCACTAGAAGGTAAAAAAGGAATGCCGCGGTTTAAACCGCCTTTTCCTGCTAATTATGGTATTTATGGTTGCCCAACTAATATTAACAACACAGAGAGCTACGCTTCAGTACCTGCGATTTTGCAGCATGGTGGGAAGTGGTTTTTAGACATGGGGATCCCTAATAACGGCGGGACCAAAATATTCTGTGTGTCTGGGCATGTGAATAAGCCAGGTAATTATGAAATTCCTTTAGGTACGCCATTTGCAACCTTGTTAGAAATGGCGGGTGGGATGAAAAATGGCCGTAAGCTAAAAGCGGTGATCCCAGGTGGTTCTTCCGTACCTGTTTTACCGGGTGACATCATGATGGGCCTCAACATGGATTACGATTCAATATCCAAAGCTGGTTCGATGTTGGGATCAGGTGCTGTCATCGTGATGGATGAAACAACCTGTATGGTAAAAATGTTGGCCAGGATTTCTGATTTTTATTTTGAAGAATCTTGTGGTCAATGCACCCCTTGCCGCGAAGGGACAGGTTGGCTTGCTCGTATTTTACACCGCATTATGCATGGACAAGGTACGCACCGAGATATAGAGGTGTTGGATGATGTGGCAGATAAAATAATGGGTCGCACTATTTGCGCTTTAGGGGATGCCGCAGCAATGCCTGTGCGTAGCTTCCTCAAGCATTATAGAGATGAATTTGTTTATATGATCGAAAACAATCGATCAAAAGTTGCATAGCTGGAGCGAAGATGGTTAGCATCGAAATTGATGGTGAGAAACTTGAAGTTCCCCAAGGCCAAATGATTATTGAGGCCGCGGACAGCGTGGGAATTGCTATCCCCCGTTTTTGCTACCATAAAAAATTATCGATTGCCGCAAATTGCCGCATGTGCTTAGTCGATGTTGAGAAAGCGCCTAAGCCTATGCCTGCCTGTGCGACTCCTGTTACAGAAGGGATGAAGGTGTTTACCAAATCCCAACGTGCAGTAGATGCACAAAAAGCGGTAATGGAATTTTTACTCATTAACCATCCTTTAGATTGCCCTATTTGCGATCAAGGTGGGCAATGTGAACTTCAGGACGTGGCACTAGAATACGGTAAAGATTATTCACGTTTCGATGAACGTAAACGTGTTGTGAAAGATAAAAACATTGGGCCATTAATTAGCACGGATATGACCAGATGTATTCATTGTACCCGTTGCGTACGTTTTGGCACAGAAATCGCAGGTGAGCGTGAATTAGGCGCAACCGGGCGTGGCGAATTTATGGAAATTGGCACTTATTTACAAAAGAGTGTGAATTCAGAACTCTCTGGCAATGTGATTGATTTATGCCCAGTGGGTGCGTTAACGTCAAAACCCTTTCGTTTCCAGGCGAGAGCTTGGGAATTAAAAGCCGAACCCAGCGTTTCACCACATGATTGTGTGGGATCGCATGTATTCTTTCATACCCATCGTCAAAAAGTGATGCGTGCGCTACCTCGAACCAATGAAACATTGAATGAAATGTGGCTGTCAGATAGAGATCGCTTCGGCTATGAAGGATTTAATCATACTGATAGATTAACCGCGCCTTGGATTAAGCGAGATGGTAATTGGGTCGAAACGGATTGGCCTACTGCTTTAAGTGTTGCCGTAGAAAAATTACAAAAGATTGTTCAAAACGAAGGCCCAGAACAAATAGGGGCGCTGGTTTCTCCCAATGCAACGTTGGAAGAATTTTATTTATTACAAAAACTCCTGCGCACCCAAGGCTGCAACAATATCGATCATCGCTTACGCCAGGTAGATAACAGCCATCAAGACCAATTAGGCTTGTTCCCAAGTTTAGGGATCACGTTACCAGAACTAGAACATCAAGAAATCATTGTTGTGGTGGGTAGTGATGTTAGAAAAGAACAGCCCATCATTAATCATCGCATTCGTAAAGCAACCTTGCACGGCAGCCAGGTATTTGCCATCAACCCTATTAGCGTGAGCTTTAATTTTGCCCATGCTAGCGAATTGGTCGGTGAAAAGGGCGATATGATCCAATCGTTGCAAGAAGTGTTAAAAGCGGCGATGAGTATGGCGGATAAAGAGAGCCTTGCAAAATTACCTGCTGATATTCAGCAACAGCTTTCTCATATTGCTCCTCAACATACGGCAAATGAGATGGCAACTGCGCTAATGGCTGGTAAAAAGGTAAGCATTATCCTAGGTAACTATGCTTGGAGCCACCCAGCTGCGCATCAAATTTATTGGTTAAGCCGTGCGTTAGCAACGCTAACAAAAGGATCTTGGGGCGAAATGAGCAATGGCGCCAATAGTGCCGGTGGATGGATTGCTGGCGCAATACCGCATCGTTTGCCGTTTGGGCAAGCAGCACAAAAAACAGGTTTATCTGCGATTCAGATGCTTGAAACGCCTCGTCAGGGGATGATTTTATTGCATTGTGAACCAGGATTAGATTGCGCAACACCAAGACTTGCACTGTCTGCTTTAGAAAAGACTCAAGCCGTGGTGGCATTGACTGCATTTGATGATCCTCAACTTCGTCAATGCGCGGATGTATTACTCCCTGTCACGCCTATTTCTGAAATGGCAGGCACTTATATCAATGCCTTTGGTGATTGGCATCATTTTAAAGCGGCAGTGACACCGCTTGAGCAAAGCCGACCTGCTTGGAAAGTATTACGTGTCATGGCCAATTTATGGGAAATGACGGATTTTACGTATCAGACCAACGATGAGATCATCAACGAGTTACAACGCCTTCAAACCAAAAATGAAGTGACAGATACCTTGTTATCAAAAACGTTACCTTCATATAAGGCTGCAGCACAAGCAGAAGGCATGTTAGTGAGATTAGCCCCTACGCCACTTTACTCAGTAGATGGTGTGGCGCGACGTTCTCATCCTTTGCAAGAGACAAAGGATGCTTCTATTGCGGTAAGATTGCATTCTTCCCAAGCTAAAGCGTTGAATTTACAGCAAGATCAAAAAGTTGTAGTGATGCAAGATGGGGTAAGTTCTGCTGCTTTACCAGTAGAGATAGATGATCATGTTCCTGTAGGAACTGCTGTGGTACCTGCAAGCACCGCGCAAACACAATCCTTAGGCGCGCCTTTTGGCATGATTACGTTAAAACCAGCCTGATTTGAGTGAGGAACAGTTAAGGTGATAATGGAGTGGTTAACAACATTGATTACGATAATCATCAAGAGTTTGGTGATTATATTGCCGTTAATCTTAGCCGTGGCTTATCTTACCTACGCCGAACGTAAGGTGATTGGCTATATCCAGGTGCGTATTGGCCCTAATCGGGTTGGTCCATTGGGTTTGCTACAACCGTTTGCCGATGTTTTTAAGCTACTGTTCAAAGAAATTATTTTGCCGGCAAAATCCAATAAGTTTTTGTTTATTGTTGCGCCAATACTAGCCTTTGCCCCTTCGTTGGTCGCTTGGGCTATCATTCCTTTTAACGAGAATTGGGTTTTAGCCAATGTAAATGCGGGTCTTTTATTTCTACTTGCAATGACCTCGCTTGGCGTTTACGGCATTATCATCGCAGGATGGGCTTCTAATTCTAAGTATGCATTTTTAGGCGCATTACGCTCTGCTGCCCAGGTTGTTTCTTATGAAATTGCGATGGGATTTGCATTAGTGGGCGTATTAATGGCTGCAGGCAGCATGAATCTAAGTGAAATTGTTCGTGCACAATCAGGTGGTTTTTTAAGCTGGTATTGGTTGCCTTTATTGCCGTTATTTATTGTTTATTGGATTTCTGCTGTCGCTGAAACCAATCGAGCGCCATTTGACGTTGCAGAAGGTGAATCTGAAATTGTCGCAGGCTTTCACGTGGAATATGCTGGCGTGAGCTTTGCTATCTTTTTCTTAGCTGAATATGCGAATATGATTTTGCTTTCTACTTTGTCTTCGCTGATGTTTTTAGGCGGATGGTTATCTCCTTTTGAAGGGATCCCTTTCATTCAAGATAAATTAAACTGGGTACCTGGTATAGTTTGGTTGGGTGCTAAGGTTTCAATTTTTCTTCTTTTATATCTTTGGTTTAGAGCCACTTTCCCACGTTATCGTTATGATCAAATCATGCGTTTGGGCTGGAAGGTATTTATTCCAGTGACGTTTGTTTGGATAGTGGTGGAAACCATTGCAATAAAAATGCATTTAGGCCCTTGGTTCGCATAGAGAGTGAATATGGCATTACAAAAACTTGTTCACTATGTAAAAAGTTTTGCCCTCTGGGAGTTGTTGCTTGGCTTAAAACTCACGGGTAGGCATCTGTTTGCTCGTAAGATTACCGTGCAATACCCTGAAGAAGAAACACCACGTTCGGTGCGCTTTCGTGGGATCCATGCACTTCGTCGTTACCCCAATGGAGAAGAACGTTGTATCGCCTGTAAGTTATGTGAGGCAGTTTGCCCCGCTTTGGCTATTACAATTGATTCTGCGCCACGCGAGGACGGTAGTCGCAGGACAACACGGTATGAGATCGATTTGTTCAAATGTATTTATTGCGGCTTTTGTGAGGAATCTTGTCCAGTCGATTCCATTGTGGAAACTGACTTGTCAAATTACGCCTTCTTAGCGCGTGGTGAAAATATTATGGATAAAGAGAAGTTATTGGCAATTGGTGATAAGTATGAGGAGCGTATTGCGGCTTATCGAGACGAAGACGCCCAATACCGCTAGAAGGCAAACGGATGACAATCCAACAATTAGTATTTTACAGTTTTTCAGTATTAGCAATTTTATCGGGCATTCTTGTGGTTGCCTCAAAAAATTCGGTGCGCTCGGTGCTGTATCTTGTGTTCACCTTTTTTTGCATGGCAGGGCTTTGGATGCTAATGGAATCCGAGTTCCTTGCCATCGTGTTGGTCTTAGTTTATGTCGGCGCAGTCATGGTGCTTTTCCTCTTTGTCGTGATGATGCTGGATATTGAAGCCCCCGCCTTACAAGGACCGCTTGTTCGACATTGGCCTATTGGTGCGTTAGTGGCTGGCTTGATGTTAGCTTTACTTGTTTTTGCTGTCGGCAAATCGCATTTTGGACTAGCAGAGGCACCTTTACCTTTACCTAAACCCAGTGACTATAGTCACGTAAAAGTATTAGGCACACTGCTTTATTCAGATTACTTATTACCCTTTGAAGTTGCAGGAGTCATTCTATTAGTAGCGATGATAGCAGCAATAGGGTTAACGTTCCGTGGTCCACGTAGCACCAAGACGCAAAAACCAGGCTTACAAGCCATGGTGAGAAAACAAGACAGGCTTAGCATTGTTAAAATGCAGTCCGAGCATGACGTTAGCGTCAGTGAAGGGCAAAAAGGGGAAGGACGATGATAGGCTTATATGAATATCTAATTGTCGCCGCCATTTTATTTGGAATAGGGGTGGCAGGTATCTACATTAATCGGAAAAATGTCATCACTTTGTTAATGTGTATTGAATTGATCCTACTTGCAGTCAATACCAATTTTGTTGCCTTTTCGCATTTCTTGCAAAACCAAGTAGGAGAGATTTTCGTATTTTTTATTTTGACGGTAGCAGCTGCAGAATCAGCCATAGGCTTGGCTATTTTAGTCGTTGTTTTTCGTAACCGTCGTACGATCAATGTTGAAGAATTAGACTCATTGAAGGGGTAACCTGTGCAACCCAACGTTTTTCTCGAGTGTTTAATTGTTGTTTTGTCCCCGTTAGCAGCATCTATCATTGCAGGGTTTTTTGGCCATGTGATTGGCCGCAAGGGGAGTCACAGCATCACCATACTTGGGGTGGCCATTAGCTTTTTTGTGTCGCTGCTCATCGCCAAACAAATGCTTTGGGATCATAGTATTCCCAGCTCATTGGATATGACAGCCTATACCTGGGCCAGTATCGATAATATACGGTTCCAAGTAGGGTTTATGCTCGATCCTCTCACTGTATTGATGATGTGTGTGGTGAGCTTTGTCTCTTGGATGGTACATATTTATACCATTGGCTATATGCAGGATGATCCAGGTTATCAAAGATTCTTTAGTTATATTTCCTTGTTTACTTTCTCCATGCTGATGTTAGTGATGTCTAACAATTTCTTACAGCTATTTTTTGGCTGGGAAGCGGTAGGGGTAGTATCTTATCTTTTGATTGGTTTTTGGTTTAAACGAGAATCAGCGGTCTTTGCTAACTTAAAAGCGTTTTTAGTAAACCGTGTTGGCGATATGGGATTTCTGCTAGGCATTGCAGCGGTATTATGGGCATTTGGCTCTTTAGATTACGCACAAGTCTTCCAGCAAACGTCCACCATGGGGCCCGCGCAGCCGATGATTGAAATTTTTAAAGGTCATCCTTGGTCTGTGTTTACAGTGATTGGGATCTTATTATTTATTGGTGCAATGGGTAAATCTGCGCAGATGCCATTGCATGTGTGGTTGCCTGATTCCATGGAAGGCCCTACACCTATTTCTGCATTAATCCATGCTGCTACGATGGTGACAGCAGGGGTATTTATGGTTGCAAGAATGTCACCTATATTTGAATATTCAGATGTAGCATTGAGCTTCGTGCTTGTGATTGGTTCTTGTACCTGCCTCTTCATGGGACTCATTGGTATTGTGCAAAATGATATTAAGCGAGTCGTCGCTTATTCCACTTTGTCACAATTAGGTTACATGGTAACGGCATTAGGCGTATCAGCTTATTCTGCTGGCATATTCCATTTGATGACGCATGCTTTCTTTAAAGCCTTACTTTTCTTAGGTGCAGGTTCCGTTATCATCGCTATGCATCATGATCAGGACATCCGTAATATGGGTGGATTACGTAAATACATGCCCATTACCTATATTACAATGCTGATTGGTTCCTTAGCTTTAATAGGGTTCCCATTCTTTTCAGGTTTTTACTCTAAAGACACGATTATTGAAGCTGTCCATTTAAGTGAATTACCTGGCGCCGATATTGCCTATTGGGTCGTGCTTGGAAGCGTTTTTGTCACCTCGTTATACTCTTTTAGAATGTTTTTCTTGGTATTTCATACCAAAGAACGTATGGACGAAGAAACGCGTTCGCACTTACATGAGTCACCTTTTGTTGTGTGGTTGCCTCTCGTCGTTCTAGCCATTCCTTCGGTGATTGCTGGCGCATGGTTTGCGGCTCCCTTATTTAAGGGAGGGTTCTTCGGGCAATCTATTTTTGTCTTGCCTGAGCACAATGTGATGGGTGAATTAGCACAACAATATCATGGCGCCGTTGCGATGGCGTTGCATGGTTTTCAAGCGCCTCCATTTTGGTTAGCGCTCGCTGGTATTATTGTGGCGTGGCTATTCTATGTCCAATTGCCGGTGTTATCACGTATCACGCGCAAAGTGCTTTCTCCTCTTTATTTCATATTGGATAGAAAATACGGATTTGATGATTTTAACCAGGCTGTGATTGCTGGCGGAACTCGCGCTATGGGGTGGTTATGCTGGCAGGTGGGTGATAGAACCCTTATTGATGGATTATGTGTGAATGGCTCTGCCAAAAGCGTTGGTTATTTTTCAAAAGTTATCCGTCACCTGCAATCCGGCTATGTCTATCACTATGCTTTTGCCATGATTACAGGGCTCATTGGTCTATTATTGTGGCTCATGCTGCGCGGTTAGGGAGCTAATAATGCAATTTGGATTTCCATTATTAAGTGCTTTGGTTTGGTTCCCTATTGTGGGCGCTATACTGATATTTTTGCTCGGCGGCGATAAGCAGCCAGACAGAGCAAGGTGGTTAGGTTTATTTATTTCATTGCTATGCCTTGGGCTATGTGTCCCCTTGTGGCAGCATTTTGATATACAGGCAACGCAGTACCAATTTGTTGAACAACATCCCTGGTTCCCTGCTTTAGATATCCATTACTCCTTAGGCGTTGATGGATTTGCGATGCCTTTAATTTTACTGACCTGTATGTTTACGCCGTTGGTGATTATTTCTGCTTGGCAGGTTATTCAACAACGTGTTGCGCATTACATGGCTGCGTTCCTCATTATGCAAGGTCTCATGTGTGGTGTTTTTGCTGCCATGGATGCCATTTTATTTTATGTATTTTGGGAAGCGATGTTGGTCCCGATGTTTTTGATTATTGGGATATGGGGTGGACCTAACCGTATCTACGCGACGGTGAAATTTTTCTTATATACATTTTTGGGTTCAGTCTTTTTATTAGTCTCTCTCATTTATCTGCATTTGCAAGCTAAAGCAGGTGGATTAGACAATACCTTTGCCATTTTATCTTTCCATCAATTGCCGATATCGCTTGTCGCACAAAAATGGATCTTGGTGGCATTCTTATTAGCTTTTGCAGTTAAAATTCCCATGGTTCCAGTGCATACCTGGTTGCCAGATGCGCACGTGGAAGCGCCCACAGGCGGATCAGTTGTACTTGCTGCCATTTTATTAAAAATGGGTGCTTATGGCTTTTTACGGTTTATTTTGCCTATCGTGCCAGACGCTAGTCGAGAGTGGCAGTGGATTATTATAGGTGCTTCTTTAGTTGCAGTGGTTTACATCGGTTTGATAGCCATTGTGCAAAAAGATATGAAAAAGCTGATTGCTTATTCTTCTATTGCTCATATGGGATTTGTCACCTTAGGTATTTTTATTGCATTTACCTTGATAAATTTTGATGCCCCACAAGCAGCAGCAATGGGAATAGAAGGCGCTTATGTGCAAATGATATCGCATGGATTTATTTCTGGCGCATTGTTCCTTTGTGTAGGGGTGCTTTACGACAGAGTCCATTCTCGAGAAATTGCAGATTACGGCGGGGTGGTTAACACCATGCCCATTTTTGCCAGTTTCTTTGTGTTTTTTGCTTTTGCAAATGCAGGGCTTCCAGGCACATCTGGGTTTGTTGGAGAATTTTTAGTTATTCTCTCTGCTTTTCAAGCCAATCCGCTTTTTGCTTTCTTTGCAAGCTTAACGTTGATATTGGGTGCCGCTTATACGCTATGGATGATAAAGCGCGTTGTCTTTGGTGACGTCGCTAATAGCGAAGTGGCTGCACTCAAAGATGTGAGTGCACGAGAGATAACTTTCTTAGCCGTATTGGCTGCTTTAGTTTTATTGTTTGGAGTATGGCCTGCTCCTCTTGTGGATGTTGCGCATACTTCAGTGACTGAGTTGTTACAGCATATCGGGCAACCAAAATATTAAAGGGTAACGTGATGCAAGACTTATTAGTCGTCATGCCAGAGATTGTACTTTTAACCATGGCATGCTTATGTTTGGTGTCAGATCTTTTCCTTACTGAAAAGAATCGATATATCACTTATTTGTTGAGCCAAGCTTCTTTGATATTTGCGGCGATCTGCTGTCTTTATTTCCCCAAACCTTGGGGAGAAAGTGCTTTTTCCGGTCAATTTATTGCTGATCCCATGGCACAAGTCTTAAAGGTGATTATTTTAACCCTCATGTTTTTTGTGCTGCTTTACTCTCGCACTTATGTTCGTGAACGGAAAATAGCGTTTGGGGAGTTTCATATACTCGCCTTATTTTCTACCTTAGGCATGATGTTTTTAGTATCGGCTAAAAGCTTACTCTTGATTTATTTAGGGTTGGAGTTACTGACGTTACCATTGTATGCACTGGTAGCGTTGCAAAAAGATTCACCTACCTCCTCTGAAGCAGGAATTAAATATTTTATTATGGGGGCTTTAGCTTCAGGAATGTTGTTATATGGGATCTCATTACTTTATGGGGTATCTGGCAGCATTTCGCTTGAAGAGGTATCAACCTTTGTTAAAACGGCACAAGGCGGTTCTTTAACCGTGTCTTTATTTGGTTTAGTGTTCATTGTTGTTGGGATCTGCTTTAAATTGGGTGCAGTTCCCTTCCATATGTGGATCCCAGATATCTATCAAGGTGCGCCAACCAACGTGACATTGTTGATTGGTACTACGCCTAAGATCGCGGCTTTTGGGATGGTCTACCGTTTAATGCATGATACATTGGGGGCATTTGCCTTCGAGTGGAGTCAATTTTTCATGGCAATTGCTATTTTGTCGATAGCATTGGGTAATATTGCGGCAATTGTTCAAACAAATCTTAAGCGGCTATTGGCCTATTCTACGATTGCACACGTAGGCTTTTTATTCTTAGCATTATTGGTGGCGCCACAAATCGGATATGGCGCGGCGATGTACTACATTGTCGTTTATGCGCTGGTCGCAGCTTGTGCGTTTGGTATTATTTTGCTGTTAAGCCATCAAGGGATTGAAGCGGATAAATTAAGTGATTTGAAGGGCCTTGCTACTCGCAGCCCATTTCTTGCATTTTTAATGCTATTGGTTGCTTTCTCTTTAGCGGGTGTACCTCCTACCGTCGGTTTTTACGCAAAATTTGTTGTATTAAGCGCACTTGTAGATGCAGGATTAACATGGCTTGCAGCTTTTGTGCTGATATTTTCCGTGATTGGCGCGTTTTATTATTTGAAGATTGTACGAGCAATGTACTTTGATGCGCCTGAAGTTCCTTATGCTGTTGGTGGAACTGCTGATATGAGAATTGCTTTATCCGTCAACGGATTAGCCATTTTAGGGCTAGGTATGTATCCTGCGCCGTTATATAACCTATGTCAGCAAGTCTTAGGCAGCATGCTATAGTCTACGCAGCAGGATTTTTAGCTTTATTGGCTGGTTTTTTCGCAACAGTCATGTATTCTTCGCCCGCCTTCGCAAGTGCTCGGCGGGTTCTAGCGATTAAGTCCGCCGTAGTCTTGTCATGGGCAGATTGCTCATGGCTTTGTGACTCCTCGTTAAAAAAACATCTACTGCGAAAAGAGCGTCCAGACGGCAGAAAACCTACCCCTCTCTTTTAGCAAGAGAGGGTATCAAATATCCTCAAGATACCTACAGTTTCAGATTAATTAAAATTTTGATATTCAATCGTTTCAACGCGCACATCATTGATCATCGGTCCTGCGCCATTGATAGCATTTACAAAATCTGAGGTTGTCATGATTTGGCCAGTGACGATTTGTTGAACTATCATCGTCATAGGTTGAGCAAGCGCAGCGGGAACATGTAAAGTGAGTACTAAATCAAAATCACCGCCAGAGACATTTTTTACATCAGCCAAAGATAGCGTTTTCATTGTATTTCCTTAGTGTATGTTAATTTTTACATAAAAGGTGTATGTGCACTCACCTGTGCGCAAGTATATGAACTAAGAAATTAGCTATTCAACACTAAAAATCAAATGATCTGTAATAATGAGTAAAAATGATAAAAGAAGGGGCGAGCCCTTCTCATGTTAGGCCCAGTAGACAATATCGAGACCTTGGAAAGCGTATTCAATATCGTGAACGCTATAAGATGAGGCGAATACAAGTTGGCCCGCTTGATCCATGTTTATTTCCCCTAAAAGCACTTTTTCGTAGGTAGAAGCAACAAAATTAGCGCAGTCAGGTGGAACGTTTGTATTAACAACAACTTTGAAATGGCCATCCCCGCCCCAAACTTGTCCTACTTCCATCGCGTCAAGGTGTTTCATATGCACTCCAATCTGGAAAGATAGCTTTTGTAAGGTGGTTAGTTTAATTCTTACAATAAAAAGATCAATAAATATTTATAAAAAAGTATCGTGTGCTTATTTTATAGTTGGTTTTATTTCTTTGTTTGGAGAGGAATGCATTAGTATTGGTGTTGAAAATTAACTAACTGACGTACTTTTTAATTCAAATCAAATTGTTAGGTGAATCCAATCAGGGGTTTATACTTGCGTATCTTCGGCGTTTAACATATTATGTGTCCACTTATCGCGGGGTGGAGCAGTCTGGCAGCTCGTCGGGCTCATAACCCGAAGGTCGTAGGTTCAAATCCTGCCCCCGCTACCAGCCATATGTTGTAAAGGCCCCTTTAAGGGGTTTTTTATTGACTGGATGCTGATGAATCGATAAAAAAAGTGGGCCATTGCCCACTTTTTTGTTTGAAGGCTTTTGAAAGTAAGTAAACAATGCGTCGTCAAGAAAAATGGCAGGCTATTATTAGCCCAATAATAGAAGACACATCCTTTGAATTAGTAGGTGTGGAGTGTGTGGGCGGCGGCAAACATACGGTTGTTCGTGTTTACATTGATAAGCCCGGCGGTATAACAATTGACGATATTGTGCACTTAAGCCGTCAAATTAGCGTAGTATTAGATGTTGAGGAACCCATTAAGGGTCCTTATACCTTGGAGGTATCGTCTCCAGGGCTAGAAAGGCCGTTGTTTTTGCCTGCGCATTTTATGCAACAGATTGGCCAAAAGGTTTTTGTGAAGACGAGTCTTTTAATAGGAAATAGGCAAAACTTCAGAGGAATATTGCTAAACGCAAACGAGAATGAAATTCAACTGGAAGTAGAGAAAGAAACCTTTTCCTTTTCTTATGAAGATATCGATAAAGCAAGAGTTATACCGGACATTAAAATTGGCGCGGGCTCCAAGTAAAGAGGCAAGACGATGAATACAGAAATTCGTTTGGTAGTGGATGCCGTATCTAATGAGAAAAATGTCTCTAAGGAAATCGTCTTTGAAGCGCTAGAGGCAGCGTTGGAATCGGCTAGTAAAAAATTATATGGGGCTGATTGGGAATTCAGAGTAAGCATTAATCGTACGACCGGTGATTATGAGACATTCCGGTTATGGACGGTGGTAGATGAAGATGCTGTTAACGAAGATGGCGAGAAAGTAGAGATTCAAAATCCCAATGCAGAGCTCACTTTAGCACAAGCACAAGAAAAGAAAGCGGGTGCTAAAATTGGGGATGTAATAGAAGAGCAAATTCCCTCAATTGAATTTGGGCGTATCGCTGCACAAACCGCTAAACAAGTGATTATGCAAAAATTGCGTGCTGCCAAGCGCGATCAAATTGCCGATGAATATCGTGCTCGTATTGGCGAATTAGTGGCAGGCACGGTTAAGAAAGTCACACGGGACAACGTTATTATTGAATTAGGAAGCAATGCTGAAGCATTGTTAAAGCGCAGTGACATGCTGCCACGTGAAGCCGTTCGTGTAGGTGATAGGGTACGTGCTTATTTGCAGGATGTACGTCCAGAGCAAAGAGGGCCACAATTGATTGTGAGCCGTACTTGTCCAGAGATGTTGATTGAACTCTTTAAAATTGAAGTGCCAGAGATTGGCGATGGCTTAATTGAATTAAAGGGTGCTGCGCGCGATCCAGGATCTCGTGCAAAAATTGCAGTATTGGCCAAAGATAACAGAATTGACCCTGTTGGTGCGTGTGTTGGTATGCGTGGCGCTAGGGTACAAGCTGTTTCAAGTGAACTTGGCGGTGAGCGTGTAGATATTGTGTTATGGGCAGATAACCCTGCACAGTTTGTCATAAACGCGATTGCACCTGCAGAAGTGGCATCTATCATCATTGATGATGATGCGAAATCGATGGATGTTGTTGTTGCCGATGATCAGCTTTCTGCTGCAATTGGTCGCAATGGTCAAAACATCCGCTTAGCAAGCTTATTAACGGGTTGGGAACTAAACGTGATATCACAAAATCAAGCGCAAACCCGTGATCAAGAAGAATTTGAAAAATTATCCCAGCTATTTATTCAACACTTACTAGTTTCTCCGGAAATTGCTGAGAGCTTAATTGAAGCAGGGTTTACTAGTATCGAAGAAATTGCATATGTACCTGCTCAGGAATTATTGGAGGTAGAAGGAATGGATGAAGAGTTATTAGGCACTTTAAGAGAACGTGCTAAAGATACTTTGTTAACGAAAGCAATTGCTGAAGAAGAGCGTCTTGGTGAAAATGCGCCTGCTTCAGATTTGCTAGAAGTAGAAGGAATGGATAAACACTTAGCCTTTACGTTAGCAAACAGAGGCGTAGTGACAAGAGAAGATTTAGCAGAACAATCTGTAGACGATCTCTTGGATATTGAGGGAATGGATGAAGAGCGTGCAGGCAAATTAATTATGGCAGCACGCGCCCACTGGTTTATTGAAAATTAATGCAGCGACTAGCGGGAGGGCCCATGTCAGAGGTAACCGTTGAAGAATACGCTGAAATTTTAAAAATTTCGCCCCAGCTATTGCTTGAGCAATTAGAAGCTGCTGGTATTCAGTGCAAGCTTAAGTATAAACATGTTGTCACGGATGAACAAAAGCAGAAGCTTCTTGATAAGCTGAAAAGCGATCATGGTGAAAAAGAAAGCTTAAGTGGCGGCGCAGTGACGCAATTTACTGTCACTCGGGAAAGAGTAAGCGAATTAAATGTAAAAGTCCCAGGCTCTTCAAGTAAAAAAACAGTAAAGGTTGTTACCAAGAAACGCCGCAAGTTTATCAAGCGTACTACTCCGTTAGAAGCGGAGGGGCTTGAAGTTTCTGAAGTCCATCCTACAGCCACACCTACTGAAATTGCGGCAAGTAGTGTGCAAGAAGTGATTGAAGAACAAGATATTCCCGCAGTGGAACAACCTGTTGCTGAAACATTCAAAGAAGAAGCAGCAGCAGCTCCTGTTGTGACTCCCTCTGAAGAAGAATCAGATATTATTGTAGAAGAAAGCAATGAAGTTGTTGCAGAGGCTCCTGTGGCTGCGCCTGCTATCGTTTCTGAAGAAAAACCACGCCGTAAACCAACTACCGAAGAAGACGCACCTAAGCGTGGTAGTACTGGCAGTGGTAGAGAAAGGGATGGTGGTAGTCCTGGCGCGAAGAAAGTGCTTAAACAGCCAAAAGGAAACAAGAAAATTCGGGATATCCAGGATGTGGATTCCGATGAAGCCCGTCCAATGCGTAAGAAACGTAAGGGGCCTAGAAAGGTAGAAGAAGTTGCTATTAAAAAACATGCTTTTGAAAAGCCAACCGCACCAGTTGTGAAAGAAGTACTTATTCCAGAAACAATCAGCGTGAGTGATCTTGCATTGCGCATGTCTGTAAAAGCAGTAGAAGTCATTAAAGTGATGATGAAAATGGGCGCTATGGCGACTATAAATCAAGTCATCGATCAAGATACAGCTGCGTTAGTGTGTGAAGAAATGGGGCATACCCCCGTTCTTCGAAAGCTAGACACTGTTGAAGATACCTTAAATATCACTTATGAAGGTGAAGAAAAGCCGCGAGCACCGATTGTAACAATTATGGGGCACGTTGATCACGGTAAAACATCTTTGCTTGATTACATTAGACGCACAAAGGTTGCGGCGGGTGAGGCTGGTGGTATTACCCAGCATATTGGTGCTTATCACGTAGAAACTAAGCGTGGCATGATCACCTTTTTAGACACCCCAGGCCATGCTGCTTTTAGTGCAATGCGTGCACGTGGTGCAAAATCTACTGACGTTGTGGTATTGGTAGTTGCCGCAGACGATGGCGTTAAGCCTCAAACTATTGAAGCGATTCAGCATGCTAGAGCTGCGAATGTACCGCTTGTAGTTGCTATCAACAAAGTAGATAAAGATGGCATTGATTTAGATCGTGTGAAGAATGAGCTTGTGCAGCATAGTGTGATCCCTGAAGAATGGGGTGGTGACACAATGTTTATGCCTGTCTCTGCGAAAACAGGTCAAGGTATTGACGAATTACTAGAAGCCATCTTATTGCAATCTGAAGTATTGGAATTAAAGGCAATTGTCGATTGCCCAGCAAGTGGATTGGTTATCGAATCTCGATTGGATAAAGGCCGAGGACCAGTCGCCACCATTTTGGTTCAAAATGGTACTTTAAATAAAGGCGATATCATTATTACGGGCCTTCAGTATGGTCGCGTTCGAACAATGATGGACGAAAAAGGAGACCAAGTTTCTTCTGCAGGTCCATCTATTCCAGTAGAAGTATTTGGCCTTTCCGGCGTACCTGCTGCTGGTGATGAAATGACTGTTGTTTCTGATGAGCGCAAAGCACGAGAAATTGCGTTATTCAGACAGGGTAAATATCGCGATGTTAAACTTGCCAGACAGCAAGCCTCTAAATTAGAAGGCTTTATGGATAGGATGCAAGAAGGTGAGACTAGACAATTAAACATCGTTCTCAAAGCCGATGTTCAAGGATCTGTTGAAGCATTAGTCGATGTTCTCGAAAAGCTATCCAACGAAGAAGTCACAGTGAAAATTGTCGGTCGGGGCGTTGGCGGTCTTAACGAATCTGATGTGAATCTAGCCATGGCTTCTAAGGGAATCATTATTGGCTTTAACGTGCGTGCTGATAACACAGCTCGTCGTCTTGCAGAACAAGAAGGAATTGAGATCCACTATTTCAGCATCATCTACGATGTTATTGATGCTGTAAAAGCGTCGATTTCTGGCATGGTTGGTCCTAAATTTAGAGAACAAATTGTCGGACTTGCTGAAGTGCGTGATGTATTCCGCTCCACTAAATTTGGTGCTATTGCAGGATGTATGGTGATAGAGGGGGTTGTGAAGCGCAGCCTACCTATTCGCGTATTGCGAAATGATGTTGTTATTTATGAAGGTTCTTTAGAATCCTTACGACGCTTTAAAGAAGACGCAAAAGAAGTACGTAATGGTATGGAATGTGGTATAGGCGTGAAGAATTACAACGACATTAAAGCCGGCGATAAGATCGAAGTTTATGAGAAGGTGGAAGTTACTCCACAAGTAGTTTAAAGGGTAACATTTATGGCACGTGACTTTAGTCGCACTGATCGTATTGCAGATGTTATTCAAAAGGAATTGGCGCAAATTATTCAGCAAGAAATGAAAGACCCACGCGTGGGGATGTTAACGATTGCTGAGGTTAAAGTTTCAAAAGATTTAGCATACGCCAAAATTTACGTCAGTGTGATGTTGGAAGAACACGCAACAGAAACGGTCGCCACCTTAAACAAGGCGGCCGGCTTTCTACGTGGGCTTTTGGCTAAGCGAATTCAAATTCGCGTCATGCCTTCCCTTTCATTTGTTTATGATGACACTACTATTAAAGCAAACCGATTATCTAAGCTTATTGACGACGCTTGCGCTGGAGATAAGCGTTCTGATGATAGTGAAAAAAAATCGGAATAGTAAATGAATAGAATTTCTCAAAACTACTTCCTTAGCTTAAAACAACCTGCGTTCATCCTGCAGCGCAAAGTAGTAAGCAAATAGGAGCTTTGAATGAGTTCTAGGTTAAGAGAGTGTGTCGATGGCATTTTATTATTAGATAAGCCGATTGGCCGCTCCTCGAATGCCGCCTTACAAAAAGCAAAATATCTACTCAATGCACAAAAAGCTGGGCATACAGGCAGTTTAGATCCACTTGCCAGTGGGATGTTGCCTTTGTGTTTTGGCGAAGCGACCAAGTTTTCTCGATTTTTGCTAGATGAAAGAAAAACCTATCAAACAGTGATGCGCTTAGGTATCACGACCACGACAGGTGATGAAGAAGGGGTGGTGCTAGAGCGCAAAGCTGTACCTGCTATCACTTCTGAAAAATTGCTTGAAATGTTGGCGCATTTTCAAGGCGCGCAACAACAGATCCCCCCTATGTATTCTGCTGTTAAATTTCAAGGGCAACCTTTATATAAACTGGCACGTCAGGGTAAGGAAATAGAGCGCAATACGCGAGATATCACTATCTACCGCCTAACATTAGATCACATTGATGAAAGCGATGGGGTCCTCATTTCCTTAACGGTAGAATGCAGCAAGGGAACTTATATTCGTACACTTGTGGAAGATATGGGGGCTTATCTTGGGTGTGGGGCGCATGTTGCAGAATTAAGACGATTATCAGTATGGCCTTTTGAGGCAAATAGCATGATCACTATTGAAGCGCTTGAAGAGATGTCATTAGAAGTTCGAAAAAGCCACCTGCTTAGCATGGGATCGGTACTTCCCATACTATTACCGGAAGTATTGCTTGATGAAAGCGCAGCATTTTATATTCGTAAAGGTCAAATTGTGCAGTCTGAAGCACAAATAGTAGCTGGATGGGTAACTCTTGTCGGGGCAAACGGAGAATTTTTGGGTGTAGGTGAAATGCTGGGCGATGGCCGAATTGCGCCAAGGCGCCTTATTCAGCAAAAAGTCATAGGAATGTGTGGAGAGTTGGCATAGTGTGGTACACTTTGCACTCGCTGAGCTCGGCCTATAGCCGAGTTGAGAAAACTAACTTATAAGGCAGATAACGAGGAGTTTACAATGCCGTTAACAGTAGAAGCTAAGGCCCAAGTTGTTGATCAATATCAACGATTTGCTGGCGACACCGGATCTCCTGAAGTCCAGGTGGCTTTATGGACCGCACGCATTAACCACTTAACCGAACACTTGAAAACACATCCTAAAGATGTGCACTCCAGACAAGGTTTGATGAACTTAGTGGCTCGTCGCCGTAAGCTGCTAGATTATTTGAAGAAAAAGAAACATGACGTCTATAAGAGTTTAATTGAACGCTTAGAATTGCGTCGTTAATTGTATTAATAAACTCATAGTGATGTTTCCTTATCCTCCTTCTAAAGCATTGTTGCTTAGGAGGAGGAGTCAGAAAAGAGAAACTACTGCGAGTAAACCACCCCAAGGAAATTGCTTGTGTCTACTTGTGTAAAAACTTTTCAATATGGAAATCATACTGTAAGCCTAGAAACGGGCGTTGTTGCTCGTCAAGCCACTGGCGCCGTCATGGTAAATATGGATGGTACCGTGGTGCTTGTCACTGTTGTTGGGGTTAAAGATGATAAGCTTGAGGGTAGAGATTTTTTCCCCCTAACGGTTAACTATCAGGAAAGAATGTATGCAGCAGGTCGCATTCCTGGTGGTTTTTTTAAACGCGAAGGTCGTCCAACCGAAAATGAAACATTAATCGCTCGATTAATTGACAGACCTTTACGTCCTCTTTTCCCTGAAGGATTTATGAATGAAGTTCAGATTGTTGCGACAGTAATGTCTATCAATCCTGAAGTAAATCCTGATATTCCCGCTTTGATTGGTGCTTCTGCTGCATTAGCTATTTCTGGGATCCCATTTAACGGTCCTGTGGGTGGTGCACGAGTCGGCTATATTAATGGCGAATTTATTCTTAATCCCACTGCGGCTGAAATGCAAAAATCTGAACTAGATTTAGTTGTCGCTGGGACTCATACCTCGGTATTGATGGTGGAATCTGAAGCTAATCAATTGCCAGAATCAGTTATGTTAGAAGCCGTGATGTTTGGTCACGCTAAAATGCAAATTGTGATTAAAGCTATTCAAGCATTGGCAGCTGAAGCAGGCAAACCTGCATGGACTTGGCAAGCTCCTACCGCGCATACAGAATTACACAACAAAGTACGCGAATTGGCGGGATCTGCAATTGAGCAAGCCTATACGATTGCAGATAAAATGCAGCGTCAAGAAGCGCTCAAGAAATGCCGTAAAGAATTGGTACAACAACTTGCTACAGAAACCTCAGGGTTTAGTGAATCACAAATCGTAGGCGCAATGAGCAGCTTGGAAGAAACAGTTGTTCGTAGCCGTATTTTAAGCGGGGAACGCCGTATTGATGGTCGTGATACAGAAACGATCCGCCCCATTTCTGTGCAAACTTCTGTACTGCCTCGCACACATGGCTCAGCTTTATTTACCCGTGGTGAAACCCAAGCAATTGTAGTGGCTACATTGGGAACAGGTAGAGATGCACAAGTCATGGATAATGCAACAGGCGAGAAAAAAGAACCCTTCATGTTGCATTACAATTTCCCACCCTACTGTGTGGGTGAAGTAGGTATGATTGGCAGTCCAAAACGTCGTGAAATTGGTCATGGTCGTTTAGCGCGACGTGCAATTCAAGCCGCGTTACCTGATTCCAATAAATTTCCTTATGTGATGCGCGTGGTTTCTGAAATTACGGAGTCGAATGGTTCCAGTTCCATGGCGAGCGTTTGTGGTACCAGTTTGGCATTGATGGATGCCGGTGTGCCTTTGAAATCACACGTTGCTGGTATTGCAATGGGCTTAATCAAAGAAGAAGATAAATTTGCTATTTTATCTGATATTCTCGGTGATGAAGATCACTTAGGAGACATGGATTTCAAAGTGGCAGGTACAACCCAAGGTGTTACTGCGCTACAAATGGATATCAAAATTCATGGCATTACGCGTGAGATTATGGATGTAGCTTTAGCGCAAGCGCGAGAAGGTCGATTACATATCCTGAATATAATGAATCAGGCTATTAATACGCCACGCACTGAAATGTCTGACTTTGCGCCAAGAGTGTATACCTTTAAAGTAAACCCAGAGCGTATCCGTGATGTTATAGGAAAAGGTGGTGCGACTATCAGAGGTTTAACCGAAGAGACAGGCACCAGCATTGAAGTGAATGATGATGGCACGATTAACATTGTGGCAAATGATAAGTATTCAGGTGAAGTCGTTAAAAAACGAATCGAAGCTTTAACTGAAGATGTTGAAGTCAATAAAATCTACGAAGGTAAAGTAGCACGAATTGTTGACTTCGGTGCTTTTGTCACCATTTTGCCAGGAAAAGATGGTTTGGTGCACATTTCACAAATTTCAAATCAACGGATCTCTGATATCAATCAGGTACTGCAAGTAGGTCAAATGGTACAAGTGAAGGTATTGGAAATTGATCGCCAAGGCCGGATCCGTTTGAGCATGAAAGAACTTGAAGCAACACCAGAATCACCGGTTGCTCCTTCTACTGCGCCGGCTGAGTAGTCAAATCTGCACCCTGCAACTTCGTTGGTGCTGTAACCTTAGCTTTTAGATGCTAGCGAATGCTAGCATCTAAAACTATATTCTGAAGATGGGTGTTTCACCTAACCTCACAGAGACAGGAAAGACCAATGACTAAATTAGCAACAGCAATTGGATGTCTTGCTATTGTACTTTGGTCTATGGATACGTCGATTAATGTTTTTCTAAATCGTATTCCTGTTTTTCAAATGCTTTCCATTGCTTGGTTTATTTGTTTTTTGGGTTATGCCTTTATTCTTACCATTAAAAAAAGGTGGGGAACACTTAAGCAACCCTGGCCTGTTTGGGTAATAGGTACGTTGGGAGTAAGCGGTGCGCATTGTGTCATGATTTGGTCTTTGCGTTTATGTCCTCCTACACAATCAAGCGTATTATCTGCATTATGGCCTATTTATGTGATTGCTTTTAGCACTAAATTATTGCATCAACATAGCAAACGATGGCATTTAGTGGGAGCCATTATTGGATTCATTGGTGTGTGGTTTGTACTGACTCATGGTCAAGGGCTGACGGGGTATGATTGGCAATATTCTAAAGGTTATGCGCTCGCTATTTTGAGTGGTTTATTATGGACAGGTTATGTTTTGATGTCGCGAAAAATTGCCGCTATACCTTCTGAAATAATGGGAATGTTTATTGGCGTTGGCGCTCCTTTTGCACTGATCCTGCATTTTCAAACGGAAGTGTTTGTAACACCAACCGCTATTGAATGGTTATTATTGGCAATAAAGGGATCAGTAACATTGGGAGTAGCATATTATTGTTGGGATTATGGGATCAAGCACGGCCAGTTCATTTTGTTGAATGTGCTATCTTATTTTAATCCATTACTTGCTATTAGTTTTTTGATCTTATTTGGTTTAAGCGCATCGGAGCAGTCATTGTGGATAGGAAGCGTATTGGTGACAATAGGTTGCTTATTTTGCAGTGATGTATTTACGACATGGATGCGAAAACAAAAAAGCTGATAAGGAACATAATATTTTTCATTAGCTGCTGAAAATCAAAAGACCCTCACCCTAGCCCTCTCCCGTAAACGGGAGAGGGGATAAGAAGAGAATCCTTCCTGCAAGCGGGATAGGGAATAAAGAGAGGTCCTCTCTTGTTTATGGGAAAAGAAAAATGCCACTTCGCAGACCAAAGAAAATCCCGAACTGTTTCCGATCCCCTCTCCCGTAAACGGGAGAGGGGATAAGAAGAGAA
>MKTN01000034.1:0-40791 GCA_001898235.1 Gammaproteobacteria bacterium 39-13
TCAAGCGGTTGATCTGGTTCTGGATTAACAGGAATCAACGCTGTGCACAATATTGCAAATGATAAAGGTTTAGTGTGCACAGCGTTGATTCCTGTTAATCCAGAACCAGATCAACCGCTTGATGTTAAAGTTCTCTTTAGAGGCACACATAGCGGAGCTTCTGCTATTGTTGATCTTGAAACCACCGGCGCAGGTAGCAAGACCATGCGAGATAATCGCATTAAATTACTTAATGAAGTCAATAGCATCGTTGGTAATCTTCAGGAGAAACACCCAGGTACCCCAGTTTCTTTATCCATTCATGGTCATAGCTTAGGAGGATCTTTTGCAGAGCGATTTACGTCAGAAGTACATCAAGCCATTTTTCATCAAAATAATCATGGTGTCGATCCGGTAGTTATTGCAACGGCAGCAGAAAACCAAGACCTTTTTACTGATGCTCCCAAGCAGCGACAAAGAATGGTCGACAATCTGCAATCAAGGATCGCTTTGAATAATAAAGAAATGGAAGGAAAAAATTATTCAGCGCTTGCAAGCCTTAGCGGCATTACCACGACAGCGGCTAACTCAGCACGATTAACCAGCAAAGAAGCGCGTGTTGGTGAGGGATTTATCGCATTAAACCAAGAATTGAACCAACCCCCGCAAAAACAAAAGCTCAACTATTTTAAAGCGGGCGGCGATTGGGTTTCGCAAGCAGGCAATAGAAGCTTAGGTTCAGGCTTTAGTGCTAAAAGCGATGTTGACGTTGCATTGCTGAGAAAACGTGCCGATTATGGCGGCATAACAGCGGTGCATCCTATTTTAGGGCATTGCGATCATCCCTTGATGAGATATCATGATAAATCTCAGCGTGATGTTAATTTTGATTATCATACCCAAAAGAAAGAACCCGAACTGCTAAAAAAAGGTCTTACTTCCGGAAGGGTACTACCACAAGCTGCGCAAAAACTTTATTCCAAGATGCCCACTGCGCTTGCTGAACCCATCACCTGGGTGAAGAGACAGCATGCCAAATTAATGGGCAAAGACGCAACACAAGTGAAGGGGATGGAAATAAAAACACAAGCTGAAAAGGAACAAAAAAAAGCAGAAAAAGCGCAAAGAAAGAAGCCTTGATAGAAGGCTAAAAAAATCCTATCCCTTTCAATAAAAGATGCTGTTAACGCTCCACGTTAGAGTCTTTGCACTGTCTGCTTTTCTTTTTGTGTGTCGTTAGATATTTCGTACCACAACTCGTTCCACCAATAACCGCCGCTGGTAACACAAAATGTAGGTTTTTAACCCCTATTATACAGGTTTAGAATGTTGTTAATGATTTGCTAAACATCAGCAGGGCTCATTTTCTGATCAATGCAGACATTCTCAAGCTGATCTTTCTCTGATAATTTTGAATTTTAGTACGATTTTGCTTATATCAGTGCGGGCACACAAGTGCAATTCACCTGTACTAATGCCTAGAGATTGAACTTATTGCTTATCTTAAGCATCGGAATCAATAGAAAAATGCATCATAGGATAAAGGTTTAGAAATGCAAGGCTCGAGTATAACAAATCCAATAGATAGAATTAAATACAATCTACATGAAGCATTTGAGGAAATAAATGCAAATTATGATGGCAACACCGAAGAATTTAATAAAAAATACTCAGAAGCTTATGATACTTTTTTTAGAGAGATAAACACCTGCTTTCCAGAGCCTCATGATGAAAATATTAAACGTAAATTATCCGAACTTAATGATTTTATAGAGAAACTTAAGAATGATGAATCTACACTAGATTATGATTTTGATGGATTGATAGAAGATCTGAAAAAATTGTATAGATCGTCTGCACCTGCAAGTCAGCTGAAATCATTTCCAAGCAGCTCGAGTGGCCCCACAAGAGTAGAACCCATCATTGAACCGCTTGAAAGTCTTGAGCACAAATTTAATCGCGTAGTTAGTCCAAGTTCATCATCTAATAATAATCCACAAAACATTGCTTTAGCACATCTTAAACAATTAAATTTATTAGCAAGCGAACGCGAACCTATAACTGAAAACGATGCAAGGGATTATGTCAAAATTGGTGATAAACTCGTTAATATTATTGGTCGCGAACGAGTATTTCATGATGGTGCCATTGCATTATATAGGCAAAATGTTCAAAAATATGTTCTGAGTTTTAATTTACGCGATCTTTCTAGTAGTAATGCAATAGTTCAAAGCACTCCTTCCGCAAGACAGCAAGAGGTAACAGTCTTTAATCCATCAAATATTAATTATCAATTGATCTCCGTTGCAATACCTAACACGTTTCCTGCTATTGCAACCATTGGGGCTAGTAGTAATACCTCTGGCTACTTAATGCATAATGCGCTAAAAAATGCTACATCACATGAGCGTAAAATTATAATTGATGCAATTCGAGAAACGAAACGATGGTATGATGGTATTTCGAAGTCATTAAAACCCAATGATGATGTTAGAGGATCTATATTAGATTTTTTTAAAAACAATCATAAAATTAATGCGGATGACTATCCAGTAGGGCAGGAATTTTCAAGAATAGCGACAATAATTGCAGCGTTGAATGATAACATTGTTAGTTATGTCATGAGTCCAAATTCGAAAGAATATGAAAAATTAGTCGATCCCTTTGTAAGGACTGCGAAAACAAAAACACAAGATCAAAGGAGGTTGTCGGATAATTTGCTTAATGGAAAGCAAAACATGACTAAGGAAATTTTTAGTCCTAATAAATTTGCTCAAGTGATGTCTTCTAAACTGCCAGAAGAACTTGCAAATGAGTATGTTCAATATATCCAGACTATATTTCCTTATATTAGTAATGAAATGAAAGATGTCTTAAATTATCTCACTTTCGAATATTATGCGGCTAATCCTAGAAGAGATAAGGCAAGCAAAAAAGCAGATGCGAAAAATATTAAATCAATTATAAATTGTTTAATAGAATATGAACGACAAGATACTGCAATACAAATAAAAAGCGTCATTAATGAAAATGCTGGTCTAAAAAGAATATTCGATTCAATTGCCTCTCTGCTTGAAGGAAAAGGCTATTACGATTTCAACTATACTACCGTTTTAAGTGAGTTTGGAAAAATTGTTTGTGATTCAAAAATTCTTGAGAGATCAATTGCAGCGAATGGAAGTCTAAATGCAGCCGAATCTTTAGATGAAGATATCCAAATAATAGAAGAGCAGAAAAAGCATTTAATTGATATTGATTTTTTAAGTTTACTTCAAGAGGTGGCAAAGGAATTAATCAAGTCTTCTACAAAAAAAGAAGATATATTTAATTCGAAAAAACAACAGCTTTCAAACCAAATTGAAGAGATTTCGGATCGTTTAAACTATGATAAACAATTTACCAAACTTCAAACAAACAAAATGATAGAGAATTATCTTAACGAATATGGTGGTAAAATTATTGAATTAGAATGCTGCAATTTTGAATTACAAGTTCTAGCTCGTAAAATAGAAATTTATAATGAAATGCTTGAAGGCAGGGCGCCCAGTAAAAGGATTAAAAAATTATGTGAAGATAGTAAACAAAATTTAAGCGATGAAATCCGAAGGCTTGAAAGTAAAAAACACCAATTAATGAATGATTTGTCTCTAGCTTCAGCAAATTTGATAAAGAAAGTGCTAAAAACCCCAAATGAAGCAGAATTTGATAAATTAGCAAGTGAATTAAAAATTGATCTGAGTGAAAAAGTGGGAACAAAAAATCTGGAAAATGATATTTTTTCAAGCTTATTTACAGGTACGTTTGATATGCTTAGCGCTGGCTTCAACATGACATTCGAAAACTTAAAAAAAGGGTGGGGGCATACAACAAGACTAGGTAGAGCAGGATTAGTAGGTGCAGGGACTGCTGCTGTGACGGGGGCATTTAATCCCGTTGCAATAGGCGCAGGTTTTGTAGCAGGCGTTGGTGCTCAACTTGCCACTGATACCGCTGCGGCAGCTGTCGAAGCAGCTAGAACTCGATTTCAAAATATGACAGTAGGGGAATTAACTAATAAGTATCAAGGAGATGGATACAAATTAAATGCCGCAATAATAGCGTTGTTTGAAGGTAGAACCAGAGCTGAAGTCGTCAACACATTTTATGTGCAAACCCTTTTTGCATTAGAATCGCAATTGCGTGGAATGTCGGAAGTTGAACGCAATAAACCAGAAAATGAAATTTTAATTGAGCTGCAAGAGAGGCTGGAGGCTAACTACCAAAGTTTAAAAAGTGGCACAGATTTAACACATGAAACTGCGGATAAACTATTTAGATCAGATTTCACTCAATTACTACAACAAGAGTATCAATGGCATGCCCAAAATAATACGCAACAAATCGCAGAAACGCTAGCGCGCGATTCAAAAATTAAAGAATTTGTAATTCAAAACCCCAATAGTGGTCTAATGCTTCTATCTCATTCTGCTGTGACGCCGGCGATATCTTATAGTCAGTCAGCAGGTGAAGCCGTAGTAAGCCGAGAAATCGATTCAGATTTATTGGAACCTGAGCCTTCAACTGCAATTACGCTTAGATCTACAACAAGCGCTTCACCCTCTTATGCGATAATCCCGACAAGTTCTGCAAGAAGTTTAGTACTAGCTTATAACTCAAATGAGAGTAATTCGCCAGAAGAGAGAAGGGCAAGAGCAGAATTGCTATCATTGGATGCAAAATGTGAGCAGACTAATCAGCGGATTAAAGAAACACGATCAAGACTAAACAATTATAGTGATATGTTAAGACTATATGATGATCCCAATATTAATAGCATTCACACAATTGAACCAGATTTATATCATAGAGTCGTTTTCGATCCAACTAACATGGGATTAGAATATCATATAGAAAACAAGAGTGGATTTAGTGGTGATTCAGGGTTGATATATTGGTTCCGTGAAAAGCTATTTTTTTTCGGAAATACTAAATCAAAAGATGAACTCAGAAGCGAAGCCAGCGCTAGATTAAGCGTGGCGGATGGTAAGTCTGTATGGCACCTATTGGCTGACAAAGGGGATAATGGTTGTGAGCTTTTTTACACAATCTTAGCAGCGCAAAATGATGCAACGGTGGCAACAAGACGATGGAATTTAGCAGATTATTTTGATCCTAATGTTGAATATCAAGGCATGAATCCAATAGCTTATGCTCTTAAAATTGGTAATTATAATTTGGCAAAGGCTTTGATGGAACAGATGTTAACTTGTGCCGATTACTTTACAAGTGATGAAATTGAGCGTTGCTTTCAAAATATTATTAAATCAATAACCGATGACGATCCGCTTGCAAAAGCAGAATTCAAAGCAATCAGTGGTGAACTGATTGGCACTCAGAGCGCTCTTGCTTCATGGACATCCCGTCTAGCGCCACGAGCTGCGTCTTTTGTTTCTTCCTCTGCGAGCCCAAACACTAAAAGTATTCAAGTCATGGGGGCACTTGCTTTATATATTGGACAAAATGCTAAGCTACCAGATGATGAGGCCAAGATCGAGGATTTTATAAATACAGTGAGAAATCCTCATTCAGCATACATTCATATAGATGGTATCCCTGCTGAAAATATAAGAGAGAGAGCAAAATCAATTAACAATGCCAACTTGCAGAAAACCCATCTTACACGTTATCTAACAGCTACAAAAGCTCTGCAAGGTTTAAGTCATATCAAACAAGCGCTAATCGAAGCAGATCTATCTTATGAACAACAACGTATTATTGTTGCTTTAATTCGAAATGATATTGATGAAGTGAACAAAATACTGGATGATCCTAAGACTAAATATATTGCATCTACCGTTATTGAATTAAAAGCGTTTGGAAAGATTAATCTGCTCTATTTGGCTGCAAAACTGGACCGGCCTGAAATTGCAGCTAAATTATATGAATGTGGTACACCTGTGGAACTATGTGGGCCCGATGAACTTGACACCAGTAAATATGTATCGGCATTGATATTAGCAGCAAGAGAAGGAAATTCCCAGGTCGTTACCGATATTTTAACTTCGACTATCAAATTTAATGCTGCGGGTTACAAACGTAGGACGGTTGACTCCCAAGGAAGAACAGCATTTCATTATTTAGCTGAAAATAAGGTTGATCCTACTGCTTGTTTAAAATGGGTGCAATCTGAAATATATTACAAAGCAAAATTTAAAAATTTTCCAAAGTTTTGTAACATTGCTGATAATCAAAGTAATACACCTATGCATTTGCTGGTTGAGACAGGAAACATTGATGCAATTATTGAGATTGACAAGTGGATGCGTGAGCAAAAATACCCCGACGGTATTGCGGCTATATTTAGTAGACCTACCAATGCTTTTATTACTAAGAATCATCAAGGATTAACGCCGATTGAAATTGCGCTTAAAAATGATGATGTTAAAACATTTGATTTTCTATTAAAGCTAATGATTCAAACAGAACACTATAAACTTGTCGAAAATGATATTATTGATAAATTGATGGAAATGGATCCTGAAAGCATTCAGCCGTTTATCAAATGCTATAATGAAATGGCAACAGAAGCCTTAGTGAAAGGCTATGAAATCGATGATAAAAATTACCTGGAACAACTTACTAAATTTACAAGCGCTTTGCATGTAACAACCTCTACTAATGATGAGTCAACTGCTATTCCGCTTTTAGCATGTCTTGATAGTCTATATGAGAAATCTAGAGGATGGTATACTAGCAAAGGTGCTGTATATGCAACTCTTAATGAAAATATATTGTACGGTTTGCTCAATACAAAATCCCCTCGTTTGTGTGAAGAAATTCTCAAAGAAGCGGTGAAAATGGGCGGAGACTTTGCGATGACTGTTTTAGTGTCACTCTATACTGAAGCAACAAAAGGCAATAGAATTGCTTGTATAAATTTTAATCGCGCTCTTCAGTATATGCAGGCTAATAAAGCAATCACCTTGACTATGCTAGAAAAGCATAAAATCCCTAATGCATTGCTCGAAGTGCCTCCGGAACCTGGGCAACCTGAACGACGTAGATCCTCTTTGCTTCTCAGCAATTCACTAGAGAGAGAATCTGGTACAGCAGCAAGTAGTTCTCCTTCTTCACCTACGTCGTCACCCGAACGACGCGGTCCAAGTAGTGGATAATATGACTCTTAATGACTCTGTCTGACTTTGGGATTAATAATGCTCATAACTTCTTCTGAAAATCCATGTTCGGGGTTATATTTTTGAATTGTAAAACCTTGTTTGCTGGCTTTCACCAGTAGACCATTTTCTCCAAATAAATGATCATGCCCACAGGCTAATAGAATATTATTTTTGCCTTGCTCATGTTCGTTCATAAATGTGGCGAACCACTTTTCATTTTGAGGTTCTATAGAATGCTTTAGTAAATCTTCTGAGGAAATGATTGTTTCGTCATTTTTGTTGACATAATCATCAATAGCTGATTGAACTAATGGATGATGGTTGGGTTGCAGTTGATAATATTCACGAATAAAATTTGATGCAATGTCAGTAAATGATTCTTCAGAATAATAAAATCTACGGGTTTCTGAGCGAATATCTTCCAACATGTTATCAATCGTATTCAAGGTTGTTACAGGACGATGATTATGTCTGAATGCTTTGACTATTTCATCATCAATTCGATTGCCATTATGCATACGCCAAAGATCAAAAATAAGTTTAGATGACATTTTTTCAAGTGGACATTTTAAATCGATGTATTCAAAAGTGGATTGCATTGCATCTCTAAATGGTCCCTCACAATCATCTAATTTTGCTAACAGTCTATTATGCACTTTAGATTCATCATACAGTTCATATTGTTTAATTAATTCGAGAGATAGTTGCATCCCTGATTCTGTTAGCAAGCTCTGGCAATTTAGTAAGATGTCGATACAATCTGAAGGAATATGTGCAAGGGAAGCAAAGTGCATGGTTCCAAAAAAATAATGGGTTTGCGAGCCTTTGGAAATTGCATATAGGATCGGGTGTTTTGCTTTTGGCTGTTCTGCAGAGGAAGCTGCTTTTGAATAATTGAACATGGAAAGCATGAAATACCCTTTATTATTTTTTGATTACGAGGATTAACCTGTTGAATTTCAGCTTGATATTATTGATTAGTGTGCATTCATAGGCAATGTTGTTTATCAGGGGGAGGCTGCTGATTATCTTATTGCTTAGAATTTACTGTATTGATTTATTTAAGCGCAATAAAATAAGAAAAAGACTTAGCAATTTTCACTGCATTTTAAGCAAAATATTGCTGTGAACAATAGGGTGGCAGAATTTTTTGAGATTACCAAAAACTCAGAACTCCAAAGATCCAATGATGCCTGTTCATGTGCTCTAATTAGTGCACACACATCATTTTTCATGTTTTTTCAGTGAATTGATTGGATTTTTTTGATAATTTATTGCCACGCACTAAGAAAGAAGCCTTGCTAAGATAAATTAAGTGCGTTAAACATCGCAATTGCATTCAAATTAAGGATTGGATAGACACGTTTCCTCGTCATTGCGAGGCACATGGTGCAGAAGCAATCCATAACGCTCGCAATGATAAGAAGAATGTTTCTATAAAAATTTGGAGTGGGATTGGTATGGTGTATTAGATTCTTTGCACAGTCTGATTTTCTTTTGGCATTTCGTTAGAAATTTCATACCACAACCGAGTCCCACCAATAACGGCCGCTGGTAACACAAAAAAGTTAACAAAAGGTATACTACTAATTGCACAAACAGCAAGACCAAACCCTAGGCATAACATTTTTCTTTGTTTAAGCTTTTTGATGAAATCGCCGAACGATACATGCGCGTTATCAGCAGGATAATCAATGTATTGAATAGCCATCATCCATGCGCCAAACCAATAAAAGAGAAGAGGGGTAAGGAGGTTAAAAGGAGGAATAAAGTAAAAGATAAGACTTAGGATCCCGACTAAAAAGCCTCTGGGAAGATAATAAAGGAATTTTTGCCCTTCACGCAGCAGTGAAGCGCCGGCGGTTTTTAATAAGCTTCTTGTAGGGATGGTTGCACCTAATACATTGGCATAGGATTCACTGAGCAAGCCATTAAAAGGTGCAGCAATAAAATTAGCGCATAATGTTGCAATCACAGCGCAGATCCCAAAAAAAATCACCAATAAAGTCGTGACAATAAATCCCTTGATAAAGGAAATGATGCCGCCCATCCATTGTAGCCAAGAGGGCCATGTGCTGACTGAGAGCACACTTAATTTCTCCATAAGGTAATCGGCACCAAGATAAAATAATGCACCAAATATCATAAAATTAATCAGTAAAGGAATAGCGATATAGGGTTTGATGCGAGGATGGGTGTAGGCTTTAAAACCTTGCAGCACATATTTTGCACCTTCTAAAAATTCACTCATAGTCCCGTCCTTGAATTTTCAGTGTTGCTGTGGCAGCTTTGCTCGCAATGCCTAGTCGAAAAACCACGTACTATGACGATGTCTTTAGGGGGTGTGTTTCTGATCAAAGCGGTTTACCCATTCAAAAATGACCCTATCCATCCATCGATAATAGCAACATTTATCAGTAGAACCTAACCATCCTACATGTCCACCCTGTTTGGTTATCAGGACATCAAAATTTTCTTTATGCGGCAATTGCATAAATTTTATCCTGCTGATAACAGGATCGTCTTTGGCATATAAGATAAAGGTAGGAAGCGTGATCGCTTCTAAAAATTGCCAAGAGCTGCAACGAGTATAGTAATCATTGGCATCCTTAAATCCACTGCGAGGAGCGGTGTACAAATCATCAAATTCATACAAGGTTGAAATCGGCGGCAGGGAGAGGGGCGGAAGTTGTGGAAAAGTTTGGTGTAATATTTGTATATCTTTTAATAGAACTTTGACGAAATAATCATTAAAAACCCGGTTTTGTTTTTTCAAAATAAGTTTAACGCTGGCAGCGAGATCTAATGGTGGAGAAATTGCCATGACACTATCTAGGTTTGCCATAGGTTGTTGTTCACCGGCCATTTTTAAGGTGATATTAGCGCCTAGAGAAAATCCAATTTGCGTTACAGGGCTTTGCGGAAATTGTTTTGCTAGCCAGGCAAGCACGGCGCGGGTATCTTCACTGCGCCCACTATGATAGAGGTGTTGTGCTAGTCCTCTTCCTACCCCACACCCTCTCAAATTCATTCTGATGACCAAATAGCCATGACGAACGAAATAGTGGGTTAAGCGAATAAAATATTTTGAGAGGTGCGAACCGCTTAGCCCATGAACCAGCAAAATAATTCTTGAAGATTTTACCCAATTTTTAGGACGATTTTCGACTAAAACGATTTTATCGCCATCAGAAAGCGGAATAATGTGTTGCTTCGTATTATTGATAAAGGGATTATAAGGAAAGTAGAGAGAAGCTATGGTTTGTATGCGCCCGGTCGATATACCAGGTAGTGGTTTGAAAGGTGGCATTCCTAATTTGTTTAAAATGGTTTGTTTCATTATGTTTACATCTGGTTTTTAGAGGAATTTTACTGGATATAAAGGAAGATGTCTAAATTTACTCTTCACAGTTTATTCTTGGACGTTGTTGGCTGAGTCTTGTGATATATCTATGTAAATTCAGTAGAAGTGAAGTAATTGATTTGAGTTAATATCCATACTTGTAAAGGGTTTTATCAATGAATCTGAATGCTGCGTTGCGTAATCCTCTAGTGATCTTATGTCTGAGCACTTTGTTGGGGTGTAATCCACAGCAAGAGCAAATAAAGTACGATGAGGTCGCATCAGCAGACTCTGATAATCAGTCTACACCAGTCAATTCACCGCATTTATGCGATGATCTTGTTAATTCAGTTGGCGCACGTGCTGCATTACAAATTTGTTTAGATCAAGCTAAGTCAAACAACAAAGACGCACAAATGCGTGTGGGGATGCTGCATGCATTAGGAGAGTTGGGTGAGGAAAATTGGGAACAGGGCATGCATTGGCTTTTATTGGCTGCTCAAAATGGGCATACCGAAGCCCAATATGAGGTCGCGCAAAGCTATTTATTAGGTCGAGGCGTTAGCCAAAATTTGACTGAAGCCTTTCAGTGGTTACAACAGGCTGCTAAAGCAAACCATGTTCAAGCTCAGGCTTTGTTGGGATTGTGCTACTTGAAAGGGCAAGGAACGAAGCAAAATGTGCAACAAGCTTTGGAGTGGTTTTCTTTAAGCGCAAAACAAAATGATCCTGTTGCTGAATATTATCTTGGCTTAATGTATCTAGAAGGAAATGGAATTGCTCAAAATAGTTATTTAGGTGAAAAATTTTTACAAGCAGCGGCAGAGCAATCTTTAGTCGTTGCTCAGTTAGCGTTAGCCAAGCTTTACCAGTCCGGTGGACAGTTAGCGCAAAATGATTCTCAGTCTTATTTTTGGTATAACAAAGCCGCAGCTGAGGGCGATCCTCAAGGGTTGTATGTTGTCGGCATGAGTCATGCTTTAGGCAGCTTTGGTCAGAAAAAAGATCTTGATGCGGCAGGAAAATATCTAAAACAAGCGGCAGACAAAAACTATTATCCTGCACAATATGCTTTGGCCACGTTATATCTTGAAGGCCAACCTGTTTTACAAGATAAGCATGCCGCTATTGAATTTCTGCGTTTAGCTGCCAATGGGGGCTCTACAGACGCACAAATAAAACTAGCTAAAATTTTGGTTGAATTTTCTTTACCTCAATATGACAAAGTTGCTTTTTATTGGGCAGATAAAGCGGCAACGGGCAATAATCCTGAAGCGAAATATCTCTTAGGCAGCTATTATCTTGATGGGATTGGGACGCAAGTGGATTATGAAAAAGCTTTTCACATTTTTTCCGATCTGGCTGATCAAGGAAATGCCTTGGCAGAATTTAAATTAGGACAAATGTATTACTATGGTCAAGGAGTGGAAAAGAATTTACCTATTGCCAAAAAATGGTTTTTAAAATCTGCAAGACTGGGTGTAAAGGATGCTAAAAATTGGGTTGCGATTTTATTTAGAGATGGCATGGAAAATCGAGAAAATCAAGCAGATGATCTTGATCAAGAAGATTTAAATCAATGGATAAATTATTCTGCTGATAATGGTGAACCAGAAGGATTGTATTTGAAAGGAATGGGATTTCTTTATGGCAGAAATAACTTTCAACAAAGTATTGAAGAAGGGCTTCAATTCATCACACAAGCTGCCCAGATGCAATTTGTTCCTGCGCAGCGCGAGCTTGGTAAGCTTTATGAAGAAGGCCTTTTTGGGCTAAACGATAATGCAAAGGCTTATGATTGGTATTTAAAAGCCTCGCAAAATGGCGATGGTTACTCGCAATACCGCCTTGCCACGATGTTTTATGTTGGAACAGGTGTACAAAGAGATTATGTTCAATCATACGCCTGGGCGCATCTTGCCGCGGTTGGCGGTAAAGACGATGCTGTTGCGTTAAGAGAAGAGATTTCAAACTTATTGGATGCAAGGCAATTAAGGATGGCGCAACAATTATCAACGGAATATTTTAATGCGCATAAAAAAGGATTGCAGTCATTTGCCATGCCATAAACTCTTCGCATTTGAATTTTAGGCGCCCGCCTTTGCCAAGGCTTTGGCGGGTCTTAGTGCTAAGGTCCGCCGTAGCTTTCAGCGTAGGCGGATTGTTGCTGCAGTTTTCTCACAACAGCCATGTATTTTTTATACACTCCTGTTGCTCGAAAACTCGGCGCTTAGCCTAAAAATCAACTGCTATGAGTTTATGTATGTTCCAACAGATGGAAATGTTATGCGAAAAATAAACGAGGTTTAATTGGGTTTTTTAAAGGGCTTACTTAAATTTTTATTTGCTTTATTAAGCATCCTAGCTACGCTATTTATCATTGTTTGTGGTATCATTTATGCTACTAATCCAGAGCGGTACAAAACGATTGTCGTTCAGCAATTTGAAAAAGAAACAGGTCAGAAAATTGAATTGCATGGACCTGTAGAGATTAATTTTCTTCCTTTACCGCATGCCAATTTGAATAAAGCCGTCTTGAGACTTAAGGTTGGTACTGAAGAGATAGTGATTGCGGCAGATTATATAGGCTTTGCATTAACCTGGCGCTCGCTTATTTCAGATGTGAAAAAAATACAATCGATAGATGCCAAGAATGTGTTTATTACTGTCTATCAGCAAAATAAAATAAAGCAAAAAATAAAAGTTGATTCCTTTGAAGGTGAATTGATAAATGCCTACTTACGCATGAGCTTTCCTAAATTTAAAATCAAATTGGGTGAAAATGCATTTGCAGGTAACATGAGTGTTTCGTTTGAAGATAAAATCACCAAAATCACGACGAGCATGAAAGCCGATCTATGGGACGTGAGTAAGATTTCAGAAGCTTTTGAAAAAAATCAAGATGATACACTTAGCGAGGTGATGCGATCAGATTGGATTAAACAGACTAACGCCGAAATATCCATACAAGCGAAAAATATCAAATCGCCAAAATTGGCTGTCTCTAACGCGAACATCAAGTTAAAGCTTAAAAACAGTGTGCTGAATGGGTTAGTGCGAGGGAAAATAAGCTTAGGCGAATTGAGCTCCAATTTTATGATAGAGGGCACGAAGAAAAGCGCACCAGAAATAGCTGCCACCTTTAAAATTAAAGATCCGGCACAAAAAAATAATATGGAAGGCAATTTTAAATATACCTTCTTGGAAAAGAAGGCGCGTGTTTTTGGCAAACTCAAAACACAAACATGGACAGTTGACTTTATGCCAAAAGTCCCCCATCCAGAGGGTAGAGTCTTCTCTAGCGCACCGTTTGATATCCAGTGGCCTAAAGATATTATTGCCAAGTTTGATTTTCAAACCGATCGCCTAGTTTTTGAAGATTTTATTTTAATGCAAGCTAATTTAGCGATAAATTTTGAAGATCACCAGTTGGAGATCAGCCCACAAGGAAAACTCGCGCAGGGAAACTTAACTGGAAAACTACACATTCAAAATAAAGAGCAAGGCGAAGTAGAAGCGAAAGGACATCTTGCACTTCAAAACGCTAATGCAGCAGAATTTCTTAAAATAATAGACAAAGATCTGCAGGTGCAAGGCGGTACCATCAGTGGAGAATTTAAGGGAAATAGTAAAGGAAAAAATGTTGCAGAGCTTATGGCACATTTATCAGGAAAATCTTTGGTTCAAATTCAGCAAATGACCCTGCTTAATAAAGCGATTGATGCACGATATGTTGATGTCTTTGCAGCGATGTTGAAAGCACTTAAACCTACGAATAAGGAAACAGTCTTAGAATGTATTGCTTGGCGTTTCAATATCCAAGATGGGATTGCTGTGGCAAAGGAAAGTATAGGAATAGAAACACGTGATCTTTATGTCTTGGGCTCTGGAAAACTAGATTTACGGACCGAAGGATTGAATTTTATTTTTGATATCTCTCCTCGTAGCCAAATGAATCTTGAAGTAGGTGCTATGGATAATGTGGCTTTCCTTAAAGGATCTTTGGCTGCTCCTCAGGTAGAAACAAGTGCCAGAGGGTTGATCCAAGAGGGTAGTACATTAATGCTAGGGTTTGCTACAGGTGGCGTTTCTTTGTTAGCAGAGAAACTATTCAAAGTGGTGACTCAGCAAGGTTCTCCTTGCAAGCATGTGTTAGGACAGTAGTTTGCCTAGGTTTTTTCGGCACGATTGGCATCTGTGTATATCTTCACGAATGCGCTCTTTTAAGTTTATTGACATTAGTTTCGTAAATGACATACAATGTAAGAGGTGATAGACAATAAATATTTGATATTTATAGGAAAATATCATGAAAAAGCGCTATGTCAACGCAGGGATCATTAAAACGACGGAAGACGGGGTCACAATCATCACTATCTTGGGCCTAGAAAACTATCCTCAAGCTTATAAACAAGCTTACCTGGAAATAGCTGCTGAAATACAGAAAAACATGGTAAGAATCATTTCACGGGGGGAATCACCGCCTGTGATCCGGATCAATAGAAGTTTAGAGATCCATTAGTTACCCTTTGCATTCACATTTTAGGCTTTTGCCGTTCTCTCTTAACAGTGATGTATTCTTCATACACTTCTGTTGCTAGAGGATGGCACCTAGCTTAAAATCGACTGCTGTGAGCGTTTCTCTTGCTGTGGTAATATACCGCTCTTAGTGAATGGGGTATACGCCCATAATTGGATGATTGACAGAGTTTTACCATGCAAGAGCTTAAATGGGCTGAAAATTCGCCCGCCACAGAAACCATTGATGCCGTTGCCGCAGCAAAGAAATTTCAAAAACTTGAGAAAAAGCTTTTGCACTATATGGGCAGAGCAATTGCTGATTTTGACATGATTAAAAAAAATGATCGTGTTTTAGTTTGTGTTTCTGGCGGCAAAGATTCGTTTACCATGGTTAGCTTATTGGAGAATATGCGTAAAAGAACCAAGGTAAAATTTGATCTGTTGGCCTTCACTCTAGATCAATCCCAACCTGGGTGGAATGATCAAGGTCTGCGAGATTATATGCAAGCCAACAATATTCCATTTGAAGTGATTACCAAAGACACGTATTCGATTGTCAAAGAGAAGATCCCAGAAGGGAGCACCTATTGCAGCTTATGCTCAAGACTTAGAAGAGGGATCATTTATACCTACGCAGAACAGCATGGCTATAATAAAATTGCCTTAGGACACCATCGCGACGATCTTATTACTTCTTTGTTGATGTCCATTTTCTATAATGGAGAAATACGCTCCATGCCTCCTAAGCTGCTCAGTGACAATCAGCGCCACATTGTGATTAGACCTTTAAGTTACTGCCAAGAAAAAGATATCATCGAATATGCTAAACTGAAGCAGTTCCCTATTATTCCTTGTAACTTATGTGGTTCTCAGGAAAATTTAGTCAGAAAAAAAATGCGAAAGCTCATTGAGAGTTTAGCGGCTGAAAACCCCAAAGTACCAAGTAATATGTTAAGTGCTTTGCAACAAATAAAACCTAGTCAGTTGATGGACAAAAAGTGGTGGGATTTTAAGCATCTCGAAGAGAGGGTCACGGATGACAGAAGCAGATCCGAAGCTGATTGAATCGCACGTTCGGCTTTCACATTCTAAGCTATGGGAAATTCAACGAAACTATTTTGCTTCCATGGGCATTCAAGCATGGAAGGAAGAAGTCCCTTTTTATATTTCGAGTAATGCCTTTATTGGACATCGTTATGCGCTCGTTATAGTCAATTTCATCAAAGAATGGCGAATACTCAATCCACTTCATGCTGAAGAACCTTTTTATCTTTTAGAAGTAGGAAGTGGGCCAGGGAAATTTAGTTTTTATTTCCTCAAATCGCTCAAATCGCTATTAACTGAATATGGACTTGAGGCTCAAAAGTTTTGCTATATTTTTTCAGATGTCACTGAAAAAAATATTGAATTTTGTCGAGAAAATCCTTGTTTTCAACCCTATATCCAGCGACAAGAGATGGATTTTGCTCATTTCAATGTTGAAGAAGATAAAGATATTCAACTCATCATTGGGCAGAAGAAATACTCTGAGCTTCAGAGTAAAACACCACTTATTATCATTTCTAACTACACCTTCGATTGTATTAAGCAAGATGCCTTTGAATATGAAAAAGATAAGCTTCATGAAATTCAATTAGCCTTACGTAGTCGATATAAAAATTTTGATACGCAAAAAGCATTGCATTTAAAAGAATTACGCTTTGATTTTCACAAAAGTATTATTGAACCTGAGCATTATTATGAAAATCCAATTTTGAATGAGATTTTGGCAGCCTATCCGCCCTTATTCAAAGATGAAAATGCCATGATTATGATGCCGCTTGGTGCCATGCAATTTTGCGATAACATGAATGCACTGACAAAAAGTAATTTTTTTATGATTTCAGGGGATAAGGGCGTCTCTATCCCTTGGCATTTCACCTTGATGGGCGAGAATTACCGTGTTACCTACGATGGTTGTTATTCGTTTTTGGTAAATTTTCATGCTATCGGCGAATATTTGAAAAAACAGGGCGGGGACTATCTTTTAACTGAGAATGCGAATAATTTTAAAGTTAATTTGTATAGTATGGGAACGCCATTTTCCCGATTGATTGAAACCACGGCTTGTTTTAAAGCATTTGTCGCCGATATGGGGCCTGAAGATTATTGCTATTTTTTTGATGAATTCTTAACCAGCGGCTATCGCTTTACTTTAAAGTCATTGCTAGCCTTTGTAAAATTAAGCCGATGGGATCCCAACGCTTATGCAATTGTTCATGAACGAATATTAGAATTATTACCGCTGGCTGAAAAAGTTCATGTTGAAGATGTGAAACAGGAACTTGATAAAGTCGCTGAAAATGTATATCCTGCGAATATGGGAGATGACGTTTATAATATGATGGGGATTTTTTATCAGACTCAAAATGAGAATGATAAAGCCTTAGCGTTATATCTTCGTTCTCTTGAGGTATTTGGAGATAAAGCGGCTCCACATAATAATGCTGCTATGATATATGAGAAACAAAAAAACATACCCAAAGCTTTGTTCCACTATCAAAAATCCTACCAGCTTGATGATACGAATAAATTCGCCAACCGCAAAATTCATTATCTGACAGGTAGACCCTATATTGGTGCTATTGTTCCTGTTGTAAAAGGACTTTTTATTGTTGGGTTGATAGGGCTTGCATTGTATTTTATCAGTCGCTAATGGAGACTGATAACGGTTATAAGAACTGTTATTTTAGTAAATTCAATTTTTTAAATCTTTCCTTTTATTCGGCGCTGACGTATTAACTACATTTTCTCTTTTTTCTTCTTTGTCACTCGTTTTTGGAGAAAAGTGTACACTATAGCTACTTGCACTATTAAAAAAGGCCGTCAATGGACCATTTTTGATATTACCTTTTGATGTAGTTTTGGAAGAGGGAGTGGGAGGTGATATGATTCGAAAATTATTCTTACTTCCTGCCCTTTCTTTTGATGGAATGTATCCTATCTGAGGTACAAGCGATGTGATTGCAACTTTTTCTGCAGTTGATTTACCTAAAATACGCGAATTTTCTCTTGCTTTATCCATATCTTTCCAGTGTATCTGCATTGCAATATTCTTCAAAATTTTACTATTGTTGTCATTGTTGTTGAGCACGTCAAGAAAAGCACTAGTATCTATTACCTCTAGTTTTAATTCATTTTTTTCGAACTTGATTTTTGCATAAGTATTGCCATTTGTATCGTTGAGAATTACATCAAAATTGTCAGTTTCTGGTGATGCTTTGATAAGTTTAAGAAGCTCTGCCGCTTGGTATTGAGGATCAAAAGTGAATCGATACATTTCCTTTTTAAGATCTCTATATAATTCTCCCTTAAATGTTGCTTCTACATTGGCATTGGCTTTTGCCAAAAATTCACTAAACTTTGCAAGGGATATAACCTCTATTTGATGTTTACCATCGGTCGTATCTATATAGCCCATAATATCTGGCTGCTGCCCTTTTGCCACATTGGTATCATATAAGGTGGTACGCACTAAAGGAGGAATACTTGTCAATAAACGTGCGCTCGCAGAAGCATGCCCGCTGAGCAAACTGGGGGTGTGAACATGACGCCCTTTATCTGCAGGACCACTTTTTTCGTCTAAGGCACGTAAATAAGCACGTCCAGGTACCAGACTGATATCATTCAAACAAGCAACTGCCGAGACTGTATGGCTATTTCCAGCGAGTAATTTTTTATGCCAGGACTCTAATGAAACGCAATCTAAGATAACATTCGGTCTTGTCTTCTTGGCTTCTATTCGATGTTGCACCAATTCTTTAATGGAGTAGGCGCTATCTTGAGTTCGAATAAAGATTTGATCTGTTATTATCTGATCATGCGTTTCATCTAAGCTGACGCCTCTATAATCATCCGTTGCTAAAACCACATAATCTAATTTTTCTTCTTCATTTAAAAATTGTCGAGTAATAGTACTTTTTCCGCTGCCAGCTGCGCCTAAAAAAGAATAATCATTATTGGTGCCGGCTTTATGTACGGATTTATATTTTAAATCAACATTATTCATCACTAATGGATACACAGATTGTAATTTTTCGCCCAATATATCGTGTGTTATTTTCTTTTTAACTCGTTCTATCTCTAGAGTGAGGAAGGCTTGTAATACTTTACTATTGTTGTCAGGATCTAAGTCAGGGTATTTTGTTTGCATGTTAAGAAGCGCATTTTTTGCTATCTCATCTTGATTGTTTTTTAAATGAAGGTTTATTTGGTTTTCAATTTTAATGAGAAAGTCAGGTTGGTTATCATTTACCCATAAGAAGATTTGTTGAGTTTTATCATTTAAATTTTCTGCTGATATTTTAAATTGTGTAATGAGATCGGCTGCAATATTTAATTTACAGGCATGAGACACCTGTGGGCAAATCACATCTGTGAGCCATTCTTCTTTAGTTACAAGCGCAAGTTCAATATATTGTTGTGGTGAAAGAGTACCATAACCAGATTGTAAAATACGATTGTGTTTCAAATGCATCTCTCGGTCATATTGTGACCATTTAGAGACGCCCTTTAGCGTTACAATGTGTTGTTGCTCAAATTCAGGGTATTGTTTTTCTTCGCTCATGCGGACTCATTTTTTTGTTCAGCTTAGGTACAAGGAAAAATCGTTTGTCATCTTAAAAAGTATAGAAAATCGCTCATGATGGTTTATTTTTATAGACAGCAAAGATATCAAGTTTGTTCCGCCTTACGTGGTTGCATTTGCACGTATTGGTAATGCTTTTCATTTGGAGATCAATGTGCTGTGTTAGGTTATAAAGTTACTAATGAACTCTTTTCCTTAAATATGGGTCTTATAATGGAATATTAGCGCTTTGCAAAGGATATAGAAATGTTAGAACCAGATCTCAATCAGCGTCCTATTGTTATCGCTGGAATGGGACCAGCTGGTTTAGCTTCAGCAATTGAACTGGCCAAAATGGGACATTCGCTCGTCGTCATTGAGCCACGTGAATCATTTTCACGAATCATGGAGGTGAAGATTGATGCTGGTACTTTCCAGTTTCTTTTAGACTTAAGAGATCGAAACGATCCACTTGATCAAGAATTTTTTGAAAAAAAATTACGACGCGAACCTGATGCTCAAGAAATTAGATGTATTGCACAGTTAAAAGATATCCAGACGTTTTTAATACGAAAACTACAGCATCTTAGTGAAAAAAATAAAAAAAGCCAAAAGATAAGGATCCTAAGAGGGGGGTATAACATAACTGAGATCGATCCTTCAAACCAAATTTTGAAGCTTTACGATAAGCAAAAAGGGCTCCATGAGGAAATTTATTTTCGCGATTTTATTGCGGCAGATGGGGCCAAGCATTCCTCTGTAGCATTATTAAATGAAACGCAACCTGATCACAAAAAAATCCATTACAACAAAATGAATTATCAACCGCGTCAGGGAGCATCTGGTACGGTTTCTTTACATTTAAAAAAAGGTGTGCCAGTTAGAAGAGGAAATTACAAATTTGAGCCGAAGCATTTTGCAAGATTGCAAGAGCTCGGTTGGGATAAACCTTATTTCCCAAGATTTTATACTTTTTCAAACAATCCTGATGCAAAGAAGCGGCTGAGATATTTTATTTCGGGAGAAATTCCTGATCGTATTTTGCAAATGTCAGATCAGCATCTTCAACGAGAAGCATTAGAGGAATGGGGTCAATTCCTGATGTTTGTTCGATATGGGTACCATAAAGATGATTTGAAAATTGTTGCAAAAAATGTAGAGAGAAAAGAGCCAGAGCGCGAACGAAAAGTGAGAGAAAAGAATAAATTGGTTTCTACTGCATTTAATTTGGAATTGTATTGTGCTGATCAGTCTGCGGTGACATTAGGTCAAGGAGGAGCTTTTATTCTTGCAGGAGATAACTATAAAAACGCCAATTTTTTCTACGTTCATGGTACTGATGATGCGGTAAAGGATGCAAAAGAAATAGCAGAAAATTTTCGAAAAAATAAACAGCATAGCTTTGATGTTGACGATTATGATCAATATCAAAAGAAACAAGTGGCACAGTTAAATTTATGGATGAAACAAGATAAAAAGAAATTTCATGAAGGTGAAATGCAGGATAAATTACATAAAGATCTTAAAGCGGTTGCGCATTTTCTTAAAAAAATGGATAACCCACGATATGAAGAACTATCAAAGGAAATTAGAGCCCTAAGAAAAACAAAAATGACGGAACAGAAGATATATTTTAAGATATATCAAAACATGAATAAACTTTTTGATTTTATTGAGGGAGATCTTAAAAAGATTCAACCAAATACAACTAAAGGAAAAGAAAAGGAATTTACGGATGAAAATCAAGATTTGCAGCAGTTACACTCTTTAAAAGAAAAGGTGTTTTCTCATTTTAGAGATTTTTTTACCTTAAAAGAAACCAACAGGCTTTTGTCGCATTATGAAAATAAAGAGCTAATATCGCTAGATTTATTTTCTAAATTAAATGCTAATAAATTACACCAAGTAGATGATCATGGCAGAACAATTGTTATGCATGCCATTATGATGGGGGTTGAAAGTGAATTATTGTTGAAGATTTTAAAGCGGGACAAGCATATTATCAATCACCAAGATGCTAATGGAAATACCGCATTAACCTATGCAATTTTAAACAATCGAGAAGATATTGTTTCTGTGTTATTGTCATATGGTGCAAAAGTAGATGATAAAACGAGAACCTTAGCAAAATCTTATCCAGCGATTGCTGTTTTATTACCAAAAGAACAAGAACAAGAACAACAACAAGAAAAGAAACGAGGATCAGAAAGAAAAGAAATACTACCTGCTCATAGAACTCATCGCAGTCTTCAGAAGGAGGGATTAAAGCATCCTCTTTCTGCTCAACATAAACCTCATTCTACGAAAAAGAAAACAAAATAAGATATTGCAATCCTACGACGCTTTCTTTTTCCCTTTATTTCTTAGACGTAAATTGAGCATCTCAACAACCACAGTATAAGCCATTGCAAAATAGATATACCCTTTAGGAATATGCATGTCGAGACCTTCCCCAAGTAGGGCGACGCCGATTAAAATTAAAAAACTTAAGGCAAGCATTTTAACAGTGGGGTGGTTATCAACAAAATCCCCGATAGATTTCGCTGCTGCCATCATCACGATAACGGCGATAATAATGGCTATTACCATAATAGATAATTGGTTGGCAAGACCGACCGCTGTAATGACAGAATCTAAGGAGAAGACAATATCCATGATGGCAATTTGGATGACAATGCTTGCAAAATTTGCTTTGTAGTTTACCCGCCTAATGGCATCTTCTTCTGTTGCATCGCCTTCGAGGCTTTGATGAATTTCGTGGGTGCTTTTGGCAATAAGGAATAACCCACCGGCAATGAGGATGATGTCACGACCTGAGATTTCCATTGAAAAAATTGTAAATAAAGGAGCCGTGAGATGCATTATCCAGACTAAAGAAAAGAGTAAAAGAAGTCGCGTGCCCATGGCTAGGGCGAGTCCAATTATTCGACCTGATTGTCTTTGTCTTTCCGGTAATCGCCCAACAAGTATGGTAAGCATAATAATGTTATCAATACCCAGCACGATTTCTAATGAGGTGAGGGTAAGTAAAGCTATCCAAGCTTGTGGTTCGGTTATCCAAGTCATCATTATTTTTATTCAGCTCTTTATCCGTGTAGGAGGTATCAGCGGATCCTTTCGAGATTGGGATCGTCGTAGGCATTTGTGCGCCACTCAAATTCCTTTATACCTAATTCTACGCTGTTTAGTAAATCACTCTGTTGGACGATATTACCCTTCGGGGAACGAGTTTGTTTCAGAGGGCAATATGATGATTAAAAAGGTACTCGTTATTTTTACAGGATGTCTGTTTTATTCTGTTAACGCGTTAGCCGACTCTCAAATGTTCAGACATTATAGAGCTAACAACGACTCTAGAGATTATAGAACCAATGAGGGGGAATACAATGAATACCTCAATCGAGGTTATGACATCCAACCGAATAGACCTGGCGTTTGGGTGCAAGGTTGTAGGACAGATGACTATTATTGCATGGCGCAGTTAGAAAAAACGACTTTCCAAGCGACCATTGATAGAACTGAGCCAAGTGTTTTACAAGATCATGGTCCTGGGCATACTACGCGTAGTGGTAGTGGAATGAGAAGTAATAACAATCATGCACATGATTAATCTAGTGAAAAAAAAGGCCTCTTAAGAGGCCTTTTTTTATGATGCCAGCGCTGCTGTTTTAGACTCTTTGTTTGGTTCGGGTAAGAGAAGATTCAATAACACACCGATTAAACCGCCTAAACCTATTCCACTGATAGCAAAATTACCTGCACCCAGGGTTAAGCCACCGACGGGGATAACGAGCACAATGCCGACGATAGTCATATTGCGTGGGCTCATGAGATCTTGCTGACCTTGCATCAAGAGATGAAGCCCCGTTACGGTAATCGCACCAAATAAAAGGATAAGCACTCCACCCATGACAGGAGAAGGGATGGTTTGTAAAAATACACCCACTTTTCCAACGAACGCCAATAAAATAGCGACTATGCTGGCCCAGGTCATAATACCGGGGTTATAGGTTTTGGTGATGGCAACACCTGCAGTCACTTCAGCATAGGTAATGCTAGGAGGTCCGCCCATGGAAGATGCTACCATTGTTGCCACGCCATCGCCTAAGAGACTTCTGTGTAGTCCGGGATAACGTACATAATTACGTCTTGTAATACCGCCAATAGCAACCACATCACCGATATGTTCAATTGCAGAAACCGCTGCAATAGGGATCATCAATAAGGCTGCCTGCCAATTTACGCTTGGTAAGGTAAAATTGGGCATTACAAACCAGGTAGCTTGTTGCACTTTTGTAAAATCAACGACGCCTAGCCATAAGCTTGTAATGTAACCGACAACGATACCGACCAAAATTGGGATCAATTGGACTCGACCTTTGCCAAAAAGTCGTGTCAAAATCGTTGCCGTTAATGCGAGTCCTGAAATAATAAGAGCAGTATGTTCTTCAATGAGGACAACTTTACCGTCTCCCGTTTTCCCCATAGCCATGTTAATTGCCACAGGCGCGAGCACAAGGCCAATGTTCATAATAATGGGGCCTGTGATAAGCGTAGGGAATAAACGATTGACGAATTCTTGGCTACGAACGTAGACAAGCAAACTCATGAGAAAGTAGACCACACCGCATGCGGCAAGTCCAAAGAGTGTTGCAGGAAGCCCCCACGTCTGAATGCCGTAAATGGTTGCAGGAACGAAAGCAAATGAAGAGCCAAGAAATACTGGGATTTGGCCTTTAGTTAAAAATTGGAATATTAATGTTCCTAATCCCGCGGTTAATAAAGCAACGCTGGGATCCATGCCGGTTAAGAGGGGAACCATGACGGTGGCGCCAAAAGCAATGAAAAGTGTTTGCGCACCTAGTAAACAATCAGACAATTTAAAAGAATAATCTTGAGGGTAAATGGGCTTATTCATAGGGGCACTGTCACCGTGATTACCTGAGATGGTTAGTAAGTTAACATAAGCGTGGACTCTGTACTACGAGCAAGCGACGCATGCTTAGGACGCAAATGATAAACGGTGTAAGTCGTAAAAGCTATGGCAAGAGAGGGATTTCCAAGGAGAATCCTCGAAAAGAAGATTTTCCTTGGGTGTATGTACGCATATTTAATGGATATTAAATATGCCTAGTAATAATTTTTGAAGAAAACTCACGCCGGGCATCATTATCTGTGAAAGCAATCCAGTCATAATAAGTATCAGGATAATGAAGATCCCAAATGGGGCAATTTTATTGAAGCGCTCATCCCATGGAGCAGGAAGAAGGTAGTTAATGAAACGACTACCATCTAAAGGAGGAATGGGGATTAAGTTTAATACCATTAATACAAGGTTGATACCTACGCCCGCAAGGCACATCAGCTTTAGGGCCACAATCATGTCGCTCGGACCTAATAAAAGACTTACTTTAAATAGTCCCATCCAAGCGATCGCCATTAAGAAATTGGAGGTTGGGCCTGCAAGTGCTACTAAGGCAAAGTCACGTTTGGGGTGTCGTAACCTATTTGGATTAACAGGAACAGGTTTTGCCCAGCCAAAGACAAACCCAGTTGTAACCATCAGTAATAGTGGAATAATAATTGTTCCAAGCGGATCAATGTGTTTCAGTGGATTGAGAGTTACCCGACCTAAGACATAGGCTGTATCGTCGCCAAGCTTATGTGCGACAAATCCGTGTGCTGCTTCATGTAAGGTGACCGCGAAGAGGATAGGGAGGATCCAAACAGCCACTTGTTGGACGATAGTTAGTTGTTCCACGTTATTCCCTTTAAATGATTTTTTCGTAAATATAGGTGGAGGTGAGGCCCCAGCTCATTAATTCCATTCCTTGGTATGTTTTGGTAAAGGTGGGGGACGGTAATGTTTTTGAAGTAATAATAATTTTTGCCCCACGTTTTAATTGTACCAGTTTGTATAAAATTTGCTCCCAAGTATTCGCCGAATAAGCCGTAGCGTTAATAAAGATAATATCCGCATCGGAAAAGTTCTGATTTAAAAGATTATCACATATAAAGGAGAGGCCAAAGCGCTTTGCATCTAAGGTTTCCTTTTCGAGATATTCAAACAATTTTTGTTCTGCTATAGCATGTAATGCAGGAACAAGCTCAATGCCCTTCACGACTAACGTGGGGTGCTTTAATTTAACAGCCAGAGCCGTCTTACCGCTGCCAGAGCCGAGATCGTAAAATAATCCTTGACCTGATGGTTTAACGATATCCATTAAATCTAATAATGCACAGGTATCAATTTCTCCGTAATGCAGATCACTGGTAGGAACTTTAATGTGTTGACGTGCTTCTTTCGATATTTGAAAAGGATTAACATCGGCAAATAAAGCATTGAGCGTTTTCAATATTTGAGTATATTTTTTTTTGCGGCGCCAGTTAAGAAATATTTTTTTAACAATAGGGAAAAACATTAGCAGACTAATGAATAAGGCGAAAAGATAAAGAATGTCTGCAGTGCTCATAACTATTACTTAATTAGAAAATTGCGATAATTTATATCCACATATTTCAATGATACGTTGAAATTTTTGTCCTTCAGCTGTTCTGTGCCCCCGAACAAAAATATTGGCATAGCTGCGCACAATATATTGAAATTCCTTGCGGATGAGAATTTTCAAGATCCTCTTTGCCCGATTAACATCTGCTGTTTTATTGGGGTTACAGGCCTGAAAAAGAACAGCGCCAATCAAGGAAGCCTTGGACTTTTGTCTTTGAAAAGAAATCGTTTCAAAATCGAGTAACCAATCTTCTAGGGCACGATCTTTATCCCACTCAAGCCATGTATTGTAAAAATACATAATTTCACTTAAAAGCGCGTCGACTTTGCTTTTATCTTTCATTTTATCGTACAACAACATGTACAGCATGGTGGGTACTGAAGATTCTGTATTTGCCCAAGAACAGTTGCCGGTAATTTGGTGTTTAATGGGTAGCTTAGCGAAAGGATCGAGTCCTAAGAATTTGACTACATCATATTTTATATATTTTTCGGTATGCTTTTCATAGAGTAATTTCATATAGAATTCTTGGTTTAAACGAATAGGGGAGTTGATGGTGTTAATAACGATAGGATCCGTCATTTTTTGCACCCCGCGGTCACATTTTGCCAAGAATTTACCATGTTTGATGAAATTAATGGCATGGCCTTTGTAAGAAACTGGTAATAATAACAAATCCATTTTCATGAACTGGTATATCGTTTCTTTATTTTGCTCAACATTTTTACTAAAGTGTTTAAACTCACGTAATCTGGAGGCATTTTCAAAAGATTTAATAATGGTTTTTAATTCATCAGAATGGATATCCATTCGATGAGCTATATAGCTATTGATAAAGCGTTCTAATGATTCTCGGATTAAGGCAAGCGTAAATTCTAAATAAAATCCTTCTAAGTCTATTGAAATAAATAGTCCTTCAGCTGTTACGACATCAGATCTACCCTGCAGCTCAAATCGATGCCCAATGAGCTTAGCATTGACAAAATCTTTGGCAAAATCCATTTTTGCGCCATGGCTGACCAGCAATTTAACTAATTCTTGATCTTTGCGAAGCAAGGGGTAAAAAAGTGCTGGCTGACCACTGCCTGTATAGGCATTTGCATTGGCGCCATATTTTAAGAGAAGCTTAGCAATTTCAATATTATCGTTATCGACCGCCCAATGCAGTGCATTTGAACCAGTGAAATCGACCAAATCGGGGCTTGCATTGTGTTTGAGTAAAAGTGCAACTAAATCGAGGCGATTTGTCGCAGTGGCATGAATCAATGGGGTAAAACCATACTCATCCATGATATTAACAGGAGCCCCTTGTTGAAGGAGTCTTTCGACTCCTTCAACTGTTCCCTCTAAAATTTCCTTTGAAAGGGACATTGTGAAACTCCTGTTATGTTTTTACCTCAAAACGGAGAAGAGGGTTTGATTTTCGGGGTGTATTGAACCTCGAGATCTTTTTTCAACGCAGCCGTAAGTTTGGGTGCATTCTGTAATTTTAACTCCATTCCGGGAGTTAATTTTAGTTTTTTACTATTCTCCGCTCTATTTTCTGCTTTGTTATCTGCTGATGCATTGGGCGTATCAGCGTTTTGAATAAGCGGCGATTCTCCAGGAGGTGCATTATCCATTAGCGATTTTGCCCATTCGGGTACTTCGCGTTCCTTTTCTGAAACCTCTGCGCCTTTTTGTTGATTGAGCTGTTTGCTCGTAAAGCCATCTGCGCGGGGAACATTCATTTGGCTAATCATTTTGCTGGCATCATTCAACAATGATCGGAATTGTTGTTGAATGCCTTCATGAGAATTAATGATGCTGTCTACAGCATTATTAAAATCTTTTGAGCTAATACTGCGATCGGCTGCCGTATCGAAGTGAAAACGGTCATTTAAAGCCGTTGCGATATTGTTAACCAGCTGTTTATACTGTCTGGAATATTCATCCCAAGTTTGAGCTACCATTTTAAAACCTCCGTTAAGGAGCTATATATTTAGAAGATTAGCTCACTTTACCATATTATGCTGCTTTTTTCTACCTGTAGGTAGGTACGTATCGGCCTAGAAGGTGCGTGTGTCAGGAAGCAATTTTTTGCTATTTTCCAAATTTTTTTAAAAAACAAATGGTTATGATTTTGTTGTCACTAATTGGGGGATTTCCTCTGAAATAAGAAAGCATAAACAGTCTCCTTGGCAGCTAAGAACGAGACTTTCCGCATTAGCACGGTTCCTAATAGCTCCCTTACCACTTTGAGTAAGCAAAGTTGAAGATAATTCCCAGATAAGCCCCTGACTGCTGAGAGTAGCTTCAGGGAAAGGGAAAAAGGAAACAATATTGTGTTTTTTAGTGTGTATGCGCATATTTTGCCCAAGACGAAAAATCCACTGACGAGAGTCTTCAAATGTATTGAGGGCCATTATTTCCATATGCTGGCTATAACGATTGAGCAAATTTAAGTTATATAGCCCATGGTCAGCAGACTTGCCTAAAATGCCTAAGCATAGAATGCGTTTATACTGCTGTTGCAAAGCGTAATTTAATGCTTTTTCAAAATCGGTAGAGTGTTGCTCGCTCAAATGGTGAATTGTGGCTGTAGAAAAATGTTCTTTCAGGCCTTCCATCGCTGTAGCATTTAGGGGGCTATCAGAGATAGAATCCATGTCACCAATAATGATATCAGGGGTAATTGAAAAATCCCGAAGGGTATTGGCTGCGCCATCGGTGCAAATAATTGTGCGATAGAGGAGCCCTTGCCAAAATTTAAGACTAGGGATTTCGCCATTGACTACAATAAGAGCATCGTACACAACACAACCCTCTGGTACACTAACCTGAATCATACCACTATTGTGGTAAATATAGTCTTCGCAGAGGATCCTTAGGCTTGTTGGCTCCGTGTTTTCACAATAGTCATGTGTTATATACACACTCCTATTGCTCTAACACTTGTCGGCTCGCTGAAAAATCATCTACTGTGACTATCGTTGGAAAAGAGATTTGATATCTGATAAAGCCTAAAAGCAAAGTAGGAAGAGTATACGCATTTCTTTTCTCTTCCAACTCAGGTATGTTATAGCAAAAAAATCTCTTAACAAATTGTTAAAAGAGTAAGTTAGTTAATTTAAGGGAGAAAATATGAAAACCAAACTACTTGTTGCCTTGATCACCTGCGTCGCATTAACCGCATGCTCCAAGCATGAAGGTAAAGACGAAAAGAAAGCAGGCGAAGGCACTACCGCTACGCAACCAGCTCACGGTTCACAACCAGCTGCACCTGCAGGAACTCCTCATAGCATGAATGAAGAGCCCACCACTTTAGCTGCTGATCAAAATGCTCCTGCTGCTGCTCAAGATGCAACAAGTAATGCTGCTACTGACGCAGAAAAGAAAGTTGAAGACATGAAACAAGATATGTCAAACACTTCTTCACATGTTCAAGGTAGCGATGCTTCCACCACCACGAACAACACTGCTACTGATACTAAAGCTGACACCCACTCACATAACGAAGACTAATTCTTCGGTTTAGAGTGCTGCTTTTTTATAAAGAAGGATATGGGTTATAACCTATCCTTCTTTATTCCTATTTTTTATCCTCAAAACATTTTTTTAATGACTCATTATTCCAATTTTGCGAACTACTCAATTTTTGTTCCCATTCTGCAGCTTTTCTTGGATTATTCTGCTCTTTGTAGAATTGAATAAGGGTCATTCCAGCGAAGGTGTTTCCCTTTTCAATCAGAGATAAAAGGGTTGATTCAATACATTGATGTGGCATTGGAACGGAGGAGTTTTTCACGCAAAGAGAAATCGCGGTCATTACCTCTAGTTTTTCTTGCTCAAAACAGGCTTCAAAGGACTGCATTGTTATTTGTTGCTGTTTTTCAAATTCCTCTAACATGATTTTAGCGACAGGATCTTTTTCTTTGGCATTCATGTCTCGTAGTCCTGATAAAATGCAATCAGATTGCATTTTACAGGTAGAAAATAAAGCATTAATACGCTGCATGCTGTCGCTCATTTTTTGCAATTCTTGCATATCATGAGCCATTTTTTCCATATTAGGCTGACTCACAGATGATGGTTGATTGCTTGGTGGCTCAGCATGGCAGATTGCAAAAAAACAGGACAAAAATAGAGAAGAGAAAAGCGGTTTTAACATGGCTTGGTGCCTAACCAAAACTAGTTTCGATGAATATATACCGATTGCGCTTCACGATGCGAAGCATCGAAGAAGTGCGACCCTACGCGATGAGGGTTTCCAAAGGGAGATAATCGCGGTTTTCTCCCTTTGGTGCAAGCGAAAGCTGAGCTTTCGCGCAGCATATAAACCAGATATACCTCTGCTCATACAAAAACCGAAAAACCGTATCTTCAGGTAAGAGCGGTATATACTTGAACTAGCTTAATTTTAGGTGAGGCGACAAGAAGAAGCAAAAGAAACTGAAAAGAGTAGACACCAAAGATTTTTAGTCAACCAGTGGTTTGAATAGCTTCTTTATCTTTCCTAAGATCTATTTTTATGAAAGAGGTACTTATGGAAAAAAATTTACCGACGGAATTTAGCACTTCTGCCAAGGAATTTTTTTTCCGTTGGCGATTTCATACCTTACAACCCACAACGATTTCTGCTCATATACAGGCAATCAGAAATGCATGTAAAGCACGCGAACCATTTTTAAAAGAATTAGATTCGCCTTCCTTTTGGCTAAAGCTCAAAAGCATTGATAATCTTGAGGAAGTAAAATCAATACAAGCTTATTGGTTAAAAATTAAGCCTTTTGCCCATCTCAACTCAAAGCAATTATTGAATACATTGCTAGAAGAAATATTACCGCTTGAACAATGGTATCAACATATAGAGGCAGAATTACAATATGAAAGGGCAAGCTATGAGAATAATAATCAATGGCGCCCTCATTGGTATAAAGAGTCTTTAGAGCAGATTATTGCCAAGACACAACAAAATTTGACGCGTCTTAAAAATTTAAAGAAAGCTATTCATGATGCACTGTTACTAAGGTGTGAGGCCTACGAATCATTAGAGGCTCCGCCGCAAACGGATGATGTGATTGCTGTACTTTGCAGCAAGATAAATAGCCTAGATGTTTTAGAGCAGCCCCTCAAAGCACCCGCAAATCGCGAGATGTGCCTCAATGGTGATCGTAGGATCCTGATTTACGATCTTTTACGTGCTTCAGGGATCAGTAAAGATATTTTGCAAAAAAAGGTACTGGCTCCAGTGGATAGGCTGCCTCGCCAAGCACTTTACCAGGCGGCAAAAATAAAAGAAAAACTCAATCGTACAACACATTTTGTAAACGAGCTGCTGCAAAAGCTTGAAATAGGAGGATTTAAAAATTCATTATTTTCTGTAAAACCACTTTTTAGAATTCGCTCGGTTGATATAGAAGCCTTACGTCGTATACGAGAAAATCTAGAAGAATGGGGAGTGTTGACTCCTTTGCGAAAATTATGGGTATTGCGCTATGGTCTTTATTTTCTGGCAAGTTTTTTAGTCTATTTTTACTTGGCACAGATAATGGCGCCCATGCTTGCACTCTTTTTTAGTGCAGCAAGTATTAGCACTTTTAATAGCGTCTTATTTTACACGGTAGGAATTGCTCCTATATGGTATATAGCAGCGCAGGCTTTTACGAAATTAGGTGGTTTTTTACTTGATTTTTTAGGCTCTGCTAAAAAGCAGCAAATCTTGGGGGCGTTGATCTCGATAGAGAAAAACGAATTACTGATTGCGAATCAACTGAGTCAAAGTGTCGTCGATATATCACATTTTGATATTCAAGAGCTGATGGATAAAATTGAAGACTATCAAACCGAAATAAAAAATAGTGTTGAAAAATTAAATCATTATACGCCGCTAGAAAAATTTTTATGTAAAGGCTCTATTCATGCTGCTATCTGTAGCATGACGCTTGAGATGCAAACGCAAGAAAAGCGGATTAATACGCATCTTAAACGTATGGCAAATGATATCGCTCAACATATCGGTGATGAGATAATATTGATGTGCCGTTCTTACGAACAAAAAAATTTAGTTCCACAACTGCCATTGGGTCAAATCGAGCAAGTGGAAAAATTTGTTCGTTGTTATGGAGATGACAAATCACTGAAAGTCTTTATGGCTAATAACAATGTCATTAAAAAATGGTTTACCCAAATGGGTAAGCATAAACTCTTAATTCCTCTTCGTGAAAATATGTTGAAGCAACCTTACGGTGGGTATGAAATGCGAAATGAGGCATTAAATGGGTGGAAAACCCTCCTCCACGCCTACACACCTGATCCAAAGAAAAAATTACTGATTCAAAAAGTAATCGATTTATTAATCGATGGAACATCTACGCTTACTCAAAAACAGTTTAAAGAGAGTATTACTTTCCTTGATCCCGAACATGCATCGCAGAATATCGATGCTATGCAAGCACAAATTTTTAAAACACTGCCGCAAAGAATTTCTCAGGCTCATTTGCTATCAAGTACCCAGAAAAAGCAAATTCGTGAATGGTATCAGACTCATCGTCAAGAGATAGCAAACGCTGAGCGCGATTTGGCCGAGATGTTGAGCAAAACCAAGAAAGAGGGGGCCAATCCACATTTAAATAGTTTTTCAGAAGAGCAGCTTTGTCGTTATCATGAATTGTTAGATGGCGCAGACATTCATGGATATCTTGCTGAAACAGAAAATGTGAAAAGACGAAATATTGTTAGACAATATTTTGAAGCCTATCAAGGTGAAAATAGTTTAGCTTATAGGCTATTAAAGCTCATTCCGACACATCAGAAAAAATTCATGATTGAACAAATCGCTAAAAAACGGTTAGATTGGATCCTAAATCATCTTGCAAACGCCAAGGATCCCCTATTGGATAAATTTGATACTGAAATGTTTCATAATCCAAGATTACTCCAAGTGCAGTCATTTGATTTTGCTGAATATATCGCACAACATCCGCAATTCAACCAACGCCAAAATAAACAGATGGAAGATTTTTTGAAATATTGTAAGCGTTGCGGCCTAGATTCAGGCAGATTGCTTTCCCGATATATGAATCAAGATTTCAATCAACCTATTATTGTGCATCAATTATCTGCAAGGCAGCGTCAAGGCTCTTGTGCGGCAGAATCACTAAAGAAATCACAGTTCTCTCATTCTATAACAAAGAGAAGCTTCTGTGTTTAAGAAAAATAAAATTAAGAAGCAATGCAAAATAATTAGTGGGTCTTTTTTTCAAACGCTTGAAGATGATCCTTTAAGCGCTTGCTATATGCTAGGAGGATTATTTTTATCAATTAAACAGACAATGACGAATGACAAAACGCTTCTTGATAATACACTTAAGACGCTGAAAACAAAATTAACTCCCAGACATATAAAAACCATTTGGCGCAATATTCCTCAGATTTCTTCTTATCAGTTACGACTGATAGATGAAGGAAATCAAGAGCTGTTGTTAATACTTAGACAAGAAATGTTGCGTGATCTCTTTTTTTTGAGCAGTATTGAAAAGCCGCAGTTGTTTACCTTAGGGAAAAATGAAAATTGGTTTCGTGAAGTCCTCATCGCCTTAATTCGACGTTATTTACTCATCAATCGTTTTTCCGATCCCTTTATGAAATCTAGCTTCAGTTTTGATTTGTTAGAGCAAAGTGGCGCGGAGCAAAATTATTTATATGTGTCTTCTTTTATTCAAAAGTGTGTATCATTACCTTTGGAAGATATTTTTACATTAGGAAAAAATAACCCTCAAATTGCAAAATCCATATTGAAAGATCTGACAAATAGTCCTTTATATTTTGAAGCAAGCAGCAATTTTGTAAAACAACATCCAGATCTTCGCGCTTCGATAGCCAGACATTGGAAAGGTTACTTTGAAACCTTTCCCTTATCGACGGAACAAAAGCATTTTGTTAAAACAAAATTAGATAGCTTTAAAAGACTTTATCCTGAATTTAAAGATGCTGATCTTCATGCGCGATTTAAGCGTAATTACCAATATGAAAAAACAGTGTCTACAGCATTATTTGATACAGCATGCCTTAGTATTGGTGCGCCTATTGGGGCTTATCTTATTCCTAGCATTTATGCGCATGGTGCGAGTATTGTAGGGCTTGCTAGCAGCATTGCCTGTGGGAGTGGGGTTACTGCAGCTGCACTAACGTGTTGTACCACGGCAGTTCCTATGCTGCTGCCTTTTGCCGCTTTTTGTGGGGTTTCCTATCTTGCAGAAAGAACTTTTAAGCAACAAGCAATAATGTTGAAAGAATCCGATCCCTCAAGTCTTAAAAAAGCGACCTTAAAATAAGATTTCGTTGTATCCACACTCTTTAAGTGAACTTCTCTAGATAGAGTATTGTCTCTACTAATGAAATCTATGCTATTTAGTCTATTTGGTAGGAGATAATGACATGTCACATCATGGTGCTTCAAAGGGCGAAAAAGAGAAAGATAAAAAACAAAAAGAAGAGAAAGCTAAAAAAGGAAAAGTACACAGACCGAAGGGAGAAGAATACGAGGCGGATATAGAAGAAGGTTTAAGTGAAGAGAAGTTAGAAAGGGAGCTCGGGTCAAAAGTCGGTTTTTTAATAACCCCTAAAGAAGAAGACGAAAAGAATGCTCGTAAAATGGAATTTGCCCGCCAGGAAATGCATAAGAGAGCAAAAAAACTAAAAGCAATATTTGCATCAGTTTTTCCTAAACAAGAATGGAATCGTTCAGTGAATGAAAAAGATGGCAGTGTCACTTATACGAATAAGATTAATCCCAATCATAAGATTATGGTTGAAGAAGAAAAAAATGATATTAAATTTTCTGGTACGCCTATTGAAAAATTAATTGAAGCCACAGCGGCATTTGAAGCAAAATTACCTGGGATGACTTATGAAGTAGAGGCAGAAACAGCTGAAGATGCTATCGGCTTTATGGAAATGTTGCATCGAAATGGGTTTGATCTTAACAAAATTACCGATATTAAATCGATGGATGGAAAAGAATTAATAACAAAAGAGGGTAAAAAAATTGGCGCTGAAAATCTAAAAGATATTATTGCTCAGATTGAACGAACGGTGCCTCGAAAAACAAGTGGAAAGGGACCTTCTCCAGGTTTGAGTGGGCGAAAACAAAGCGAGGAATGAAGCAAAAAACTTCGATTGAAATTAGCCGTAACATTTCATGAGTAGTTCGTGATCGTCTGTGCCCTTTTTGGATTTAATAAAGTTACTCCAATGAGTAGCTGCGCTCTCAACTTCTTTTTCACGAAAGATTTCAGCTAGCATATAGGCTGCAGCTAAATTCCCGGCATAAGCGAGTCCTAGCATGCCGCCTTGCAAGCAAAGCTCAAATTGGGCATTTGCCGCTTCTTTGTCGTTATTTTGAATCATATGTGAATTGAGTAGTAACACACAGTGACCAATGGTGCGGTTAGCTTGAAGATGACCTTCTGTTTGGCATTCAGGTCTATAGAAATTCCCGGAATTGAGTGCCTTTTCATATTCAGCAAGTATCAATTTTGCTTCGTTATTGTTTTCTTCTTCTGTGACGCGTTCGAGACCTTGAATTAAGCAGTCATCATCTAAATTTGCTGAATTCCCACAGCTGCCGATGATCCCAGATAAGGTTGCTCGCGAGGTTTCATTATCATCTCGTGATCGCAAATTTTTTAGATAAGTTTGATAGTCAATGGCAAAGAGGTGGGATGAAAATACTATCAAAAAAAGCGCAATTACTCTTTTACAAGATAATATATTCATTTCTACACCTAATGGTTATTGTGTTAGATAACATTGTTTTGTAAACTATTTAACATCAGAACGATCGCTAGTACATTAGATTATATCTTTCATTGTAAAATTTATCCTTCAGTTTTTGTATCTATTCAGCACAATTTAAAAATTTCGGAGAACGTCCCTATTTGTGATAAGTTTGTGTTAAAAATTGTCGAAAAAAGCGGAATTTACATCGATAAATGAGCATTTTTGAGTCAATTTTTAACAATAAAATTAGCCAAAGAGGTGCGTTCCAGTCTCCAGGGTGAATAGTTACCAGTTTTTTTATGCTCTTCGTCTGAAGAAAGGTGGTTGAGTATGGTAAACCAAGTTGTACAGCAAAATCGCATTGTGATTGTTGGTTCAGGTTTTGGCGGGTTGAACGTTGTCAAAAGTTTAAAAAAAGCCGCCAACTGCAAAATAACATTGATAGATAAAACGAATTACCACCTATTTCAACCCTTATTATACCAAGTTGCAACCGCTGCATTATCACCCAGCGATATCGCTATGCCTATTCGAGAAATATTTAGAAATCTACCTAACGTTGAAACGTTGATGGGTACGGTCATGGCAATTAATAAGCATGATAAAACAATTTTGTTAGAAAGTGGTGAAGTTGTACCGTTTGATAATCTTATTATTGCGACAGGGGCAAGGCATTCCTATTTTGGCAAGAATCACTGGGAGGTGTTTTCCCCTGGTTTAAAAACACTTCAAGATGCGGTGAATATAAGGGAAAGGATTTTAGCTTCTTTTGAGTTAGCTGAGCGCTCGCATGATAAAGAAGGAATGGATAAATATCTTCGGTTTATTATCATTGGTGGTGGACCGACTGGAATAGAAATGGCTGGTGCAATTGCAGAAATTGCACATCAGAGTTTAAATAAAAATTATCGACGAGTTGATCCTAGAAAAGCGCAGATTTATCTTCTTGAAGGGGGAACGCAGCTGTTGGCGGGTTATCCTGCATCAATGGCAATGCGCGCCAAGCAAGATCTCGAAAAAATGGGTGTGACGGTGAAGCTTAATAGCCTTGCGACTGAGATCACTGAAGAGGGCGTTTATTTAGGAAATGAGTTTTTGGTTGCACATAATATAATATGGGCGGCTGGGAATGAGGCTTCTCCTTTATTGAAAACCTTAAATGTGCCTTTAGACAAGCAAGGTCGTGTGATTGTCGAGACTGATCTTAGTGTCCCTCATTACCCCGATATATTTGTGATAGGGGATGCGGCTTGTTTTATGGATCAAAATGGACGCGCTTTACCTGCAGTCGCGCCGGTTGCTGTTCAGCAAGGTGTATATGTGGGAAAAATGATTGGCAAGCAAGTAAAAAAAGAAACACGCAAACCTTTTCGGTATGTTGATAGAGGGATGATGGCCACCATAGGAAAATATAAAGCTTTAGTGATGTCAGGTCCCTTTAAATGTACGGGCTTTTTAGCATGGATGGCATGGTGTTTTATTCATATTTATTTTTTAATTGGCTATAGAACAAAATTCTTTGTATTTGCGCAATGGGTTTTTTACTTTTTCTGGGGACATAGAAACGTTCGGTTAATATTCAAACCTTTGCATATTAAGCCAGACGATGAAGAATTTATTTCATAAAGGAGTAACGATGAAAACAAAAATAATAAGCTTATGTTTGTCTCTAACTTTCTTTTCGCATGGGCTTTATGCATTGCAAGAGCGCCATTTAATTATTATTCGACATGGGGAGCATACGTTGAATGCAACAAGAGAATATAACACCAATCCTAAGCATTCTGGCTATAAAGTAGCCCCGTTAACAGATAAGGGACGCTCCGAAGCCAAAGAAGCGGCTGAGCGCTTACTAACGCATGGCTTTGATAATCGCAGCATTGCCGCTGTATATGTATCACCTTTACCACGTGCTGTAGAAACTGCGGAAATATTGGCTGAAATTGGGGTTTATGCTAAAGAGAAGATAAAAGTAGATAAGCGATTAATCGAGACTCAAGCGGGAAACCGTGAAGGTCTTAACAAAGATAAATATACCAAAGATTCATGGTATGTAGGGAATCACGAAGCAAAATCTTATGGTGGTGAATCCAGTGAAGATGTGCGTAAAAGAATGACGGCAGTATATGATGAGATTGAAAAGAAGCATCCTGAGGGACACGTTGTAGTTATCACCCATGGTATGCCTGCAATGGAATTATTAGATATGTTGGATCAGAACAATATTAGATTATCGACGGGTGAAGTTTATGTGGTACCACTCGCTGATAGGAATCAAATAGCGTAGGTTGGGCCGTAAGGCCCAACACTTATAAAAATTAATTGCTCGAATTTAATTGTTGGGCCCTAAGGCCCAACCTACGCTTGTTAACCCTCTCTCACAAGTGGGAGAGGAGATCGGATAAAGATTTAGAGAAATGACGCTACACAATGTGCAATAACCGTCGAAGATCTGATTGGTTTTGCAACACATCCGCTAATGTATATTGATTTAATACATTCATAAAACTTTTTTGTGCTTCTTGTAGAATATGCTTTAACTTACATGCCGGTGCGATACAGCAATTTGATTTTTCTGCATTAAAACACGGAACAAGATCAAAATGAGATTCTAATTGTTGGATTAAGATCCCTAAATTAATCTTTGCTGGATTGGCCGCTAAGGTTATTCCGCCATTTTTTCCGCGTGTGGTATTAATCAGTTCTAATTTCGATAAATTATGAATAATTTTGATTAGATGATTGTCTGAGATGTTATAGGCATTAGCAATATCACTGATGGTGCATTTGGTTTTCTTCATCGCAATATAAATAAGTGCTCGTAAAGAAAAATCTGTAAATTGAGTTAACTGCATACGATGCTCTAAACAAATAGTTGACATACATTATCCATCTTCTTAAGATGTATTTCAAATATACCTTATGGAGAGTTCTCATGAATGTTTCTCTTTTCGAACGATTAGGCGGCCCGACTGCAGTTAACCAAGCAGTAGAAATTTTTTATCGAAAAATGTTATGTGATGAACGCGTCAGTTATTTTTTTGATGATATTGATATGGATAAGCAAATCCTTAAACAGAAAGGTTTCTTGACGATGGTATTTGGTGGGCCTAATCAATATACCGGAAGAAATATGCGTGAAGGACATCGTCATTTATTAGAAAAGGGGCTAAATGATTTGCATGTTGATATCGTGTTAGAGCATTTAGCTGCAACATTGAAGGAGCTTGGAGCACATGAAAATGATATTGCTGAAGTGATCTCAGTTGCAAATAGTGTTCGTTCAGATGTTTTGGACAGATAATTATGCTGCAAGTTGAATACAACGGCGAAATTTATGAGCGTAAAAAAGACGAAAGTATTTTAAGCTGTCTTATCAGGCATGGTATTGAATACCCGCATTCATGTCAGGCTGGTATTTGTCAAGCATGCCTTGCGAAAACCAAAGAAAAAGAGAGCATAGAGTCTTCTTGGCAAGCGGAGCTCCCTCATACCTTAAGAGCACAAGGATATTTTTTAACCTGCTTAGCAAAACCAAAAGCAAATTTTCAGCTATCATCTGTTGAGGATGCCGAATGTGATTCTGTTGCAGTTGTCCAAGATATAAAACATTTAAACCATAATGTAACGCAAATTAAGCTAGTGACCGATAATTTAAATATTTGGGTGCCGGGTCAATATATTCATTTGATTAATTCAGAAAATGTCTGCCGTAGTTATTCAATTGCCAATATTCCCTTTCAAGAGGGCTACATTGAATTACACGTTAAACGTGTTTTAGGTGGTGCAATGAGTAATTGGTTATGGGATGAAAATAGAATCAACACAGCGGTACGCATAAGAGGACCATTTGGTAAATGCTATTACAATAATCCTAACAATAATAGCTTTGATATTGTGCTAGCGGGCACAGGAACTGGATTGGCACCTTTAGTAGCCATTATTAAGAGTGCTTATGAGCAAAATCATCAAGGCAAAATTACATTATTACATGGTGGTTTAAATGATAACGATATTTATTATGCTGACGAAATAAGAGAACTCGCCAAGGAAAATGGATCCTTTCATTATGATCCTTGCGTGCTTAATTCTAGCGGTCAGTTTCCCGTTGCTTCAATTGAAAAGCGAATTTTACAACACTTAAATGATGTGAAAAACACACAAGTATATGTGTGTGGACCTAAAGAGATAACCAATAAACTGAAAAGAGCAGCATTTATTGCGGGAGTCTCCTCGACTAAAATCTTTAGTGATGCATTTGTTTAATACACAAGTAGCGCTTAATGTTGATGTGGCTTTTAGGTTGACTTTAATCAATTTCCCCTAAAGACAACCTAAATTCCTTTTGGGAAGGTTAATTATCTTTGTTTTCTTTCCGTTCATCGCTTTTACCTTGCCATTCACGCCTAAATAGTAAAAATACGCGTAATTACCAATTAAATAAATATAAGTTAAATGACTTATTAAAGGGGAGAACATGGCACAGACACGCAGACAGGCACAAGCAGCAAAACAGAAACAAGTGGAAAATCGTTTTGAATATTTTGTGACTGTGGGTGTGATGACCGAAGATTGCAATCCTTTTGGCCACAGCTTTATGCTGTTTAGCACTTTAGATAATGATCAGGGCAATGATGCCAAAGTGGAAATCGTCGATGCTGTGGGATTATATAGCCGCTATATGCCTGTATTAGGCTTTAAACCGTATACGCCGCAAGGACGTGTTAAAGCAGAAGCTCCTAAAGATTTTGTGGGAAAAGGTGGACTTTATCATCAAACCTTCAAAATTACTCAAGAAGAGATGGGGGCACTTTTCACCGCAGTGAATGCCGATCGCCGTAACATAGGGGATGAGGCACCGATTACAAATGAGAACGGTAAAAAAGAATATCGACCAGGCGGCCCGGTTTTCAA
>MKTN01000034.1:40813-72322 GCA_001898235.1 Gammaproteobacteria bacterium 39-13
AAGCGTTATGCGTTAAAAAAATTAGAAAGTCTAGGCATTGATGTTAAAGGCATGCATGGGTTTCTCGAAATTCCAAAATTATCTCAAAATGTGCATCCTTTAAAAATTTCAGAAAGTAAAAGGGAAGGAAAAACCGTTTATTGTTGGGATAACCCTCTCATCCTTAACGCCAGAAGGGCAACCCCTACATCTTTAGAAAAAGAGCGTGTTGGAACAAGCCAGCAATTTTTGGCTTTAATTAAAGGAATAGATAATATCTTAAATAAGCTGCAAGAAAGAAAACAGACATTAAAAGATCAAGGAAGAGAAGTTAAAGAAATTAACAATGCATTAACTAAAATGCAGAGTAAAAAAAGTGAATTAGAAAAAATACAATCATTCCCAAATAAAATTAATTCAAAGAAAATACAAGCTTGGAGTGCTGAGGTTGGAAATATTGTTACCGAATGTACCGATGCTTTAAAGCGAAAAGGATGTGAATCTCATTTTGTACAATCGTTATTAGATTCACTTGCTGAAATGTATTATACAATTCGATATGCTGTGTTGGGTAAATTTATTTCTCCTATTAGGAGTGCACCCAATACTAAAGATTTAGCAGTACTTAATGAAGTAGACCAAATTCAATCACGTATGAAAAGAATGAGATTGTAGGTTCGCTGCAACCTTGGTGCTTTACAGCATAAAATTTCATTGATCTTCGATTTTTACCCATGGTAGTCTTTAGCCACAAAACTTCTTGTCGCTGAGGACTACAACATGAGGACAGTGTTTAAAGTAATCAAAGAAGTTACTGAATCTGCCTTCACGCTCGCCGTAGGGGGAGCAGTAGGGGTGGTTTCTGCTGTTGGTATTTTAATTCTGGATGGATTTAAATGCTTAACAGAAAACCTTAATCCTATCATCACAGTTGATGTAAGCAAACTTAACCTAACAGAAATAATTAACGATTTTACTCATCACAAGGGCGATATTGCGCTCCCCGTGAAGGTCAATTTAGTTGATGATAACCTTGCTCCGTGTGTTGATCCCTTAAAAGTTGGTTTAGGGATAGGAGTAGGGGTAGCAGCAACGGTGCTTGTCGCTAAATATGCATATCAGTGCGCTAATCAGCGCGAAAAAAGGCAAAAGGGACATGACTACAACCCACTCATTAATGACACCTCCGAAGAAAAAGGAAAAAAGCGTTTTTCCTCTTGCTGTTAAAGAATTATTATCCTTGTTTCTTAGATCCCGCGCTTCATATCCTTTAGATATAAAATTAAGTTAAGATATCCTTAACTTAATTTATTTTATTTGTCATTTACGAAACTGACAAATGCTTTGGCCAAGGAAAGGAAATGACAGAAATCACATCTGAAAACCGCGCTGCTATTGAACAAAAGCTCATTTCTGTCGCCCGTACTTTTTTAACAGAGTTAGGTCGTGAAAGAGCATTGCGCGGCCTTACGCTAGAGGCATCTTTTGAACGCGATCTAAGCATTGATAGTTTAGGTCGGGTTGAATTATTTCATCGGATTGAAGATGCTTTTAACATTCATTTACCTGAATCCTTAATGGCAGAAGCTGAGAGGCTAAAGGATATGGTTTTGCCTATAGCCTCGGCAGCCCCTTTATCTGAAATCTCACATGAAGTTAAAACCATTAACTTAAAAGAAACCACATATGAGTCTGCTACCGCACAATCTTTAGTCGAAATTTTATTGAAACAAGCAAGCATAGAGCCTGATCGGGTTCACATTTATTTTCAGAATGAAAAGGGTGAAGAAAAAATTATCACTTATGGTGAGCTTTACACTGAAGCCAAAAGAGTTGCGAATGGTTTGCACGAGTATGGTATAGGAGAAGGTGAAACTATCGCGATAATGTTACCCACCTGTGAAGATTTTTTCTATACTTTCTTTGGTGTTTTACTGCTAGCCGCTATTCCTGTACCTATATACCCTCCATTTAGACCTGATCGCATTGAAGAATATGCAATGCGAGAAGCAAATATCTTAAAAAATGCTGAGGTCAGGCTTTTAATTACTTTTCATAAAGCTGAAAGGTTAAGTGAGTTATTACAAGTTTTTATCAGCAGTTTGAAGGCAGTGACAACGGTTGAGGTGCTTAAAAACTCTACTGCAAAGGCACCAAATCGAACGATTACAGGCGATATGCCAGCATTGATTCAATATACTTCAGGCTCAACAAGTGCACCTAAAGGCGTGTTACTTACCCATAACAATTTATTAGCGAATATTCGTGCTGCTGGTGCTGCGATGCAGGTAGGCCCAACAGACGTTGGAGCAAGTTGGTTGCCGCTTTATCATGATATGGGGTTAATAGGGGCGTGGTTTATTTGTTTTTATCATGCTATTCCCGTCGTGATTATGTCGCCACTTTCCTTTTTAAGTCATCCTGAGCGATGGTTATGGGCTATTCATTACCATCGTGCCACTCTCTCTGCAGCGCCAAACTTTGCTTATGAATTATGCATGCGACGCATTACGCCAACGATGATTGAGGGACTCGATTTAAGTTCGTGGCGACTTACCTTGAATGGCGCAGAAGCGGTTAATCCCAAAACAATCACGCAATTTATTAAGAAATTCTCTCCTTACGGTTTTAAGCCCGAAACAATGTTTCCGGTGTATGGATTGGCAGAGTCTTCTGTTGCGTTGACTTTTCCTCCGCTCAATCGGCCGCCAGTAATAGATACGATTAAACGAGAGCCTTTTGAAAGAGAACAAAAAGCGATTGCCGCTGATGCTGGTGATAGCAAAACATTACAATTTGTTTGTTGTGGTAAAGCTATTCCTGGACATGAAATTCGGGTAGTGGATGAAAATAATCAAGAGGTACCGGAACGAAAAATTGGTTTCTTGCATTTTCGTGGTCCCTCAACCATGCGAGGATATTATCAACAGCCTGAAGCGACACAAAAGATCACCCATGATGGTTGGACCGATACGGGTGATATGGCTTATTTAGCTGAAGGTGAGATTTATATTACCGGCAGGAAAAAAGATACCATTATCAAAGCTGGACGTAATCTTTATCCTGAAGAAATTGAAGAAGTAACGGCACAAGTGAGTGGCGTGAGGAAAGGATGTGTCGTTGCTTTTGGTGTTCAAGATCAAAAGTCAGGTACTGAACAATTGATAATTGTTGCTGAAGCAAAGGAAATATCGGCAAGTGAACAAAAGAAAATAGTTGCTGAAGTGAATGAAAAAATTGCTGTTGTGCTTGGGATTGTTCCTGATGAAGTACTGATAGTGCCAGGCAAAACATTGACCAAGACTTCCAGCGGCAAATTACAGCGCGCTGCTACTAAACAAGCTTATATCGATAAAAAGCTCTTACGCCATGCTTTGCCGTTTTGGGCACAAATCGCAAAATTGTCTGCTAAAGGCCTAAAGCTTAAATTAACAAACCTATTTAGGTCTGCTTGGAAAGGGATCTACACTTTTTACGTAGGCATTTTAACGGTGTTATGCGCAATTATTGTTTGGGGAAGTGTTTTAGTTTTTAAACCAAGCCGTGCTGCCCAAATAACCAAAGCTATTACTAAAATTGGCACCATTTTAATGGGATGTCGGATCCAAGTTGAAAATGAGAATGCATTGTCTAACGCAGGGGCGACAGTCTATGTTGCAAATCATGCAAGTTATATGGATGCGATTGTGCTCATTGCGGTGCTGCCGCCCGGTGTGCGGTTTGTTGCCAAAAAAGAGCTATTAAAAGTTCCATTCTTGCGAACCATCATTACAAGACTCAATATTATTACCGTAGATAGGGTAGATTTTTTGACTAACTTGTCTGATACACAAAAGATTGTAGATGAGTTACAAGAAGGGAAATCAATCGTGTTCTTCCCTGAGGGGACTTTTACTTATGCAACAGGGGTGCGACCTTTCAAATTAGGGGCATTTAAAGCGGCGGTAGAATCGGGAACTCCTGTTTGTGCCGTTGCTATTCAAGGCACACGAAGCATTTTGCGTGACGATGAGTGGCTTTTTCAACCTGGAAAAATAAAAGTTACCATTGGTGAAATATTGGCGCCTCAATCAAAAGAATGGCAAGAAGTAATACGCCTTCATTCTTTAGCCAGAGCGCAAATTGCAAAGCATTGTGGAGAGCAGGTACTGGATTATTGAGCCCTTGCGGTAGGTTGGGCCGTCAGGCCCAACAATCAAACTCGTCGTGATTGTTTCTATTCTAGGCAGAACAAGACGCTAAATGTCATAAATTGCTCTATGATTTGTTTACAAACCGTCGTGCTGATGGAACAAATTACTAGATGAACATCACCTACTATGAAGAAACCCACATAGGTAGCCGAAAAGAAAATCAGGACTACTATGCGCATCGCATTGAAGAGCAATGGTGTTGTTTTATTATTGCAGATGGATTGGGAGGGCATTTGCATGGAGAGCTTGCTGCAAAAGAGTTTTGCGACGCTATTATTACTGAAGTGAGTACATTTGCAGATAACATTTTGCATGATAGCGTGAGTGGGCTAGAAGCCCTAGTTTTAAGTGCGCATAAATTAATGCAGCAACGAATATTAGAACAATATCCGGTTTTAGATTGTCATACGACATTTGCATTATTATGGCTTGATACTACGCAGCTATTAACAGCCCATGTCGGCGATTCTCGTATTTACCGTCTTAGACCTAATGAGGTTCTTTGGCGCACTCCCGATCACACGATGGTGCAGCAATTATTTGACAAGGGTAAAATCACAGAAGATGATTTTGTCATGCATCCTTATCAAAATAGATTACTGAGGACCATTAATCTTTATCAGATGCCAGAGCCAGATATTTATCAACAACCTGCTTTATCACCTGAAGAAACCATACTGCTTTGTACTGATGGGTTTTGGAATGCGCTAAAAGGCAAAGAATTCATTCCTTTCTCTACTGCTATTGATATTGAAAAAAGTATACAGGAGACAATAAAGAAGATTTTGTCGCAACATCCTTCAGATGCAGATAATATTACCGTCCAGACTGTTCGGCAGTTTAATTAATTATTTGATTTTTTAGGTTTGGTTTCAGTTGGTAGCATAGGAAACATATGCGAAGGTTTTTCATCTAAAGTTTTTTTAGTAGTTTGAGTTTTGTATTTCTCTTTTCCTGGTGTAAAAGAAGTTTTGTTTTCAGATGCGGATGGTTTCATTGATTCTGGCGCAGGAGCCATTTGAGACAGTTCTTTATCTTGGAGGGGAGGGGCCGTTTGAGATACTTCCTGGCTAGTTTCAGCGCTGGATGATCTTAGCATGCTCTTTTCCTCTTCAATTTTCTTGAGTCTACTTTTGCCTCGTTCATAATCTACTAGTGTTTTAAAGGGGCGATTTCCTTTTGCTGTTAATGATCTCTGCATATGCTGCGCATGACTTCGTTTTTCTTCAGATGCTTCTAATGTTGTTTCTTCTTGAGATATTTCTTTCTTGAAAATCTCTTTATGATCTTGCATTAGCGTACTGTCTTCTCTGACAATTTCCTGTTCTTTTGCTTTTAAAGCGCGTTTTTTATCATGATATTTTTGCTCAATATGATGATAAGTTTTCCTTATTTGGCCTTCAATTTGCTTTCTTTTTTCGGGATTGGAAATCATACCTAGTTTTTTTAAGCAATCATTCTTCTTAGATTCTTCTTGTTGTATTTTCTGGTCAATTTCTTTTATTTCTACTGATATCTTATGCTTTTCTTTTCGATACCCTTCATGTTTTTTCACTATTTTCTTAGCTAAAGAATTTAACTCCTCAGGGGAATGTTTGTCATCGTCGCCTACCAATGACTTTAATTCATGACGCAACATACTAACCTTTTGATCTAATCTTGGATCACGTTTTTTATCCTTTTTCTTTCCTTGTTTAGCGGAAGATTCTTTTTTCCCTTTTTCTTTCTTTTTCTTCTTCTTAGATTTGATTTTTTTATCTTTTGGCGGATATTGCTGATCAAACTTGTCGCAAGCTTCCTTAAGGCGTTTTTGTATATCTTTTTTGCGATCGTCTGGGACGTGTGTGAAAATAGGGGATTGATCAATGATATATTTTATTTCTGTTTCATATTTTTCTTCATTTTGTTTTAATTCATCGAGGAGTGATTTTTTGGCATCTTCAAGTTCTGATATAATAAGTTCAGAAATTTTTATTCTGTCTAGAAGCAGAGCAATGATAATGGCTTCTTGATCTTGCAATGCAAGTTGATGTAAATGGGCATAAATCGATAATTTTTCTTCTGCTTTTTCTCTATCTAAGGCATGAAACCTAAGAAATGCTTCTTTTTCTTTGGTTTCACGAATATGTTTTTCTATTGCCTCAGTTTGTAAAAGATGCTGGGTAATATTCATTAAAACATTAACAAAGCGAAGATGGTTTTCAAATTTTAATTTAAAATAATGATCATGTTTTGATCTTACAACATTGTCAGCGAGTTTCAGCATTTTATGGATGCCGGCAACAGATAAGGGAATTTTTTTGACCTTTTTGATCTTTGGGATCCCAGCTAAATTTGTGCTGTTTTTATACTCATGGTTTTTCTGTTTTGAAGCCTCAATTTGGCGCGTGTTTGTGACCGTGGCAAGCTGTTTATAAGCGTCTACCAGAGCATCCACATTTTTTTCGTATTCTTGTAATGATTTATTGAATGCTAAACCCATGACCTATATCCTCTCTTTCAGCTGTATGACACAAAAATAAGTAGAAAGGTTCAAAAAAGTGCACATGCTCTAATTCCCTGTGTTGGGTAAGAATGGTATAAGAGGGAGGAAAAGTGGGTTTGTATTTTTGGTGAAAAAGGAGGTTTGTATGTTTCATATTGTTGTTTTAAAAATTGCTGCAGGTTGGCAATTTATCAAACACTCGACTAATGCATTAAAAGGGATCCTTAATTACACAGAGCTGCAGCGATCGGAGGCTTTTGAGCAAGGGTTTGACTTAATAGATCTTGCTGATGATAAAGGAAACCCCAAGCATGCAATGAAAGAAAGTGTGGATGCTCTCCCTTATCAGGCAGCGAATGCCATTCTATTTGGTTATAGTGCCTATCGAATGGCAACAGCTGCAACACTAAGTATAGATCCCGTGGATGCCATGATTGGTTGTGCAGCTATCGCCAAAACCGCTCATGATGCTTATCAGTCGTATTATTCACCCAAAAAGAAGCGATAGTCCTCGCAGATGATTCTTCTCTCCTGTCATGCCAATTGCACTTAAATTAAGGATTTGGAGAGGTATAAAAAAATATCCCCTCGTCATTGCGAGGCAAATAGTGCCGAAGCAATCCATGTTATCGGATTGCTTCGCTCGCTAACGCTCGCAATGACAAGAATAATGTTTCTAAGGTATAAACTGTAAATCAAAGGTTTTTGAGTGCAATTGCTATGTCTAGCTATCTTCGCTAAAGCGACGGCATCCGCCATCGCCTTAGGAGACGTAGGCGGATTGCTCTAATACTTGCCGCATCAAAGAAAATTACCTGCTGTGACTATGCATAAAAGTGCAAAGGCTATGATAGTGCCTTTTTGACGTGGTAAATAACATAATCTACCTGCTCATCAGTCACATAAGGGTGCATTGGTAAACTAAGCACTTTATTGCAAGCTAGCTCTGAGTGCTTGAGTGATCCCGTTGCACGTGGGAAGTGCTGATAAGCAGGTTGCAGATGAAGTGGTTTTCGATAATAAACGTTAGTGGGGATCCCATTGATTTGTAAATGCTGCATCAGCGCTTCACGAGATTCAGCAGGACAGCCAATGGTATATAAGCCCCAAGCATGGCTGACATGTTTGGGAGCAAGAGGGACTTGAACAACCTCTTTTAGTCCATTGGTATAACGTTCTGCAATTTCATTTCTTCTGGCTTTTTCGGCAGAAAATATATTGAGTTTTTCTATCAAAATTGCCGCTTGTAGCGTGTCAAGACGACTATTAAGACCAATATGGATATGATCATAACGGTGTACACCACAACCATGATTTCTTAATGAACGTAGACGGTTAGCCATATCAGCGTCATCAGTAAAAACAGCTCCACCGTCGCCATAACAAGCTAATGGCTTAGAGGGGAAGAAGCTTGCTGCAGTGGTTGCTGCCAGGGTACCGACTTTTTTCCCATCAACCGCACCACCAAAACTTTGCGCAGCATCTGCAATTACCCATAAATTGTGTTGGTTTGCAATGTCATTGATTGCTTTATAGTCAGCAGGTAAGCCAAAGAGATCCACGGCGATGATCCCCTTAGGCGTTAAGTTAGGCGCTAAAGAATCAATCGCTTGGCGCAAACTACTTGCATCCATGTTAAAAGTATGGGGGCATACATCAATAAACACGGGGGTTGCTTTAGATTCAGCAACAACCTCGGCTGTCGATGCAAAAGTAAAGGTCGGAACAAAAACAGCATCGCCAGGACCAATATTGTGAGCGAGCAGTATTAACCGCAACGCATCGGTACCGTTACTGCAAGTGATGACTTCTGCAGCGCCTGTGTACTCTGCGAGTTGCTCTTCTAGCTTTTGAACTTCTGGACCTAAAATATAACTTCCATGCATCAATACTTTTTCAATGGCTTGGGGAATTTTTTCCCCTAATAATTGCCGCTGAGCTTGTAAATCGATGAATTCAATTTTACCAATTTCTTCTTTAAGCATACCTGTTCTAATCATTCAATTTTGGATTCGAAATAATAAACCACAATAAATCTTTTTCCTAATGGATTTTATATTTTATATAGTCTTTGCACATATGAGTTTCTCGGAGTGTTGCCTTCGCTTCTGGCAATCCTTATCTACTTTTATGTGCTGTGGCCCGCTTTCGCAAATGCTTCGTCGGATCGGGTTAATGGGCCAGGCTTAGGCGATTGCTCGATCTTCGCGCCTATCTGAAAACGCAGTGTTGAACTATAGGCAAAGTGGCCACATCCACCCCTCTCATTTCATCCCTACTTAAAAACGGGATGGAATGAGAAACAATAGGTGAATGTAACTCTCATCGAGGAAGGGAGCTTAGAGGGTACCTTCCAATACTACTTCTGAAAGAGGAATGTCTGCTTGCTTGCTAATCCCCTGTTCAGCTGGGTAAGGCAAGTTAACAGGTAGACGAGTAGCCATCGACTGTGAAGCGGCTTCCAGCACCGTCAAAACGTTGCATCCCTCTATTGCATTCGTTTTGGGTTGTAGGTTTTCTCTGATGCAATCCAAGAAGTGACTACACTCATTTTGCAGCGGCTCACTACGTTCAATGATGACTTTTTCGCCGGCATAGGGGAATGGACGTGGCAAACCATCTACCCATTCAGCAGGATAAGGACTCAACATTAATTTGTTTTCCCAGAGCTGACAGTCATCAAAAACAGCCATTGCTTTGCTGCCAACGACAATCATTTTCTGCTCTTTGAAAGGATACAGCCAGGAAACAAAAAGATGCGCTTGAATATTAGATTCGAAGTGTAGGTGAATGCGCGCAGAGTCAACACTAGTATGATCCAAATGGTTTGCGCTGACAGCTGAAACTTGATTTGGCATGTCGCCAACCAGGGCGAGCGTCATGGAAACGTCGTGCGGAGCATAATCCCATAACACACTTTCTTCTGAGCGAAATTTGCCAAAATTTAAACGATTACAATAAATCGTTTGTAGTTGTCCCAGCACCCCATCTTGCTTTAACTTTTTAAGGGTATTAAATACGCTATGGTACTGGAGGAGGTGACCCACCATCACAATTTTTCGTTGCTGTTTAGCAAGCTGATGAAGAGACTGTGCATGTTGGGCACGTAAGGCAAGCGGTTTTTCAATGAAAATATGTTTGTTGGCTTTAAGCGCAGTCATACCCAATTCAAAATGCGTTGTTGAGGGGGTGGCAATGACGATCCCATCCACTTCTGGCATGCTAAGAATATTGTGAAAACTAAGGGCAGGAACTTGATATTGTTTACTAAAATCATCGGCTTTGTTGGGATCGGTGTCGCAAACTGCGCAAAGTGCTCCCAATTGGTGCAGGACACGCATCAGGTTTTTACCCCAGTTTCCGCAACCAATGACAGCAATTTTTGGATTATTTTTATTGTTAACTGACAAAATTGTTCCTCTTCATCGCAGTGAGGGAAACCCAAAATTATCTCATATTTTTCTAAGTTGGCTAAGGACTGTTTAATGTTAATAATTTATTTGATCAACTATTAATAACATCATTATGAAGTTTGTGGGATTAATGTAATATAAAGGCCTTGCACAAGGGAACTGGGAGCAATGCATGTATAACCTTAAAGTAGAAAATGACTTAGGTTTATCGCACCAGCTGCAAAACGCCAAGGTGAGTAAGCTTATTTCTGGAAGCATTAAGCGTAAAAATCAACCCATTAGCGTTGCACCCGAAGAGGATGCCCCCTTATTTTGGCGGCCAGATCTTTTTTTATTAGATCGCTCAACCCTCTATGCAAGGCTAGATCCTCTCAGGCAACAGCGGATTTTAAAGCATTATAATAATGTATTGATAAGTGAATTCTATTTTCTTGAAAAGTCTGGGTTAGCGTATTGTGCCAAGATGATTTTATTGGGAGAAACCACAGAAACGCGTCAGCTCTATGGACTTATTGCCGCAGACGAAGCGACGCATCTTGAATGGATTACGCCCTATGTAGATTTGGCATGTAGAACAAAACCACAAGGTAAGCTCTTGCCCGTTTTGGGGAAAATTATTGAAGATTGTGATGCAAACAGTTTGTATTATCTTGTACAGACCATCATTGAAGGATGGGGCATGATGACGTATAAAGTGATGTCTAAAGCGTGCCAGTGCCCTCATTTAAAAGCGATATTGAAAAATGTTATGCAAGATGAAGCGATTCATCATGAAACAGGCCCAGCATTGTTTGAGCCAGAAAAAATTACCGCACAGACTGCAGCCTTCATTTACGATCGTATGAAAGCCTATGCTGAGGTATTAAGAGTCGGGCCGCAAACATTGGTGCAATGTATTGAAAAAGAAGTGGGTGAATTAAGTATAACGGAATTAGAAACTCTTTTTGATGATATTAAGACAGAATTGACATCACATTTGAAGTTGCAAATTCTTAAAGATTTAATGTTGCAGCCTCAGATGGAACAATACGTTCAGCGTTTAACAGATGAGAATTATATTCATCCTTATTCTGCGGCAGAGTGTGCAAAAATATATCAGAAAACGCGCAATTTTGAGCAATTTGTATAGGTAGATTTCATTAGGCTAAAAATGATAAAAATCCTTTCAACGACATTCTTGAGTTGTATGATGTTTGTTTCTTGCGCATTTGCAAGTGATAATCAATCTGATTGTTCTTTTGATGCAAAATTTAATGAATTTATGGCAAGTAATGATACTCTTTTGGCGCTCAATAAAGAGGTGGAAAGACGGTATCAACAGGCATTAAAACAGCAAAATGCGAAAAGCAAAACGATTTCGAATTGTCAGTGGGTAAATGAAATAAAGCAAATATTAGCTCGACATGATTATGAAAATATCTTTATTGGGCAAAAAGACAAGCTTTGTGAATTTTATAAAGAGCTTTTCGATAGTTATGGAAAAAGATTAAATCATCTTGGCGTAGTTTCTCCAGATGAAAACATCAAAACAGATCAAGGTAAATTTACTTTATATTCCGAAGAAATGGGGCAAACATTTTTAAATAAGAGAAGCTTGAATCTTACTGAAAATGAAATAAACACCCCTTTTCAAATGAAAGTGATAAAGATAGATGGACAAGCCTATTTTGGTGAATGTGGGGATGTTGGGCTGAAAGTCATTACCTTTGCAGATAAACAAGCCAAAATTAAAAACGATTTGTTAGACACTTTAAGAACAAAAGATCTCATTCAGGTTATTAAAGATCCTTATCAAATGCCATCCTTTATCCAGACGCAATTTAAAGATAATAACTATACATACGATTACAGTGAAAGTTTAGATTATCTGGATGATCGCATTTTAAGTTTGACCACCACTACCTACAACTATTCGGGTGGTGCTCATGGCAATACGGCTATTGAAAAACTGAGCTTTGATCTAGAACGGCAAAAGCCATTCACATTAGAAGAGATTTTTTCTCAACATGACATCCCTGGTCTAATGAAGTTAGCTAAAAAACAATTTTTGACAGATCTTAACCTTTCGTCAGAGAAAAGTTGGGAGGAATTGGGGTATTGGTTTAAAAAGGAAGACAGCGCTAAAATTGAAAATAAGTGGTTATTAGACGATGGTTTCTACTTACCTAAAAATTTCAACCTCGACGATGAAGGGATCACTTTCCTCTATCAGTCCTATGAAGTAACATGCTATGCCTGCGGTATACCTGAATTTAAGTTGAAATGGAAAGATTTAGGTGTTTTTCTAGCAAAAGATAGTATTGCAAACAGGTATCGTCTTCGCACCTGAGTTTTCGGCGCCCGCCTTCGCAAAAGCTTCGGCGGGTCTTAGTGGTAAAGTCCGCCGTAGCCTTTGAGGCATAGGCGGATTGTTGTCGCAGCTCATCTCGCAAAAGTCATGTATTTTGTATACACTCCTTTTGCTCGAGAGCTGGACGCCTAGCCGAAAAAACATGTGCTGTGACTATACATTTCTAAAAAGTCTTAAAAAAGAATGAAAAAAAATATAATACGCTCGGTTTGTATTTTCTTAGCTATTTCCTTTTCTAGTATCATTTGGGGGCATCAGCCGAAGGATTTTGATCAAGCTAAAAAAATGGCGCGTGCCATCTGGAATGAACACCGCGAGACTTTTTACTGTGGTTGTGCTTATGACCGTCATGGTGTGATTAATTTTGACTCATGTTCCTATACACCGAAGCATAAACGTAAGGATAAAGTGATTGGTTGGGAACATGTCGTTCCGGTTTCTTGGTACGGAAAAAAACTAGGTTGTTGGAAAGAAGACATTTGCGTTAATAAAAAAGGGAAAAGCTATCGCGGAAGAAATTGTTGTCGTAAGACCGATTCGCGTTTTCGAAAAATGGAAGCAGATCTGCATAATTTGGTTCCTATCATCAGAGATGTAAATTTTGCAAGAGGGAATTATCACTTCGCTGAATTTCATCTAGAAGAAAAAAGAGATAAATTTTATTTTAATCAATGCAACGTTATTATTGACGAGCGTTACCGACTCATTGAACCACGGGATGAAATAAAGGGGATGGTAGCCAGGATCAACTTATATATGGCTGATAAATACGGTATAGATTTGGGCAAAAAGCAACGTAAGCTTTTCACTGATTGGAATAGCAGATATGCGCCAACGAAGTGGGAAAAACGCTGGAATCAAAAAGTGGCTCTAATTACCGGAGAGCTTAATCCCTATATCCAATCTGAAGGAAGTGCGGAATGAAAATTGGTATCTTATCTCGTGATCCACGACTTTATTCAACCAGACGCTTAGTGGAAGCTGCTGAGCAACGTGGGCATGAGGTTCAAGTTATAGATGTATTAAAATGTTACATGAATATTACGGCAAACCAGCCTTCTGTTCATTACAGAAAACAGATCTTGAAATTTGATGCGATTATCCCGCGGATTGGGGCTTCTGTAACCTCTTATGGAACCGCTGTTTTACGTCAATTTGAGGTAAGCGGTATTTATTCTGTGAATGAATCCATTGCGATTTCTCGTTCACGCGATAAATTACGCGCCCACCAATTGTTAGCCAGAAAAGGCGTGGGCATGCCAATCACAGGCTATGCACACTCTGCAGATGCTACCGATGAACTTATTGAATTTGTAGGTGGGGCACCTTTGATTGTGAAATTGATGGAAAGCACCCATGGCAAAGGGATCGTACTAGCAGAAACTGAAAAGGCAGCAGAAGGGGTGATCAATGCCTTTCGTGGTCTTAATGCCAATTTTTTGGTTCAAGAGTATATTGAGGAAGCTAAAGGATCCGATATCCGTTGCTTTGTAGTGGGCGATAGAGTGGTCGCCTCTATGCAAAGAACAGCCAAGGAAGGGGAATTTAGGTCGAATTTGCACCGAGGTGGGACTGCTTCTTCTGTTAAGCTAAAACCAGAAGAGCGTGCTTTAGCCCTAAAAGCGGCAAAGGTAATGGGATTGGATGTCGCGGGTGTCGATCTTATCCGATCAGCGCATGGCCCATTAGTCTTGGAAGTCAATTCTTCTCCTGGTTTACAAGGTATTGAACGTGTTACAGGAAAAGATGTGGCAGATATGATTATTGAATATGTTGAAAAAGACGCTCACAAAGGGGTGAATAAGCCCCGAGGCAAAGGCTAGACTCAAAAATGCTCTTTTGCGTTGATGCTACGTTGCAAGCTCTTCTGCGCTGCTCATTTACTGGGGTGTAAACTGCGCTGCTCGAAGAACTTGCGCCTTGCCTGAACGCAAAATCACTCATTGAGACAGTTTCTAAGTTAAGCACCAAAAAGCTTAGAAAGAGGGAGAAACTTTCCTTTTGCTAAGCAACATGCATAAGTTTGCAACGAAATCAGATTTTGCCCATATCATCTTTTTTATTAATGTGGTAATTTCGTCAAAGTTTTACAAACAGGAGGAAAATTTAAATGGCTGTAAAGAAGAAAGCTGCTACCAAAGGAACCAAGGCTAAAAAAACCGTGGCACGCAAACAAACTGTCGCTAAAGCGAAAGTAAAAAAAGCAGTAACAACTGCTCGTGGTGCGGGCCTTAAAAAAGCCGGGGCAGCAAACATTTCCCTTTCTTCAGCGCCTATTACTGAAAAACAAACCAAAGCTCAAATTTTTGCTGAAATAGCTGAAATGACAGGCCTTGGCAAAGCAGAAGTTAAGAAAGTATTTTCCGCATTAAGAAACGTTGCTGAACGTCATCTTAAAGGTAAAGGATTCGGCGAATTTGTGATCCCAGAATTGGGCGTGAAAGTACGTCGTATCCATAAAGCTGCAACCAAAGCACGTATGGGACGCAATCCTTTTACCGGCGAAGAAATTCAAATTCCTGCAAAGCCAGCACGTAAATCTGTTAAAGCAACTGCTCTCAAAGCGTTGAAAGAAATCGTGTTAGCTTAATAATTTCTTATTTTATGCCCCATTAGTTTAAAATGAATGGGGCATAAGACCTTTCTAGCTCTAACTAAAACTTCTGACTATTCCTTGGGCTGCTCTCTTCGGTAGCGTTATTTTGTGTCGTTGGCGCAGAAGGAGTACCCGAGATCCAGCTGGGCATTGAAGGTAAATAATGACTCGCCCATTGATATAGTGTTGAGCAAAAACCGGAGCTGGTTTGTTGGTTTCGCATTATTTCTGCATGCCAGCCAGCGCCTAATCTTTTGGCTAGAAGAGCCGCGGCGTCTTTGTTCACAACAAGGCTTGTCGCTGTAAGTTGATTATTATCAGCCCTTAGCCAGCCTAGCACTAAACAATGATCTAGATTGAGTGCCACCAGCTGATTATCATTGCAATCAAGGGTTTCTAATGTTGGATTGTCTAGCAAGAGCTGGGTAAGCCGATTTTTATTGACGCTAACCTTTTTCAATGCGGGACAATTTTTTGCATAAAAAGTATTTAGCTGATTATTATCGCAACGAACAAGATTTAATTTTGGATAGTTATCTAAGTTTAGTGATGTTAGCAAATTGCTATTGCATTGAAAATGTACAAGTGGTGCGGCAGATGCAACTTTAATTCTGGAGATTTTGTTAAAGGCACAATTTAGCACTTCTAGCGATGTACATTTTGCCAAAGGAAGTGTGAAAAGAGAATTTTGATTACAATGTAAAACTTTTAAATTTTTCCAAAAATCTTGTAATTCAGGCTTATTTAAAGTAACTAAAGGTAATCGGGTAAGACCTGAGTTTGAAATATCTAAAGTTGTTTGAGCTGGATCTATTTTTGCTTCAAGCATTGCAGCATTAATTGCTTCTAGTACGCTATGATTTTTTTCCAGATCTTGTAAAGTTTTAGGTGCGTTTAATGCCATTAAGGCTTCTAGCTGTTCTTGTATTGCTGGAACTTCGCTTCCCTCTTTAAATAAATCTTTTAAATGTGCAATTTCTGCGGTTTGATTGCTAAGAGTGCGTTCAAATTCAGCTTTAACTCTCATTTTCACCCAATGATTTTCATATGACTCAGGGGGAAGTAAGGAGATAGTGGGATCAAGCGCCTTTAAACGATTCAGAAAGGGCATAAATAAAGGATCAAAAGCATTAGAATCAACAGCACCTTGAAAGGTTTTACAAATTTGCTTAAGTGCTACGATTTCATGCTCAGGTAAAAAGCTAAAAATATGCGCAACGATTTCTGTAGGAAGCACGAATTCTGGAAATTCACTAGTGTAATTCAACATGTTAAAGGGCCCTAATGGAGAACTGTAATGCATTAGATTACCATTTGTTCGTTAAATAACTTTTACCGATAAGCATTCAATAGGGGACGCTTATCGCAATTTGCTGAATTTTATAAAAAAAGCGCTTATTTACCGAAAAGTGCAGATCCACTCTTATCAAATTTATCCCATTTGTTCCTAAGAAGGCTATGTTTCCCAGCCTCTAACAAGGTTTATGATGTAATAAGGTAATCGCCTGAGATGGTATCTTAATGGCCAAAACTGAACAAATACCGGGTATGCCTCGTATAACCACATGGCAACGAATCAAAAAATCATTTGCTTCGTTTGTTAATTTGGAACTTGCAGAAGGATTTGGCGAGCTTATTAAGGCGGGAGGCGAGTTCGTTGGGGGAATTGCTGCCGCTATTTCTGGTCAGCTTATTTATGAGGTTATAAAAAATTCTCGGCTTAAAACATGGCAAAAAGTTCTATATGCATCAGGATATGGCATCACACTCGGGCTAAGTGTTGCTGCTGCGGTTGTATGCATTGTAGGGGCCTCGCTACTTGTTCCCCCTTTTATTTTTATTGCTTCAGTTGCCTCCACCGCACGAAGGGTAATTCAATTTCTGAGCGAACGTAGTGAGCGAATAAATTTAAAAAAAGAACTTATTACAACAAACGAACTGACTGCACAAATTAATAAATCTTTTAAAAATGATATCCATCGAGAAAAAGTATTGGCTTACGCTTTTAAAAAAGAAGAGTTATATAGTACATTATATCATTTGCGTGCAAGTATTATTAAAGACAATACCATTCCTCTGTCTCTAAAAAAAGAATTAATTGAAAAGAATATTAATATTGCTATTGAAAATCTGAGCAAGGGGATTTTAACGCCTGTTGCAATTGATTCTATGGTTACTTTTCAACATAAAAATGAAATTCAACTTCAACTAGAGCGCATCAATGATAAACTACAAAGCTATAATGCAGCAAAGACATTTGTTGAGAATCATCCTATTTCTGAAAAGCTAAAAAAACAAATTGATCGCTATCAACAAGCAAGAGAAAAAATTGTTGCACAAAATTTACCTGAATATATTAAAGATAATATTATAAAATCTTTAGAAGATAAGAAAATTGATGGAGCCAAATTAAAGCAGTTATATGCTACCGTGGGGAATCATTATTTAAACGAAACACAAGACAAACAACTTGCGATTATAGATGGTAATTTATATCAACAGATAGATATGTTGATTAAAAATAAAGAGCAGGCCAATATGATGATGGCTTATTATCAAATGCCAAGAACACTCTATGATCAGTTGCATTCAGTGAGTGATATGTTAGGTACACAACATGTCACTGATTTTATGCTAAGAGGAAAATTAGAAAAATTTATCCGTGATTTTAAAGATATGCCTGATGTTATTCCTACGAAACAATGGGAGGAATTGCAAAAAGAACTTGATTCAATTCCCGTACTTAAACAGCATATAGATGAAATAACAAATTTATTGGCCGAATATAAAACAGTAAACCAAGCATTTACTCAATTTAAAGAAGAAACACCCTATCTTCAGTCTCTCGAAGTGCAAAAAATGTATCAGCGTGTTGCGGAAAAACAATTAACTTCTCTTGAACAATATGTCAATCTAGGTTTGCAATTCGCTTCCCCGACATTAGAATTTCAGAAAGAAAAACCTGGCTCAACCCCAAAATGGCATCTATTTAAAAAGAAAAAATTGTCTGATGAAAAGCAAGCGTTACAAGATGACTTTAATAACAGATATCATAGTACGTTTGATATCATTAAGAAAAAGGAACGTCTTAATTTCCTTAAAAAGATGGTGCCAAGACGGATTGGACAAATCGCAACCAGTGTCGGAATTTCTGTACTTTCCTTTGTGACTTCTTTGCTTATTCCTGCTGTCGCTTCACCTGCTGCACCTGCTGCTGCAACGGCGACGATTGTGCTGGGGGCAATCACAACAGCCTTAACAGTGGCTTGTGCAATTGATAGTGCTGATGTGATACGAAGAGAGAACAATAGTAAACGTAAGGTGCTTGAGGTTGAAAAAGCAGTAAAGGTTGGGGTAGTGCCAACATTGGAGGATACTTCAGATTTTTCTGTAAAAGAATCTAAAGTTAAACAGAAAGTGCAAGAACCAAAAATGAGTGAAACCAAAGAGACTTCAGCACAGACGAGATGGAATCCTGATCAATTATATGAAATTGTAAAAAATGGACATAAGCATGAGCAACCTCCTTTGTCTTTAGGAACGCCAGATGAGAAAGAATCTGAAGGCGAAGGAAAGAAAGGGCCCCGTCATTCTGAGTTTTAAAGATCAATAGACATTTATACCATTATCATTAACCATTGAAAGCAATTTAGCTAAATGATGCTCTTGCTATAGCATCTTGCCTAAAGTTATATTAATCCCCATATATAGTCACAGCAGATGTTTTTTCTTTGATGCGGCTAGTGTTAGAGCAATCCGACTACGTCTTAGGCTACGGCAGACCTAGTTACTCAGACCCGACGAAGTTTTAGCAGAGGCGGGGAGATGTATATAAAATACATGACTGTTTCGAAAAGACGCAGCCAACACGCTAAAGCTACGGCAGGCCTAATCCTAGCCGCGTCGAAGCAATAGCGTAGAGGGAACTGAAGAACCATCTGCGAAGACTACATTAATAAAGTGTTTTAGTTTTCTGTATGAGGCCACGATGGGCAAATATCTTTTTAATAAATTACTTGAAGTTTCGAAATTTTTTGTTTTATTACCAGTATTATTTGGCATTATCAGCGCCATTATCTTATTTTTGGTATCTACAGTTGATATGCTTTATATGATTTCACAAGTGCTTGGTGCGCTTAGAGATTTAAGTTATCCAGCCTCGCTACATGTTGATATTGTTACTGAGATTATCGGTGCAGTTGATATGTATCTTTTAGCGATTGTATTACTTATTTTTAGTTTTGGGTTATATGAATTATTTATCTCTGATGTAGATGATGATCCTAGGATTAAGTTGCCAGCCATTTTATCAATTAACTCACTAGATGAGTTGAAAGATAAATTGGCAAAAGTGATTGTGATGGTATTAGTGGTAAGTTTTTTCCAAAGAGTATTAGATATTAAGTATCAAGGGGCGTTGGAAATGATGTATTTTGCTTTATCTATTTCCGCACTTTCTATTGGTGTCTATCTTTTACATAAAGATTCGAAATTTAAAAAAGTAAATAAGTCTAAGAAAGAAAAGATTGAAAGCAAAATAAGGCAACAACCATTGCATAGAAAAGAAGAAGTCTAAGATCACTCAAATTAAGGATTGGAGAGATATGACTTCGTCATTGCGAGCGTTAGCGAAGCAATCTTTTATGGCTGGATTGCTTCGCTAACGCTCACAATGACAAGAATAATGTTTCTACAAAGGTTTTTCAGTGGGGTGAGAGAGCGATGTCAACAACCTGCTTTCGCTGAAGCTACGCAAGGTCTATATCTGTCCTGCGAACCTTTAGCTTAGAAGGAAGCTTAAAATCAAAATGGATGATAATACTTGAACCAGTTTGATTTTAGGCGAGGAGTAACTGGAGTGCATACATAATGCATGACTGTTACGAGGAGCACATCCAACAAAGCTTAAAATAAAAATGGGAAGAGTAAAAGTGCCTGTACATCCTATTATCCAACGTGCTCTCCGTCGCGCTTACCATCGCGGGCACCATGAGCTTCCAAGGCGTTCGCTTGCTGAAATACGTCAATATTATGAAGAAACAGAACTTCCTCGTTTAGCATCGCCTGATTACGCAGAATATCAAGTTTTGGGGGCGACACTAAGACTGCACTGCCCCATAAAAACAGCAAAACCTTTACCTGTTGTGATATATTTTCGCGCGAGTGCGTATATTTTTGGCAACATCGACGATACAGATTATTTCGCACATCATTTAGCTAAATATTTAAAATGTATTGTTGCCGTCATTGAGCCGCGTAGGGCACCAGAGTATAAATTCCCCATCCCCTTTAATGACTGTATCGCAGGCATTCACTATTTAATTGAACATCATGCAAAGTTGCAAATAAATCCTAATAAAATGGCAGTTTGGGGGGAGAGCTCGGGAGGCAATTTTGCTGCCGCAGTTTGTCACTATTTAAAAGCAGAAAAAGTAAATAATATTGGTTTGCAAGTATTGTTTTATCCGATGTTAGATTATTACCAGCATCATCTTTATCCTTCGAAACAAGATTTTGGGGAAGGGTTTCTGATGGATAAAGCCTTGGCTGATTGGTTTGTTGCGCAATATATTACCGATCCTATGCAATGCCAAGATCCTAGGATCTCGCCTTTACTGGCAGAGAATTTTGAAAAATTGCCGCAAACCTTAGTGATTGGCGCGCAATATGATCCCATGCGTGATGAAAGTTGTGCTTATGTTGAGAAGCTTGTTAAAGCAAAAGTGCCAGCAAAAGCATTCTTTTTGCCTGGAATGATTCACGGCTTTTTGCTCTATACTTCAAAGCTTGAGGCTCCACGATTTGCGCAAAGATATGCTGCAAATTTCCTAAAAGACGGTTTTTTAGGGCTTTGAAGTCATACTCTTCATTTAAGTGATTTTAATGATACAAAAGAGCGCTAACCAAGAATACAAAGTAGATCTGGATTTTGTTCGAGGAGGATTTTTCGAAAAATGGTTAAACCGGCGGCTCTAGAAACTGTAGTTTTTCAACAATTTCAGTAAAAGTTGTTTTTTGGAAAAAAGCTTTCCATTTGACGATTAATTGTTCATTTTGATGCTGTGTCGGATGAAAACTGGGCTTGTAGTAGTCTAGATAAGGTTTAAACAGTGCTCTACACAAGCCATTTTTCCCCCAATAATATTTTAATGCTCGTCCGTAAAATTTTAGGTTAATATGATTTTTGTCTTGCTTCATCATGGTCCAAATGGGTTTTAGGTAGAGGACGCTAAATACTCCAGTCATAATAAGCATCGCAAGAATCCTAATAAAATAGCTGCCTTTTTGTGCTTTAAACACATCAAATGCAACTGATTTGTGTTCAATTTCTTCAATACAATGCCAGCGCCAAATCGCGCTATAGACAGGATCAACGCCTTCAAACCAGATTGCATTTCGCAAAAAAAGATCCGCCGAAATGGCGGTAAAATGTTCCCCAGCAGCAGAAAGCGCATAATGAAAAGTGGACGAAAATTGATTAATCAATCCTGCAACTATTCTAAAAAAACGCAATTTGTATTGGCTTGTGTGTATTGGATAGTGTGGCAGGATTAAATCTTCGTTAATGCGACTAAATTCAATGCCATGGATAGCTTCTTGGGCTACTAAACTGGTGACTTCCGCTTTAAGCTTGGGACTACTAACTTCTTTAAGCGCCTTTTTGATACTCAGTACAACGAGACGCTCAAGGATCGGCAAAAATATTGCTAGCGCATTAAAATGATAAGTTTTGATATCTGAATTACTATGCCAAAATTTTGGCACTGGTGGCGTAAGATGAAAGCGTAGTCGACGTGGTTGAATATCAGGTGAGTACTTTTCCATTCAGAAATACTAGCATAGTCGGATAAAGAATTGCTATGGCAGCCAATACTCTGCGCTTTGTTGACTCCACCCATTTCGCAAAAGTCATGTATTTTGTATACACTCCTTTTGCTCAAGGGCTTGTTGCTTGTTGCCTAGACTAAAAATCGATTGATTTGAGTATAACTCTATTCTGAACCTATTGGCTTGTCAGATTCATATAAGACTACTTCATAGTTAGCAACATTGGCAATTTGCGGGGTAGGTAGCGGGATGAGCGCACTTCCAAACTCGTGGATATTTTTATCAGCAGGTATTTGCATATCGCCGAAAGTTGAACCAACGAGCTGACCCTTGCTATCTTTTAGCGCAACATAATAGACAAGATAGACTTTATCTTTTGTTGTATTTTTAAATTCAGCATTAGCATTAATAACGTGCTTATCAGAATTCTTATCGTGATAGATAAAAACCTTTCCTTGCACTTTTTTACCTATTTCAACTGCAAAGGGGTTTTTATCTTCTTTTTTATGAACATCGCCCATTTTAATGGTACCTGTCTTTACTTCCATTCCGGTATCAGCATAAAGTGGGCAAGATACAGCTAAGATTAAACTTAGTAAGGAAATGCGTAACATCATTTTATTTACCTCAAGGTGTGAAAACATACCTATTGATAGTCGGCAGACTTTGATAATTTTGAATATTTTGAAATAAAAACTGAAAATAAATGCAGATGGTAGGGAACTCATGTTAAGCGAATTGAGTAATGAAATAAGCGATTTTATTGAAACCTCAAAACATTATTTGCCCACCATGTTAATTGTTTTGGGTTGTTTATGGGTATTTAATATTGTTAACTGGCAAACTGGTTCAAAACTAAACCGTTTAGGGATCCGCCCCAGACGAGCTGGGGGGCTAATAGGGATTTTGTTTGCGCCTATTTTGCATTCTAATTTTAACCACCTTCTTTTTAATTCTGTTCCTTTATTGTGTCTGGGCTTATTTGTAATGTCTTTAGGGATCGCTAATTTTTTCTGGGCAACCGTTATTATTATGGTGCTTTCAGGTTTTTCTGTTTGGCTGATTGGACGGCGAGGGAACCATATTGGAGCGAGTGCCTTAATTGCTGGTTACTTTGGCTATGTGGTTGCCTCTGCTTATGAGCGTCCAACTTTTACAACATTCTTTTGCGCGGCGGTCGCGTTATATTATTTTGGAGGTATTTTATTTAGCTTATTTCCAACTGAAAAAACAACTTCTTGGGAAGGGCATTTAACAGGATTTGTTGCCGGACTCATCGCAATGTATATTTGCACACATTATGGCTATCTTTTACCAACTTTTGGACTATAAACAGCATATTAAGTTATTAAATAGCTTTAAAACATAAAAGATTGCGCATAAGGCGTTGTGCCATATATACCATTTCGAATAGCCGAAAGTGTTGTATTTGAGTAAGAACGCTGTTTTGGATTAGAAATTTCTATTGGGAAGCTTGGATATCCTAAAACGGCAATCGGAAGAGGATTGACGTAAAATTGCAAGCTTCCTTTGAAGGACATTTTTGAAGGATCTTCCCAATGCTTTGCCATCATACTAAAGTGCGCGTTTATCTCATCAGAAATGGCGAAAGATCATGGCGCGAACATTTTTCTGTGGTAAGAAGTACTATTAATTCTTATTTCACGGCTGCTCATCGAGAGTAAGCCTAATTTTTGATCTGCTCGTAATGTTTGTAATAATACTTCCATTTCTTTAACTATTGATTTTAATGCATCGTTCTTTTGTTCAGATTGCTTTTCTGAAGTAAAATTTTCAAAGTGTTCTAATTTGGCTGCGAATAGCGCAAATTGTTGATGTATAGAAGTGCAGAGTTGAATGAGGCCTTGCATCACTATGCCGGATTGATAATAAGTGTGCAAATCTGATGTTGAAAAACTTGAAACTGCTGTTGCTCGCTTTTTAATAAGCGGTTTTAAATTTTCCCAATGCCAAAGCAATATGTTTTTTTCTTCAGCAAAATTTCTAGCATTTCTGTAGAAGTTTCTGCTGAGCCCCTCAGGATTTACCGCTAAGCGATGATGAGGAGGAAATTCTTGTTCCCCATATTGAGTAATGGTATTTGCATTCTGTAGCACCGCTTCATCGGAAAGCTTTTCAAATGAATCTAACATAGAACCTATTTAGCTGAGAAAAGAAAGAATGATAACAAAGTTAATTGATGCTAAGCAATTACATTATATTTATTTAAAAAATTAGCTGATTAACTATTTTTAGTACGGCGCTTTAAAATAACTAAAAATTGCCTTAAGAAATGTTCCAGTATTTCATCAAATGCTGATTGTTAAAGCATATAACTAGTAGGTTAATATAAATACTGAAAACAACCTGAATGTAGGCTCACAATAAAAGTGCATTTTGAGATAGTATCGAAAGTTTACATGTTTTCTGAACAGTATAGTAGGCAGCAAAAGACTATTGTACACTCGCCAATGATTCGCTTTTTGGATCAAAAGAAAATGGATTTTATAATATTTGAAATGGATCGTCGAAATGAAATATATAACTGTTTTTTGTGGTGCTAGTGAAAAAGCACCTAAAACACATAGAGAAGCGGCAAAAGCGTTAGGAAGATTAATTGCTGATAACGGTTTTGGCTTAGTTTATGGAGGTGTTCAACAAGGACTCATGGGAGAAATTGCAGAAGCAGTATTAAAGGCTAATGGAAGAGTCGTAGGCGTTATTACGCCGAATGAGAAAAAATATGTTCATAAAGGGACTGATGAAATTATCGAAACTCAAGATTATGATGAGCGTCACAAAAAAATGGCAGCGCTATCTATTGCTACTATTTACTTGCCTGGTGGATTGGGGACAACAGAAAGCATTGTAAAAGGGTTGCTCAGTGGGACAGAGAATAAACCCATATGCTTTTTAAACGTAGATGATTTTTATACGCCACTCTTGGCCTTTTTTCAAAGCTGCAAAGATATAGGATATGTTGAGAAGGAATCTTCTGACATATTTTGTTCTCAAGATGCAGAAGCAATTGTGGAGCATATTTTGACGCTTTTTCGTGTCAATGAAGCTGTAAGTGGTCAAGAGCAAAAAGAGAAAGCAATTGCTTATACCCCCGTATATACTGGAATGCAGCAAGTAAGTAGCAAAAAATATGGTAAAGAGCCACCGCTTGATACTTTTAGAACAATTTCGCGCAGAACAGATGCTGAACAAGTAGCAAAGTCATTTGCTAAAAAGCGACTCAGTATTTCTGCCACTTAATTACAAGATGCAAGAACGAGCGCTCATAATAATGAGTCACTAGAGGCCTTTGTGAGCGCTATACTCTGCACACTCGAATTTTAGGTTTCCGTCTTCGCTAAAGTCTTGGCGAGTCTTACTAAGTTAAGTCCAACGTAGCCTACAGGGACGGATTGCTATGAGTACATTTATTTGACGGCAGAGCAGCACTTTTTGCATGGGCAACGTTTGACAATCACATTGTAAAGCCATGCTATCACGACACCACAAATAAAACCGTCAAAAAACGCCCAGACAACACCTATTGCTATTCCTTTAGGAGTGGCAGCAAATCCTACATAAACAGAAGAGAGTAGGGTTACCCATGCTAACCCATATTTAAAGGTTGATGCTAACACGCCTAATATAAATACAGATAAAGCGCTGAAAATGCCAAGTGATCCAGCTAGTGCGCATGCACTGAGTCGTCCACATGTAACATGAGTTGAACCTTCCATTTTGAGCCTCCTCGTTTACAATTGAACTTCCCATATCTTTATTGTAAGGAAGCTACTGAGAAGGTTCCAGAGAGTCTCGCCATAGGTCATCACTATTATGTTCTTTCTACCTCTTGTGGAGGTTGGGCCTTACGCGGCCCAACCTACTTCGCAGTTTCGAGGGTATTAGGCTGGCTTTGTAGTAATGAAACTTCGCGTCTATTTTCTTTTTTGCTCCACCATACCATGAGTGCACCCACTAATGAAGCAATGGGGATAAGCGCTAAAGTGTAGGTATAGGTTTCAACTGAATAAAATTTAACGCCATCAATTAACGTGCCTTGTTCAAAGAAATCCATCAGTCTGCCGATTGAACCATGAAAAAATGAGCCGCCAAGCATGTTGATGCAATTGAGGAAAGCAATGGTAACGCTCATCAGATGGCTAGGCACCAACTCTGCACCGATAGCAAAAACAATGACTTGATAGCAGCAGAGCAAGCCTGTTAAAAACATGATGGCAACAACCGCCGTTTGGGGTAAGTGTGGGTTAAATGCAAGCAAAAGCACCATTAAGGAGGCCATTAAGAGGCCACATAACATCGTTACAGAATAATGTGCTTTATATTTTTCAGCAAAATACGCTAGTATCGGCCCCCCAAATAACATACCCACGAAAATAAAGGAAGTAAGGCTTGCTGCTTCTACTTTAGTAAGGTTGCGAGCAGCCATGAGATAGGGAACACCCCATACATCAGCAAAACCTTCTAATGCACCGACCATAAGTAGATTGGCAAATGCCAAAATGAGCAAAGATTTGTGGGTCAATAATTTTTTTAATGCTTTAAAAACAGGGAGTGATTCTTTTTGTGGCTCGGATTTATTTCTAACAAATAAAAAGATAAAAAGACCTAGAAAAAATGCAACCAACCCCAAGATCTCTAATACTTTTTCCCAGCCCATTTGCTCTATCATCATGCTGACAGGTCTGCCACCATAAAGTGCGCCTAGCAAACCAAAACTAAAAGTTAGCCCCACCAGACGAGCATAGCGCTCTTTGGCAAACCACATTGAGATCACTTTAGATGTGCCTAAGAAACCAACAACTGAGCCAACACCAATGAGAAATCGGCTTAATAAAGCAATTGGCCACGAATCAAAATAGAAAAGCATCCATACTGCTAAGCCGCAAAGCATCGCACTACAAGTGATGACATTACGTGGTCCATATTTATCTAACAATAAAGCCATTGGGATCTGCATGCCGGCATAGCCTAAATAATACAAAGAAGCAAAAAGCCCAAAATCTGTGGCGCTGATCTGATATTTTGCTAAGAACTCAGGCATGATGAGCCCAGGGAATAAGCGTAAAATGAATTGAAAACCGAAGAATGCTAAGGGGAAGAACCACATTACCCACGGTAGAAATAGTCGGTTTTTCATTTTATCTCTCCAATCAACGCTCAAATTTATAAATATTGATCACAAAAAAAAAGCCCCCGGAATTCGGGGGCTTTTTTACTCAATTCTGCATTTTTTAAGTAAAAGAAGCCCCCGGGATAATAATCCCGTTAATAATAATAATTTGGACTGACAAGTTACTTAACATGTGATGCTCACAATGGAAAATTAGATTTTCAAACTAACATAAGACCACGTTTCACACAATAGAAACGATGATGAAATGCTCGTCTTCAGTTGTAGAAGGTTATACCATTATCATTATAGTGCAACTACAATTTAGGCACTATCTAGTGGTAGTATGAATCAAGCAGAGTAAGGGATTTCGTGAAATGGAATAGTAAATATGCTAACTAAGTTTTCGGTTGATAACCAAAGCAAATTAGTTCAAGGGGCTTCTTCAATACGAGAAGCAATTTGGATAGATGCCATGATGCCAACCCTTCAAGAGCGTGAACTACTTGAAAAAGAGCTCGGGATCCTTTTGCCATTGCATCATGAAATGTATCAGATTGAATTTTCGAATCGTTTTTATCAAGAAAATAGTGCGCTTTATTTATCTGCATCTGTTGTAACAAAGGCAGCACCTTTACCCGAGAGTCATATCATTTCAATTATTCTGACACAAGATAAATTGATTACCTTGCGTTTTTCAGAGCCTAAATCTATACAAAGTCTTATTGAGCAGATTGGGCAGCGACATTTTTATGTAAATGATTACATCGATATTTTTATGTCATTATTGGAAAGAATGCTTGGAGCTGCAGCAGATGTATTTGAACTCATTGGTGAACAAAGCGATGAATTAGGTATATCCCTTATTGGCACAATTAATAAGAGAACCTTAACTCAAAACACTAAAAATTTAAATAAAATGTTACGTGAAATTAATTATCTGCAAAGTCTATTGGGGAAGGGTTATCAATCACTTTCTAGCTTGGGGTTGCTTATTTCATTTTTCCAACAAGAATGTCCTAAATTTCTTCAGCATAAATTACCTGACACCTTAATTACTTTAAATCACGATATTCACCACTTAATAAAACACTCGGAACATTTAACGCAAAAATTAGGATTTGAATTACAATCTTCTCTCGGATTAATCAATATTGAACAAAACCAGATCATTAAAACTTTTACAGTTTTGGCGATGGTCTTTATGCCTCCTACTCTCATTGCAAGTATTTATGGGATGAATTTTCAACATATGCCAGAGTTAAGCACGTTGTATGGATATCCTATTGCATTGTTAGCAATGCTTGCTTCCGCATTTTTACCCTATCGATTTTTTAAACGAAAAGGTTGGATTTAGTTTGTTAGATTCCAAAAAATAAAGTGCTATCCGATAAGTGGTAGCTTCTTAATGATAAAAACTAACAAACTTTAGGGAAAAAATTGTTATTCGTGAGTATCATATGCCCATTATCTCATCTTAAATGATGGATAAAATTAAATAAAAATACTTCGATGTGAGAAGGGGCTAGATATGTTACGCGAACTAACTCAAAATGAATTGGCTACAATTTCTGGTGGTATTTCTTCAGATGTAGTTGCAGTTTATCCTGAAATACCTTTTGGTTATGAAATTATTGGTTGGACAGAGCAAATTGTCGGTTGGGATAGCTATTCTTGGGTAGAAGCAAAAGGATTGTTTACAACTATTGAGCATGTTCAACAGTTGCCTATCATAGATATTCAACCCATTTATGCTCCTATCGTTGTTACCACAACAACCTATTATTACTAATCTTACAGGGAAGACTCTTCCCTAATGATGATAAGGGCCGGTTTCTCCTGCCGGCCCCTTTATAATATTATTCTTTAAGTTCTTCAGGTGTTGGGATCACGGTAATTTGACCAAAACTTTTTAGATCAAATATTAGCTTTGATTTTTTTAATGCCTCTATATTAACAGTTAAAGCAATTATCCCTTTAATATCAATAAAATTCATTGAACCACCTTGTTGAGCAAAATGATCAGTGTCGCTTATTAATAAAACAGGCTTATTCGCAAATGTCGTAATAATTTCAGCCATATGATTTTTTTCAGAGTCTGAAATGTAAATTAACTGGCACTTAGTTTCGGCTTCTTTAATGCTTGATATATTTTTTACTGCAATCTTACGTCCGGTCATTGTATTTTGAGCTGAAGCATTCTTTGAAGGATTAATAGTATGCCCCTGCATTTGATGGATTGGGCTACTTTTTTCAAATTTTCCAAGTATGCAAACATTAACCGTATTATTGCTTAATGTTTCTTTTGGCCAACTAACCGACTCAAGCAGATATTGAATGATTCTGACTTTTTGTTTCAAGGACCAGTTTGCATCACCATGGGAAGAAGGGGTAGCAGTTGTGTTGTTAGCTAAAATCACTAATGATTTGTCATATTGCCTAACTTCCAAGTTAGCGCTCGTTTGGGAAGCCTGGCTAGCAAAAGTCTGCGGGGCAGTGACAGCTACTAACACACTTGTTAAGACAATGCGCACTTTTTGTGCGAGAAAAGCATTAAAACTCAAGGTAATCCTTCCTATGCGTAGAGCTTAAAACGCGTATCACATTCATTAAAGCGTTTGTTTTAAAAAAACTTATCATGATTGTACCTCATTGTTCTAGATTTTTAGTCTCTTTCCTTCAAATGGTTGTTGTTTGTTAGTGAGCTATCTATTTTCGATGTTGAGTTTATATCCATTTAGTCATATTGAGCTTTAGCGGTTTCTGCATCGGGTTTGAGGAGATGAATGATCACGATCTAAAAAATCCAGTGCGGCTTCTCGACTTTGTTGGTATGCATGTTGAATAATTGGCGCCGCATGAGGAGAGATTTCTCGGAATGTCCAAGGGTGAATCGTACCCTCTGGGGTGGGGGCTCGATTAAAATAATATGCTAATGCTAGTAACTCAATGGTAAGTTTTTGCGCCTCTAGATCAGAAAATTCAACTTTTAGATCCCAATCAATTAACTTTAAGAAAAACATTTCATATGTCATGAGGGCGTCATGAATAGGCGTTTGCAAAAAGAAACTAGCGGCTCTTGTATCAATAGTGAAATCATTTTCGTTATCCTCAATGAAGTTTTTATAGCTAACAGTACAGGCAGTAATAAATCCTTTAAATATAAATATTTCTTCATCAAATACCTTGGGGATCGTATTTGGAGGAAGAGAAGGATCGGATATTTTTTTTAATATTCGATTGTAATAAATAAGGATCGCCCAGAGATGCTTAGCTTCTATCATTGGATTTTGAGCAAGAAAGATGGTTAGAAATTCTTTATATAACTTAGTCCTTGCTTCTGAGATAGGTTTTTGTAGCCTTTCTATGTGAAGCCAATTCACTAAACCTTGAAAAAAATTATCCACTAGATGTGAACTCATATTGAGCCTTTGAGCAGCAAATAAATTTGTCCATTTTAAAACGTTAAAAAACTGTATCCAAGAGGTGGTATATTCTTATTTGTTTGTTGACTTCGTACTTATATACTATAAATTTTCTCAATGATGGCGGGCTAACTTTATTGTAAACACATCCTATTTACTCAATTTTTGAGTTAAAGTAGATAAACATACAAAACCAGGGATCGATAAATGCAAACAGCCATCACGGCACTTGGTGTGGCTACGCCGCCGTACACACAGCTACAAACAAAAGTGATTGATATGATGGTAAGACATTTACCATTAACCAAGCCTGAACAAAGACTTCTAAAAACAATTTATCGTAACGCAGGTATTTCTTATCGATATAGCGTGTTAGAAGACTTTATTAAATCAGGGCAGCCTTTAGACTTTTTTCCGAACGACCCCGCCTTACCTTATCCAAATACTCAGCAACGCATGGTTGTGTATAAAGAAAATGCATTGAAACTTGCACTCTCTGCTATAGATCAGTGCTTTAACAGCTATGAAGACTTTGATAGAAAAAACATTACGCATTTGATTACAGTGAGTTGTACAGGCATGTATGCTCCTGGGCTGGATATTGAAATTGTTCATGCTTTAGCGCTACCCACAACGACACAGCGTATCGCAATTAATTTCATGGGATGTTACGGCACGTTTAATGGATTAAAAGCAGCACAAGCAATTTGTCAGGCGGACAAAACCGCCAAAGTATTAGTGGTTAGCGTAGAGTTATGCACTATTCATTTTCAGAAAGAGGCAACTATCGATAATTTTATTTCAAGTGCAATTTTCTCTGATGGTGCTGGTGCTTTACTTATTGAGGGAGAGCAAAGTTCTTATCCGCGTGCGTTTGTGCTGACAGACTTTTATTGTGATTTGTTGCCGGAAGGCAAGCAAGAGATGACATGGGATATTGGAAATTTTGGATTTGATATTAAATTATCAAGTTATGTTCCAGATTTGATAGGAAATGGAATAGCAACATTTTACCAACGTTTGCTTTCAAGAAAAACGCTTAGTAATGTTGATTATTATGCCATTCATCCTGGTGGAAAAAAAATTCTTGAAGCTTGTGAGACCGCATT
>MKTN01000035.1 GCA_001898235.1 Gammaproteobacteria bacterium 39-13
AGGAAAGTATGTTGTCGGCGCATAAAAACCATAATCTAATAAACTTTTAGCAACATCCATCGCATTGATACCATATTTTTTGGCTTCAAATGCCAATGTCACAATAAATTCATGTGTTGCTAATCGTGTCGGGAATGCAAGCTCGAATCCAGCTTTATTGAGAGCAGCCATTAAATAGTTTGCATTCAGTGTTGCATAACTTCCAACTCGCTTTAATCCCATTTCTCCCAAAAGACGAATATAGATGTAAGCTCGCAACAAAATGCCTACATTTCCCATAAAAGCAGATAAACGCCCTATTGTTTTAGGACAATCTTTGGTGTCTGACCAACTATATTGATCTCCCTGCGTTGTACTCGCATTTACCACCATAGGTACGGGTAAATACGGGATTAATCTTTCATTGACCGCAATCGGCCCACAGCCAGGACCACCACCACCATGTGGTGTGGCAAATGTCTTATGCATATTTAAATGCATGACATCAAACCCCATGTCTCCTGGGCGAACTTTACCTAAAATGGCATTTAAATTTGCCCCATCATAATAAAGTAGCCCTCCTGCGGCATGAATGATTTTTGCCACCTCAACTATATTTCGCTCAAAAACACCTAATGTTGATGGATTGGTTAACATAATTCCGGCAGTTTGTGGGCCAACCATTGTTTTTAAAGCGCCGATATCAATATCGCCTTCTTTAGTAGTTGGAATTTCTTTAACCACAAAACCACACATCACGGCAGAGGCAGGATTAGTACCATGAGCCCCATCCGGTACGAGCATCTCTAAACGTTTAGAATCACCACGCTCTCGATGATAAGCTCGAATCATTGCACAACCTGCAAGCTCCCCTTGTGCACCTGCCATTGGCGTTAAACACACCGCTGCCATGCCTGTTATCGCTTTCAAATATTCCTGCAATTCATATAAGCATTGCAATAATCCTTGACTATGTTCCACCATAGAAAGAGGATGATGGTTTTTAAATCCGGCTAACATAGCAAATTGCTGCACACCACGAGGGTTATATTTCATGGTGCAAGAACCTAAAGGATAAAAATTAGTATCAATGCAATAATTTTTTTGTGATAACTGCGTAAAATGTCTGACAACTTCTAGCTCTGAAAGTTCAGGCAACAATGGCTTGTCTTCGCGTAGCAAATTTCTATCTACATTGACTTGCGACACATCTAACGGGGGAACTTGAGAAAAAGCATAACGTCCAGGCACACTTTTTTCGAAAATAACCATGATCTCTTTCCTTAAGAAGCCATCGCAATAATTTCTCTTAATGCTTTTGCATATTCAATAATATCTTCATCGGTTTTAGTTTCAGTTAAACATATTAGCAATGCATTTTTTAACGCAGGGTAATCTGATGCCAAGGAAAATCCAGCTGCAATTCCACGTTCAGCCATGCGCTTTAAAACTTCTTGCGCCGTCAGCGGTAATTGCAATACAATTTCATGAAAATGATTCCCAACAAACAAGCGTTTTACACCAGGTATATCTTGCAATTGGGCGATGAAAAACTCAGTTCTTTCATAACATTTTTGTGCAACACGTTTTAGCCCTTCTGGCCCAAGTAAACTTAGGTAAATCGTTACAGCTGTAACAAGTAATCCCTGATTTGTACAAATGTTAGATGTCGCCTTTGCTCGACGAATATGTTGTTCTCTTGCTTGCAGTGTTAGCGTAAACCCTTCATTTCCTGCTTTATCCAGGGTACGCCCCACAATTCGTCCTGGCATTTGTCGAACATCTTTCATTCGGCAGCATAAAAATCCAACGTAAGGTCCACCTGCAGATAAAGGAACGCCTAATGGCTGCCCTTCTCCACAAGCAATATCTGCACCCTTTTGTCCCCATTGTCCTGGCGGCTTTAGCCAGGCCATCGCCGTTGGGTTAACAGCGCCAATGACTAAAGCACCATGTGCATGAGCCCAATCTGTTAACGCATTAACATCTTCCAAGGATCCAAAAAAGTTGGGCTGTCCAATGACTAATGCTGAACAGGCGCCTTTTTCAGCGTAGAACTTATCAAGCATTTCAATTGCAACGATTCCCTTTTCTTCATCAAAAGGAATTTCACAAAGTTCAATTTCTTGTAATGCTAATAACGTTTTCAATACTTGACGGTAGTAAGGATGAAGTGTTTGTAAAATCCAAATTGAATGATGCTTCGATTTATGTTGCAGCCGGTTTGCCATTAACACCGCTTCTGTCACTGCCGTTGCGCCATCATAAAGTGAGGCATTGGAGACATCTAACCCCATCAGTGATGCCATCATTGTTTGGTATTCCCAAAGTAACTGCAACGTTCCTTGGCTTGCCTCTGCTTGATAAGGCGTATAAGCGGTCAAGAATTCCCCTCGCATCGTAATATCCCATACAGCACTAGGAATATGATGTTCGTAGGCACCTGCGCCAATAAAGCATTTTGCACTCATGTTGTTTGCTGCTCGTTCAGCTAGCAAACGTCCGATCTCCATCTCACTTAATCCCGCAGGGATCCCTGGTAGAGAATCTACCCATAGTTGTCTGGGAATCTCTTTAAAGAGAGAAGTAATGCTATCAACACCTATCTCTTTGAGCATCGATGCTTCATCTTCTGATGTATGGGGAATAAAAGGCATAATCAATTCCTTTCGATATAGTCACAGCGTAGCGTTACTTACCTTCTGTTTCTGTTTTTTCCGCATATTCATCGGCATCCATGAGATCTTCCCATTCTTGGATATCATCAGGTTTGATTTTAATCATCCATCCTTGATGATATGCATCACTGTTAATAAGGGCTGGATTTGCAGATAATGCTTGATTGGTTTCAATCACCTCGCCTGATAATGGCGCATAAAGATCAGAAGCCGCTTTAACTGATTCAACCACACCAAACTCTTCACCACCATGCAATTGGATACCAACTTCAGGCAATTCAATATAGACAATATCTCCCAGCAATTTTTGTGCATGATCCGTGATCCCCACCAAGATGCAATCTTCATCGTCTCGCTGAGCCCATTCATGTGTTTTGGTATATTTTAGTTCTGTTGGAAGCTTTGACATGTCATACTCCTTTTTGCCTAAATCCTATCTTTTTTACTTTTCTATCTGCTTCAATTCTCTCTTCGAATCCTTTGTGGACTCGAAGACAAAGAAAAAATCATATTTTTTAAAAGGAAAAATTCAGTTTGCCATTACGTACAAAAGGCGGTCTTACAATTTTAGCGGGGATCCTTTTTCCTCTAATATCAATTTCAATATTTTCAAATTCTCCACTGGGAACTTGAGCCAATGCAATGCTACAAGACAACGTGGGAGAATATCCACCGCTGGTCAGTTTTCCGCGGTAAACTTCTTCGCTGCTTTGGTTTTGCATATAAACAATCATACCAGCTCGACTCACGCCTTTTCCTAGTAGCACTAATCCTACCAGTTGCTGCTTTACACCTTGCTGTATTTGCTTTTGCAAGCTTTCTTTCCCAATAAAATCACGTTCGGTATCTTGCCAATCTATTGTCCAAGCTAAGTTAGACTCTAAGGGTGTGACGGTTTCATCCATATCAACACCATACAAATTAAATCCTGCTTCCAAACGTAAGCTATCGCGAGCACCCAAACCAGCAGGCTTAATGCCTGAAGCCAATATTTTTTCCCAAAATCCTGCTACCTCTTCTTGTGGCAAAATCACTTCCAACCCATCTTCGCCTGTATAGCCAGTACGAGCGATAAGCCAATTATTAATTTCAGCACTATGAAAAGATTTCAACGCTTCAACTGCTTTATTTTGTTTTCTATCAAAAACCTTTTTCATGCTTTCCCAAGCACGTGGCCCTTGAATAGCCAACATTGCTAAATCATGTCGAGGATAAATTTTGGCTGCGAACTGTTTACTCTGCTGCGATATCCAAGCAATATCCTTTTCAGTCGTGCCAGCATTGACAACCAAACGGTACCGATTTTCACCCAAATGATATGCTATCAAGTCATCCAAAATGCCTGCATGAGGATTGAGCAAACAGCTATAAAGCGCTTTGCCAGGTTGCAGCTTTTGCACATCATTAGCCAGTATTCTGCGAAGGAATGCTCTTGCGTCATCTCCTTCAATATCTACAGACGTCATATGTGATACATCAAAAACACCAGCTTCCTTTCTAACATAATGATGTTCTTCAACTTGAGAGCCATAATGTAAAGGCATCTCCCAGTTTGCAAAATTCACCATCCTTGCGCCTAGCTTACAATGCTGCTCATATAATTTGGTTTTCTTAACCATTTATGCTTCCCTTCTCATCCTCGCCATGGGTGGGATAGGACCTAGTGTTCCTAAGGCCATTTTGGCAAATAGTTGCTTAATTGAAGTATGACGATCAACCCAATTCAATCCAACATTTCGTAACCGCTGAATAATATTGGATTGTGAGCAAAACCCACGTTTAAAAAATTCCATCATCCATATCATTATTTGATTATGCGTTTTTCGTTGTCTTTCATAACGCTTTAATGTATTTAACGTCCCAATATCACGTTTTTTCTTTTTTGCTTCAGTTACTACATTTACTAATGCGGCGACATCAAGAAAACCCAAGTTAACACCTTGACCTGCAAGCGGGTGTAACGTATGTGCGGCATCTCCTATCAAGGCACAACGAGAAACAGCATACTGCTTCACATGTTGTGTTCGCAATGGGAAAGCTAGACGCGTCCCCACAAGACGCATCTTCCCCATGACAAAATGACTTTCTCTGGTCAACCGTTCGGCAAAACGCTCTGGCGTTTCCCGACAAAGTACCTCGGCTTCTTCGGGTGAGGTTGTCCAAACAATAGAGCAATGATGAGAAGAGGCTAAGGGCAATAATGCAAGCGGCCCATCTGATGCAAAACGTTGATAAGCGGTTTGTTCATGAGAATATTCCCCTTCAACCGTGGCTACTATTGCTGATTGCTCATATTCCCATCCAGCGATTTCTATGCCACATAATTGTCTTACCAAAGAGTTGGCACCATCTGCACCAATGATTAGAAGAGATTTTAGCTGTTTACCATTTACCAGATTCAATTCTACATGCTCAGCTAATATTTCTAGAGTTCCAAGTTTTGCGCCTGTCATCAACGTCACATTGATATGTTCTTTAAGGGCTTGTTGCAGAGCCCATAAAATAATAGATTGTTCAACAATATGACCTAAATTACGTTCAAAAAAATCCATGGCAGAAAAAGCGATAGCACCATCTAATGCACTATCCCATACTTTCATATTTTTGTATGAACAAAGCCTAGCTTCTTCGATTTTCTGCCAAACACCCAAATTTTTGAATAAATTTTCAGATGCCCGTGTGATAGCAACAACCTTTGTATCAAAAGGACAAGCTGCTGTTATCTCCTGTTGTTCTTGCGTTGAAGATTCTACCACTGCAATACGAAAATTTGCTTGCGCCAACGCTAATGCACAAGCAAGTCCCACCATGCCACCCCCAACAATGACAACATCAAAAGTATTATTCGTCACCGGCAATTCCTACCAACTCTATCAATAAGCCAACAATTATATACTCTTCACCCTCAAAAAATTTTCTGTGCGAAGACTATATCCCCATCCCCACCTGGGTAAATTTATGTTTTAAGGGAGACAAACAATCTAAAAATGTAATACCAGCAGCTCTTATCCACCCAGGCAACATATCACTTGACATGGTTCTTGCAATAGCATCAGTTGCAAAAATGATACGGCTTTGATCCTTCTTTCGTGATTGAATGTATTCATTCAAAAATCGTTCACATCCAATATCTTTTTTTTCATTTGCCATTATCACCTGGGTTCGCATTTGCCATACATCTCGAAGGCTTAAATTCAGCCCTTGTGCAGCAATCGGATGCAAAGTATGAGCAGCGTTTCCCATCAACAAAAATCTTGCACTTTCTTGTTGTGAGGCTAATTGCATTTGCAATGGGAAGTAGCTTCTTTTGCTGACAGTAATGATAGTCCCTATACGTGAACCACATTGTTGTTGGCATCTTTGAATAAAATCTTCTGGGCTTAATGCGACAAGACTTTCTGCTTCTTCTTTGCCTGTTGTCCAAATGCAAGTGTATAAATCTTTCTGCCACGGCAGTAAAGCAATGGCGCCTTGAGGTAGGAAACGTTCATAAGCTGTAAAATGATGTTTTGAGGGTATCTCGACATTTGCCATCACAGCATAATGACCATATTCTTTTTTTACTTGAGAAATACCTTGCTCTTGCCTTAAAGCAGACGTTACCCCATCAGCTGCGACTAACAATGTGCTATTCACTGTTAAATTTGCAGCGCTATGTTGAATTTTTAAATGCCACGCTTCTGGAGAAGAATGTCGATGGATTAAAGTTGCAGGGCGAAGTATTTCAACAAAAGGCTGCGTTGTAAGCGTTTCATATAAAGCTTGTTCTAATTCACGAAGTCCTACAACATAACCTAGCGTTGCCATTCCCTCACTTTCTCCATTGAGACGACAAGCACCATATTGGCCTTTCATGGTTACAAGAACTCGTTCGATAGGAATAGCACGCGGACGGAGTTTTTCCCAAACGCCCATTTCAGTATAAATACGTACACTTGCATAAGATAAAGCAATTGTACGGGCATCAAGATCCGTTTCTTTAGAAAACTGCGCATTTTGCTCTAAGAGTAGCACTTTGTATTGTTGTTGCCCTAAAGCCAGAGCAAGACTTAGTCCAACTGCACCACCACCAACAATAACACAATCGTATAACATAATTTTAGCCCCTATCTTTCATAAGCTTTTCAATCTCATGAACAGATTTGGGCACACCTTCAGTCAACACTTCATATCCTTGTTCTGTCACAACAATATCATCTTCTATTCGAACCCCAATTCCTCGCCATTGTTCAGCCACACTCATATTATCAGCCGAGATATAAAGCCCAGGTTCTACTGTAAAAACCATTCCTGGTTTTAAAGGTCGCCAATTTCCTTGTACTCTATATTCACCAACATCATGAACATCCATTCCTAACCAATGACCACTGTTATGCATATAGAAGGGAAGATAAGCTTTCTCTTCAAGTAAGGTAGCGACTGATCCTTTCAATATTTTCAAGTCAATCAATCCTTGAACTAAAATATGCAAAATGGTTTCTTGCGCTTTATTCCAAGGGACTTCGGGTGCAATTTGCTGTATTGCCGATTGCTGAGCAGCTAATACTAACTCATAGATAGCTTGTTGTTCTTTTGTAAATTTTCCATTGGCTGGGAAGGTACGTGTAATATCAGCTGCGTAATGATGGTATTCTGCACCTGCATCAATAAGAACTAAATCCTTTTCCTTAATCATTTTATCATTACGCGTATAATGCAAAGTACAAGCATTATCACCTGTTGCTACTATAGAAGAATATGCAGGAAATCGGCTTCCGTGGCGATAAAATTCCTTAAGTAATATTGCTTCTAATTCATATTCATACATGCCCACTTGACAATGCTTCATTGCATGAACATGTGCATCAGCAGAAAGACTGCATGCTTTACGCATCAGTTGTAATTCATCTTGAGATTTGATCAGACGTGCTTCGTCTACTATTTGCCTAAAATCAACAAATTGGCGGGGAGTGGTTATACCAGAACGAATTTTCTTACCTAAAGCTTTCACCCAAGAAAAGACTTTTTTGTCAAACTCAGGGCTATTATTTACTAAAAAATATATAATGGTCGTACCCGCCAACAATTCTGGCATGCGTTTTGATGCCTCTCCTATTGGGTAAGCTTCATCTGCACCATAGATCTCTAGAGCGTCATTCACTCCGACTCTAACACCTGTCCACTGCTCTGCTTGTGGATCTCTATCTTGGCAAAATAAAATAAAATGATTTTGCCCTTTTTTTTTCAGTAATACAGCTAAAGATTCACATTCATCAAATCCTGTCAAATAATAAAAGTGGCTATCTTGTCGATAAGGATATTCGGTATCACTATTGCGGTACTTGATTTCAGCTGATGTCAATAAAGCAATGCTATTATCTGGCATTTGTTGAAAAATTTTTTCACGTCGCAAATGATATACTTGCTTTTCCATGCTCATTCCTTAATGCAGATGCTGTGCTGACGATGGGCCATTTTCTGTTTGCGTGCATTCAGCATGAACTAAAAGCGCACCAACACGCACAAATTCGACAATCTCCATATAATCTTTTTCATTCTCTTGCGTTGATGGTGTTTCAAAGGAGAGATCTTTAATTTGCATAAAATCTTCTAATACTTCACTCACCATCGGATATTGTATCAAGGTGCCTTTGGGTAAATTTTCTGCTTCTACCCCTTCCAAAAATCCTTGACACCAATTTGCTAAAGTTTCTAACCGTTGTGGCATTGGGAGATCATCAGGTGCAAGCATTAAAGTCAGCTCATAATTTTGATCTTGTAAATGCAGTGCGGTCAGTGAAAATAAATTGTTGATTAACTCACTTATTCGACCATGACTTTCATTCATTTCAGGTATTTTTTCTTCAATTAGCTGTTTGCATTTTTCTATCTGGCGCCCATTTACGCATAACACACCCGCTATCATCCCATGGACATAAGAGGCTGAAAAAGGTGTACTTGCTGCAATTAAACTATATTCTAACGTTTCAAAATCTGGCCAAACTTTATCAACTTCCACTTTCATATACTCACATTCTCAAAAACCCCTGGAGTGTTAGATTAACACATCCCCTGTATTGACCCCATGCGCCGCTCTCCCTATGATTAATATTAAGACCTTAAATATGGCTGGAGCGTTAACTTAAAATGAGTATTGGGGAAAATGGCATCTGTGTTAGAATACTAGAAAAGGAATTTCGAGTAGCTTGTTCAGAAAGCCAAGAATTGGCATTGCGTGATGCTGCTCAGTATCTCGATAAACAAATGCGCTTAATTAGGCAATCGGGTCGTGTCATTGGTCTAGAGCGTATCGCTGTCATGGCAGCACTCAATATCACCAATGAATTGCTTACACTCAAGAAAACAGCTTTTGAACCGGACGAAGCTTTTTCTGAACGATTAAGATTGCTGCAAGAAAAAATTGATAGCGTTCTTGCAAGAGAATCTTTTAACGGAAATAAAGTGTATAATGCTGCCGCAAATGTTTCGCAAAAAGAAAGCGTGCAAGCAGGAAGCCGCACACGAACAATGCATGAAGCGGTAGAAGAAGAAGCTGAAACGGTATAGATGCTTTTAGGGACAAGCCTAAAAGCAAAATAGGAAGAATTTAGACTCGACTAGTTTGGCTTTAGGCGAGGCGGCAAGTA
>MKTN01000036.1 GCA_001898235.1 Gammaproteobacteria bacterium 39-13
CATGACTGTGCCTAGATTGATGTTAACAGGAAGGAGAGGGCAGCTATTTTGGTTTGATCCTTTTTCAAATGATTCAGGAAACTACAACGTCTGTGTTACTGGGAAATCAGGCTCAGGAAAATCTGTTTTTATGCAGGAGTTGGCCGCCAGTATTGTTGGCTCTGGTGGCAGGTTATGGGTTATTGATGTGGGGCGTAGTTATGAGAAAACATGTAAGCTGCTAGGTGGAGAATTTGTTGAATTTTCGATAGACAAAGAAATTTGTTTAAACCCTTTCACGCATATTCAAGAATTGGATGAAGATCAACTTTCTTTACTAAAACCCATTGTTGAACAAATGGTTGCACCCCATGATCCGATTTCTGATATCGACAGGGTATTACTTGAAGAGGCAATTCAGCAAACCTGGGCACAATTTCGAAATGATAACAGCATAACTGAACTCTCAAAATGGCTGCATAATCATTCTGATTTACGCGCAAATGATCTAGGTAAACGTTTATACCCTTACACCGAGAAAGGGATGTATGGACGCTATTTTAATGGCAAGGCAAATATTTCATTTGAAAATCCATTTTTGGTGATGGAACTAGAAGAATTAAAAAACAAAGGTGATATGCAATCTATCGTTTTAATGCTTATCATTTTCCAGATCACCAATACTATTTATGCAGGTAATAGAGAAACCAAAAACGCTTGTATTATCGATGAAGCATGGCAACTTTTGAACGGGGAAAAGATAAAAATATTTATTGAAAAAATGGCCAGAACAGCCAGAAAGTATAATGCTTCAATCATTACAGGGACGCAATCGATTCAAGATTATTTCGAAAATTCAGCAGCGCAAGCGGTCTATAATAACTCGGATTATACCATTATCATGATGCAAAAGGAGGGTGTGATCGAGAAACTGGTTAAGGAAGAGAAGTTATCCTTAGAGCCGCATATGGAAAGGCTAATAAAGAGCCTTCGAATGAGTGAAGGCGAGTACGCTGATATATTCATTCGAGCGCCAAATTGGTACACCGTTGCCCAGCTTATCTTAGATGATTTTACTTTGGCTTTATATTCGACCAAAGGCGATGAGTTTTCAGCTGTGCAGCAACTGCAAAAACAAGGATATTCGCTTATTGATGCGGTTAGAACCGTTGCAAAAGAGAAATTTCATGGTCGTTAAAGCTATATTAGGGTTTTATTTGTTTACCATGCCAGTATATGCATTGGATTTAGGTTCTTTTGGCAAAACTTATCCGATTAGAGAGTTACCTGCGGATAAATTAATTGAAAATAAGATTAATAGCGTTAATAAAGATGAAAAAATTAGGTTAGAAAATCAATTTTTAGAGATAACCAAGAGCAAGATCAGTCGACCAACTGCTACCCAGCTGCCAGTTGTTACAAAAAATAATAGCCGTTTATTTAATCCAGCTGTTTATTTTGAAAATTCAGTAAAAGATCATCAACAGAATGAAGTCATTAAAGCAGGCCAACATGTCAACCCATTAGATTTTGTTAGTTTGACTACGCCACTCGTGTTTTTTGATAGCGATGATTCTATTCAAAAAGAATGGGTGAAAAACCATTATAAAAATGCCATTTTGATTTTAGTGAAGGGAGAGCCCTTAAAAGTACAAGATGAATTTCAGAAGAAAGTCTATTTTGATCAACATGGGAAATTTATAACGCGGTTTTCATTAAAAGCTGTTCCAAGCGTTATTTCACAGGATGGTAAATTCTTAAGGATCCAAGAATGCGTACCTTCCTGATAGTAATTATCATCACTTTAGGGCACTGTTCAATTGGGATGGCTGGCACGTTCTGTCAGGGTAGGTTTTTAAATCCTATTACGGATATTGCTTGGGGATGTATGTTCCCTTTAACCATAGGTAATGTGCCGGTTTCAAAAGGGAAGAACCCTGATACAGCTAATCCTAAATCACCCATTTGCACCTGTTCAAATCCCATTCCACGCGTTGGTCTAAGTATTGGCTTTTGGGAGCCCGTACAAATTGTAGACGTGACTCGCACACCGCTTTGTTTTGTCAGCATGGGGGGATTGCAGCTTCCTGCCCCTGCGAAAGGGGGGCAAATGGGGCCATCCCTAAATGGTAGTAATAAACAAAGCCAATATCATTTGCATTGGTACGATTATCCCTTGTTAAAGCTACTAGAAATCTTGGTTGATGGTGGATGTGTTGAAAATTCTGATTTTGATGTTGCGTATTTAACAGAATTTGATCCTACTTGGCAGAACGAGACGCTGAGTATTGTTTTAAACCCAGAAGCCATTCTATTCGGAAATATTGCCGCACAAGCAGCTTGCAGTGCCGATGCTTTGGCTGCGACAGCTCATACCGGTATTGATGCTTTGTTTTGGTGTGCAGGCAGTCAAGGTAGTGTTTATCCCTTTACTTCGTATACGGCAAATCATTACGGTGGCGTGGCAGCGAGTACATCTTTAGTTGAGAAGATGACCTATAAAATGCATAGAGAACTCTTATTGTGGGGTACCGTTGGACAAGAGGGGTTGTGTGGTAAATACCCGATGCCAATTTGGAAAAAATCCCAATATCGATATCAGATGGCTTATCCAGTAGCAAGTCAATGCCATCCTTACGGAAGAAGCACGGTTTTATGGGAATCTGGCAAGGAATATCCAGTCAAAGGGGAGGATTTTGCCTATGTGGTGTGGCGTAAGCGACATTGCTGTGCGTTGTAAACTATTTGTTTTAATTATGATGATGTCAAACAGTTGTTTTGCACATGTTGCGAAAGTATTTATATCTTTTTCGATGCCAGAAATGAGCATTAAGCAATGGCTACAGCAAGCTGAAAAAGTACATGCGCAAGTGTATTTGCGAGGATTTATCGATAACTCATTTAAGCAAACAATAAATAAAGCAACGTTGGTTATTAAAGATAATTCGCAAGGCTTTTTGTTAGATCCCAAAGAATTTGAGAGGTATAAAATCGAAAAAGTACCTGCCGTTGTTTTTGTTGATGATAATCAAGAGTCCATAACTGTGTACGGGGATGTTGGGTTGTTACCAGCGGCTCAATTAGCAGCAACACGTGTAGAATCAAAAGCAGCAAAAGAAGTAATTGAAAAACTTACATAATGAAAAAACAGATATTATTAGCACTTATTATGATGACAAATATGACCCAAGCAAACGCATTACAAAGTTCTCAGAAAACTGTGAATGAATTAGGCATATTCTTGACATCAAACCACACTCAGGCAGAAGAATATGCAAGAGAGCTGCAAGAAAAAAATCCTTTTAGAGCGCCAGATGAAAAGTCATTGTCTGAAAAAGGTATAACTGAATTTCAAAACCAAGAAATAGGTCAATTTGTCAATCAACAAAGATATCAAAATCCAGCGTGGGTTATTGGCGATAAAGATAGATTATGGGAAAGAGAGCAAGGGAATTTAAGTTGTCATCTGTCTTATCATCAGGAAACTTGTATAGAAGATACCGAAGTTATGGATGGCTGTATTGAATATTTGATAGTTGATGTTGAGCAACCCTCCAAAGAAACATTTGATCTTGAAATTTATGCTTCAAGCTATGCGGAAAAGAAGACTACATTTTACATTGATCTCAAAAAAGGTATTTTGACTGCTCAAAATGATGCCAATAGTGCTCATGGTTGGAGTAATCCGACTTTAGCATCATATGATTGTCAAAGACTTAGTTTTGCGCATGTAGGATATAGTGCATTTTATGACGCGACAATTGGTGGAAGCTTCCAAACAGAAGATGTTGTTTATGATGCACCTACAACGCCGACATGTTCAAATGGCTTAACAACGTCCTTTAGTATTAGCCAAACTCATCACAAGAAGAATAAATGGAAAAATAGGGGAGTAAAGCATTTATTCAAAGTAACATACCTGCCACCTTTGGTTTTGCGTGATCATTGGACCCAAAATTGTATGAGCAAAGTCAAGGCACCAAAAGGTTGTAATTCAAATAGCATTTGTCTTGAAGGCCCCAGTAAGAAAAATGTAAGTGGCGTTGAAGTGTTGCGAGATTGTTGGAAGCGAAAGATGGTTTTTCATTGTCCACCATCAGTGTCTCAATGCCAAACTTTAAGAGCTAATGGCTGTGAGCAAGTAAAAACCGAATGTATTAAAAAAGAAGACGATATGGGATGCACCCAGCAAGAGATCACTTTCAAATGCCCAAAATCAAGTTGCGAAACTAAGAAAGAACACATAGACGCCTATTGCAAGGAGGGCGATTGCTTTGAACCTCAACAGGAGGCTCTAGGAAGCTTTGAAGAAGCGATTTCTCATTTAACTGGGGTTACTGCTGCTGGGCATGATGTGAATACAAACCAAATCTTTAAAGGGCAGGCAATGGCTTGCCGTAAATTTGGCATTGGGTTTAGCAACTGTTGTCAAGATAAGGGCTGGGGCCAGGATTTACATTTAACGTCATGTAAGGAAGAGGAGAAGTTATTAGGAATGGCAAAAGAAGCTAAACGCGTAATTGAAGTAGGGGAGTATTGTGATTCGAAAATAGTTGGTGAATGCGTCGAAAAGAAAAAAAGTTACTGTGTTTTTCCTTCTAAACTTGCGAGAATAATCCAGCAAGGTGCTATAAATCAGTTGGGAAGATCGCTTGGTGAGCTAGACAATCCTGTATGTTTACCGCTAACCCCGCAAGATTTACAGACTCTTGATTGGAATAAAATAGATTTTTCTGAGATTTATGAAGAGATCAGAAACAAGACTATACTGCCAAATGAACAGGGTTTGTCTAAAAAAATTCACCAAGCAGTTAATTCTCATTTGATTAAGGAAAACGAATTATGAATACAAAACTAGCTCTTTTTTTCAGCACTATGGCTTTGATAAGCTTCAATTGTCAAGGTAAAGAGTATATAGGCATCGATTTGGGAAAAACTACCTTTGATGATGTTAAACAAAAGCTAGATCAAGCACATATAAAATATACGGTCAAATTTGATAAAGATGACAATGGGAAAGATATATTAGATCTACCTACACTTTCGTTTAAACAATTTCCCGATTGGCAAAAGCATGGAAAGGTTATTGAAGGAGAAATGCATTTTATCAAAGGAAGAGTTGATTCATTTTCAGCCTCTTGGGAAGAGGGTAAAGAAAACCATTTATTTAAAAATTTATGTGCAGGATTTTCTAAAAAATATACCACTATTCGTTATCCTGATACCAATGGTAACGATTGGGATAATGTAAGATATGGCACATTTAAAGACGCTGAAGATGCTCAAATTGATTTACAAACAAAGCAACTTTGGCATTCCAAGCTTAATCCACTAAATTGGTACTATATCACGACTGTTGTTTATAAAGATGTCAAATTAAGTGAAGACAAAATGAAGCTTATTGAAGGTAAAAATAGGCTTGTAGAAGAGACTAAAAGAAGCCATGATCCCGATCTTAAATTTGCTCAAGAATTCTAGTTTATACCTTTTCGGTGTAATGCTGATTGCTGCCTCATCTTTCGTTGAGGCAGGATATTATGAATCACATGCACATGGTTGGCATTGGTATGAATCATCAAAAGATGATGACAAGGGCAAAGTGACATCAGAATTATCTACCATGTCTCCACTTGAAACGATAGAGAACATTAAAAAAGAAATTGAAACGAAACGTGCTAAAGCACTTTTGGAACCAAATGAAAAAAACGTATATGAATATATAAAAACACAAGAATTATGGACAGATCAGGCTGAAAAGTTTTCAAAAACATGGCAATGGGTCATTTCTAAACATCCCGAGTTAAACTACTCTCTACGTTTTCCAACAAGCGAACTGGCAAAGCAAGTTAAGCAAAAAGAAAATTCTCACGTAATTAACATGGCTATCAGTGATATCGCGCAAAATTATGGGATTTTCTACTTTTATAAGTCAAATTGTCCATATTGCGAAAGATTTTCGCCCATATTAAGGACTTTTGGTGACAGATACAAAATAAAAGTATTAGCGATTAGCTTAGATGGCAAGGCTACAAAAGGGTTTAACATATTTAAATCTGATAACGGAATTGCTGAAAAATGGGGTATCACCCAGGTGCCTGCAATTTATGCAGTGTCCCCGTTACAAGATGAAGTTATCCCGATTGCATTTGGTTTGATTAGTGGCAGTGAGCTTGAGCAAAGATTCTTATTATTTTATGAAAATTTAAAGGGGAGAGAGCATGCTACGCTACGTACTGTTAATCATTAGCGTTTGCTTATGTTCTGCTTCTAATGCTTCTTTGGAGCATGAGCTTGAAAAATTTTTTGATAGCTATGCTGAAATCAATAATGTATCTGGTCCAAATGCTTATAAAGGACAAAGCGCAGGATATTATACGGGGGGATCAATTTATGCTAGAACCCCTCCTCGTATTATTCATCCTGTATCAATGCAATTACCAAATTATAGTGCAGGATGCGGAGGGATAGATCTATTTACCGGTGGGTTTTCATATATTAATTCAGATCAATTGGTGAATATGATGCGCAACATTGGTAATAACGCACAATCACTAGCTTTTGCCATTGGACTAAAAACAGTAATGCCAATGTTGGCGAATGAGGTAGAACAATTAAATCAATGGGCTCAAAATATTAATCAATTCAATATTAATAGTTGCGAAACCGCTGCAATGGGATTGGGAATGATTTGGCCGCAAACTGAAGCGACACAAGATGTTTTATGCCGAGCTAATGCAAATCAAAATGGTGAGTCATCGTCATATTTTGATTCTCGGGTTCATTGCAGTGCTAAAGGTAATTCTTCATCTAAATCAAATGCTAATAATCCAATCACTAATCTTAATATGGCATGGAAAGCGATTAAAAATTCACAAATATTTGGCAACGATAATGAATTTGCTGAATTTATGATGTCTTTATCTGGCACAATTATTTTTTCGAGGAATGAAAATGGCAATTTGAGCATTTTAGATTTGCCATCATTATCAACGCATAGCAATCTACTGCAAGCCATAGTTTATGGTGGAGATGCTACAGTTTATGCATGTGATACCTATGAAAAAAACGGCTGCTTACGACCTAAATTAAAACCATTGAAAATAAGCTCAAGCAAGGCATTAGGTGTAAAAATTACACAAGCGCTTAATGAAATGGTTTATGCAATGGAGCACGACGAAGAACTTAAGCCTTCACATAAGGCATTATTAAATACGACTTCAATCCCTGTTTATCGAATTCTAAATGTGTATACGACTTATGCACCAGCAACCAAGCTTATGGATATTCATTATTATAGTGAATTAATTTCATTTGATTTGCTTTATGCTTTTTTAGTTGAAAATATCAAAGCTGTTGAAGAAATATCGCGCTCTGAGCATGATTTAGGGAAAATAGGAGGTGATTTTTTCGTTAAGATGCAAAAAGCCAGAGAACAGGTGGATCGTGAAAGAGCAAAGTCAGCTGAGCAAGCCAATCAAGTTCTTTCTTTGATTGAAAAAGCGAAAAATGTCGAAAAGGAAATTGCAAGCCAATATGCTTCGGGCATGAAAAATTCATCAAATGTAATTCAGCGGTAGGTGCATTATGGCATTTGAGATTATCACATATGGAGCGGGCCCTTACTTAGATAATGTATTTAATGGGATTGCAGGCATCGCTAAAAGCGATGACTATGGCACTATATTAAATTTTGCGGTTCTTTTTGCTGTAGTTGCTGTGGCTTATTATTCAATTCTCAAAGGTAATGTTGTAATCCTCTCGAAATGGTTTTTAGGTTATACCTTGGCATATTCCTTATTATTTGTTCCAAAAGCGGAGGTCGTTATCATTGATAGAATTTACGGTGATACCCCAAGAATTGTTAAGAATGTACCTTTTGGTGTTGCCAGTGTGGCGCATTTTAGCAGCCATATAGGTGATGCAATTACTCGACTTTTTGAATCGGCTTTTTCATCACCTGACGACGTAAAATATCATCGTACTGGCATGATGATGGCTTCGACAATGATAGAAAAAACAGCGTTTATGCCAATAGCTGATGAAAAGTTTTCAAAGAATATGCGTAATTTTATTCATCAGTGTGTTGTTTTTGAAGCGATCAGGGGCAAAAAATATACAATTGATGATTTGAAAAAAAGTAATGATATTTGGGGATTGGTGAGTAAAAATGCATCAAAAGCGCATGCTTTCCCCTATAACAATGAAATTATCACCTGCTATACCGGTGCGCAGACCCTCTCAAAAGAATGGGATGAACAGATCCGTAAGGTTAAATCTATCTATAGCAATCGTTATTATCGAAGTGCGGATACCTCACAGATGGCTAGTGGCGTTTTTCTATCGCATTTACCTGGAGCATACAACTATTTATTAGGGATTTCTCGAACTGCGGAAGAAATATTGCACCAACAGTTGATGATGCAGTCAATTATAGATGGCGTAGATTCATTTGCATCAGAAACAGGTTCAGCAGCTGCTTTACAACAATTTGCTGCTTCTCGCGCGAAAATTCAGCAACATGCTTCTTATACTATTGTAGGGCAGCTCGCACTTGAAAAGCTTCCTTTGATGCGAGCGATCTTTGAGTGTTTATTGTATGGCATTTTTCCCATCGTATTTTTGCTGATATTGCTACCACAAGGGGGCAGTATCTGTTTGATATATATCAAATCGCTTTTCTGGGTGCATTCGTGGGGACCAATATTTGCTTTATTGAATGTGTTCTTTAGCTATGCAGCTAAAATTGCAACTGTTTCGGCTGCAACGACTTCTGGCGGGGTGGGAATTTGCCTTGATACGTTACCTGGGATTTATGATGTTAATGCGAAGATAGCCGCTTTTGCTGGCTTTATGTCTTCCTTTATTCCAATCTTGACCTGGAGCATATTTAAAAATGGCCCAGGCGTACTAGCAAATATGTCTGCCAGTTTGTTTGGGATTAATCAATCCTCAGCTATGGCTGCAGCAGAAGAGGCTACTACGGGTAATTTACGCTACGGGAATACTGACCTTAACAATCATTCAT
>MKTN01000037.1 GCA_001898235.1 Gammaproteobacteria bacterium 39-13
ATCTACAACCCCAGGATCAGGATGATTAGGATCTATATTAAATAATTTTTGTAGGAAAGAAAGATTTATTGACTTCAAATAATACATTACCTCTATTAATTGATTCCCATTTTCATTGGGAATTTTATTATATCCACAAACCACTCTTTCTATTCCGTCAACGTCCATTATCGTGCCCTATAAACATTTTTTGGTTGCGACTTAAAATATAAATTCTCTGCACCTGTTGCACAACACCGATAAGCAGATGAAACGATCCTTTAATTTCGTTCCAATCTCTTCTCCCATTTGCGGGAGAGGGTGAGGGTCTTTTGATCTGCAGCAAAATTAATCATGCGCTGTGCGCAGCGTATTTGCCCACTTTGCATAAAAGGAGGCCGCGCTTCTTAGCGCGGGGGGATTTTTATCTTAAATCTTTTTCTCTTTTCCTTTGTTTTTCTTGATAGAAATCCCCCCCGCGCTTCGCGCCTCCCTCTTTTAATCAAAGAGGGAAATTTGTTCGCTACGCTTACAGGTGCCAAAAATTTTTATTGCGGTAACTTTGCATAATAAGTTCCCTGAAACAAGTTGCTGCACCTTATCTTCCAAAGGGATGAATGATGCTTCATGCTTGCATGCTGTATGTATCTTGCAAAATTCTGCTAAAAATATATGTTCATTTCAATCTCTACTCTATTCTCACTCCTTTGCATGACAATCAAGCATAAAGTCATATTTCTCTAGATCAATCACTCCATCAATAACATATGGCTGCAACGCCTTTGCCTGCTCTTCGTTTATGTCGTAACAATAAATAACATCCACAACAGCAGGATCTGGATCATTTGGATCAATATCAAATAGCTTTTGTAAATAAGCAAGATCAATTGGTTTTAAATAGTACATTACTTCTAAAGGCTGATTTCCATTTGCATTAGTAATTTTACTGAACCCGCAAATAACTCTTTCAATTCCTTCAATATCTACATTCATATTCCCCCCTACAGATATTTTTTAATATTCCTGTCCTTTTTAGCATTTTTTACTTTTTCACCCTTATTAGGATCAAAAGCGCCCAAGTGATTACCATTTTTATTATACATTTCAACTTCACCATGCATATAATCCCATTCTAAAAATTTTCCATCTGGCATTTCCCATCTTTTTCGCTTTCCTCCTGGATATGGTGTTTTACCTCTAACTACCTTCGCGTCAGGAAAACCAGGCAAAAATTTTGGTGGCTGCTTATGCCCATGAGATTGTACTTCAGGATCTTTCTTATACAAAGGCTTCTGAACTTTAACCAAATCCCCAGGCACATTGGCATACAACTTGCCATGTTCAAACGCAAACGTAATTGGCGGTCTTATGCCATAACCTGAAAAGAATTCTGCTGTCATCTTCTCTACAGTGAAATAGCTTTCGACTGCCCAAGAGGATGTTGCACCTGCTGCATAGCCTAATCCGCGAAGCACGCCTTCTCCCAGTATCAAATAAAATAATTCTTTTCCGCCTTGATAATACAAGGCTTCTGGCGTGGTTTGTCCTATCTGATAAAGAAAGGTATTGGCTGCTTGCCCTGTTTTCGTTTCCTCTCCCTGTTGCCATAACGCAATATCACTTTGAACAAATTCCCACCATGGCAGCACGTCCAAGCGGGGTTGTTGTTTGATGCGTTGCTAAACCATAAGCTTCTTCAGCTAAAAAAGCCTTCGCTTTAGGAATGGATTGACCAATAGTCGTTTCATCATCATGGGTCAATTTAATCATTTCACTTTTAGCAAAATGAAATAATTCTGTTGCTGCATCTAACATCCCTTGCGCAATCAGCACATTTCCAGAAATCACCGTTTGTTGAACGGTTGGCGCTGGCTGTTCTAATGGCCACATCTTGGTATTTTCTTTTTGCCAAGCAAACACTTCCTTGCTTTGTTCACCATTTAACGCTTTAAAGAACAACTCGCTCCATTTCACCGCTTGTTGCAGCACTTTCTTTTCTAAAGGCAGCTGTTTTTCTTCTAGATGCTTCGAAATAAAATTAAAGTTGGTATTATTTTTAACATCAAATAAATCGGATATAGGTAAAACTTTTTCTCCAATGGGATAAATCTTTACAAACGGCGATAACGCTAACTCAAATTGCGATTGTTTTAAGGTAGGCACATGAGAGGCTTTAGATGCCGCTTTTAGCAGAGGAACAGGAGTGCTGGGTCCCTTAAAAAGAAGGACTTTATTCGTCGGTGTTTGCGTTAATGTTGGCAAAACAGGGGCAGAAGATAAACTATTTTGTTGCACGACTCGAAAATTATCTGCTTGAATTAAAGAAGGCGTAGGCGCCAGCGCCTCCCAACTTCCTTTGGGCAATACTGAAGGCAGCGGTTCAGATGAAAGAGGTGTTGATGATATAGCACCATGAGGATGATAAACAGGATCATTTGATAATTGTTTCTGTGGCAAATTAAATAAGGCTTGCTGCTCTGGACTAAAACGGTAAATGGTAAACATTTGTTGCCCTGTGATCCCCGCGCCAATACTCGTCGCATTTACTCCCACTTCGATGCCTTGTTGAAGAAAACCACCTAATACTGTTTCTCCCACATCCTTAATAACGGTCCATGTCTTTCTCGCCAATTTACTAAGCCCATGGTGTTTTTTCTTTTTGTGTGATGATGTAGCAATTTCTGGCGCTGCAATCGACAAAACGGGCTCTTCCCATTTACCCACATTTTTTATCGAAAATGACTGCGTATTTTCTTGCAGGGTTTGTGTAATTGCAGACTGTGCGACAGCTGGATTATTGTTCAAAACTGCCTGGGAAAGCAGATTTACTAGTGGTGTTTCGTTAACTTTTATTTCGGTTGCAACATCCAGCACTAATCCCTTTTGCAGCATTGTAACGACTTCATTTTCAACCGCCTTTATAAAGCCAGGATCATCTTTTGAACCAACCGCAAGCGCCGCATGATTCAGCGCATTATCAAAAAGCATTTTTGCAATCGCTTCATCTAGTTTTAATTTTTCTTGGGTAATTTTAAAAGGCGTTATAGCAGAAAGCTGCAAAGCACTAGATAGAGCTGTAACCTGCTCGGCGACAATATCGAGATTTGATTCGTTAAAGAAAATATTCTTATATTCTATCAACCAGCGCGCTATCGTATCGCTAAGAAAAACATTCATTTCTACAGGAGTAAAACTTTGGTTGTGATATAGTGCCACCTGCATAGCAAGATCTGTTTGTCCCAGCAAAGACAAAAGTTCCTTTATCTCATCAAGGGGATGACTTATCTCCCAATGGAGCATCGCTTTTGCAGTGAGTGATTGCTTATGCTGGATCTCAAATTTTTCTTGCTCATCGGTTGGCAATAATTTTACGAAATCCTTTTTTTGGCTTTCAACTTTTGCTTTTTCACGTTCTAAATCTTTCACAGATTTATCATAACGTTGTTTAGCATCTTGTTGCGCTTTTAACAGCATTGCACCATTATTGACAAAATGTTGTTTATAATCGGTAAAAAGGGCTTTCCATTGTTCATTAACACGTTTGGTAAGATTTTGTAATTTATTTCCATTCTTGGTTTCTTGTGCAGTGAGAAATGTATCCCACATGCGTTGCTCTGCTTCATCAAAACCAATCACACCCGTAGCAACAATTCCTTTAATGATGTACTCAGCAACCGCAGCCTTATCTTCATAGCCGTACAACGCAAAAGCTTGTTTGACCAAATCATTAATAACGATGGGGCCTGGATGTTCAAAAGAATAAATTCGTTTTTGATTTTCATGATATTTTTGCTGAGCAGCATCTAATTCTCTTTTTAAACTTTCAAGCGTTACAAAAGCAGAATATTCATTCTTCTCTGCTTGTGTCAGCTCTCGATGCTTCTCTAAGATTGCTTGCTTTTGCTCGCTTGATTCCATTAACATTTTATTTAAATGGTTTTGTCTTTCAACCTCATTTTTTTCAAAATCCTCCTTTTCTATGGAGGTTAATACTTTAATGAGATCTTCCTTTGCAAGTAACGAAACATCTGAACAATGCTTGAGTTCTTCTTCTTTAGAGATGACTTTATTTTTTGCTTGTACACGCTCTTCTGCAGTTGCGTCATGTTGCTCAACAAACGTTAATTCTATTTGTGCATTTTCGTATTCAATCCTCGCATCTAACTCCTTATCTTGCGCATCTCTTAATTCTTTATGTTTAATACCTTTAGGTGTCTTTTCCCAGGCCTCTAATGCTTTTTTCTGCTGTGCTTCAAGCTGCAGATTTATGCTTTCACTTGCTTCAAGCATGCTCTCTAAATTCTGCTTAGCAAGCTCTAATTTCCGTTGAGCCTCGAGAAAGACTTCTCCCTCTGCGGCTTGACATGCTTTTAAAACTTGCTCTGCATCTTCTACTGCCTGTTTCGCCGCAGCCTTATCTATTTCGGCTTCTAATGCTTTATTAGATAGTAACGAGCGTCTTATTTGCTCAAGATGAGACACAGCATAGCGGCAATATTCACTGTCTGGTAAAGCATTCTCATAAATCCAAAGTTCAATATCTTGAAGTAATTCATCACGCCAGTAACCAATATCTTCTTGTGCTTTCTTTACTTTTGCGAATAAAGTTACAGGTAGCGATGTAAAATAGCCTTGATAAGGTGTTAATATGTCAGAACCATTTTGTAGCGCGCCATTTAAGTAATTATAACTTTCAAAACTTGTTAGCAAATTCCCGACTTGTTGTAATCCTTCTGACGCCATATTTACGACTGTATGCTCAAGCCAACCTATTCCTTGATAAATATCATCTCTCAACTGTGTCATCCCATGCACATAACGAACAAACCTTTCCCCCTCTTCTTTGCCAAAAATGCTACCCCAAATTGTAAAGCCATGATTTAACTCTGCATCAAACCCTCCTTCTGAAGGCTCTGTTTTCTCTTTATATGAGTTATATGCATCTATTGCTATGTGACCCATTTCACGACCAACAAACAACATGGCAGCCTGCACGTCTTTATTATCGGTATAGTGTGCAGCCAAATTGGCAAGTAATACGCTCGTTGCTAAACCAGTTGCTCGCCGTCCAGGATTTGTCACCCAATCAATTACATTCATTCCTTTAAATGCGATAGAGGAACCATAAGATGTAACGCTTGCAATATCATCTAGGGATTGCTCAACATACCTGTGCATATTATTGTGGACAAATGGCTTCATTTTATAATATGCATCAGAGAAATAGCTAAACATCTGCGGCGTAGCGTATGATCCCATTTGATAAGCTAAATGAATCACCATAGGAACAGGACCAAGCGTGCTATATAGCAAAACGGGAGTCACTATTCGTGCCCAACTTAAATGTTGATAGATTGATCGACGCTCTAGCTCAGATTTGAATTCTGATTGTCGATGCAGAAAATCTTGCGTTCTTTTTATTACACCCTGTTCAACAACGGGACCTTTAAGTCGCTTTGCCCCTTTGGATTGTAAATATCGAATGATATTATTATGCTTTCCTTCTTTAGCAAGTAACCACGCCGTTTTCCCCTCAACGGTTTTCGCTTCTAGGTCAAAAGTGCCAAATATTGCTTTGTCTATCCAAGCTTGCTTCGGTGCAAATTTTTCTATAATTAATTTAACAATATCAAAATGCCCAAATTCTGCAGCAACATGTAACGGCGTGTATCCATCTGCATTAGATAAAAACGGATAATGTCTTGCACGTGCAAGACGATTAAAGTAATCAATTTCACCTGTGGCAGCAAAAAAATGAAGGAGCGTACTGCTATTTCTTGTCGCTAAGCCATATAGATTTGTTGTATCGCTTTTTTTAAACTTATGATCTAATGCAGCTTTCACTATCAAAACATGTCCTAGTTCTAAGGCAAGCCATGTAGGTGAAAGATCGCTAACCTGTGAACTGCTGTCTCTAAATAAAGCAGTTTGTAAGCGTGGATAAGCTTGACTATTAATATCTGCCTTATACGCTAGCAATTCCTTAAAGGCTTCAAGATGATTGCAAAGCGCAGCCACATGCAAAGGCGTCATTCCATCAATATTAACCTGATCAACATAAGCCTTATGCTCAATTAGTTTTCTAATTGCTTTTACATTATTTTGAGCAGCTGCTTGATGAAGTATTGTCAATCCCTTTGCATCAGCAACATTGACATTAGCCCCTTTTTTAATCAAGAATGAAAATAAATCTTCAGACTCGTTCTGCCATAGTCCTATTTCAGCAACGAGATGCAATAAAGTTTGACCTGCTTTATTAAAGGCATTGACTTTGCTTCCAACCGCTATTAATTCTTTTAAGATGGTTAATCTATTTCTTCCCATCGATAATAATACATGATGAGCCAACGTATTATTATTTTCATCCATTTCCAGCGCGAGTCTTTTATCTTCATTCAGTAAACGTTTAGTTTTTCTTACCAATCCATTCGCGATACTTTGTCTTACGTTCTCAAAATTGTCATGTCCCTCATAAAGGGAAAGAACTTTCATCACTTTATTTTTCTGATGAATTCTTGCTAAACGATATGCTGATTGATTGAGTTTATTTTGCGCATGAACATCAAATTTTGATTCAAGTAACATGCTGGGGAAATACGAGCGTGCATTTTCTGAGTTTCTTAAGCTACCTTCAAAACATATTTGTCTAACCATCCCATGATGCCCTGATTGCGCAGCAAGATGTAAAGGCAAATTACCCTCGCTATCAGCACAACTGATATAAGCTCCGTAATTCATTAAAAATTGTGCTATTTTTATTTTCCCAGCTTGAGCTGCACAATGTAATGGTGTCTGTTTTTTATGATTTGATGAAAATAATTCTGTTTTAGCTGATGAATTTAATTTAATTAACTCTTCAAATTGTTTAGATGTCCCCTTTTTAGCTAAAACATGAAAAATGTTGTTTCCTGTTGAACTTTTAAATGTATAAAAATGAGAGGTTAATTCTTTTTTGGCAAAGATCATCAACTCGCTGACATTTTCCTTTTCTAATGCCGCAATAAAGCTATCCTTCGACATGTGTGTTCCTTTTTAAGACAAAATGAGATCGTATGCGCCAAATAGGGCACATTAATATTCAAAAAAATTAATGAATTATTTTGACATCATGTTGCCAAGCGAAATTGAAGATAAACTGATTGAATCTCAACTCGATAATGAACTGAAAAGATAAAAGAATGGTTATTTAATATTCCAGCTTTTTGAGGAAACAGCATCGACTACTCCTTACTTCCCTGATGCAGCCGGTAAATTATATGATTTATTTCAACATTGCAACACTTATTGTCGTTTGCAAATTGGTATGAGAAAGCAGAATTACAGAATTAATGTAATTACACCGAATATTTTCTTACGCTAATCACTAGATCATGTTAAAGAAAAATAGATTGGTGTTGTGTGCTGATTTTAACAATCACCTAAAATAGAACACTGCCATAACTTATTATTTTTTCTCTTAACGCTTTGCCATCCCAAAGTAAAAATATAAAAATTTTCGGTTATTTTTCGGATTTTTCATCTTATGTGCTTCTTTATAAATTTTCAGCTCTATAGCAACGAATTAATACTATATATTTATTAGAATAGATTTGTTTTAATACTGTATGGATGGATAGATGAGATCGGCAACTCTCCCGAAAAATGAGTCTCAGCGATTACAAGCACTGCGTGAATATCAAATTCTTGATACTGTAGAAGAGCATATATTTGATACAATTACAGAAATTTGCTCATTAATCTGTAACACCCCTATTTCACTCATTAGTATTGTGGATAAAGATAGGCAATGGTTCAAATCTAAACATGGTTTACAAGCAACTGAGACACCTCGAAATATTTCATTTTGTGCACATGCTATTCATGGTTCAGATGTGATGGAGATCCAAGATGCAACAAAGGATAGTCGATTTTTCGATAATCCATTAGTGACACAAGATCCTCATGTTCGTTTTTATGCTGGTATGCCACTTATCAATCCGCAAGGCTATTGTTTTGGCGCACTTTGCGTCATTAATCACAAGCCGCAAAAGCTTACAAACACACAAAAGATCATCCTACAAAAAATGTCTGAAATTATTATGATGCATTTTGAAGCGAGAAAGAAAATTCTTGATGACTTCGCAAAACTCAAACAGATTGAGAAAAAATTACGAAAAAATGAAAGCTATCAAAGAGCTATCTTACAATCTGTTTCCGAAGGTATTATGACTTTAGATAAAACAGGGGTTATTTTATCCATAAATAAAACAATTCTTACACTGTTTGAATATACCAAAGAAGAAATCCTTCACAATAATATTAAGATGCTTCTACCGGATCTTCACGGAAATTTACTCAATAACTTTAACAAAGAATTGCGAGGACGTAGCAAAACAGGGGGCATTTTCCATGTTGAACTTTCAACCTCATTGCTCGAGCAAGAAGGTTCAGAAATTATTGTCGCTGTCGTCAGAGATATCACCGAGCGCAAAAAAATTGAACTGATGAAAAATCAATTTATCTCAACAGTAAGCCATGAACTGCGAACGCCATTAACTTCTATCCGAGGTTCTTTAGGATTGATTCTTGCAGAAACAGAAGGCCCCTTAACCAACGAAATGCGCTATTTCTTACAAATAGCCAACTCTAACACAGAAAGACTTATCCTCTTGATTAATGATATTTTAGAAATTGAAAAATTTGAAAATGGATCCATGCGATTTGATTTTGACAAAGTTAATATAATTGATTTGGTTGCTGAATGCATAGAATTAAATCAATCTTATACAAAAAGCGATCTTCACTATGTATTAGAAAACACAAATAACAGTTTATATGTTAATGGTGATAAAAATAGACTCATGCAGGTGATTGTTAACCTACTTTCAAATGCAGCAAAATTCTCCCCTGAAAACGGGACTGTCTTAGTCACCGTAAAGAAAAGGCAAAACAAGATCCGTGTCAGTGTGAGCGATCAAGGGCCGGGGATCCCTCTTGATTTTCAACCAAGGATTTTCGAAAAATTTTCTCAATCAGAAGAGTCCAGTTTAAAAAAAGGAGGAACAGGCTTAGGATTGTGTATATGTAAAAACTTTATTGAGAAAATGGGTGGAAAAATAAAATTCGAAACTGAACTTGGAAAGGGTTCAACCTTTTATTTTGATCTACCACAACATGATAATTAGTTGCTCAACCATTTTATATTCCATAAATTGTTTAATGCTATTTCGAATTTATCTGTGAAATTTCATCATTATTTCTCTTCTTGATGATCATAATCAACATCACAACTTCAATGACGAACCAGCGCATCTCTTTATCTTTACCCTTAATTTTGTCAAAATGGATCCCCTTGTAAGAGGTGATTTATGCTAAACCAAACCGACGCTCTCCCTGTCAGTGTACAAAAAGGCTTGAACGATTTTGTTGGCGCAGTTAAACAAGCCTTTGGAAACACCCTGGTTTCTATTGTGCTTTATGGATCCGCGGCAGAAGGCAGATTACGTCCTAGTTCTGATGTGAATGTGATGTTAGTGTTAAAAACTTTCGATATAGCCCAAATCAATCCTTTACGAGAAAAACTAAGCCTATATCATGCTGCTTTTCGCTTGAACGTAATGTTTCTCCTTGAATCAGAAATAACGATAGCCAGTGAAGCCTTTGCGGTAAAATTTACTGATATTCTCAGCCGTCACCGTATACTTTTAGGTACAGATCCCTTTGATGATATCAAGGTATCACGAAGCGCAACCCTACAACGCTTAAGGCAGGTTGTTATTAATCTAACCCTTAGATTGCGCGAACGTTATGCATTGGTCAGTCTGCATTCAGAAAAATTAGTCCCTATTATTGCAGATATGGCAGGTCCTATCCGCACTTGTGCAGCGACTATTTTATCACTAGAGGGTAAAAATGATCTTCACCCAAAAGAAGCATTACAATTATTAACAAAGCAATTTCCTCAACACGATTGGCAAAAGACATTTAATAATATTTCTAAAGCGCGTGAAGAACAGGAACTCAATGTGAGCGAAGAAATCTCTACCATACAAGAACTACTTTCGCTTCTACAAGCGATGCAAAATCATATCCTTAACATGAAATGAGCTCTTTTATGTTGATAAATCCTCTTAGTATGACAGGTCCCCATTTTCTTGCTTTTTATATGGTGGTTGGAATATCGGTATTATTTTTAATTAATACTCGAATAAAAAAGGAAGAAATGCGACGCGCGATCCCGCAGCTAAATCTCAATTCACCCTATGAAATTGCCATGCTACGTGGCGGGGAAGAAGAAGCCATTACAGTCGCTGTTGCTTCTTTAATAGACAGAGGCTTTTTGGTTGTCTCTGACGAAATGCTTGAAACGAAAAATGAAACAACAATCGAACATGCAACCTCTCCTCTTGAACGAGCTATTCTAAAAAACTTTATCACCCCTGGTGGCATCGAAAAGATATATCAAGAAACGGCTGTTAAAACGGCATGTTTGCCTTATCTTAATTCACTTAACGATCTTGGCCTTATTGCTAATAAAAAGGTGTATGCAACAAGACTGACGTCCCTGTCGGTAGGCGCTCTTATACTAGGTGGGCTTGCAGCAGCAAAATTATTTGTTGCTTATCAACGCGGTCACTCCAATATTATTTTCTTGAGCATCATGTCAATCCTATTTTTACTACTATTGTTTAGCTTTTACCACAAAAAACGAACAGCACTTGGCGATCGGGTCCTCGCGGATCTGCAAGCATTATTTAAATCTCTCAAAAAACGCAGCACAACAATAATACCAGGCGAAAAAACCAACGAAACGGCTCTTTTAATCGCTATTTTTGGACTATCTGCTTTAAGCGCAACGAATTTTCCTGGTCTTCAAAGATTATCCTCAAAAAATCCCTCAGGATGTGGTGCTGGCGGCAGTGGGTGTGGTGGCAGCGGATGCGGCGGAGGATGCGGTGGAGGATGTGGTGGATGTGGCAGTTAGGCCAAAGAGATTTAGTAGGCTTAGGATGGAGAACAGAACTGGGTCCTTCAATCCTCACACATCTTGATCAAATTGATGTCGTGGAAGTCATTATCGATGACTATTTTGATTATTCCCAAACCAAACTACGCCCATTAAGAACATTGGCTCAGCAAGTTCCCGTTCTTTATCATGGCGTGGGATTGGGGCTGGCAACCTCTTTTCCTGTTAATCAACAACATCTTGATAAATTAGCACGCGCATTAAACTATTTGGCGCCAGAAATATGGTCTGAACATTTAGCCTTTGTACGGGCTGGAAACATTGAAATAGGTCATCTCGCAGCAGCACCACGCTCGCTAGCGACCATTGAAGGGGCTTTAAAAAATTTAGCTTACATTAAAAAAACGATTGGTAGCCTGCCACTACTTGAAAACATTGCAACACTCATTAATCCTCCTGGCTCAACATTACATGAAGCTGAATGGACAAATGAAATTTTATATCACTCAAATAGCAACTTACTTTTAGATTTAAACAATCTATACACCAATGCTATTAATTATGGCTTTGATCCCCTCACCTATTTGCTTGCTTTCCCTTTGAATAAAGTAAAAGTAGTTCATTTAAGCGGAGGGAAATGGATCAATGAACCTAAAGATTTTGCATCATCTTATCATGGCAAACGTCTATTGGATGATCATCTTCATGATATCCCAGATCCTGTTTTTGATTTACTCGCTCTGCTAGCAACAAAAATCTCTCACCCTATTACCGTTATTATTGAACGCGATGGTGAATATCCGTCTTTTCAAGAATTACTTAACCAAATTCAGCGAACTAAAAATATTTTGCAGCATGCAAGAAATTCCATCTGTTTAGGAGAAAGACTTGAGCGCTCAAACCTTTGAAATTATCTTGGCTAAACTTTATACAGATCACCACTTTAGGCGTTTATTTTTGCAAGACCCACAAACTGCTTTGCGGCATTGTGAGCTGACTCCAGAAGAAAAATTTGAACTGATGGATATTGATAAGGCAGGGTTGCTGATGGCATCACACAGCTTCTTTCACAAAAGAAAAAAGCGGATCCACAAGCCATCTATTTTTTCTCACTTAAGGAAATTAATGTTAGCATGGAAATATTCGTTTATTAGGCTATTTACAAATAACTAATTTTGCTTTTTGGGCAACACAAAAGATTTCGCAGTTTCCAGAAATGATTGTTAGTAGAGCGGTGGGATCACAAGCTGAACTGATGGGGTGTCAATTTACCTTCCCCCAAAGCAGCTTATCGTTATAATCTAGAGCTCTCTCATTCTCCTCAACAAAAGTCAGCGCATTATGATCCATATGTAGAACAATTCTCGCGTTACAGTAAAATACTTTTACATCGATATTGGCTTAAAACTCATCAGTCCCACAGAAAATGCTAAAGATATGGCTGTTTTTTATCCTCAAGTGCGAAATACAAAATGTAGGTAAATACCCTGCATTTTTCTCTACAAATGAATTTTACGAATGCAGATCTAGTGGAGCTATTAGTAAAATCAATCTAGGCATTTTAAGAAAAAACAATAAATCATGATTTTTTCAGCATATTTTATTCTTGATATGTACACTTATTTTTGATAGTTTACCACCTTAAAGCAGTATAAGAGAATATGAATATGTCTTCATTTAAACTCCCTAAAAGTAACCTCATTATTACGCCATTTTATGACAGCAACCAGGCGTTTTTTAATCTCACTAATTTTGCAAGAACTCCCATCAAAATCCAAGGTAAGGTTTATCCAACAGCTGAACATTATTTTCAAGCTGAAAAATTTTCAAGCTCGCCTGATCTGCGAAATAAATTTTTAATGGAAGTTCAACGCTTGGGTGATGGACCTATGCAGGCGCTCAACACAGCCAGACAATGGACAAATTCTTGGACAAAAGCGGATTGGCAAGCTTGGGATCAAAGAAAAGAAGCTGTAATGGAAATAGCCTTACGGCAAAAACTCAAACAACACCCCCATATTGCACAAGAATTACTTAGCACTGGAAATAGCTGTTTAATTGAAGATACTGCGCCTCGAGATGAAAAAACATGGGGTTGGGGAGCAGATGGCAGCGGTCAAAACCGTCTTGGTATTCTCTGGATGAAATTACGTAATGAGCTTTGGAAGGCACAAAACCGATCTGATTTAGTGGTTACTCCAGAAAAACTCTACACAACAGTTCAAACACATCGAAAAACTTTAGGAAAACGACAACAAATAGTACAGCAATGGCCTGATATTATTCCTCAGAATGCTTTTACTTCACCTCCCCCTCATAACACTTCTCCAAGTGATATTTTTACGATTGCTAACAATTTAAAAATCCATTTTAATAACGGGTGCCGATTTCAGGCCACGTCATCTAAAGGAGAAAAGATTATTTATGGCATCAGTCGTAAATTTGGTTCATTTTACATTCGGGGTAAAAATCGGAATGGTAGCCCCATAGAAGTTTATGTAAAAGGAAAAAAACTGTTTGAAAACAATCGTCCGATCATACAAAGTAATTGGGCAAATTGGGCACTCCCTATTATCCAAGCCGATTTAAAAAAGAAAAATCTGCCATTGCAATCGCAAACGCCTATACCTCAGCCTATCCAATCTAGATCTTCTCTTTTTAACAGTTTGCGCTATTTGATAGCGGTAAGTCTGATTGGCCCCATTGTAGGGATTTCAAATTATCTCTGGAATCTAAAGGCATTATTATTTGCAGCGAGTATTACAGCCTCGGTTGCTTTTTTATCACCTCTTACCTGGTGGGGTACGCTACTAGCTATAGGTCTTTGTTCACATGCTGTGGTAGCAGTTTCTGAAACATTTTTCAAACGTGGTAATGTTGCTATCCCTGCAGCTCCTGCTACTACTTCTGAAAATGAACATTTTGGCCCTATCCCAAAAGCAATATTATCAGGGTTTAAAGCAGCAAATGATTTTGCAGGTAAAAATAATGAACCTTATGGGAAAAAAGCTTTTGCGTTTTGTAACAAAATACAAGGAACTGCGCCAAAACTTAAAAACCGCTAATTTGTTTTTAAATAAAAGTGCAGGGAATGCACTTTTATTAATATATCAATTTAGATATTTCAATCGCAAACTCAAGCTCATCTGCAGAGAAACCATCTTTGGTAACCCTTTGCTTCGCAGAAAAAGGCTTTTTTTCAAAACGAGTAAATGTTAAAGTTTTTGCTTTATTAAAGGTAGGTAATGCAAACACAAAAGCAGAGTTCGTTTCTTTTTGCTTAGCTTCTTGTTCAGACAACGATAAAGCTAAAGCAATTTCCATTTCTTCATCAAAAAAAGTTTGCGGGTGATTAAGTCGTGGATAACACAATTTATCGTTAAGTGCATTGTCAACAAAAAGCGCATATGGCAATACCAATCTACCAACAATTCCGGCTAAGCAGCCGCCTCCAGTGAGTTTATTTTGTCTTAAATTATCAATTACGACATCTAAGGCATTAGCATAAGAGGTTTGCTTTTTACCCAATTGCCATGTTCTAACCAGCAAATCTTGACCATTTAATCCTGTTTCCGGCTCAATCTTACCATGGGATGCAGCCAAGGTATCTAAAGCTGACTTTACAGCAGGATCATGCCCACAATAGCGAAGAATTTCATTGTAAGTTTCTTTAAAATGCCCAGGTGATGAGAATTGATATTTAACATCCAGTGGATAAAAGCACTCTCTATAATAGTTTCCTATTTGAGGCGTGTAAGTATGCACATTTGCATTAAGCGCATAAAATTTAGCCATTTCTTCCAAATTGGCTGAAATAAGATTGATGTCATTAAGATCGACGGTTCCGGGCATAATTACACTCTGATATCTAACTTTCTTAGCAATTACTAATAAATCATTTGAAAGAGACAGGCAATTTTATGAAAAGAATTTAAGATGGGTGTCTAGAAGTTAACGACCAAAGGAAAATGCCAGACATTGCTGGCATCAAAAGAAGCTTATTTAATATGCGCTAAAATCCCTTCTAGCTCATCTACATCATTGTAACGAATAACCACTAATCCTTTTCCACGATTGCCATGGCGGATAGCAACGCGCGCTCCCAATTTATCCGCCAAATCTTCTTCTAAACGACGAATATTAGGATCCATTACACGCTTATTAGATACAACAACGGAGGTCGTTGGCTCAGGATCTTGTAATTTACTGACCAAACGCTCTGTTTCACGTACTGACAATCCCTGCGCAACGACTTTTTGTGCCATTTCGCTTTGTTCTTGCCCTTTTAAAGCCAGCAAAGCACGAGCATGACCCATTTCAATTTGATCTTGCTCAAGTAAAAGCTGTACATCAGGGTTAAGCGTCAATAAACGCAATAAATTGGTAACACTAGCCCGAGATTTACCAATTGCCTCAGCTACCTGCAAATGGGTTAGCTGTAATTCTTCAGCAAGACGTTTTAAGGCTAAAGCCTCTTCAATGGCATTGAGATTTTCTCGTTGAATGTTCTCAATTAGCGCCATCGCCATCGCTGCCTCATCAGGCACTTGGCGTACTAGCGTAGGAACCTTATTTAATCCTGCAAGCTGAGCCGCACGCCAACGTCTTTCACCGGCAATAATTTCATAATGCTGATCTTTAGCGCGTACGACGATAGGCTGTAATAGCCCCTGAGCACGAATAGATTCAGCCAGTTGCTCGATCCCTTCATGACGTATTTGCTGACGCGGTTGAAAAGGGCCTCTCACCAGCTTTTCAACTGGCAAATATTGCAATTCTGAATCCACAACCGCTTTCTCTTGGGGTGGGATCACAGGTTGAGGCTTGCTTTCCTTTGATGCCACCAGAGCGCCACCCAAGGAAGCTGACAATAATTCATTTAACCCTTTTCCTAAACCTCGTTTTTTCGTAGACATTATGCATAGCCTTTTGCAGCGGATTTTTCTTTCTTCGCCCGATTACTTGCTAACTTGTCACGACGCAAGAATTCTCCTGCTAACGCTAAATAAGCAGACGATCCTCTAGAGTGCTTGTCATATAATTGCACTGGCAACCCATAGCTTGGCGCTTCAGCAAGTCGAACGTTACGAGGGATCACCGTTTGAAATACCCTGTTTTTAAAATGTTGAACAAGCTGTGAAGATACTTCCGCCGCCAATCGATTTCGCCCATCGTACATTGTACGAATGATCCCCTTTACTTCCAAACGCGGATTAACCGTTGCCTGCAATTGCTTCATGGTATTGACCAAGTCAGTTAATCCCTCTAAAGCAAAATATTCGCACTGCATTGCAATGATAATACCATCAGCAGCCACCAGCGCATTCACCGTCAACATATTCAAAGAAGGAGGGCAATCTAAAAAAATATAATCGTATTGATCTTTCACCAAAGCTAAAGCTTTCGCTAGGGAAATAGGCTGAGCTTGTTTTTTAACCAATACCACTTCAGCGGCAGTTAAATCGCTATTAGCAGGAATAAGATCATATCCCGCTGGCGTCTGTTTGATAATGACTTGTTCCGCAGTCGCCTTTCCTTGCAGCAAATCGTTCATCGTTAAATCAAGCGCGTTCTTATCTACCCCACTCCCCATGGTAGCATTACCTTGTGGATCTAAATCACACAGCAATACCCTTTTTTTAGATAAAACAAGTGAGGCAGCCAAATTGATACAACTGGTGGTTTTACCCACACCACCTTTTTGATTGGCAAAAGCCAAAATTTGATTTCCCATTGGGTTTATTCCTTGTGATTTTTCTCTCGCGTGACGATGCCTAAATGCCGCTCTGCTTCTTCGCCTGGTATTTTCAGTGAAATGATTTGTTTGACTTCAAATCCAGCCGGTAATTGAATGTCTTCAGGGACTTTCCCCATCATGGCCAAAAACTGCCCATCCTCCGCCAGTAAATGCTTTGTTAAGTGTATCATTTCAGCAGGGGATGCGAAGGCTCGCGTGAGGATAGTACTAAACTTTTCAGTGGGTTGATATGCTTCCACAAGAGAATGCACACATTGCACGTTTTTAAGAGACAGTGATTTAACTACTTGGGTTAAAAAAATCTGTTTTTTTTGATTACTATCTAACAAAAAAAAGCTTTTCTCAGGATGCAAAATACTTAAGGGGATCCCCGGTAACCCTGCCCCTGTGCCCACATCAATCATATGCTCTCCATGCAAATAGGGGCTAATGGCAAGGCTATCCAAAAGATGCCTTCCTACCATTTTTAAAGGATCTCTCACAGCGGTTAAGTTAAAAGCATTGTTCCATTTTTGCAATAATGCTAAATACGCTATCATTTGTGCCTGTAAATGAGCGTCTACTTCTATCTTCATGCAAGATAATCCCTGCACGAGCAACGTTTCGCATTTTTTTTTCAGCCCGGAATCAAACATGTTACACATCAACAGGTTTATCAAGGGAAGCGTGAAATTTTCGTAAATAAACCAGCAGCAAAGAAATCGCAGCAGGCGTCATTCCTGGGATCCGAGAAGCCATACCGACCGTTTTAGGCTTTTGTCGCGTTAATTTCTCTACCAACTCTGCTGATAACCCAGAAATACCTTGATAAGAAAATTGTTCAGGAATATGGGTACTTTCATGCTTAGCGCATTTTTGAATTTCCAGGGTTTGCTTTGCAATATAACCTGCATATTTTGCCTGAATTTCTACCTGTTCCAATGATTGCTGCGTCAGCATATCTAAACAGGCACCTTCTGGAATTTCCAAAACACTCCTCACCTTAGGTAAAAGCAATAACGAGAGAATTGAAATTTCTGGACGAGTTAACAAATCAAGTAATCGGCTTTCTTTAGAGAGAACAACTTGTGTAATTTGCTCTAAAGTACTTGCATCCGCCTCATGTGGTTGTAAAAAGTGTGCTTTTAATTGTGTTGAAAAACGTTCAATATCATTTCTTTTTTGAGAAAATTTTTCCCACCGTTCTTGTGAGATTAATCCCATTTCATGGGCAATTGGCGTCAAACGTAGATCAGCATTATCCTCACGCAATAACAAGCGATGTTCTGCGCGACTGGTAAACATTCGATAAGGCTCCAAGGTACCATAAGTAATCAAGTCGTCTATTAACACGCCAATATAAGCTTCATCGCGTCTGGGATACCACAGCGATTCCCCTCTCACTAAACGCCCAGCATTGATCCCCGCAACGATCCCTTGTGCAGCGGCTTCTTCATAACCTGTAGTACCATTAATTTGGCCGGCGAAAAATAATCCTTTTACATGGCGCGTTTGTAACGTAGGTTCCAGCTCTCTGGGATCAAAAAAGTCATATTCAATTGCATAGCCAGGACGAATAATATGGGCTTTTTCTAGCCCTTTCATACTGCGAACCAATTTTAACTGTACATCAAAAGGTAAGCTGGTGGAGATCCCATTGGGATAAATTTCGTGCGTTGTTAACCCTTCTGGCTCTAAGAAGATCTGGTGTGATGTTTTATCTTGAAAACGAACAACTTTATCTTCAATAGAAGGACAATAGCGTGGTCCAACGCCTTCTATCACGCCAGAAAAAAGTGGAGATCTATCTAAGCCTTGTCGAATAATATCGTGTGTTTGTTCATTTGTGTGCGTGATATAACAGCTGATTTGTTGTGGATGCTCTTCACGTTTACCTAAATAAGAAAATACAGGCGTAGGTTCATCACCTGGTTGTTCAGTTAACACTGAAAAATCAATACTTCTTGCATCAAGCCGTGGAGGTGTACCAGTTTTAAGACGACCAATCTTAAACGGCATTTCTCGAAGACGCTCAGCTAGGCGCTGTGAAGGGGGGCACCCCGCTCTTCCGCCTTGGTAATTATTTAAACCAATATGGATTTTACCCGCCAAGAAAGTCCCCACAGTCAACACTACAGCGCGAGCAAAAAATGAAAGTCCCATTTGGGTAATGACGCCTTTCACTTCATTACCCTCAACAATCAAGTCATCGACAGCTTGTTGAAATAACCATAAATTTTCTTGGTTTTCTAAGGTGGAGCGAATAGCTTTTTTATAAAGCACTCTATCAGCTTGTGCCCTTGTTGCTCGAACAGCAGGCCCTTTGCTGGCATTAAGAATACGAAACTGAATACCACTTTGATCTGCAGCCCAAGCCATGATGCCACCTAAGGCATCTATCTCTTTCACCAAATGTCCTTTCCCTATCCCCCCGATAGCAGGATTACAAGACATCTGTCCTAAAGTTTCGATGTTATGCGTTAATAGCAGCGTCTTCGCACCCATACGCGCACTGGCAAGTGCAGCTTCTGTACCTGCATGCCCGCCCCCAACCACAATCACATCAAAATGTTCTGGAAAATTCATAGCTTTTCCCGTTTTACTCTATTTACCAATGCAAAAACTTGAAAATATCTTTCCAAGCAAATCGTCTGTGGTCACTTTACCCACAATTTGTCCAAGAAAATCCTGTGCAAAACGTAACTCTTGGGCGACTAATTCCGAAGCCTTAAATTCAACCAATTGCTGCTTTGCCAAAAGGCAATGATAAAGTGTTTTTTCCAAAGCCTCTAAATGGCGACGTCTAGCAATAAAATTTGCTGACTCTTCCCCCTGGAATCCCATGCAAGTTTTAAGATGTGCATACAAAGCATCCATTCCTTGCCCTGATTTCGCGCTCAAAAATATTTTGCCTTCACGCTCTCCCGGCGGCAGATCTTTTAAATCAATTTTATTCATGACTAGCGTGACTTTATGTTCATGCTCACGCAAAATGCTGTTTTCTACTTCAGAAAGTGTTTCTGTTGCATCGACAACCAATAAAATTCTGTCCGCCAGCGTTTGTTGCTGTTTGGCACGTTTGATCCCTTCCATTTCGACAACATCCGCATTTGAACGAAGGCCTGCTGTATCAATGATATGTAAAGGAATACCGTCAATCTGGATAGTTTCTTTGATCAAATCGCGAGTTGTACCTGCTATGGGCGTAACAATAGCGGTTTCTTGCTGCGTTAAACAGTTTAATAGGCTAGATTTCCCTGCATTAGGCAGTCCAGCGATGACCACCGACATACCTTCGCGTAACATCTGACCTTTTTTAGCGCCCTGCTGCAAAGAATATAGTTGCGACAACAGCGCTTCTATTTTCTGTAAAACATGACCTTCACTTAAAAAATCAACCTCTTCTTCAGGAAAATCAATGGCCGCTTCAACAAACATTCGAAGCTCCATCATTTCATGTTCAAGGGCTCTAATTTTTTTAGAAAATACGCCTTGCAATGAACGATTAGCAGAAAGTGCAGCTTGTGCCGTTGATGCTTCAATCAAATCTGCAACAGCTTCAGCTTGCGCTAAATCCATTTTGCCATTTAAAAATGCACGTTGAGAAAATTCACCAGGCTCAGCTATTCTTGCTCCCTCTTTCAATACGGCACTTAAGACCATATCCATGACAACTTGTCCGCCATGTCCTTGCAATTCAAGTACGTCTTCTCCTGTGAAAGAATTGGGCGCAGCAAAATAGATTGCCAACCCTGTATCAATCACTTCACCTTGTTCATTCTTAAAAGGTTTTAAGACAGCCTGACGTGCATGAGGAAGAGCCCCTAATATTTGCGTCGCTATAAGTGGAACGTTGGGCCCTGAAATTCGAATAACGCCTACTCCCCCTCTTCCAGGAGGAGTAGCGATAGCGGCAATGGTGTCGGTAAGTGCGTTAATAACCCACCTACCTTATTTTACTTTTTTTGACGCTTTCCCATCCGTCGCCAATGAGCGCGTGATGAACCATTGTTGCGCAATTGAAAGAAGATTATTAACCGTCCAGTACAATACTAATCCCGATGGAAATGACAGGAATAATACAGTAAAGACAACAGGCATCAGCATCATGACTTTAGCTTGAACCGGATCAGGTGGCGCAGGGTTCATTCTTTGTTGCAAGAACATGGTTGCGCCCATAATCAAAGGAAGCACGTAATAGGGATCCTTGCTTGATAAGTCTTGGATCCAAAACATAAAGGGAGCATGTCTTAACTCTACGCTTTCCAGCAAAACATAATATAAGGCGATAAAAACAGGGATCTGGATAAGGATAGGCAAACATCCGCCTAATGGATTCATTTTTTCCTTGCGGTAAAGCTCCATTAGAGCTGTGCTAAATTGCTGCTTATCGTCTTTATGTCTTTCTTTAAGTAATTCAATGCGTGGTTGTAATAAACGCATTTTACCCATTGAACGATAACTTGAGGCTGAAAGCTTGTAAAAAAGTACTTTAATCACCAGGGTGACTAAAATAATTGACCATCCCCAGTTGCCTACATATGAATTGATAGTTTTTAACAACCAAAATAGCAATTGAGAAATCGGCCATAAAATACCGTAGTCGATAGTTAAATTTAATCCTGGGGAAATTTGCTTCAACGTATCGGCTATTTCTGGTCCAACGTAGAAATTTCCTTTAATTTCTTGTGTTGATTGCGGCGCTACTTCAACAGGTGTTACGCCCCCAATATTATAAATATTTTCATTATCGACACGGGTATAAAAACTATTGTTTGTATCTGCATTGGGAATAAACGCACATAAGAAATAATGCTCAAGTTGCGCTACCCAACCGCCCTGCAATTGCTCTTTAAAGGGCGCTTTTTTCATGTCTTGATAAGTGATTTTCTTGAAGGGTTTAGCTTCAGTAAATGCTGCAGCCCCTTGATACATTTGCACCCCAAGCATACCGCTTGATTTTTCTTTAGTGTGCTCACGTTGAATTTGGCCGTAAAAACTTCCTAACCAAGGTGCATCAGTTGGATTGTGAATTTTATAGCTTACATCAACCAAGTAACTTCCAGGTTTAAAAGTATAAGTTTTAGTTACTTTTACGCCAGAATGCCCTAGCCAATGCAAATTAACATCTAATTGTTGCTGATGCCCCAGCGAGTATTCTTTTTGTTCGACAGAATAATGTGCTCTTCCAGCTTGCCTAGAGTCAGGCCCTCTTTCATCTTTACCAATCAATCCAGATTGTGCGATGTAATCACGTTGTTCGCTTCTATCAAGCAGCACTACTCCGCCTTTATCTGGAGCATTTAACTCTAGCGGATATTTAACCAATTCTGCACGAACAATATCACCACCACGAGGATCGATTTTTACATTCAATACATCCGTATGAATATTAATAAGATCTGCAGAAACTGTTTGAGTTACGGGTGTGAGTGTAGTGGGTGTCCCCATAGACACATTGGGGATATCACTTTCCCCTTTTGTTTCTTGGGAAGTTTTGCCTAATGTTTCTTCCGCTTTCGTCGAAACAACAGGATGTTCTTGTTGCCAAGCACTGAATAGCGCTAATCCCACCACTAACAATGAGATCAATAAAAATAATCGGGTACGTTGTAATTCCATGCCATTTAATCCTGTCAGGACTTAGGGGACGTGATCAACACCTCCCAAATGCCAAGGATGACACTTGGAAAGTCGTTTTACAGTTAAAAAACAGCCGTAACATACCCCATGCTTTTCTAAGGCCTCAATAGCATACTGAGAACATGAGGGATAAAAACGGCACCTGTTCCCAAGCAATGGACTTAAACACCAACGATAAAAATGGATCCCCCCTAAGAGGAACCCACGAAATAGTTGGCCAAGGTTTTCCATTGCTGGTTTAAATCCTCTTGTAGACGCGCGTTGCTTAATTCAAGCAAAGTATTTTGCGCAATTACAACAAAATCGTGCCCACTTAAAGCAAGCTGATGTTGTCGAAAACTTTCGCGAATAATTCGGCGTACTCGATTTCGCTCTACAGCCAGAGGAACATGTCGCTTAGCTATTGCTAACCCCAAGCGAGCGCCCTTCCCCCCATTTTTACAATAGATGAGAGTAAATAACGCCCCTCTATTCTTGCGCCCATGCTTAAATACGCGCTGAAAATCGCTAGGAATAAGCAATCGACTTTTCTTGGGGAAAACTAAGCAATTATTGTGAATGCGTGTCAGCTTAATACCCCATGCAGACAGTGAAAACTGTCCATCACATCAATTTTGAAGCAACACAAGCAAAATATTACTTCTTTGTTCCGCCCACAGGAGCTAATCGAGCTCGTCCTTTACGACGACGATTAGCAAGTACTGCTCTACCGCCTTTAGTTTTCATTCGCGCACGAAAACCATGCGTTCTTGCTCTTCTTAACTGACTTTTTCTCTGAAAAGGTCTTTTCATGGTGACTCCATGAGTTGAATAACTTTTTAAAAATAAATCCCTAAAAATTAGGCGGTTAACTGTATGCGATCACCCACGTAAAGTCAAGTTAACGTTTAAAGTTCAAATCATTTCTTAAATTAAATAAATGATGATCAAGAATGTTAAATCTTAAGATAGTGATTAGGGGCGAGCTTCACGGCGGATAAGCTAAAAAAAATAATAAAAATCAAATAATTACAGCAATAGCAAAGCTGTGGATTTGTTACAGATAACGTGCATCTAAAGCTGTGGATAAAATGAACATTTTGCGATTTGGGGGTAAAAAGCTTTTTTACTCACAGCTCAAGATGTGTAAAACACAAAGGGTTATCCACAATTTTTTGTTTTGAATAGCGAAAAAAGGGATAGGGTGCAGTTTAGCGTCATCCCACAATCTTCAAATATGATTAATATTCTTTATGTTTTAAATGATGATTATTATTACGTCACAATTTTCTGTGGATAACTTGTTTTTTTTTATATTAAACAAGTAATTAAAATTTTTAAACGATAGCGCACTAGCAGGGGACAAGCAGGGGATCATCAGTGGATAAGTTTAAGGGCGGCGCCAAAATGGGGATAAGCGTGCGTTTTTTTCACAGCTAGCAACATCTTATACAGAGCTTTTGCTTATCAATGTGTGGATAAATAATATTAAAAAAAAAGAAACACCAATAATAATGATCATTGATCAATTTGATCTTTGATTATGAATATGAGGAAAGCAAAAACTGTGGATAACTATAAATTTTTTTTTGTTATCAAATAATTACTTTCCTTAAATGCCTGTGTATGGATAAGGTACTCAATAAGGATAAATTGTGAATAACCAATAAAGTGATGAGTGCATTGGGATAACTTCCATTTTTATCAACAATAGAAATGCGCTTTAACCACAGCACATCAACGACACTCGGTGGATAACTTTAAAATGATTTAAAAAAACAGTGTGGATAACTTGAGAGAAGGGGGGTAAACTAGGCTCCTGTCGTTTTCCCTTCATTAAAAATGAAGACGCATAGCTTTCAGCTGTTTTGAATGATAGAAAAACTGAAAGTATTATTTTAAATTTCCAACTTAATTTAATTTTGCATTGCAAATGCGGCGATGCTTTTTGCTTCAAAATAATATGAAGAATGTCGGTGAGGAGTTGAGAGAGCAGTGGAGTTATCACTTTGGCAGCAATGCTTGCAGCGCCTTAAAGAAGAGGTTGCCCAATCTGCATTTAATCAGTGGATTAGCCCCTTACAAGCGGAAGAAACACAAAGCGGCCTGATACTATGGGCACCCAATCAATATGTGCTTGATGGCATCTCTCAGGACTACCTGGCGCGGATTTCTCAATTGCTTGCGGAATTGAACCATGGGCAGCCTTTGCGTGTCACCATAGGCATTGGAGAAAGGCATATGCCCTCCGAGGAAGTGCCTGCCCTTCAACAATCAGCCCCAAGACAATCTGTATCCACGCCACCTAAGGTGTCTCATCAAAGTAACTTGAACTCCAGTTTTGTGTTTGAAAACTTTGTCGTTGGGAAATCTAACCAACTTGCTGAGGCGGCAGCAAAGCAGGTTGCTGAAAATCCAGGTGGCGCATATAACCCGCTGTTTTTATATGGCGGAGTAGGGTTGGGTAAAACCCATTTAATGCATGCTATTGGTAACGCCATTTTGGCACGCCGAGAAAAAGAGGCGAATGTTGTTTATCTACACTCGGAACGTTTTGTTGCTGACATGGTAAAAGCGCTACAAAGCAATGCGATTAATGAGTTTAAACGCTTTTATCGTTCTGTTGATGCATTACTTATTGACGATATTCAGTTTTTTGCTGGAAAAGAGCGTTCCCAAGAAGAATTTTTTCACACCTTCAACGCACTGCTTGAAGGACAGCAGCAAATTATTTTGACCTCTGATAGGTATCCCAAAGAAATTAATGGGATTGAAGAAAGATTGCAATCTCGTTTTGGTTCTGGATTGACCGTCGCAGTAGAACCACCAGAGCTTGAAACGCGGGTTGCTATCCTTATAAGCAAAGCAGAGCATAGTGGGATAACTCTGCCACATGAAGTGGCGTTTTTCATCGCTAAACGTATTCGCTCCAACGTAAGAGAGCTTGAAGGGGCGCTGAAGCGAATTATTGCTAATGCGCAGTTTACGGGTAGCGAAATCACACTAGAGTTTGTGCAAGAAGCATTAAAAGATGTCTTAGCATTGCAAGATAAACTGGTTTCTATAGATAATATTTTGCGAATGGTCGCCGAATATTACAAAATCAAAGTGGCTGATCTTTTATCCAAGCGCCGAAATCGCTCTGTAGCAAGACCACGTCAGGTGGCAATGACTTTATGTAAAGAGCTGACCAATCATAGTTTACCTGAAATTGGTGATGCTTTTGGTGGCCGTGATCACACTACTGTGTTGCATGCTTGTCGCACAATTAAGAAAATGCGTGAGTCGGATGCAGATATTGGTGAAGATTTTTCTAATTTAATTCGTATCTTATCAACATAAAGTTTAAAAAATGCAATTTACTATTCACCGTGAAGCATTACTAAAACCCCTGCAGCGCGTGGCAGGGGCTGTCGAACGTCGTCAAACATTACCTATTTTGTCCAATATTTTAGTCACGGTGAAAAGTCAGTTGCTGTCTTTAACGGGCACTGATCTTGAAATTGAAATGATAGCGCGCATTCCTTTAATGCAACCTGCCCAGCCTGGCGCGATTACTATTCCTGGTAAAAAATTAATCGATATTTGCAAAGCGTTACCAGAACAGGCACAAATTTCTTTTGAAATGGACCAAAACAAGGTGGTTGTACGCTCTGGTAGAAGCCGCTATAGCTTGGCGTGTCTGGAAGCGGAGAATTTCCCTAAGGTAGAAGAAAGTCCTGGTGATGTTGAGCTATCGGTCAGGCAATCCGTTTTGCGCCAACTTCTGGATGTTACTTGTTTTGCTATGGCTCAACAAGATGTGCGCTATTACTTAAATGGCGTGCTTATGGCGTTTAATCATGAAGAAGTGCGGATGGTGGCAACCGATGGTCATCGTTTGGCAACGCAAGCGCATTCCATGCGCTCTCATTTGACCCAACCTTTAAATGTTATTGTGCCGCGTAAAGCTGTTTTGGAAATGCAGCGTTTATTTGCCGAAGGCGATGAAGAAATAGGGTTGGTTATTGGAAAAAATCATTTGCGTGCTGTGATGACGCATTCCAGTTTTATCACCAAGCTGATTGAAGGCAAATTCCCTGACTATCAACGTGTTTTACCGCAAAGCGCGCCGCATCAATTTGAAGTGTCTCGCGAACTTTTAAAGCAGGCGCTTTTACGTGTTTCGGCCTTATTTACCGATAAATATCGTGGTGTTGGGCTGCAATTTACGACAAATTTGTTGCGTATTATTGCGGTGACACCGGATAAAGATGAAGTAGAAGATGAAGTAGAAATAGTTTATCAAGGTCCTTCATTAGAAATTGGGGTGAACGCAAGTTATCTCATTGAATATCTTAATACAGTTAAAGCAGAAATGGTGCGAGTTGCCTTTTCTGATCCTCATCATGTTATTCTATTCGAAGCGACTTTAGGCGAAGCAGAGCAGCATTCATATGTTGTCATGCCAATGCGGTTATAGCCTTTCTGACAACCAAAGACTTACAACTAAAGCGCGCCCTCCCTTTCTAATGAGGGAATAATTATGTTTTGATAGCTTGAAGGGCACGAACATGTATCTGACACGCCTCAATATTCATTCTTTACGCAATCTTCATGAAGCGACTCTTTTTCCACACCCCCAATTTAATTTCTTTTTTGGTAGTAATGGCAGCGGGAAAACAAGTCTTTTAGAAGGGATCCATCTTTTAGCGGTGGGGCGGTCTTTTCGAACTAGGCAAATCCAAACGCTTATCGCGCATCAAAAGAACACCTTAGCATGCTTTGGGGAAATGCATGATGCACATGGCATCAAGACCTCTTTAGGGATTGAGAAAAACCGCCAGGGAGAAGTGCGGTGCAAGGTTGCTGGGGAAAGTTGTGAACGGCTTTCTGTTTTTGCAAGCTTGTTACCCTTGCAGTTAATTACGCCAGAAACGTTTAAACTTTTGGTGGCAGGGCCAGAAGAGCGACGCAAATTCCTTGATTGGGGGGTGTTCCACGTGGAACATACCTTTTCAGGCCTATGCCAGCGATACCAGCGCCTGTTAAAGCAACGTAATGCCGCTTTAAAGCAAAGCAAATCAGCGAAATCATCACCATTGCAGGTGTGGGAAAAGGAGCTGGCGGCAGTGGGGGAGAAGATAACAGTCCACCGCCAAGCCCACTTAGTTGCATTGAAACCTTTTTTAGAGGAGGCAAGGCTTGCGCTGTTACCCTCGCATCCTATCCAATTCGAGTATGCGCAAGGCTGGCCTGCAGGCAAAACGCTAGAGGCGGCTCTATTTGACGCAGCATCTCAAGATGAGCGCTGGGGGTATACTAGCGTGGGACCGCATCGGGCTGAAGTAGAGGTGAATTTAGAAGGGTTCGCGGCCCATCATGTTTTGTCACGTGGGCAGCAGAAGTTATTGGTTTGCGCTCTCCATTTGGCCCAAGCGCAGCAGCTCTTTGCGGCGACAGGCAAGAAGTGTATTTATCTTATCGATGATTTAGCCTCAGAGCTCGATAGTACTAATCGTGCGCGCTTATTGAGCCTGCTTGCCGCTCAGCAGCACCAAGTGTTTCTAACGGGCGTAGATGCTCAAGGCTGGCAGGCGGTTTGTGAGCAATTTGGGGGTGAAATGTTTCACGTGGAACAAGGCCAGATACAAGGATTGTGTCTGCAGGCTTGATTTTAAAGGGCTCAGCCTTGATATTCCTGCTGCAATGGCTTTGCGGATGCTCTGATACTGCCTCCCCCCTTTTCTTGGGCCCCGCTCTTCAAATTCTTTAAAGATGCATGCATTCTCAGCCCTACCAAAGGTATTATTCCCTGGCGTCTTAATCTCATAGGGTAGAATGATCTTGGGGGAGGCTTAATCTCCCATTGGTTGATGGTGCAAGGAAAGCCCAGATTTAAATCAACCTAGAGCAAAAAAGTAGAAAACGAAGAAAGAATTTATCGCTAGGCATTAAAAGGTGAGCGCTAATCAAAGTTCAGCGAGCAAGCTTTTCCTTTTGTTCAGAGCCTTTCTCAAGAAAGTGAAGAATATCTCCATGCTTGTTCACTGAGGCGATGCAAGGAAATATGGCCGCAGCGTTTTCGTTCGCTTATAGGACACAAGAGCTCTCTTGCTGGAAAATTAAGTGGGCAAATGTAAACACTTTCTTTTGAGACTGATAAGGTACGAATGCTGCTGGGCGACAAAAAAGGACTGAAAAAGCATGAATAGCGGGAAGCCTCACCTATTTTGTAAGTTAACTTTTGAGATGCCCTTGTTAAGTGTTTGGTAACTAAGTTTTGACGCCCTTATTTCCTAAAAAAACAAGAAAAAAGAAGAGCTAAACGGCTGAATATGGTAGAATATTCCTATATTTAGCCTTGTTTTTTAACCCTTTAAAGAACAATTCCCGCGCCTTAGAATGAGAGCAAAATGTTTCACGTGGAACCTCTAAGCGCTCGCGTTGTGTCGAAATGGAGAAACGAATGACTTCAGAGATGACATACGATTCATCAAATATTAAGGTCCTTAAAGGTTTAGATGCCGTTAGAAAGCGTCCTGGTATGTACATTGGTGATACTGATGATGGTACTGGCTTACACCACATGGTTTTTGAAGTGGTGGATAATTCTGTGGATGAGGCATTGGCTGGGCATTGCTCGCTGATTCAAGTAATAATTCATCCGGATGAATCCATTACGGTTAAAGATAACGGAAGAGGCATCCCCGTTGATATCCATGCCGAGGAGGGGCGTTCTGCCGCAGAGGTTATCATGACGATTCTCCATGCTGGCGGAAAATTCGATGATAACTCCTATAAGGTATCAGGCGGATTACACGGTGTAGGGGTTTCTGTCGTCAATGCCCTCTCCGAATCCTTACATCTCACGATTCGACGTGAAGGAAAGGTTCACTATCAGGAATACCGTCATGGTGAACCACAGGCGCCTTTAACACCCATTGAAGATTCAGCCACCACAGGTACCGAAATTTGGTTTAAACCCAGCCGGGAAACGTTTACCAGTGTGGAATTTAGCTACGATATTTTGGCTAGACGTCTTCGCGAGTTATCGTTTCTCAATTCAGGGGTAAAGATTCATCTTAAAGATGAGCGTACAGGCAAAAAGGATGAGTTTTGCTATGAGGGTGGAATTCGGGCATTTGTGGAATTCTTAAACAGAAACAAAACCCCTATCCACCCGACGGTATTCTTCTTTAGTAAAGAAAAAGATAGTGTTATGGTGGAAGTGGCATTACAGTGGAATGATTCCTATCAGGAAAACATTTTCTGTTTTACTAACAATATTCCCCAGCGTGATGGTGGTACGCACTTATCAGGCTTTAGAGGTGCTTTAACTCGAACCCTTAATCAGTACCTTGAACAAGAAGGGGTGTTAAAGAAAACAAAAGTGGCTACTACCGGCGACGATGCCAGAGAAGGGTTAACGGCCGTTTTATCTGTGAAGCTGCCTGATCCAAAGTTCTCTTCACAAACCAAAGATAAGTTGGTTTCTTCCGAAGTGAAAGCGGTGGTGGAATCCACATTAAGTGATGCTTTTAATGGGTTCTTGCTAGAACGTCCAGCTGAAGCAAAAGCGATTACCAACAAAATGATCGAAGCGGCTAGAGCAAGAGAAGCTGCACGAAAAGCGCGCGAAATGACACGTCGAAAGGGCGCTTTAGATATTGCAGGCTTACCAGGAAAATTAGCCGATTGTCAGGAGCGTGATCCTGCGCTTTCTGAACTTTATTTGGTAGAGGGTGATTCTGCAGGTGGATCGGCTAAACAAGGGCGTGATCGCCGTACACAAGCTATTTTACCGTTGAAGGGTAAGATCTTAAACGTGGAGAAAGCGCGCTTTGATAAAATGCTTTCTTCTCAAGAGGTTGGAACGCTTATTACAGCATTAGGATGTGGTATTGGTCGGGAAGAATATAATCCAGACAAACTTCGTTACCATCATATTATTATCATGACTGACGCGGACGTCGATGGTTCGCATATTAGAACACTATTATTGACCTTCTTTTTTCGACAAATGCCAGAGTTAATTGAACGCGGTCATATCTATATCGCACAACCTCCTTTGTTCCGCGTGAAGCGTGGTAAACAAGAAAACTATGTTAAAGATGAAGAAGCGCTTTCTAATTATTTAACGCAAATAGCATTGGAAGAGGCAAAATTGTTTGTCAATCCTCAAGCGCCTGCGATCCAGGGGCTTGCATTAGAACAATTGGTTGCACGCTTCACCAAGGCAACTGCGCTGATCCAACGTTTGTCGAAACGTTATCCAGGCCCCATTTTGGAGGCAATGTTACATATTCCGCCATTAACAGAAGCAATGCTTAAAGATCAAAAACAAGTGGAAGGGTGGCTTGAAAAATGTAGGGCTCAGCTTCATGCTGAAAAAGCGACAGACAATAATACTTATGAATTGTTTACCGAAGAATATTCTGAGCTTAAATGCTTTATTCCCGTTGCACGGGTTTGTGTGCATGGTGTGGAAAATACTTATCACTTTAATCCTGACTTTTTCCATTCTTCAGAATATCTCTTCTTGATGCAAGTTGGAAAAGAGGTTGCGCATTTGCTTGAACCTGGTGCCTATATTGTTCGTGCTGACAAACAAATGCCTGCGACCGACTTTAAATCTATGTTAGAGTGGTTAATGCAAGAAGCGAAACGAGGACAACAAATTTCTCGTTATAAAGGATTGGGTGAAATGAATGCGGATCAATTATGGTCAACAACAATGGATCCGCTTACAAGGAGATTATTGCAAGTCAGAATCGAAGATGCTATTTCTGCTGATCAGATCTTTACCACACTCATGGGAGATCAAGTGGAGCCACGGCGTGACTTTATTGAAACAAATGCGCTTCATGTTGAAAATCTAGACGTATAATCGTTCTCATTTGCGCGCCAAACAGGCGCGCATCTTTTCCATTCTTTAAAAACCTGTGTATTTGTATAGCAGAATACTTAACCTTCTCTAGCCACCAGCAAATATAGTGATTATCCCCAGTTTACTTCATTCATAAAGTAAAATATGCTAGGTTATTAGTTATTTGAATTGCTCGGTGATGTATGCCTGAACCAGAAAAATTATTTATAAATTTGATTTTTAAGGGGCAATTTGTTGAAGCAATTGACTTTTTAAAGGTAAACAAACAGGGCTTGAAATTAAATAGCCAATTTAGCATTCCTGGAAAAAATCTTCGAGGCATTACGCCTTTGCTTGCTGCCTGTAGTTTAGGTGGATTTAATTTGGTTGCTGCAATATTGGAATCAGATCCCAGTTGTCTAGAAAAAAATGATCTGTCTGGAAAAACAGCTTTACATCATGCTGCCGCAGGCTCATTTGGAGAAATTGAGAGTCGGGAAGATATTATTGTGCTTTTGGTCAATTTAAAAAGAGAATTGCTGACGGAAAAAGATAATTTTGGCAATACGCCTTTACACCTTGCTGCGCTAGAAGGAAAACCCGAAATAGCGCGATTTTTGCTAAACTTTGATCAAAATTTAGCTTTTCTGCAAAACAATGAAAAAAAGATCCCTATCAACGTCGCGAAAGAAGAGAGCCCTGTAAATAAACAAATGTTGTTAAGTCTCAGCGAGAAGGGGCCAGCAATAAGGCTCACAGGTGATGCACAAAATTTGGATAAAACAAAACGAATACCTTCATTAGTTTTTCTCTGCTTACAAAAAATTGTTAATGATCCTTCCTTAAGAAAAGAAACCAAAGCTGTTTTGCCTTCGACCTTAGATGATGATGTCGAGCTGTATACATCAAGTCTGACCAAATATCTTTCTAAAATGACAGCAAATAATAGCCTAAAAAGAGAGTTAGACTCAGACGCTAAAGAAACCCCGAGTTCAAGTAGCCATGGAATGAAATAACAAAAATCCTCATCTATTTAGGAAAATTTTGATCCTTTGGGTGATTTCATCTTTGGATCTTGCGCTTTTTCTTGTTGTGATTGTAAAGGCTCTGGAGGCACAAGTTCATCTTTCTTTGAATTATAATAATTAGATAGGCTCGGCTTTCTTTCTGCCAGTTCTTGTGTTTCACCTTTTTCAGTCACTTTGTTTTCTACATCATTAAGAGCATTTTCCTTGTCTATCGCTTTTTGGGCTTTTATCGCAATAGAAGGATCCCATAAATTTGCAGCAAGGTATTTGGCTAATTCTGGATGTGTTTTATATGCCCATTCTAAATCAGTATACCCATTAGCTCGTTTGGTTTTTAAATCAAAAAAAGTATCAAAATACCAAGTTGTTGCACTGGAATATCCTTTTCCCTTTTTCAGAAGAATTTCTAGAATTTCCTTTGCTTGAGGATTTTTTAATAGATAATAAAGACAAGAATGTTCATTTTTATCAATGATGCCAGTTTGAGAGTGTAGAGATGATTTTACATCAACTATTTTGACTGCTGCTGTGCCTGTGTACAAAGCATTAAAAAAAGCGGTAGCGATGCGTTCAGGGGTACCGTTAGACATCGCGAGATGATGAAATAAATTTTTTCCTGTAGCGTCAGTTCCTTTGCCTGTTTCGATGGTGCGAAATCCACTGAGAAATCCTCCCCAGGGTTTACTTTGAATGAGAGAAGTAATTGCCTCATAGGCACCGCATTGGGCCGCAGCAGTTAAGGCATTTGGATTGTTGAGCGGGCCTGCGTGATTAACAGAAGCGTCAAATCCTCTAAGCACTCTTAGCAATGAGATATTGTTGGCAATTGCGGCACAATAAAGGGGTGATTGTTGATCATGCTTCGCATAGAGTACATCTAACATTTCGGCATAGAGTTCTTCATTCTCGCTTTTTTGGATGGAGCGGCAAAGTACCTCAATGACATCTGCACATGTTTCTTGAATAAGTGGATCAGTGCATTGAGCGCTTTCAAATATAAAATCTTGGCTAGGCGTCTTGTCAGGGTAAAGAATGTTTGATGAGCCTAAGATAAGCAAACATTGTTCCGGTGTTAACTTTTTGATAATTATCTGCAGTGTTTTTTTATCGCCTGAGGTAATGCTTTCGTGTAGTTTTTCTCTGTACATTCGCATAAAAATGACAGAAGATTGATACTGTTTGGATTTTTCTTTGACATAGGACGCCATTTCCTTTGCATTTTTAGGTTTTTTCTCCAAATGAATCATTGCGCACTCATTTCTAAGTTGCGCCATTTCAATGTCATCTTGTTGGGGAAGCGCTTTGGTCGAAGCGCTGATATGCTCACCTAATTTTTCCTCATCTTGTAGCACAGGGGAATGATATGCCGCTAGTTCTTGACAGGACACATGGTCGTTATTTTTAGTGTGAGGTGAGATGATTTTTTCAAGCAATAATGGATGGCTTCTTAGCGCGATCAAAGTAGCTTTATTTGCTTGTTGAATAATATAGTGACCGATGGTGTCACCGTTTTCACCAAATTTCATTGAGCTAATAGCAAAATCTTGTTCATTTTCAATGGCGGTGACAAGATATTCTAATAATTTAATACTGTTTTGTCCGTCTGTATTTATTTTATCAATAGCGTAATGTAAGGCATTTTTTCCGTGAATATCAGTTATCAATGGATCGACATTGGCAGCGATTAAAACCTCCATTAATTCAAACGCATTATCATTTTCAAAAGCGTATTTGTAAAGAGAACCATAATCAGAATGATTGATAGTATTAAAAAGTGAAAAGGGTGGTTGTCGCCCTTGTTGATAAAACATTTCCCAAAGTTCAGAAAGTGTACCCAGCATACCCTGTAATAGTGCTTTATCTCCTGCGTGTGTCGCAAGGCAAAGCAACTCTCCATGTGAATTGAGCATGAGGCTAAATAACCCACTCAGCTGTCCTTGGAAAAGGCGTAAGGCTTTTTGATGATCTTCCGGTCGATTACTTAAAATGAGTTGCTTGAGTCTTTGTATTGTCGCTTCTTCGCTGATGAATTCATCTAGATGAACACGTGCATTTGCTCTTGCTTCCATGTCAGTTTTATTTTTTAATACAACGGCGGTATGCGCCTCTTCTAGCGTGCGTTGTAGAATTTCCTGAGGTACTTTTAATTGTGGGCACTTTTTTATAGCTTGCTGGATCATATAAGAATGAAATTTTATTCTTTGATTGGTTTCTGGCGTGCGAAACTCTACAAAAGGATGATTTCTTTTTGAAAGCGATTCTTCTAGCAAAGCCGAGAAGTGTGAAAAGAAAAAATGGTATAGATAATCTTCTTGTTCCTTGGGATCAGCAGGGATCTTTATTTTAAAATGGCTTTTTTCTTGATAAAGCAAAGAAGGATTTTGAAATTTTTTGCACCATTGCATCCAAGCATTGTACCCGCTTAATTCTATTTTTCTTTGTTTTTCACTGCTTAATGCAAATTCTAGCGTGCCAACTTCCTCGGTGTATATTTGTACGGTTTGTTGATTGTAAACTTTATATTTCTCTTCTATTTCCTCTTTTACTGCATTACCAACTTTATGAGTCCATATGGCAGAAAAAATATTGAGATGACTCCATTTTTTTGCTTCTTGAGCATCTACGGGTACATCCTTTTTTTGAGGCTTATCTACAATTGAGCGCTTTTGTCTCAGCTTAGTTAAACGTTCAGTAAAAGGGGTAATTTCGGGATCTAGTTCTTGTAAGCTACAGAGCGTAAAGCCGACAGTGCAGGGATTGCGAGCAATTTTGGTCTTTGTGCTACCAAAGGTGGTTTCAAGACGTTTATAATTTTTATCTTCGTACTTCTTTTGATTAAAAGCTTCAATAGGAAAATTACAAGCAATACCGCCATCGGCAACGATCCCCACCGTTTCAAGTTCACCACTAGGAAGTTTTTCTCTTATCTCCCAAGGGGCAAAGGCACCTGGAAATGCCATAGAGGATCTTAAAGCATCAATCACAAGAAGATTGGGTGTGTCCTCAGCAGAAAACGTGACTTCTTGGTTTTTACCAAATTTACCATTGTACGAAAATCCTTTAAAAATAATTTCCTTTAGCGTGGGATTTTCTGCACATTTTTGTTTAAACTCGGCAAAAGTAATGTGCGGATCACCCGCAACATGTTCAAGCAAGCATTGTGCCCAATTAAAAAAGTTAAGTCCTTTGTGAACATATCCCTGAGAGATTAATTTGGAAAATTTTACTGGCGCCGTGCCTCCTAGCCCAATGCCCAAGGGTGAACTAACAACATCTTGAAAATCTGCGAAGCTTATCTTGTCGGAGAGCTTTTCTATTTGATCCGCGCTTAATCCCATGGCAATCATAAAGGCATTAATGGCACCAGCAGAAGCGCCTGCCACACCTTTTAATCTTTCTAAATCTCCTGTCATTTCCATGCCTTTTATAGCGCCTATATAGGCGGCGCCTTTTGCTCCGCCTCCTTGTGCTGCGCCATAAATTGGGTTGGGCACAGGAACTTGATCGCTTCCTTTCATAAGAGATAATGGAAAGATTTCCTTCAGTAGCATCATAACGCTTTTTTGACTTGGTTGTTCAAAAGCATAAATGATCCGATCAAGTCCAGATGTTTCTTCAATCAAAAAATCTTCGCTCACATCGGTGATAGCGATCTTTTGTTGTAGTGGCGAGATGCTGGTTTTCTCTATGGTAAAATGGGTATTAAGCAAACGCGTGATTTTATCATTACCTTTTGCTAACTCCCAAAGAGTAGGATTGACTAAAGGGGCTAAGTTAAATTTTGAAGGGGAGCTTTTATAGGCGCTGATTAATGTAATTAACAATTTGTCCCAACCATTTTGACAGATTAGCGATAATATATCGCTATTTTTTTCTGTGGGCATGGATGGGCTAAATTCTATATATTCGTCTGGAGGTAGGGTTTCTAAGCGCGTCGTCAAAAGCTCTATAATTTTCGCTTCTTGAATTTCGCTTTTTTCACTTTCTTTTAAGATAAGCGCAATTTTTTGTGAGAGCTCCGTGCTGATAGATTGATTCAAGCTGCTTAGCATACATTGCTCATTTTTGAGAAAACTTAAAACTTAGACTCTCTGAATATGAAAGAGTTTCAAGCTAGAATAGGTGAGCATGCACTACTGCATAAGGTAAGGGCCGGACTAATAAAAGATTACTGCGGCTTTGCCTTTTTAATGGAGGATCCCTCTATGTCGCTTTCAAGAGCATGCTGAGGAAGTGTCTTCATTGTTTTTTCTATCCACTCTTGTGTTTTATGCTGAATTTCTTCAGCTGTGAACAGTGTAGGATCAATCGTAGGGCCAATGATGAGTCGAATGGTGCCAGGTCTTTTCACAAACGCATTTTTGGGCCAAAAGACCCCTGCGTTATGTGCAATGGGTACTACTTTATACCCCGTTTCCTTAGCTAGAACGGCTCCAGAGCGAGAGTATTTGCCTCGATGGCCTACGGCTATCCGTGAGCCTTCTGGAAAGATAATGACCCACCTCCCTTGTTGAAGCCGTTGTTTTCCTTGCTCTAACAGCTGTTTTACGGAGCTTGATTTGTTCCTATCAATAGCAATAGGCTCAAGCATGCTTAGGCCCCAACCAAAAAAGGGGATCTGCAACAATTGCTTTTTGAGAACCCAGGTTTGTGGAGGGAGTAGGGTTTGCAAAAAGAGCGTTTCCCACGCTGATTGGTGCTTGCATAAAATGATGGCATTTTGCTTGGGTAAATTTTCTAGGCCTTCGACATGATAATGAATGCCGCAAATGGTTTTTGCCCACCAAATCGTAAAATGCGACCACTGCGTAATAAAGTGATAACGCACGCGATACGGAAAAGGAAATAAAAGAAACCCTATTAAGGATATCAATATAGCGCTAAGAGCTTGCCCTATAAATAAAAGCAAAGAACGAACAGCTAGCATGGAGTGTTTTAGCATATAAGGGCCTGCCATGGTGGATAAAGGGCATTTTAACCCTATCATTTAAAAAACACACGAAACAAAGAAGGGGTGAGCAAAATATTTAGTTAATTAACTAAATATTGAGAGGTCATTAAATTTGAAAATTTAGTATATAGCGATAAAGTTTGTCTTTACAGAGGGGGCGATCTTAATTACTATAGCAAGTCAACAAACTACTGATGGGCGGAAGATAGAGATGACCGAATTGCAACGTCAATTAATGAAGCTGATTTTCAGCGGACAGCATAAAGAAGCCTCTGCGCTTTTAGTAACGCATAAAGAAACCAAAGCGATAGATGTTAATTTCCACATTAATGTACCCGCAAAAAAACTTTCTTCAGTCACCCCCTTAATAGTTGCATGCATTTATGGCGCCTATGATTTGGTTTGGGATCTCATCGATAGTGGTGCGAAGCTTGATGCAGTAGATTTAAGTCAAAGAACCGCAATACACGCTGCGGCAGCAGCGACTCAAGGCGATCCCGCTCAAAGAGAACAAATCATTTCTTTGCTCGTGCATTTAGATAGAGCATTGCTGACAGAGAAGGATGCTTTTGGTGATACACCTTTACATAAAGCAGCACTTCAAGGGCTTCCTGCCATAGCCGGATGTTTGCTGGACTATGATGAAAAATTAGCCTATATCACCAATGAAAAAGGTGAGACGCCATTCAAGGTTGCCGAGCAAAGAGAGACAGGTGGTGAGGCAATGCGTGCTGTATTTACACAAAGAAATAAAAATACAATCCCTTCATTAACTTTCTTATGCCTGCAAAATATAGTGAAAAATAGTGAATTACGCAGCAAAGTAGAAGTTGAGCTGCCTGAAACATTGAAACAAGAAACCTATCTTTACACCCCTGGTCTTATAAAATTTCTTTATAAAATGAAAGATCCAGTGAATACTGAAACAATTGAAGAAAAAATGCAAAAGCTTAAACTTTTGTAAATTGGCAAAGGCTCTTGATAGATATTCATCTAAAAAGAGCCTTCAATTTTTAACAAAAACAATCAGAATGGTTTTTGATCAGTACCTTTTTTGTTACTTTTATCCTTTTCGTCAATAGGTGCCGAGGTCGAGCCTTTCTCTTCATTTCTTTTACTAGAATAGCGAGGTGTCACAGGTTTCTTTGAAAGCGTTACTTCTTCCTCTTCAATGAAAGTGAACTCATCTTCAAGTGCAATTTCGCTCTCTTTATCGATCAATTTTTTAGCTTTCTCTGCTACATCTGGATAGTACATGTTTTTTGCGATAAATGCGGCTAACTCGGGATTGGATTTATAAGCCCATTCTAGATCCGTATAACCATCATTACGTTTTGTCGTAAAATCAAAATAAGTATCCAAGTACCAGCTATTTGCTGTAGTATACCCTTTCCCCTTTATTACAAGCCCTGCTAAAATTTCTTTTGCATTTGGATTTTGTAACAAATAGCGAAAGCATGAATGACCAGCATTATCAGTGATCCCGGTATAACTTTGCAGATAACCTGCAATTGTTACAACACGAACCGTTCCAGAACCAGTGTAAAGCGCATTATAAAAGGCCTCCGCCACTTGTTTAGGATTACCAGTGCAAGAGGCAAGGTGATGAAATAGGCTTTTTCCGTTAATATCTAGTGCCTTACTTCTTTCAATTGTGCGGAAGGTGCTTGCAAAGCCCAAGTTTGGTTTGCTAGCGATAATTGCAGAAACCGCTTCACATGAACCTGCCTTTGCAGCAGCCGTTAGGGCGCTAGGGCAATCGAGAGGTCCTGCATGATTGACAGAAACGTCATAAGATCTCAACACTTGAATTAACGGAACATTGTTTGCTAAAGCCGCTAAATAAAGTGGGGATTGTTGTTCGTGCTTTGTTTGTAATAAATCAAGCATTCCCTTATAAGCTTGCGGAAATTTCCTACCATTATCGTATATTTTTTTGCAGAGTAATTCTACAGCCTTTGCCGCTGTCGCTTGTTGAGTGGGATCATGACTAATAGCACATTCAAAAATAAAGCTTAGTTTTTGCTCATTTTTAGGATGCAAGATATTCGTTGCGCCAAGCAAGAGAAGACATTGCTCGGCAGACATAGATTTAATCATTCTTTCCAGATCTTTCTCATTATTCGATGTGATGGCATTTCGAAGTGCTTCCTTAAGCTTCAGTGCCTCTGTTTTAGCCTGTTGGTATCCAGGTGCATGCGTTGTAATATATTCTTTCCATTCTTCGCGACTTTGTGGTTTTTTAGCTTCATAAACCATCGCACATTCATTTCTTAAACGCATCATTTCTTCATTATCTTGGTCTTCTAAGGTTGAAGGACCAGAGGTTGATTCCAGCGAGTGAGGATCAGAAACGATAATAGATTCGAACATAGATTTAGGTGAGCTTTCGCCAAGCAACACTTGTGAATGATGAGCTGCAAGCTCTTGGCAGTTAACATCATCGTAGTTGGATGCATAAGGAGAGATAAGCTTTTTCAACAATTCTGGGTTGTTTTTTAGCCTTTTTAAGGCGTCTGCATTTGCATGTTTAATAATATAATGACCTAAAGTATCTCCATGAGGACCAAAGTTCATTGCGCTAAGAGAGATATCTTGTGTGCTTTCAACTTTATTAATTAAAAACTCTAAGATCCCGGTATCTACTTTTCCTTGGTTGAGTTGATCAAGGGCATAGTGAAAGGCATTTTTTCCGTCTTTGTCTAATCTTAAAGGATCGACGCCTCCAGCAAGTAATACATCAACTACGTCACGATAATTTTCGCTTTCTAAGGCATATTTATATAACGATTCGCGACTTGAGTCATTAATAACACCTTCCAAGGTGTAAGAGGGTTTTCTCCCTTGTTGATACATCATGTTCCAATTATCTCTTAAATGCGTCAGCATACCATTTAATAATTCCGCGTTGCCTGATTGCGCAGCTGCAGCAAGAATTTTTCCACGAGAACGAGCGACTAAATCGATAGCATTGCTCATGCTGCCACAAAACAATCGTAAGGCTTTTAGATGATCTGCTTTTTTGGTGCTCTTCATTAAGGAGAGTAATATTTTTGTTTTGCTAGCAGGATTGATAAATGTATCAAGATGTTTCTTGAGTTCTTGTTTATCTTTCTTTCGCTCTTGGTGTTGTTCAATAACTTGCTTATGCGCGATAGCAAGAAGTTCTTCGAACGGAAGGCCAAATTCCTTACATTTGCGTATGCCTTCTTGAATCATAAAAGAATGGAATTTCATTCTTTGATTAATTGAAATGTCACGAAATGCTGGATTAGGATGATGTCTTTTTGCCTCAGCTTCTTTGAGTAAACCCGCAAAATTTTCAATAAAAAGCTTCAGTAACGCTTCTTTTTCCTTTCCGCGCGGAATAATGAGTTCAGGCGCGCGTTCTTCTGGATAGATTAAAGAGGGATCTCTAAATTTTTCTTCCCATTTCAACCAAGCTTGATAGCCGCTTTCTGTGATGTTTTTTTGCTTTGTAGGCGAGAGATTAAATTCAAGCGTTCCGACTTCTTCGGGATACACTTGTACGACTTGTCCCTTATAGACATCGTACTTCATTTCCATGTCTTCGTTTTTAATCATTTGTCCCAACGTTGCAACCCGTATGCCGTGAAACAAATCGCCGAGAGTCGCTTTTCTAGGTGTCATTGGCTCTTCGGTTGTTTTTTCACTAGATTGTGTTGTCGCTGTTTGTTTTGAACGCAGATCAATAATCCTGTCGGTAAAGGGTGTAATTTCAGGATCAAGCTTTTCTAAGCTGCAAAGACTCAATCCAACCGAGCAGGGATTTCGCATGACAAGGATCCTGCTTCTTTTATGCGCAGTTTCTTGTAGTGGATAATTTTCATCTTGAAAGCGCTTTTTATTAAATTCATCGATGGGAAAATTATTACCAATACCACCATCGGCAAAGGTGCCGATCACGGATATTTCTTTAGTTTTAGGATCTTTTTGTCTAACATCCCAAGGTTTGAAGGCCGTAGGAAAAGACATCGATGCACGCAAAGCATCTATGAGTAATACGTTGGGGGTGTCTTCGGCCGAAAAGGTAAATTCTTTAGTTTCGTCCTTTTTTTCTGCGGTATAAGAAAATCCTTTAAAAACTAATTCTTTCAAAGCGGGATGTTGTTTTCTAAGTTCCTCATATTCAGCAAAGGTAATAGTAGGATCGCCTGTGACATGTTCTAACAAGCTTTGCGCCCAATTGAAGAAATTTTCGCCTTTATGGATATAACCATCTGTAAATATACCAAGAGCTTGTATGCCTTTCATGCCACCTGCATTGAGTCCATACATGGAATAAACAACATCTTGAAAGTCTTGAAAATTTAACTGTGCTGACATCGCTGCTATTTGTTCACCATTTAAACCCATTCCCATCATAAAAGCATTGATGGCACCAGCTGATGCACCAGCAACGGCTTCTAGACTGTCTAGTGCGCCGGTTTCATCCATTGATTTAATGGAGCCAATATAGGCTGCGCCTTTTGCACCACCACCTTGAGCCGCACCAAAGCGTGTGGGTGGCATGGGGCGAAGATGGCTGTTTTTCATTTGAGATAATTGTTCGGTCTCTTTTAAAATTTGCCGAAGATTTGGCTCGTTCGACTCACTGAAGGCGGCGAGAATAGGATCAAAAGAACTGGGTTCTTCTTCAAAATCTTCTTCTATGCCAAGCTCAGGATATTCTCTTTCTTGTTTTAGTTCTTGATGAGAAAAGCCTTTCTTGTTATATGAATTTAATATTTCGATGATGTGACTATCTCTGGCTGCTGCCCAAACGTTTCTATCTACAGAAAGAAGGACTTTTGCCGGATCATGTTTTGCTGCAGCCATGAGTTCTTTTAATACCGTCGTCCAACCTTGTTCACAGATAATTTCTAGAAAATTAATTTCGCGATCATTAAATTGAATAGGCGTTAGAAGATCAATATGTTCTAAACCGCTAAGTTGAGAGAAAGCTTTGCTAAGTATTTCTGTTGCTTGCTCTTCTTCAGTTAGACCTTTCTCTGCTTTACCCTTGTTTTTATTTTTTAACAGCATGATGGTTTGTGAAATTAAATCTTCTCTTGCGTTTTCGTTTGGACCTTGTAATGCCATGACAGCAATCTCCACTCATTAATTAAAGCTTTCTCAATAGGACTATTAATAGTCTAAATAGTTCCATTGAAGGATTTTGGAAATTATGTCATCTAGGTAAGTAAGTATCCACTCACAAATGATTAAAGCAGGTTTTGAACTGATAAACGTAGAAAATTGGAGAAAAAAAGAGATGAATGGAAAATGGAAGCAAGATTTAGTAAAGGTGTAATATATCGTTTTATAGGAGGAGATAAGTTCAGAAAGGATGGGATAATGCTTTGGCGAAATTCCATAAATTAGCAAAAGAGTCGATCCCTTTTAATTTTTCCATATGCTTTTGATATGTTTTTTGTCCATTCCCAGTATGCACCAAAACAGGTTTGGCATTTGCTGCAATAGCAGCTTCTATGTCTCGCATGGAATCCCCAACGAAGGGGACATTTTCTAGGGTTGTTAACCCATAAGTAGAAGCAATTTGTTGGAGTAGCCCGGGTTTCGGTTTGCGACACAAACAATCATCATTGGGTCCATGTGGGCAATAAAAAATTCCCTCAATCTTGCCGCCAAGATGGTGTAGGGCATCATGCATTTTCTGGTGGATTTTTTGCAGCATTTCTTCGCTATAATACCCACGAGCAAGCCCTGATTGATTGGTTGCAATCGTTACAGTAAAGCCGTGCTGATTTAGCAATGCAATGGCTTCAAGGCTGCCTGGGATCGGGTGCCATTCCTCTGGTGATTTGATGTAATCCTCAGAGTCAATGTTAATGACACCATCTCTATCTAGAATAACCATCTTCATAATGCAAGCTTAGAAATATCAGCAATTTGCATAAACAATGCAGATAAGTGGCTGAGCAAGTTGATGCGATTTTTTTTAAGCTCTTGATCATCCGTCATGACCATCACTTCATCAAAGAAAGTATCTACAGGTTTTTGGAGTTGGGCTAGTAACACTAAAGCTTCTTGGTATTTCCCGTTTTGAATCAACGGCGTTGCTTGAATTTTTAGAGTGCTAATAGCATCGCTTAAGTCTTTTTCCGCCTTTTCTTTAAGAAGAGAAGCCTCAATTTCAGGCAATTTTTGCATATTCAGCATAATACCGCCTTTTTGCAATATATTGCGTACCCTCTTATTGGCAGCACTTAAGTTTTGCGCCTCTGGTAAGGTTTGGAAGTAGTTGACCGCTAAAACGCGGCGGCTACAGTCATAGGGTTGGGTGAGACGGTTTGCCATGACTGCTTCTAGTACTTGTATGCTGACATTTTGCTCTTGGTACCAGGCTTTAAACCGTTCAAAGCAAAAAGTAACCACTTGCGGAATAACTTCAGCATCAATTAAGTTGCCATAACCATGTCTTGCGATATGACAAAGCTCTTCTAAATCCAGCGTTAATTGGTTTTCTATTAAAATTCTTAAGATCCCTAAGGCTTGACGACGTAAACCAAAAGGATCTTTATCACCAGAAGGAATTTGGCCAATACCAAAAATACCTATTAATGTGTCGAGCCGATCAGCGAGTGCAATACAGATCCCAATAGGGGACTGGGGTAAAACATCCTTAGCAAATCGCGGCAAATAACTTTCTTTGATAGCTAAAGCGACTTCTTTGTTTTCACCATCGTTAAGTGCGTAGTAATTTCCCATAATGCCTTGTAGCTCAGGAAATTCAAATACCATCTCAGTGAGTAGATCCGCTTTACATAATTTTCCTGCACGTTCGCATAATTGACTGGGGATCCCCATTTGCTTACCGATGAGCCCTGCTAATTTTGCAATACGCTGGCTTTTGTCATAGAGCGTGCCTAAACGTTTTTGGAAAATCATATTTTTTAATCCCTCTAGCCTTGAGACTAAAGGCGTTTTTCTATCTTGATCGTAGAAAAACTTTGCATCAGAAAGTCGCGCATGCATCACGCGTTCGTTACCTTTAACAATATTATCAGCAGGCTTGGCTTCTGTATTGCTAATTAAGATAAAGGTAGGCAACAATTTTCCTTCATTATCATTGATGGCAAAACATTTTTGATGATTTTGCATAGAGGAAATCAGTGCTTCTTGCGGGACTTCTAAAAATGCTTTGTTAAAATGCGCATATAATGGCACAGGCCATTCGACCAAGCCACTTACTTGATCAAGTAAGGATTCTTCAATAATAGCTTGTCCTTGATTTTCTCTAGCAAGAGCATTAATCGCTTCTTGGATCACTTTTTCGCGTTCCTGTTGATCTGCCATCACTTTAACGGCTTTGAGTGCCTCTACATAATGATTGGCATGAGATAAAGTAATTGCCTCAGGAAAATGGAAACGATGCCCGCGTGTGCGGTTGCTGGCAGTTAACCCAAAAACCTGAATGGGTAAGGTTGTAGAGCCGTGAAGAGCCATGATCCAATGAAGAGGACGTAAGAATTCAACTTTACTATCTCCCCAGCGCATTCTTTTGGTTGCGGGGATCTCATTGAGTGCTTGTTCGACGATACTGGGCAAAAGCTCAATAAGTTTTTTACCACTTTCTTCTTGCTCAAATACCAGCCAAGCGCCTTGTGCGCTTTCCTGTGTTTGCAGTTGTTCTATACTGACGCCACAACCGCGTGCAAAGCCTAATGCGGCAGGAGTAGGCTGCCCTTTGGCATCATAAGCACTTGCTAAAGCAGGCCCACGTTTTTGGATAATCCGCGTGGGTTGTTCAGAAGGCACATCATATATTCGTGCTGCTATTCGTCTTGGCGTGACAAAATGTTCTGTTTTTCCGTAGGAAATCCCAAGGAGATTGAAGGCTTGGCAAATTTGCTTAACAAAAGCGTTGGACAGCCTTCCCAAATGGCTAGGGGGAAGTTCTTCGGTGCCAATTTCAATTAATAACGTGTCATTCACTGCCATAGCGTTCTCTTATGCTTTTGCTAGTAAAGGAAACCCGAGAGCTTCACGGGCGATAAAATAAGATTGTGCCACTTCTTTGGCGAGATTTCGTACGCGCAAAATATATCGTTGTCGTTCTGTGACAGCAATAGCACTTCTGGCATCGAGCAAGTTAAAGGTATGCGATGCCTTGAGCACTAATTCATAAGCGGGTAAAGGTAAATTCGCTTCAATCAGTTTCTGGCATTCTTTTTCATAATCATCGAAATGAGAAAATAGCATTTCAGTATTGGCCAATTCGAAATTATAGGCAGACATTTCCACTTCATTTTGATGGAAAACATCACCATAAGTAACATCTCCATTAGGCGTTCTTGCCCAGAGAAGATCAAACATGCTGTCCTTATTTTGAATATGCATGCCTAAGCGTTCAAGACCATATGCGAGCTCACCTGTGACAGGTTGGCATTCAAGGCCGCCAGCTTGTTGGAAATAGGTAAATTGCGTTGCTTCCATACCGTTTAACCACACTTCCCACCCTAGTCCCCAGGCGCCCAGCGTAGGAGATTCCCAGTTATCTTCAACAAAGCGAATATCATTTTCAACAGGATCGATGCCAATCGCACGCAAGGAATCAAGATACAATTCTTGAATGTTTAAAGGCGAAGGCTTTAAAACCACTTGATACTGATGAAAGAGCTGAGTACGGTTAGGGTTGTCGCCATATCGACCATCGGTAGGACGCCGAGAGGGCTGGACATGTGCGGCATACCAAGGCTCTGGGCCTATGGCTCTTAAGAAAGAAGCAGGATGAAAAGTCCCTGCGCCGACTTCCATATCCAGAGGTTGCAGAATAACGCACCCTTGTTTAGCCCAAAATCGGTGTAATGCCTGGATAATTTCTGAAAAGGTATAAGGTTTTACATTATCGCCTGTCATGGATCAAAGAGGTTCCTGTATTGCTGCCAGGGGTGGCCTAGTAGTATACACTGGGCCACTCCTTGACAGAAATACAAACCTTTATATTTGAAAGTTTGTTTGCTTTCAAATTGAGTGTGAAGAATTAAGTAAGTTTGGGCGAGCTGGGTGATTTTGGCAGCTCAAGACCATGCTCATGGCAGTGTTGAGATATTTTTTGGATTTTTTGCCTCAACTTTTCTATTTCATGAGCTTGGGAGACATTTTTTCTAAATGCATTAAGAATGGATCTCACGGTGGTAGGGCTGCCTGAAATATGGCCTTCTGGCGTTTTTCCTTTAATGCGATCAAAAGCCGGATCATAGGGTTGTCCATGTATTACGCCATCGATTGTAACACCAGGTTGTCGTTTTTGTTCAGGATCAGCATAGAGAAAAATAGCATCTCTAACAGAGTTGGCCGCTTCTTCTCCTGATTTTAAACCATGGCAAACGACCTCCACCAACATGTCATCGCGTTGTGTGGCCGATGTGGCTGGACTTTTGGGTGTGGGATCATAATGGTTAACAAAATCCTGCTTATTTGTTCTTAATTCATTTGCCATGTGGAAATGAAATTCTTGATAATGTGGGCTATGAGAAGAAATATTATTCACCGCTCTTTTCATGTTCTCCACATCACCTATTTCACGATAAAACATCGCAAGGTGACAAAAAACATCAAGGTGTCCTTCATTTTGGGCAACAAATGCCAATTGTTCTGTCGCTTCTAATTGCTGTTGTAAAAGACTAGGATCAGCTTGAAAATTGCTTGAGCGTAGTTGCTCATATAAAAATCTCGCTGTTTGAAAAGCCATTAGAAAATCGATGTTGCTTTTCCATTGCGTATTTTTCAGTATATCGTAAACGCTGCAGTTATCACTTTCTTTTGTTGCACGAGAAAGCGCAAAAAGATTAAGACGGTGGAATTTTTCTAAGGTGATATTTAACCATTTATGTAATCCATTGTAGGCGCCCAGCGCGATAAACCAAAACGGTGTACAGCCTTTTTGATCGCCAACATCGATTGTATCATTGAAGCCAAGTAGATCCTGATAAGCAAGTTGATTAAAGGGGATTTTATTTAGAAGTATCGTTAAAGCAGTTTTTGCTTCGGGAAGACCACTGATAGCGGATAATGTTAACAGCTGAAATGGGCTATATCCTGCATAATTTCCTTTAACCGCTTTAGTTCTAAAATCTAACGCCGCAAGTTTTTCTAAAGATGTAGCTTCGTCGATGACTAAAGGGAGCAATTTGGGGAAAATGTTACAAATGACAAAAAATAAAGAATTACCTTGCTGCAGGCCGTTCGTGAATTGGGTATTTAAATCTATTTCTTGAGGATGTTCTTTTAAAAGCGTAATGATATTTCTTTTGGAGTTATAATTGGTATCACCAATTTCGTTAAAAAGCTTGCTCATGTAATAAGCAAGACGTTCTTGCGGCGTTTGTTTTCCTGGCATATTTTAACTCTTTTTTGTTATAAGTTTTAGACGATGAAAAGAAAGCAAAGGTTGAAAAAACGAAGTTTATTCAAACATAAGCGCTATTGCAACCTCTGGATATTTATCTATGTCTCTTGCCATAGCAAGAGACAAGAGATCATGCAAGTGTGTTAGCCAAGATCTTTTCAGGAAGAGGTTTTTCAGAAAGGAAATTTATTTTTCTTTTTTGAAAAAGAAAAACAGGAATGCCGCTTAATACAAAAAGACTGGCAATAAACAGCGTTTTAAGAGGCGTCGCAGAAATGATCCAGCCACAAAAAATAAGCGCTGCGAAGGTATATAGCCAGGGTAACAAGGTGGTCTTGTCTTTTTGTGTCCACAACAGTTTTAGGTGGGCCAAGCAGCAAAAAGCGTAAACAAAAAGAAAGCAGATCACTGAGAAATCAATGATGACATTGATTTGTTTAGCTAAAGTCTCATTTTGCGTGAGAAATAAAAGTGGCAGAATACCAATTGAACTAACGAGCAATGCCCAAAACGGTGCACCATGACGATTCTTTTTGCTGAAAATTTCCGGCATTAATTTATCTTGTGCAAGCCCGAGTGCAATTTGACCGCTTGCAAGGATCCAAGCATTGAGGGTGCCAATACAGACAATAGCCGCTATTAAAGAAATCATTAAATGCCAATTACCAGCAAACATAAAGCGTGCCGCATCTGCATAAGGGGCGGTTGATGTTATCAGTTCGTTAGCAGGCAAGGCGCCCATAATTCCTAAACTATTGAAGAAATACAATACAGCGACAAACAGCGTACCTAAGACCACTGCACGAGGAATTGTTTTCGTAGGATTTTCAACACTACCTGCTGGTGTCGTGCCCGATTCTAGACCAATAAAGCCCCATAATGTCAGCATAGTTACGTTCTTTAAGATACTGGAAAGATCTTGTGAAGCAGAATCTACGATTGACATTGAAGCAAAGTTTTCCTTGTTGAAAAAGAAAAGTGCAATAAAGGGAACAAGAAGTAAGGGGATTGTTTTAAGCGCGGTGAGAAAAAATTCTACTCTACCTGCTGTTTGTACGCCTTTAAAGTTAATAGCGGTGATGGCCACCAATAAGGCAACTTCTAAAATAAGTTTAATATAAGAAGGGATATCGCCAAGCAAGGGGGTAAGATATCCCACGCTTGCTGTGATGACTGCGGTCGTGCTGACCCATGAAATTACCCAATATGTCCATCCTGTAAAAAAGCCACAGGAGGGTCCGAAGGCTTCTTGTACGTAAGCATGCGGGCCGCCGGTGCGGGGAAAGCGTGTGCAAAGGGCTGCAAAGACTAATGCAAGCATGACAGCGCCGATGCCGGAGATCAGCCATCCTGCAAGGCTTAACGCTCCAAATGGGGCAAGACTGGCGGGTAACATGAATATGCCAGAGCCGATTTGGCTACCGGTGACTAAAGCAAATACTGACCAAAATGTGAGTTTACGAGACATCTTATGCTCCCAAGTCTATCAGGGGATCACTAAATTCTTTAAAAAAACAGATTAAATGTGACGGTGAATGTGCTCCCTAGGGAGACTTTCGGTAGGACTTGGCATGAAAATGATGTATGTGAAACATTTAAGATCGTCGTTATTAAGATAAACTTCGATCACCTTATGCCGAGGTGACTTTTCTGTCAAGTTAAAAATGCTTTAATGTTTCGAATCAGGTGACCGGCGTGAATCGGGGAAAGTCTTGGGCTTTAAGCGACTGATTTTTACCTGTTATCAGTTCGCTTAGCGGCGCCAGAAGGTAGGTGAAAAAAGCACAAGGATAGTGAAGATCTCAAGACGTCCTGCCAGCATTGCAAAGTTTAATATCCATTTAGCATAATCAGAAAGAGAGGAGAAATTGACCGCAACGTTCCCTAGCCCTCGCCCAGAATTAGAAAGGGTAGCGACTAAGGCGGTAAACACGGAATAAAAATCTTCTTCTACCGCCAGCAGCATTAACAATAGCAAAATAAATACAACAAAATAGATAGCAAAAAATCCCCAAATCGCTTCAATAACCCTAGGACCAATAGGTTTATCACCTAGTTTGACAGCATATTGACCATGGGGGTGGATAAGACGGCGAATTTCGCGCGTGCCTTGCTTTTGCAGTAAGAGTACACGTACGGCTTTAAGCCCACCTGCCGTTGAACCTGAGCACCCACCAATGATCCCCAAGAAAAGAAGCATGATGGGGATAAATCCTGGAAAAGGAATATTCGTCGCATTAAAGCCTGTTGTGGTAAGAAGAGAACAAATTTCAAAAAAGGCATCAAATGCCAGTATCGGCGAATGCTTATGTGCCCCATAAACAAGGAGGGCAATTAAAACGATAGCAATGCTATAGATAAACAAGCGTGTGAAGAACCGCAGTTCGGGATCCTGAAAATAGACGCGGAACATTTTACGTTTAAAAACTAAGAAATGGAGATTAAAGTTAATCGCGCCAATAAACATAAAAACAATTGCGATTAGTTTGATGTTGGGGCTAGAAAAATAACCAAAACTTTCATCATGGGTGGAGAATCCACCGGTTGAAACAGTACTAAAGCTATGGCCAATGGCATCAAATAAAGACATTCCAGCTAGCCAATATGAGAGCGCACAAAGCCCAATCAAGGTCACATAGACGCCCCAGATAACTTTAGCGGTTTGGGTAATACGAGGAGTGAGCTTGTCGTCTTTGACAGGACCTGAGATTTCGGTGCGAAAGAGTTGCATACCGCCTATCCCTAGGGTTGGGATAATAGCTACCGCCAAGAGAATAATGCTTATCCCACCTAAAAATTGTAATTGCTGTCGATAATACAAAATAGAGTGAGGTAATTGATCTAAATTGGTTAGGATAGTTGCGCCAGTTGTTGTGAAACCTGAAACCGATTCAAAAAAAGCATCTGTAAATGAAAGCTTGGGTACAAAAGTTAAACAAAGTGGTAATGCACCAACAAAGCAGGCTGTTAGCCAAAAAAGAACCACGATGAGAAATCCATCATGGGTTCTTAAGGCGGTTTTATGATCTTTTGAAATAAACCAAAGTAAAAAACCGATGCCAAGTGTAAATGTAAAAGGAATAAAATAAGGCAATAAATAACCATCCTGATACCATTGTTCAACCATCAGAGGAGGAACAAAAGTCAGGCTCAACAACATGAGCAAAAGACCCAAGATGCGGGATGTGGTAGCGATTTGCATAGCTATATAAAAGTGATCCCTACTTGAAACAAACGTTCGACTTGCGCAATTCGGGTTTTATCAATCACAAATAAAATCACATGATCTTCTGCAGCAATTTCACAATCTTCATTTGCAATAATCACCTGATCATCACGTACGATAGCGCCAATGGTCGTACCAGGGGGTAGCGTGATCTCATGAATTTTTCTGCCAATCACCTGGGAAGATTTTTTGTCTCCATGGGCGACAGCCTCGATAGCTTCTGCAGCGCCTCGACGCAAGGAGTGCACATTGACGACATCTCCTCTGCGCACATGCGTTAATAGGCTGCCAATCGTCGCTTGTTGTGGTGAAATGGCAATATCAATATCGCCACCTTCAACGACATCGACATAAGCTGAGCGATTGATTAACGCCATCACTTTGTGAGCGCCTAAGCGTTTTGCTAAAATAGATGACATAATATTGGCTTCATCGTGATTGGTGACTGCGCAAAACACATCAGTTTCTTGGATATTTTCATCCAATAATAATTCTCTATCTGCCGCGTCGCCGTGTAATACAACCGCTTTATTCAATTCAGCGGCTAAAATTTGCGTGCGAGGTAAAGAGTGCTCGATGACCTTGACATGAAATTGATGCTCTAAGGCTTCTGCGAGTTTAGCGCCAATATTCCCGCCACCAGCAATAATCACGCGCTTATAGGGCTGATCAAGCTGGCGTAATTCGCTCATCACAGCATCAATATGCGAGGGTGTTGCCAAGAAAAAAACCTCATCATCTGGTTCGATGATTGTATCATCGGTGGGAATGATGGGTTTATTGCGCCGAAAAATAGCGACGATTTTTGTATCAACATGTGGCATATGCTTTTTCATGTTGCCTAAAGCATGCCCTACGAGAGGACCACCATAGAATGCGCGCACAGCGGCAAGCTGAACTTTTCCTTGAGCAAAATTCACCACTTGGAGTGCATCAGGGTGTTCTATTAATCGTTTAATATGCTGCATCACCTGATGTTCAGGGCTAATTAGCATATCGACGGCAAGTGCATCGCTACCAAACAGTTCCTCATAAGCAACATATTGAGTGGCTCTCACTCGCGCTATTTTTGTCGGCGTTCTAAACAAGTTATAAGCAACTTGGCAGGCAATCATATTCGATTCATCAGAATTGGTTACCGCGATGATAAGATCAGCGTCTTCTGCACCTGCGTTTAATAGAATATTGGGATAAGATGCAGGTCCACAAACCGTACGAATATCTAATCGTTCTTGGAGATCATTGAGGCGATCAGGATTAGTATCCACCACCGTGACATCATTATCGATACTAAGATGTTCTGCTAATGTGCCGCCGACTTGGCCTGCACCTAATATTATGATTTTCATCTTTTTTTACACAATCGTGCGTAATAAAATCCATCCATGGTATGTTGCCCCGGCAATATTTGTCGGCCATATTTTTGCGCAGCACCCCATGTACCCTGCAAAGGATATTCCTGTGCATCGGGATGTGTTTGCAAAAAGTGCTCAATCCTGTCTACATTTTCATGTGGCAAAATGGAACAGGTCGCATATATCAGTATGCCACCTGGTTTGAGTAACGGCCACAATTTCTCTAGAAGAAGGGTTTGTTGTTTTGCTAACAATAATATATCTTCTGGCTGGCGATGAAGCTTGATATCAGGATGGCGACGAATGATCCCGGTCGCGGAACAAGGCGCATCGAGTAGGATACGATCGAAAAGTTGTCCATCCCACCAAGCTTCAGGGGCGGTCGCATCAGCACAAAGTGTATTAGCCGCGCATTCAAGGCGTTTCAATGTATTATTTAAACGGGCAAAACGTTCGCTATCTTTTTCAATCGCAACAACACTGATCTGTGGATGTAATTCCAACAAATGTGCTGTTTTGCCGCCAGGGGCGGCACAGGCATCAAGAATGTGATGCCCGGCTTCTACCTCAAGCAACGTCGCGGCTAATTGAGCGGCTCCATCTTGAACGCTGACAAAACCTTCATTAAAACCTGGTAATGCCTCTAGTGCTGTTTGATTATCAATAATAATACCTGCTTCGCAAAATGCCATTGAGTTGGCTGCAATTTGGTTATCTTCGAGTTTTTGCAAGTAATCATTTCGGCTGATTTTGTTTAAATTTACCCGTAATGCAAAAGGTGGATGTTGCTGATTGGCTTCTATAATCGTTTCCCAATCTGTTGGCCAAGCTTGTTGTAGCGTTTGAACTAACCAAGCAGGATGTGCTGTACGGATTTCTTGGTTATGGTGAGGGTGGATTTCTTTTCCTTGTCGCTGGGCTTCACGTAAAACCCCATTAACCAGTTTTAATGCCCAATTTTTGCTTAATTGACGGCATGCTTCGACTGTTGCATGGATGGATGCATAAGGTGGAATGTCGGTATAATGGATTTGATAGAGCCCAATCATTAGCAGTAACGTCAGATCCTGATCTTTAGGTTTTAAAGGTTGACGCATCAGAGTGTGCAGCCAGCCTTGTAACCGTAGATAATATCGCAATACACCAAAGCATAAGTGAGCAACAAAGGCAGCATCACGTGGGTCTAGTTTAGGATAGATTGTTGTAATGAATTGTGGATGAAAGGATTTGCCTTCTTTCACCACTTTAAGCAAAATTTTGCAAGCAAGGGCGCGAGTATTTGTATTTTTCATATCGTTTACTATTTCTAATTAAATTGCTGACCAATAGCAAAAAGATGCGCATGTCCTTTTAAAATCTCAGACATTGCCATTACTTTTTTCCCTGGTAGTTGAGCTTGTTCTATACATAGACTGCCATCAGCCGTGGCAACCAAAATTCCTGTAGGGGTATGATCAATAATAGATCCAGGAGTCTTTCCTATAAAAGTGCCAGGAGAAGCCAGTGCTTTCCATATGCGGATCAACGTGCCATCAATATGGGTAAACGCCACAGGCCATGGATTAAAAGCACGTATTTTCTGATCAATTTCTTTTGCCGAGGTATGCCAATCAATACGCCCTTGTTCTTTGGTAATTTTGCCTGCATGTGTGACAGGTGTATTCATGTTGCTTTGTTTACGAGGAGCTGGTGAATGGGTGATCTCTTCGAGTTTCTCTACTAATAACTCAGCACCCAATTGCGCTAATTTGTCATGGAGGGTTTCGGATGTGTCTTCTTTTGTGATCTCACAATTTTTTTGTGCGAGGATATCACCCGTATCTAAGCCTATATCCATTTGCATTAAGCTAATGCCGGTTTCTTGATCTCCAGCTAAGATAGCTTGTTGGATAGGAGAGGCGCCACGCCAGCGGGGAAGTATCGATGCATGCACGTTAATACAGCCAAAGCGGGGTAATGTTAAAATGGCTTCTGGCAGCAACAAGCCATAAGCCGCAACAATCATCACATCTGCTTGGTATTGTTCTAAGGTGGCAAGGGCCTCAGGCGATTTTAAACTGATAGGTTGTTCTACGGGAATATCATGCCGTTGCGCCAACATTTTGACCGGGCTCATCTGTAAGTGCTGACCCCGACCGGCGGGTTTATCTGGCTGCGTATAAACAGCGACAATGTTACGTTTAGCTTGTAATAAAGCTTGTAGCTGTATTTCAGCGAAAATGGGCGTCCCAGCGAATACTATCCTCATGAATAATCTTACTCCGCGGCAGCTGCCTTTTGTACTTTTTCTAATTTTTTAAGCATCATCATACGCTTTAGTTTGGAAAAGTGATCGATGAAAAGAACGCCATCGAGATGCTCAGATTCGTGTTGTATGCAATGCGAAGTTAATCCATCTGCTGTCATAGTTTGGGGTTGACCAAATTCATCTTGATAGTTCACAGTCACTTTAGTGGCGCGCATCACTCTTGCATAAACGCCCGGGAAAGATAGGCATCCTTCTTCCGAAATTGACTCTCCCTCTTTTGAAATTATTTCAGGATTAATGATACATATAGGTTGGTTTTGTTGAGGAGAGGTATCCATGACAAACAACCGAAGAGAAAGGCCAAGCTGGGTTGCAGCCAATCCACAACCTTGATCTGCATACATTTTTTCAAACATTTCTTTGACGGTTTGGCGCAACGCATCATCAAACTGGGTAACGATGGGGGCGATTTCACGTAGGCCCTTTTGCGGATATTTTAATATTTTTAATGTAGACATGGTTGAAACTTTCTTTTCCGATTAAACATTGGGATAGTATACAAGGACATGCTTGCAAATGTTAGTTTTGTAGCAAAATTAGAGTGCCTAGCATTATAATCTCGTCGGAAAAAAAAAGCATTGCATATACTCCAGCAGTCGATTTTTAGGTTAGGCGCCGAGCCTTCGAACAATAGGAGTGTATACAAACATGACTTTTGTGAGATAGGCGAAGGCAACAGCACCTAAAATTCGAATGCGAAGAGTTTCGCGAAAAGGAGTTTGCTGATGACAAGAATGTGGAGGCGGGCGTCAGAATGGTATATCGCTTTACTGATAAGCCTCTTTTCTTCTCTGGGTAGTGCACAAGATGATAACAACTGGCTTATTGAGAATGCGCCGCAAAGTTATCGTGTACAGGCTGGGGATACTTTGTGGGATATTGCTTGTCGTTTTTTACGTGATCCTTGGCGATGGCAACAAATTTGGCAGGCAAATCCTGCGATTGAAGATCCCGATCGTATCTATCCGGGTGATCGTATCGTGCTTTCTTACCAAGAAGGCCAACCTAGATTGCAGTTAGAGCGCAGCCAAAATACACGTATTCTTAATAAGCAAACCGGCATTATTAAGCTGCGTCCTCGTGTGAGAGAATTGCCTGTAGATAGGGCTATTCCAGCCATTCCGTTGCATGTTATTAACCCTTTTTTAAATGAGTCGCGCGTAGTAACGCCTTCTCAAGCGAAACATTGCCCTCCAGTTATTGCATTGGATGAAGATCATATAGTCATTGGTGCAGGCGATAGATTTTATGTTAGTAGAATGTCATCTTTAGAAAAAGAGGATGTTTACGCTGTTTTTAGACCGGAAAAAACCTATATTGATCCCAAAACAAAAGCCTTTTTAGGTGTAGAAGGTCTTTTATTAGGGAAAGCACAAGTAGAAAGAGCTGGGGAGCCCGCGCGATTAATTCTCACGCAAAGCTTTGCTGAAGTAAAAATAGGCGATAGGGTGACACACACTTTAAAAGAAAAAATTAGTCCCTATTTTGTGCCCAAATACCCTCAAGGCGAACCAGAAGGGCAAATTATTTCCGTCTTTGGAGGAGTAACCCAAATTGGCCAGTATCAGGTACTTGTCGTCACAGGAGGCACAGATCGATGCCGAGAAGTCGGCGATGTGTTGGCTATATATCAAACTAAAAAAGATATTCCTTCTCGCTTACTTTTTGAAACAGACAGAGTTTACCGATTTCCGCCACTTAGGATAGGAACAAGTGTTGTTTTTAGAGTCTTTGATAAAGTTAGCTATGTATTAGTGATGAGTGCGACAAGACCAATTTATTTGCTAGATGAGGTCGGTAAGCCATAGACTAGCGAACTTTAAAGAAGATGATTGTGGCTTAGTTTGTGAGTATGCAAGGATCTCGCTTTCAAATCCAAGCGAAAAATGAAGATGAAATTGCTTCCTGGCTTGCTGTTCGTCGATGCCCTGGAATAGGTCCGCGAAAATTTGCAGCACTGCTTGAACAGACAAAAAGTTTGTCAGATTGCTTCTCTGGAGGGGCGCTGCGTCCTGATTTTGATAAATGGTGTAAACACCATGGGATTTCAGCATTTGTTCCAGATTGGAAGGGCGTAGAAAGTGATCTTAAGTGGTCAGAAGAAGAACAAAATCATATTGTAACGATAAATGATCAAGCGTATCCCGAGCTGTTAAGGCAGATAGAGACAGCGCCGCCGATTTTATTTGTTTGTGGCAAAATAAATGCATTGCACTATCGGCAACTCGCTATTGTAGGCAGCAGACATCCAAGCGCCTTAGGGCGAGAGAATGCTTATCATTTTGCGAGCGTTTTGTCACAGCATGGGTGGGCAATCACAAGTGGCTTGGCATTAGGTATTGATGCATGCAGTCATGAGGGGACTTTAGCTGCATTAGGGATCACGATTGCAGTGTTGGGAAGTGGTCTCAATCAAATTTATCCGGCAAAACATAAGGCTTTGGCGCAGCAAATTACAGAGAAAGGTGCCTTAGTTTCAGAGTTTCCAATTGGGACTCCCCCTTTACCTTCAAACTTTCCGCAACGTAATCGATTAATTAGTGGGTTGTCATGGGGTGTTTTAGTGGTGGAATCAGCGTTGAAAAGTGGCTCTTTAATCACGGCGAACTATGCTTTGGATCAAGGGAGAGAAGTTTTTGCGCTTCCAGGATCCATTCATAACCCTATGGCCAGGGGATGTCATCAGTTGATCCGACAAGGCGCAAAATGTGTTGAAAGCATTGAACATATCATGGAAGAATTTCCTATGCTTGCAACAAAAGGTTGTGAGACGAAGCAGCAAGATTTTGCTTCGGCGATCCGATCCAAACCTAAAAAGGAGCTTCGACCTTCAACATCATTACCATTGTTAGCGCACGTTAGTGAGGTGTGCACCCCAATTGATCTTATCGTCGACAGATCAGGATTGACCGTAGAGGAGGTTTCCTCGATTCTATTAGAGCTGGAATTGCAAGGAGTAGTCGCTTGTGTTCCGGGAGGTTATATCCGTATTGGAACAGGTGGATAAACAATGAAAGAAAATGTGATTGATGTGCTCATGTTTTTATTTGATAACTACCTGAGTATCGAAGATGGCATGCCCACAGATGAAAAAACGTTGGCTTGTGAATTGGAAGAAGCTGGATTTGATACTATAGATATCTCTAAAGCGTTTGATTGGTTAGGTGAGTTAGCCGAGATTAAACAAACCGAGTCTACCCTCATTCAAACGCCGAGTAATGCGATACGTGTATACCTTCCTCAAGAACAACATAAGTTGGATGTTTCTTGTCGCGGGTTCCTACACCAATTAGAGAATATGGAAGTATTGGATGCAACCACACGCGAAATTATTATAGACAGAGCCATGGCAATTGAGGTAGATCACTTAAGTTTGCAACAATTTAAGCGTATTGTTGGTCTAGTACTGTTAAATAGTGGCCTGCATGAGGACATGCTGGCATGGATAGAAGATCTTATATATAGCGAGTCTGAATCAGTTTTACATTAAAGCTGACATGAAAACGGAGTAACCTTTACGATGACAAATCGTTTGGTGGTGGTTGAGTCGCCAGCCAAAGCTAAGACTATCAAAAAATACTTGGGCAAAGGCTATCAAGTATTGGCTTCCTATGGGCATGTGCGTGATCTGCTACCCAAAGAAGGTGCGGTTGATCCAGATAATGACTTTGCAATGAAATATGTTGTTATCGAAAAGAACGCTAACCATGTTAAAACGATAGCAGACACTTTGAAAAAGAACGATGAATTGCTAGTTGCAACCGACCCTGATCGCGAAGGTGAAGCGATAGCTTATCATATTTGTGAAATCATGAAGGAAAAGGGGTTGTTAAAAGACAAGCCTGTGCGTCGAGTCGTTTTTCATGAGATCACCAAATCAGCTATCTTGGAGGCTATCAACCATTCTCGAGATTTATCTCAAGATTTAGTAAATGCGCAGCAAGCGCGTCGAGCGTTGGATTATTTAGTGGGGTTTAACTTGTCACCACTTTTGTGGCGCAAAGTTCGACCGGGATTATCGGCAGGCCGTGTCCAAAGTCCCGCGCTTCGTATGATAGTTGAACGTGAACTTGAAATTGAAAGTTTTATTCCTAAAGAATACTGGACAATTGAAGCAGATGCTACACAGAAAAAACAAGCCATTAGTGCAAAACTAGTTGAGTTTGAAGGCGAAAAATTAAAGCAGTTTTCAATTACTGATGTGGACAGGGCTGAGCATGTTGTCTCCACGCTCAAACGTGAAGGCAAGGGCTCCCTTGTTGTTAAAAATATTGAGAAAAAGAAGCGTAAGCGAAATCCTTCTGCGCCTTTTACTACCTCGACTTTACAACAGGAAGCTTCACGAAAATTAGGTTTTGGTGCTCAGCGCACTATGCGTATTGCACAACAGCTTTATGAAGGTATCGATATCGGCGAAGGGGCTGTCGGTCTGATTACCTATATGCGTACCGACTCAGTAAACTTAGCAGCTGTTGCTGTAGAAGAAATACGCCAAGTGATAGAGTCGCGTTATGGTAAAGATGCCTTGCCCGATACGCCACATTTTTACAAAACTAAAGCGAAAAATGCACAAGAAGCACACGAGGCGATTCGTCCAACCTCTGCGGCTATCATTCCAGATGATATTAAGCATGCCTTAAGTGCTGATCAATACAAGTTATACAATTTGATCTGGAAGCGAACTATCGCTTGTCAAATGATTCCGGCCACAATTGATACAGTCGCAGTAGATTTGACATGTGGTGAAAATAATATCTTTCGTGCAAATGGCTCGATTGTTTCTGAGCCCGGCTTTTTACAAGTTTATGAAGAAGGCTTAGACGATAGCGCGAAAAAAGATAAAGATAATGAAGGCAAAATGTTGCCTCCGCTTAAAGAGGGCGATGTTTTACCCATTCAAGAAATTCGTCCTGAGCAGCATTTTACTGAACCCCCCCCCCGATACTCAGAAGCCACTTTGGTGAAAACGTTAGAAGAGTATGGCATTGGTCGTCCTTCAACCTATGCGACGATCATTGGGACCTTACAACAACGTGAATATGCCGTTTTGGAAAACAAACGCTTTCATCCAACGGATGTGGGTAGAGTCGTCAATCGCTTTTTAACGACTTATTTCCAGCAATATGTGGATTATGGATTTACCGCAGGATTGGAAGATGAGCTCGACGATATTTCTCGTGGTGAGAAAGAATGGCGTCCCGTTTTGAAAGAATTTTGGCATCCTTTTATTTCACTGGTAAAAGAAATTCAAGAGAATGTTCAGCGCAAAGATGTCACGCAGGAGCCTATCGAAGAAAAATGTCCTCAATGTGGTTCTCCTTTATCTATCCGGTTGGGAAGACGAGGGCGGTTTATTGGCTGCACAAGTTATCCTGAATGCGACTATACGCGCAGTCTTGAAGATAATAATGCGGCATCGCAAGTTACAGAAACGGTAGAAGGGCGTACCTGTCCTGATTGTGGTGGGGCTTTACAAATAAAGAAGGGTAAATACGGTAAATTTATTGGATGTAGTAATTATCCAGAATGTAAATTTATTGAGCCCTTAGAAAAACCTGAGGATACGGGCGTTGAATGTCCTTCTTGTCATCAGGCAAATATTTTGAAGCGTAAATCGCGCCAGGGTAAAGTCTTTTTTTCTTGCGCTCGTTACCCTGATTGCAAATATGCGCTTTGGTATACGCCGTTGGCAAAACCTTGTCCGCTTTGTGAATGGCCAATAACATCGATAAAAACCACAAAACGCAACGGAACAGAACGGGTATGTCCTCAAAAAGATTGTAAGTTTTCAGAGCCTTACGATTTAGAGACCGAAACAGAAGGCACATAATCCTTTTTTCTTGGGTCTCTTTTGCGATATACTCCCAGCCAAATCAAGGACTCGCTGTCATTGCGGGCAAAAGCAATCCAAGAGAATAAAAACTGGATTGCTTGCTCGTGAAGCTCCTCGCAATGACAAACATGCAATCAATTTCATCCTAATTTCATTGAGAGATATGCTATGACTAAACCATTTGTTGCGATTTTAATGGGTTCAGATAGTGATTTTCCTGTCATGCAAGCGACAACAGAAATATTAGCTTCTTTTGGCATTGCGTTTGAAGTGAAGGTCTCTTCGGCTCATCGTACACCAGAGCGTACGCTGGCCTATGTAAAAGATGCTGAAAAACGGGGCTGTGCCGTTTTTATCTGTGCCGCAGGCTTGGCTGCCCATTTAGCAGGAACTGTCGCAGCACATACTTTAAAGCCTGTACTTGGTGTTCCACTTGAAGGGGGGAGCCTGCAAGGTATGGATTCATTATTATCAACGGTACAAATGCCAGCAGGTATTCCTGTAGGATGTGTCGCAATTGGTAAAGCAGGTGCTCAAAATGCAGGCTTTTTAAGCGCGCAAATATTAGCACTGCAAGATGCCGCGTTATACGAAAAATTGATTCAACAAAGACAAAATAATGCTAAGAAGATTGCTGAAAAAGATGCGGCACTACAAGAAAAAATTGCATTAACCTTGCAATCTTAATGTCATTTTACCCTCTTTCCCTTGAGCAAAGTGTTGCTTATTTGCAGCAACAAAAGGTGATTGCCTATCCTACTGAAGCGATATTTGGATTGGGTTGCTGCCCGCTGAGCCTTAGTGCGATAGAAGCATTGATAAGCTTAAAACAACGGGATAGCGCTAAAGGATTTATTTTAATTGCCAGTGATATTCAACAAGTCTTACCTTATATCGACTGCAATAAAATCTCTTTAACACAATGGGAGAAAATTCAAACCTCTTGGCCAGGACCTTACACTTGGGTATTTCCCGCAACGACAAAAGTATTGCCTTTAATTAAAGGGCAACACTCAAGTGTGGCTGTGCGCGTCACCGCTCACCCTGAAGCGAAAGCATTATGTGAGACTTTTGGGGGTGCGATTGTTTCTACTAGCGCAAATGTAGCCTCAAGCACGCCCTTTAGAAAGGGACAAGATGTTTTTAACTATTTTGGAGATAAAATTGCCGGTGTGCTAGCAGGAGAAGTTGGGGGAGTTTTGAATCCCACGACAATTCAAGATGCATTGACTGGTGAAGTGTATCGTTCTGCTTAATTCTTATCTCCTCTCCCGACGGGAGAGGGTTAGGTGAGAGTCCTCATATCAAAGACCCTCACCCGGCGTTATATGCCATCTTCTCCCGCAGGTGGGGGAAGGAAGAAATCCAAGATGAATAATCTTTATGCTGGAGTTGTTATCATGCCTTGTACCCGTCCCATTAAAGAATATTTTTTAACGTTACAAGATCATTTGTGCCAATCATTACAGGTGTTTGAATCTAAATCATTCTTGAATGATAAATGGCTACGGCCCAAAGGGGTGGGAGTAAATGGTGAGGGTATCACTTGTTTATTGCGCAATGGCAATGTGTTTGAAAGTGCCGGCGTAAATTTTTCACATGTCTTTGGCGATCAAATGCCCGCTTCTGCAACAGCGCATCGACCTGAACTTGCAGGTAGAGAATTTGAAGCGATGGGGATCTCCTGTGTTATCCATCCTTTAAATCCTTATGTGCCAACGAGCCATATGAATGTGCGCTTCTTTATTGCACATAAAGCGGGTGAAGAGCCTATTTGGTGGTTTGGGGGTGGATTTGATTTAACCCCGTATTATCCCTTTGAAGAAGATGCTGTTTATTGGCATCAAACTGCTCGTCGAGCTTGTGAGAAATTTGGGGCAAATATTTATCCCAAGTATAAGACTTGGGCTGATCAATATTTTTATTTACCGCATCGTCAAGAAACGAGGGGGATCGGCGGGTTATTTTTTGATGATCTCAATACTGCCACTTGGGGATGGGATTTTGAGCAATGCTTTGCCTTTTTGAATTCGGTCGGCTCGCATTTTTGGCCAGCATATGGACCTATCGTGCAAAAACGTCACCAACTTCCCTTTGGGGAACGTGAACGTCAATTTCAGCGCTATAGACGTGGGCGGTATGTGGAATTTAATTTAATTTATGATAGAGGCACTTTATTCGGCTTACAGTCTGGAGGGCGTACGGAGTCAATTCTAATGTCCTTACCACCCCATGTGTCATGGGAATACCAATGGCAACCTGAGTCAGGATCTGCTGAAGCAATGCTTTATGAAAGGTTCTTACAGCCACAAGAATGGATATAGGTAGGTTTATACTATTTCGTGTCACAAGGAGTGGAGATAAAGCTTTTTTATTGAAAAGCTTTATCTCGTTGACTAAATTGTGTTAGCATCCAGCCTTCCTTCGGTCGGCTAGGAACAACCTTATGTCAACAATAGGTCCCAAACCAGATAAAATTCGTTGCGCTGTCCAACCACTATTAGATGCAATTGCACCTGAATGTGCGATCAACCTTCTTGAAAGAATGAATAATCCCAGTATCCCTCAACGCGGCTGGCAAGATGATTTTTTTGAGAAAAAAATTCGTTCTGCATTAAACATAGATGTACTCGAGTATAGTGGTGCATGGTGCAATGATGCTTCTGCTTCTCAGAAATTAAATGAAATTTTGAGATTTCTATTTGAAAAACCGAATAATTCTTCTTTAACAGAATATATACATTCGCTTATATCTCAAGGTAATCATTATATTCAAGACTTGCATGTCTTGGTGAAGAAGCATTTTAGTGCTGAAAAAGAGTTAGATTATTCTGAATCAAAAGCATTAGTTGCATTTATGCGTCTTGTGAATGTGCAGCTTGCCTTTAATGCCATGGCATTGCTCAAAGAGATCAAAGACGTGAAGGCGTTAGACTTAAATCAATTTCCAGGTTTAGCTGAGCGCTTAGAAGATAAGGACATAGATAAGACGCTCTCCTTGGAAACAGCACTGCAACATTATATCGAACAACAAACGACTTTTAGTGTAAAAGATAGAATTTTATTTCGCTGCGCTAAGGCTATCCAAAAAGCCGTGGCATTAGATTTATTCAGAAAAAAGGATAATAGTGCTTATCTTGGTGGCAGAAAATTTGATAAAGAATTTGAGCAATTATTTCATATTAAAAAGGGATTAGAGACCTATCCTGCAAGCCCCTTACAAATAGGTAAAAGTATTGTTTATGCAAGCGGTAACATCGTAAAAGGTACAATTTTTGCACCTATAGTGTTTATACAAAAGGCCTCTCTTTACATTAACCAGGTAGCAGCCCTGCCCTTTCGCCTGCTGCGTGGTGTAGCTCAAGATATCCCATTCTTGGGCTCTGTTTTAGGCTATACAGCAGAAACTCTGAATGTAGCGAAGAATGCTGTGTTACCTACAATAGAAGCGTCAGGCCTGTTTTGGTTAGTTTTATTAGAATTCTCACGTTTTACGACTACTGCCTTGCCAAAAGAAAGAATGATCGCCAATCCGCTCAATATTGCAATGGTTGAACTATCACCTTGGGCATCTTGGCTCTATGTTGCCTCTATGGCTACTGTGGCTGGTGTGTCCTTATTGTCTCTTGCTAAATCGGCGCTAACCTCTTTTAAGGAAAATTTTTCAGGCAAAGAGCTCGTAAAAATTGTAGTCCAAGAAAACCTACGTGATTATGCTGCTCATATTTTGACCGAGGAAAATCTTTTTGTTCATCAGAAGTTAGTATTAAATGTACCTATTGTCTTACCTGAAGAATTGAAGGTGCTGCTTACGATAACTGAGCAACAAAATATTGTTGCCAAAATCGCAAGAGGAAGATTACAGCTTTGCCAACAGTATTTTGCAGATCTTCATACTGCACAAATACAAGTTGTTTGCGAACAGGATCAATGGATCCCTGTTTATGTTCCATCGAATGCACATCGTGCCCAACCACAAGAACTAGCCAATCTGGCAGAAGAACTCGATAACTTGAATATAGGCGAAGAGATTGAGCAAAGAGGCGTACAGCGCAACCCCACTTAGATCTCATATTGATAGTTAACCGGCTCACATGTGTTAGTTTTTGGCATTTTCCGGGCTAAAAAACTTTTTTATCTTTCTAGTTGACATGCAACGGCAAATCGGTAGAATGGGCGGCCTTGCAGTTGAGCAAGATGTTCTTTAACAAGTTGAAGCCATGTTATTTGTGTGGGCGTTTTGAAAACGAAACCATGTCAAAGAAATTGAGTACTCGAGTAAAATCGAGTCTAAAGAAATTAGGTCGCA